>JBOGCN010000002.1:0-333768 GCA_050689115.1 Segnochrobactraceae bacterium EtOH-i3 | reverse complement strand
GCCCTTGGAAAGGATCCTTTGGTATTCCGGTGCAGATTTCTCATGCCATTGGGGCATATGAGAAATCTGTTGCTCTTCAGGCGCATGGTGCGGTCAGCACTTGATGCGCCTGGTGTAAGAAGTTTCCGACGCTTCTCCCGCGTCTCCTCCGGATTTCGCCCATGTCCGCAATTGCCGGCCCCGGCCTCGTGGCCTATCTCGTGCCGATCCTGCTGCTGGTCTGCTCCAACCTGTTCATGACCTTTGCGTGGTACGGCCACCTGAAATTTCCCCAGGCCTCCCTGCTGCCGGTCATCCTCATCAGCTGGGGCATCGCGTTCATCGAATATTGCTTTGCCGTGCCGGCCAACCGGATCGGCCATTCGGTTTATTCGGCCGCCCAGCTGAAGACCATTCAGGAAGTCATTACCCTGACGATCTTCGTGATCTTCTCCTGGGCCTATCTGGGCGAGGCGATCAGCTGGAAGCAGGGCATCGGCTTTGCCTTCATTGCGGTCGGCGCGGCGTTCGTGTTTCAGAAGTAATACCAAAGATCCCTGAAAGGGACTCTTTGGTATTCCGATGCAGATTTTCCATGCCATTGGTGCATATGGGAAATCTGAACTTCTTCAGAGACAGGATCCGGTCAGCATCTCCTGTCTCTGGCAGATAGACTTCAGCGGGCGAACATCCGCGCGCCGGCGACGCAAACGATCACTCCGGCGGTGACGGCGAGAAGCATCGGTTCCACGGTCTCGCCGAGGAGGAGGGCGGCCAGCGCCAGTCCGAGCAGGGGCTGCAGCAGCTGGAGCTGGCCGACGGCGGCGATGCCGCCCAGCGCCAGGCCGCGATACCAGAAGAAGAAGCCGATCAGCATGCTGAACAGGGCGACATAGGCAAGGCCCGCCCACGCCGCCGCCGGCACGTTGCCCGTGGTGGCGGGCAGGGTGACGAAACTTCCCGCCACCATGGCCGGCAAGGCGAGCACGAGGGCCCACGAGATCACCTGCCAGCCGCCGAGACGGCGCGACAGCCGGCCGCCCATGGCATAGCCGGCGCCGCAGACGAGAATGGCGGCCAGCATCAGCACGTCGCCGCGGGAGAGCCCGCCGCCGCCGCGTGCCCACGCAAAGCCCGCCACCAGCGCGCTGCCGGCCAGCGCACACAGCCAGAAGGCCGGCCGCGGCCGCTCGCCCCCCAGCGCCACGCCGAAGAGGGCGGTGGAGAGCGGCAGCAGGCCGATGAAGACGGTCGACTGCGCCGATGTCATGTGCCGCAGCGCCAGCGCCGTCAGCAGCGGAAAGCCGACCACCACCCCGCCGGCAACAAGGGCCAGCGGCAGCAGATCCGCCCGTTTCGGCAGCCGCTCGCGCAGGAGCAGCAGCAGGCCAAGGGCAATCAGGCCGGCAATCGTCGCCCGGGCAGCGGTGAGGAACAGCGGATCGAAGCCGGCCACCGCCAGCCGGGTCGCCGGCAGCGAACCCGAAAAGATCGCCATGCCGATGAAGCCGCTCACCCAGCCATCCGTCGTCCGGTCCATGCCCTGTGCCCGCCTGCCTGTTGCTGTCCGGCTTCCCTTGTTGCCGGTACCGGCTCGACGGAACAGGCACGGACCAGTACAATCGGCGAGAACTGTATGGGGATCAGGAGCAATACGGTTGGCCACACTTTCAGCCGGAACGGACCCGCCGGCCACCCGGATCGAGGCGGTGATGGCCGCGATCCGCGGGCGCATCGCCACCCGGCAGCTGACGCCGGGGGCGCGGCTGCCCTCGGTGCGGCAGGCGGCGCAGACCCTCGGGGTGTCGGTGTCGACGGTGGTGGAGGCCTATGAGCGGCTGGCCGCCGATGGCGTGATCCGGTCGCGGCCGGGCTCCGGCTTCTATGTCTCGGCGCCGCTGGCTCCGCTGACGCTGGCCCGCATCGGTCCGCGGCTGGATCGCGAGGTGGATCCCCTGTGGGTGTCGCGCCAGTCGCTGGAGGCGGGGCCGGAGATGCTGCGGCCCGGCTGCGGCTGGCTGCCGCCGGAATGGATGCCCGAGGCGGCGCTGCGCCGGGCGCTGAAGACAGCGGCCCGGGCGGAGCTTGTCGCGCTGACGGATTATTCCGAGCCCTCCGGCAATGCCCGGCTGCGCGGGCTGCTGGCGCGCCGGCTGGGGGAGCGGCAGGTTCCCGCCGGGCCGGACAGCCTGCTCGTCACCGGCTCCGGCACCGAGGCGATCGACCTGGTGTGCCGCTTCCTGCTCGCCCCCGGCGACCGGGTGCTGATCGACGATCCCTGCTATTTCAATTTCCGCGCCTTGCTGGCCGCCCACCGGGTGGAGGCGATCGGCGTTGCGCGCACCCCGGCCGGGCCGGATGTGGCGGCCTTCCGGGCGGCGCTGGCGGCGCACACGCCGCGGCTCTACGTCACCAACTCGGCGCTGCACAATCCGACCGGCGGCACCCTGTCGCCGGGTGTCGCTCACCAGATCCTGACGCTGGCGGAAGCCGCCGATCTCGTCGTGGTGGAGGACGACATTTTCGCGGATTTCGAGCCGGTGCCGTCGCCGCGCTATGCGGCCTTTGACGGGCTGAACCGCGTGGTGCAGGTGGGGAGCTTTTCCAAGACGCTGACGGCGGCGGTGCGCTGCGGCTTCATCGCGGCGCGGGCCGACTGGATCGAGGAGCTGGCCGATCTGGCGCTGGCCACCCGGTTCGGCCCGCCGCGGCTGTCGGCGGATCTCATGCTGACGCTGCTCTCCGATGGCAGCTATCGCCGCCATGTGGAGGCGCTGCGCGACCGGCTGGCCGGGGCGATGTCGGCCACCCTTGCCCGGCTGGAGGCGCTGGGGATCGTCGCCGATCCCCGGCCGGTGGCGGGCATGTTCCTGTGGGGCCGGCTGCCCGACGGGCTGGACGCTGCGGCGGTTGCCCGTCGGGCGCTGGCCGAGGGCGTGGTGCTGGCCCCGGGCGACGTCTTCAGCGTGTCCCGCAGTGCCGGCGACCGGCTGCGCTTCAACGTCGCCCAGTGTGCGGATCCCCGCATCTTCGCCGTGCTGGAGCGGGCGATGGCGGAGACCCGGGGGGATCTCAGATGACCCGCCGCCGCCACGGCCGCCCGCCGGCGGCGACCTCGTCGCCGACGCCGGTCGGCTGCATGCGGAGCGCGACATCGGGGATGTGGCCGCGGGTCAGCGCGGCCCGGGTCGGGCCGTTGGTGATGATGAGGGCATCGAAGCCGCAGCGGTGGAAATGCGGCACCTGATCGAGAAGCACGTCGCCAGTGGCGCGCAGTTCGCCGCGGAACCCCAGTTCCTCGCGCAGGATGCGGGCGGAGGAATAGCCGCGGCCATCGGTGAAGGCCGGGAAGGCCAGAGCGATGACGGCAAGGCGGGAGAGGTCGGGGGCGAGCGCGCGCACGTCCTCGCCCGGCTGCACGATCACGCCGAGAGGGCGGTTGTCGCCGGCAAGGGTGTCGCGCTCGGTAAGCCAGCGGGCGAGCGGCAGCAGGGCCTTGCCCTCGGCCGGCACCGGGGCATCGGCGGCAATCACGGTCCAGTCGTCAGGCTCGAAACGGCCGGCGCGGTAGAGGTCGGACATGAGGCTGTCTCCGGGAGGCCGATCGCCGGGCCGGTGCCCGGAGCGTCCCTTGTCTTGAAGTCCAGAAAAACTGAAGGGTCCGGGAGGCTGCTCCTCCCGGACGGGGGCTCGGGGACAGTCGCCCCCCGAAAAGGTCAGATCCCCGACCCGTCCTTCTCGCGCCCGACGAGCCCCAGATGGATGCCGCATTCGGTCTTGGCCTGACCGCGCCAGCGGCCGGCCCGTTCGTCCTCGCCGGGGGCGACGCGATCGGTGCAGGGCATGCAGCCGATGGAGGGGAAGCCCTGGGCAACGAGGGGGTGGGGCGGCAGGTCGTGGGTGGTGATGTAGGCGTGGACGTCGTCCCGGCTCCACGCGATCAGCGGATTGACCTTCACCCTGGCGCCATCGGCCTCGAAGGCGTGGAGGCCCGAGCGTGTGGCGGCCTGATAGCGCTTGCGTCCGGTGATCCAGGCGTCGAAGCCTTCCAGGGCGCGGGCCAGCGGCTCCACCTTGCGCACGGCGCAGCAACGGTCGGCCTCGTGGAACCACAGGGCGCCCTCGGGATCCTCGGCGGCCAGCCGCTCCGGATCCGGGCCGACCGAGCGCACGTCGGTGAGGCCGAAGCGGGCGACGAGACGGTCGCGGTAGGTGAGGGTGTCGCCGAAATGCTTGCCGGTGTCGATGAAGATCACCGGCAGGGACGGCTCGACGGTGGAGACCAGATGCAGCAGCGTCGCCGCATCGGCGCCGAAGGAGGAGACCAGCGCCAGCTTGCCCGGAAAGGCCGCGATGGCCGCCCGGAGGATGCCGGCGGCGTCCTTGGATCCGTGCAGGGCATCCAGCCGGGCCGCGCGGGCGAGCGCGGCGCCTTCGGCCGGAGACAGGACCGGCGCGGCAGGGCCGGCCGGCAGGGGGGCATCAAGCGGCGCCATAGAGGGCCTCCTTGAAGGGCGCATCGCCCAGCCGGCGATAGGCCACCAGGAAGGGTTCGGTCGGGCTTTCGCGCAGGGTCACATAGGTGTTCACGACGGTCTCGACCGCATCGACGATGGTGTCGGTGGTGAAGCCGGGGCCGATGATCTTGCCAATGGCGGCATCCACGCCGGGCGCGCCGCCCAGCGTGATCTGGTAGACTTCCTCGCCCTTGCGGTCGACGCCGAGAATGCCGATGTGGCCGACATGATGATGGCCGCAGGCATTGATGCAGCCGGAAATCTTGATCGCCAGCGGGCCGATTTCCTGCTGCCGCTCGGCCGCGCCGAAGCGCTCGGAGATGCCCTGGGCGATGTTGATCGAGCGGGCGTTGGCCAGCGCGCAATAGTCGAGACCCGGGCAGGCGATGATGTCGGTGACGAGGCCGGCATTGGCGGTGGCCAGCCCGGCGGCCACCAGACCGTCGAACACGGCCTTGAGGTCATCGAGGGCCACATGGGGCAGCACGAGATTCTGCTCGTGGCTGGCCCGGATCTCGGCGAAGGCGTGGGCCTCGGCAATGTCGGCCACGGCCTCCATCTGGTCGGCGGTGATGTCGCCGGGGATGCCGCCGATGGGCTTCAGCGAGATGGTGACCGAGGCATAGCCCGGCACCTTGTGGGGCCGGACATTCTGGGCGACCCAGGCGGCAAACGCCGGATCGGCGGCCTTGGCCGCCTCCAGCGCGGCGGAGACGGCCGGCTTCTCGGCAAAGGCCGGCGGGGCGAAATAGGCGGTGATGGCGGCAAGCTCCGCCTCGGGCACGGTGAGGGCGCCGCCGCGGATGCGCGCGAACTCCTCGGCAACCGAGGCGCGGATCTCCTCGATGCCGGTCTCGTGCACCAGAATCTTGATGCGGGCCTTGTACTTGTTGTCCCGCCGCCCTTCCAGATTGTAGACGCGCAGCACCGCTTCCAGATAGGCGAGCAGGTCCGAGGCCGGCACGAACGGGTTGATGAGCCGGCCGACCATGGGCGTGCGGCCGAGACCGCCGCCGACCCAGACTTCCCAGCCGATGCTGCCGTCCTCGGCCCTTGCCACCTGCAGGCCGATGTCGTGGAAGCGGATCGCGGCGCGGTCGGTCTCGCCACCGGAGACGGCGATCTTGAACTTCCTCGGCAGGAAGGAGAATTCCGGGTGCAGGGACGACCACTGCCGGATGATCTCGGCCATCGGGCGCGGATCGACGATCTCGTCCGGCGCGGCGCCGGCGAAATGATCGGCGGTGACATTGCGGATGCAGTTGCCCGAGGTCTGGATGGCGTGCATCTCGACATCGGCCAGAAGGGCCAGAATATCGGGGATCTGCTCCAGCTTCGGCCAGTTGAACTGCAGGTTCTGGCGCGTGGTGAAGTGGCCGTAGCCGCGGTCATACTCCCGGGCGATGCGGGCGAGCATGCGCATCTGCTTCGGCGCCAGCGTGCCATAGGGCACGGCGATGCGCAGCATGTAGGCGTGGAGCTGGAGATAGAGGCCGTTCATCAGCCGCAGCGGCTTGAACTGGTCTTCCGTCAGCTCGCCGGAGAGGCGGCGCTCCACCTGATCGCGGAACTGTGCCACGCGGGCGTCCACGAAAGTCCGGTCGAATTCGTCATAGCGATACATGGTCGAGTCCTTAACCGGTTCAGGCGCTCAGGGACGCGGCCGGGCCGACGGCCATGGTGGGGCCGCCGGCGGCGCGGATCCGCTCCTTGATGTGGGACGGGATCACCCGGACACCGTCCCGGGTCACGTCGATGGCGTAGACGCCGACCACAAGGGTCTCGGCAACCGCCCGGGCGCCGGTGGCCAGAGCGGCCTCAAGGGCGGCGGCGTCGTCAAAGGTGGCGGCGGCCTCGATCGCCCGGGTCCAGCCGCCGCGGGGATCCAGAAACACGACATCGCCGTCGCGCAGGCTGTTGGCGGTCACGGCCTTGAGGCGGGGGGCAGCTCTGGTCATCGGTCTTCCGTCAGGCGGCGCGCGCAAGGGCGGCGCGCAGGGGTTCGGCAGTCGAGAGATCGGCCTCGGCAACGGCCCGGCCGATGAGGAACAGCACGGGGCCGGCGAGATCATCCCGGTCGGCGAGGGCATCGAGATCGGTGAGCTGGCCGGCAAACACCCGCTCGTCGGCACGCGCCGCATTTTCCACGGCCACCACCGGCGTGGTGGCGTCGAGCCCCGCCTCGCGCAGCCGGGCGGCAACCGGGCCCGCCACCGAGCGGCCCATATAGACGGCCACTGTCGCGCCCGCCAGCACCAGCCCGCCCCAGTCGGGGAAGGTGCGGCCGTCGCGGTCATGGCCGGTGGCCAGCACCAGATGGGAGGCGACGCCGCGCAGCGTCAGCGGCAGGGTGAGGGAGGCGGCGGCCGCAAAGGCGGCGGAAATGCCGGGCACCACCTCATGGGCGATGCCGGCATCGCGCAGCGCGGCAATTTCCTCGCCGGCCCGGCCGAACACCAGGGGGTCGCCGCTCTTCAGCCGCACCACCCGCTTGCCCGCCCGGGCCAGCGCGACGAGGAGCGCATTGATCTTTTCCTGGGGCACCGAATGGGCGCCCTTGGCCTTGCCGACGCTGAGGCGCTCCGCCTCGCGCCGGCCAAGCGCGATGATCGCCTCGGGCACCAGCCGGTCGTAGACGATCACGTCGGCATCCTGAAGGGCCGAGAGGGCGCGCAGCGTCAGAAGGTCGGTTGCCCCGGGCCCGGCACCCACCAGCGAGACGAAGCCCGGGCGGACCTCTTCCGCGCTCGCCAGCAGGGCGCGGGCGGCGGCTTCGGCCGGCAGCAGGCGGCCGGCGGCGGCAAAGCGGGCGGGGGCGCCGGTGAACAGGGTGGCCCAGAAGCGGCGGCGGGCGCCGGCATCGGGCAGACGGGCGCTCACCTCGTCGCGCAGACGCCGGGCGAGCGTCGCGATGCGGCCAAGACCCTCCGGCAGCGCCGCCTCGATGCGGGCGCGCACCAGCCGGGCCAGCACCGGCGCCGTGCCGGCGGTGGAAATGGCGACCGCGACCGGGGCCCGGTTGACTAGCGCCGGCACGATGAAATCGCAGGCGTCCGGCCGGTCGACCACATTCACCGGCACGCCGGCGGCCCGCGCCAGCGTGGCCGCGCGGTCATCCTCCGCGGTGTCGCCGGTGGCCAGAAACAGGAGGGCGGCGCCCGTGAGATCGGCTGTGGTCAGGGTGTGCGGGCGCAGCTCGGCGCCGGTGTCGGCGATGGCGTCGAGAAGGGCGGCTTCGGGCGCATCGGCCAGCACCACAAGGTGCGCCGAGGTTTCGGCCAGAAGCCGCAGCTTGGCGACTGCCGCCGCGCCGTTGCCGGCAATCAGCACCGTGCGTCCGCCAACCCGGTGGAAGGCGGGGAAGACATCAAGCTTTGCGGCATCGGGACCGGACATGGCGGCGACACTCCGTGACAGTTCCGGAGTGATAGCGGGGCGCGCGCCGGAGCGCGCCGCATCAATTTTTCAGTCTCGCCTCAGAATGAGAAAAATATACCCCTTCCGCAACAAAACCGGCCCGGTCGCCTGGGGGCGCCGGGTTCGGGGGCTCGATTGGACACGGGCGCCGTGCGTGTTCTGGGCCGCGCACGCACGGTCCGCGCGCGGAAAGCGGAGGCCACCGGCCGGCATCGGAAGCGGCACCGGCTGCGGCGTCACCTATTTCCGATAGGGGAACTCGGGATTGGCCGCAAGGCTCGCCGGGGCCCGGATCACCGGGGGCGGGGAGCAAATTTTTCTCTCACGGTAGAGACGCCACCGGTCCGTCCGGGCGGCGGACGGGCAGGGCGGTGGACCGCGGCGCGGCGGGCCCTTACCATGTGCCCCAAGAGGAATGGAGGCCCGTCGATGCGCTTTGCCGGCACCGAGAATTATGTCACGACCGACGATCTGAAGGTCGCCGTCAACGCCGCGATCACCCTGCAGCGGCCGCTGCTGGTGAAGGGCGAGCCCGGCACCGGCAAGACGGTGCTGGCCCGCGAGATCGCGACGGCGCTGGGCGTGCCGATGCTGGAGTGGAACATCAAGTCCACCACCCGGGCGCAGCAGGGGCTTTATGAATATGATGCGGTGTCGCGCCTGCGCGACGGCCAGCTCGGCGACCCCCGGGTGTCGGATATTTCCAACTACATCAGGAAGGGCAAGCTCTGGGAAGCCTTCACGGCGCCGGAGCGCGTCGTTCTGCTGATCGACGAGATCGACAAGGCCGACATCGAGTTTCCGAATGATCTTCTGCAGGAACTCGACCGCATGGAATTTCATGTCTACGAGACCGGCGAGACCGTCAAGGCGGCGCACCGGCCCGTGGTCATCATCACTTCCAACAACGAGAAGGAGCTGCCGGACGCCTTCCTGCGCCGCTGCTTCTTCCACTATATCCGCTTCCCCGATGCCGAGACCATGGCGGAGATCGTCGAGGTCCATTTCCCCGACATCAAGAAGCGGCTGCTGGCCGAGGCACTGCGGCTGTTCTTCGAGGTCCGCAATGTGCCCGGCCTCAAGAAGAAGCCGTCCACCTCG
Organism: Segnochrobactraceae bacterium EtOH-i3; assembly: GCA_050689115.1. Taxonomy (GTDB): domain Bacteria; phylum Pseudomonadota; class Alphaproteobacteria; order Rhizobiales; family Segnochrobactraceae; genus JBBSSF01. The sequence goes on along the minus strand of JBOGCN010000002.1, from coordinate 324,754 downwards.
GAGCTGCTCGACTGGATCAAGCTGCTCACCGTGGAGGACATCGACCCGATGCTCCTGTCCGAGCGCGATCCGCGCAAGGTGATCCCGCCGCTCCATGGTGCGCTCCTGAAGAATGAGCAGGATGTGCACCTGTTCGAGCGGCTGGCCTTCATGGCGCGTCGCGAGACGGGGCCGGGGGGGCGCTGAACGGCAGCAGATTTTGCGGCGTGTCGGCGCTGGCCGCCCGGCAGGTGGCAATCAGCACACGGAAGCGGGCGCGCTGGGCGTCGGTCATGGTGCCGGTGCCCGCCGGCCCCCACAGGCCCGCATCAATGATGGAATCGGCGGTGCAGCTGCAATGGCGGGCGCAGAAGCCGGCCTCGCCGCCGCCGCTCTGGCAGCTGCGGCGGCAGGTGTCGAGATAGGCGGCCACCGTCTCGGGGCCGGGGGTGGCGGCCGGCTGCGGCAGCACGAAGGTGAGGCCGTAGAGCAGGCCCATCAGCACTGGCTGATGGATGAGGTAGATCGCGAGCGTATGCCGGCCGGCGGTGCCGATGCCGCCGCCGATGCGCCCGGTTCCGAGGCGGATGCGGGCGATGCGATCGCGCCGCGCCTCCACCCAGCGCCCCAGCCCGATGCCGGTGAGATAGGCCGCAAACCACGGGAAAACCGGCACATAATCATTGGAGAGCGGCGGCTTCGTGCCGAGGCCGAGGAACTCCAGAAAGCGCGCGTCGAAGAGTTCGGCGGACGCGACGAAGGGCAGTCCGGCCGAGACAATGGCGGCCGCCGCAATCAGCCAGACGGGTGCGGAGCGGAAGGCGAGGCCGATCACGCTGAACAAGGCGATGGCGTGCAGGATGCCGAAGAAGATGAAGCGGTCCGGCATCATCCAGAAGGTGACACCGGTGATCGCCAGCGCTGACGCCGTGATGAGCCCCAGCCGCTTCAGATAGGCCATCCAGCTGGCAGTGCGCGCCAGCACCAGCGACAGGCCGGCCAGGATCAGGAAGCTGGTGGCGATGGCGCGGGCGAACAGCTTCCATTCCGGCCCGAACGAGACATTCCACGGCACATAGCGGAAATAACTGAGATCCCACGAGAAATGGTAGACGACCATCGCAATCAGGGCGAGGCCGCGGGCCAGATCGACGACCGCGAGGCGGGAGGAGGACGGGCCGGACCGTCGGGGCATGGGGCTTCCTGACTGGCGGTAGGACTCGGGTAAGGCGCCCTATCCTATCACGAGCGTGCGGATGAGGCGCCAGCCCCGGCCGTGCGCGGCGGGCTTGACGCGGCCGGCCGGATGCCGGATCCTCGCGCCGCGCAGTCTGATGAATTGCGATTTCTTTTCAAACGATTAGCATATTCGGGCCGGGTCTCTCCGCCCGGCTGCGACAGGGAACAGGACGGGAACTGCCCATGACCGACAGCGCATCCCCCGCCGGCGTCACGGCTGCCCGCGCCCCCGGCCCCGGCGACCGGGTGTTTCTGGTCGATGGCTCGTCCTTCATCTTTCGCGCCTATTTCCAGTCGGTAAATCAGGATCGCAAGTATAATTATCGCTCCGACCGCCTGCCCACCGGGGCGGTGCGGCTGTTCTGCACCAAGCTCCTGCAGTTTCTGCAGGATGGTGCTGCCGGACAGACGCCGACCCATCTGGCAATCATCTTCGACAAGTCGGAGAAATCCTTCCGCAAGGAGATCTATCCCGCCTACAAGGCGCACCGGCCGGAGCCGCCGGAAGATCTGGTGCCGCAGTTTCCGCTGATGCGCGCCGCCGTCTCCGCCTTTGGCATGCACCCGATCGAACTCGGCGGCTACGAGGCCGACGACCTGATTGCCGCCTATGCCAAGCAGGCGGTGGCGGCCGGTGCCGAGGTGCTGATCGTCTCGGCCGACAAGGATCTGATGCAGCTCATCCGCCCGGGCGTCACGATGTTCGACCCGGCTTCCGGCGACAAGGCCAAGTCGTCCTTCCGGGCCGAGCGGCTGATCGGGGAAGAGGAAGTCGTCGCCTATTTCGGTGTGCCGCCGGAAAAGGTGGTCGATGTGCAGGCGCTGGCGGGGGATGCCACCGACAACGTGCCCGGCGTGCCCGGTATCGGCATCAAGACCGCGGCCCAGCTCATCACCGACTATGGCGATCTCGACACGCTGTTGTCCCGCGCCAGCGAGATCAAGCAGCCGAAGCGGCGCGAGAATCTGATTGCCCATGCCGATCTCGCCCGCATCTCGCGCCAGCTGGTGAAGCTGGACGATGCCGCGCCGGTGCCCGAGCCGCTGGACAAGCTGGTGGTGCCCCATCCCGATGGCGAACGGCTGGTGGCCTTCCTGAAGGCGCTGGAATTCACCACCATCACCCGGCGCGTCGCCGAGCTCTACCATGTCGATCCCGCCGCCGTGGCGCCGGATCCGGCCTTCGCCATTCCTGATGCCGATGGTCTGCCCGCCCCGGCCGGGGAGGGGGCGGCAGCGCCTGCCGGCCGCGCCCAGCCGATCGCCACCCAGAAGGCCAATTCCGACACCGCCGCCACGCCGGCCGGTCTGGCGGCGCTGCGCGCTGGCCATGCCTCCATCACGCCCGTCGACCGCGCGGCTTACGAGACCGTGCGCGATGGTGTCCGGCTGGCGGCGTGGATTGCCGAGGCGCGGGCCGCCGGTGTCGTCGCCGTCGACACCGAGACCACGGGTCTCGATCCGATGCAGGCGGATCTGGTCGGCATCTCGCTTGCCGTCGCGCCCGGCCGGGCCTGCTATATCCCGCTGCTCCACAAGGCCGGCAGCGATGATCTTTTCGGCGGCAATGGGCTGGTGGAGGGACAGATTCCGGTGGCCGAGGCGATTTCGCTGCTGAAGCCGCTGCTGGAAGATCCCGCGGTGCTGAAGATCGGCCAGAACATCAAATATGACTGGCTGGTCTTCCTGCGTCAGGGCATCGAGATTGCGCCCTTCGACGACACGATGCTGATGTCCTATGCGCTGGATGCCGGGCGCAACGGCCATGGCATGGACGAACTGTCGGTGAAATATCTCGGCCATGCCCCGATCCCGTTCAAGGAGGTGGCCGGCAGCGGCAAGAACCAGATCACCTTCGACCGGGTGCCCATCGACACGGCGACGGCCTATGCGGCCGAGGATGCCGATGTCACCTTCCGCCTGTGGCAGGTGCTGAAGGCGCGGCTGCCGGCGGAGGCCATGGTCATGGTCTATGAGCGGCTGGAGCGGCCGATGGCGCCGGTGCTGGCGCGCATGGAGGCCCGCGGCATCGCCGTCGACCGGCAGATCCTCTCCCGGCTGTCGGGGGAGTTCGCGCAAGGCATGGCGCGGGTGGAGGCCGAGATTCATGAACTTGCCGGCGAGAGCTTCAATGTCGGCTCGCCCAAGCAGCTCGGCGATATCCTCTTCGGCAAGCTTGGCCTGCCCGGCGCCAAGAAGACCAAGACCGGCGCCTGGGCCACCGGCGCCGACATTCTGGACGATTTGGCAGCCGAAGGGCATGAGCTGCCGAAGAAGATCCTGCAGTGGCGCCAGCTGTCCAAGCTGAAATCCACCTATACCGATGCGCTGCCGACCTTCATCAACCCGCAGACCCAGCGCGTCCACACCAGCTATGCGCTGGCATCGACCACCACCGGGCGGCTGTCGTCATCGGAGCCGAACCTGCAGAATATCCCGGTGCGCACCGAGGAGGGCCGGCGCATCCGCTCCGCCTTCATCGCCACCCCGGGCAACACCCTGATTTCCGCCGACTACAGCCAGATCGAATTGCGCGTGCTCGCCCATATCGCCGATGTGCCGGCGCTGCGGCAGGCCTTCGCCGATGGCATCGACATTCACGCCATGACGGCGTCGGAAATGTTCGGCGTGCCGGTTCAGGGCATGGATCCGATGGTGCGCCGCCGCGCCAAGGCGATCAATTTCGGCATCATCTACGGCATCTCGGCCTTTGGCCTGGCCAACCAGCTCGGCATCGGCCGGGAGGAGGCGGGCGCCTACATCAAGCGCTATTTCGAGCGCTTCCCCGGCATCCGCGCCTATATGGACGAGGTGAAGCAGTTCGCCCACGCCCATGGCTATGTCCAGACGATCTTCGGCCGCAAGGCGCACTATCCGGAGATCGACGCCAAGAATCCGGCCATGCGTGCCTTCCAGGAACGTGCCGCCATCAACGCCCCCATTCAGGGCTCGGCCGCCGACATCATCCGCCGCGCCATGGTGCGCATGGAAAAGGCTTTGGCCGACGCCGGATCGCCGGCGCGGATGCTGCTGCAGGTGCACGACGAACTGATCTTCGAGGTGCCGGAGGAGGCCGCCGAGGCGACGGTGCCGGTGGTGACCGCCGTCATGGAGGGGGCCGCCGAGCCGGCCATCCAGCTCAAGGTGCCCCTCAAGGTGGACGCCCGCGCCGCCCGCAACTGGGACGAGGCGCACTGACGGCAAGTCTCCCGGAGTCCGCCGCTTTCGCACGCTTCCTGTCGCCCGCGGACGCCTTTTGCGTGTCCGCGGGCGGTTTTCATTCGCCGTTTGGATGAAGCGGGCCGGGCGGGCGATGCGCAATTGTCGCATCTCCCTTTGTCGAAGGCGTGCAGCCGCATTTTTCGCTTTGCAGCAGGCGGGGTCCTACGTACACTCAAGTCATCGGCAACGTATTGAAAGGAGGTGATCCAGTGTCTCATCGTCTCGATCCGCGGTCTCCGCGCGCGTTCGGCTGGATCCTTGCCTCTCTGAAGGGTTACGCCGCGTAAGTTGCGGGCTTGTCCGGGGCTTCGTCCTCCGGAACGCGGTTTGATACGGGGAGGGGCTGTCCTTGGGGCGGCCCCTCTTTGCTTGTGCGGGCTGTTTACTTGTTCGTTGCTCTCCGCTTCCGGGCTTGCGGTCAGCGGCCGGGGATTTTAAGTGCGGTGTCGGGCCGTTTGGACGGGGAGGGCGCGATGACCGGAGACAGCGAGGCCACGGCGGCAGCAACCGGGCCGGCGGCGATCGAAATCCTCGTCGATGCCGACGCGTGCCCGGTGAAGGCGGAAGTGTTCCGGGTGGCCGAGCGCCACGGCGTGACGACCTATGTGGTGGCCAACAGTGGCCTGCGCCTGCCGCGCGAGCCGTTCATCCGGCCGGTGATCGTGGCGGCCGGGCCCGATGTCGCGGACGACTGGATCGTGGAGCATGCGCGCCCCGGCTCCATCGTGGTGACGGCGGATGTGCCGCTGGCCGACCGGGCGGTGAAGGCCGGTGCCGTGGTGCTGGCCCCCACCGGCAAGGGCTTCACGCCCGATAGCATCGGCATGGCGCTGGCCACCCGCAATCTCATGGATTCCCTGCGCTCCGCCGGCATGGAAACCGGGGGCCCGCCGGCCTTTTCGGCCCGGGACCGCTCGGCCTTCCTCTCGGCGCTGGATCTGGCCATCGTCCGGCTGAAGCGCGCCGGCCATCCGGTCTGATACCCGCCGCCGGCTATCCGGTCTGATCCCGGCTTCCGCAAACGGCCGAACTCGCTATGCTTTTGCCGGATGCGCCGGGCGAGGGCGCGGGATGCGGCGAGGAGCGGACAGATGGCGGACCCGGCCGACCGGAAACGGATTGCGGACAATCTCCAGGGCGAGGTCGATGGTGCCGCGCTCTATTCGGCGCTGGCCGATGCCGAGCCGGATCCCAAGCTCTCCGGCGTCTACCGGCGTCTGTCGGAAATCGAGACCTCCCACGGCAATTTCTGGCGCTCCCGGCTGGGGGAGACGGGCGGGCCGGCGCCGCGGCCGAGCTTTCGCGCCCGGGTGCTCGCGCGGCTGGCGCGCTGGTTCGGCCCGTCCTTCGTGCTGCCGACGGTGGCCGACAACGAGGCCCGCGACAGCGCCGCCTATGACGACCAGTCCGATGCGGCTGCTGCGGGGCTGCCGGCGGCCGAGCGCTCCCATGCCCGGCTGATGCGGGCCGCCGCCGGGCGCGGTGGCCTCACCGGCCCGATCATTTCCTCGCTGGAAGGGCGCCACCGCGGTGGCGGCGGCAATGCGCTGCGCGCCGCCGTCATGGGGGCGAATGATGGTCTGGTCTCCAATCTCAGTCTGGTGATGGGCGTTGCCGGCGCGTCGGGCGGCGGCAAGGAGGTGCTGATTGCCGGTCTCGCCGGGCTGGTGGCCGGCGCCTGCTCCATGGCCATGGGCGAATGGCTGTCGGTGACCAATGCCCGCGAGCTGGCCGCCAAGCAGATCGCCACCGAGGCCGACGAGCTGCGCGAGGTGCCCGACGAGGAGCGGGAAGAGCTGATCCTCATCTATCAGGCCAAGGGGCTGGACGAGGACCAGGCGCGGGCACTGGCCGACCGGCTGCTCAGCCAGCCGGAAACCGCGCTGGACACGCTGACCCGGGAAGAACTGGGGCTGGACCCGGAAGATCTCGGCGGGTCCCCGTGGATCGCGGCCGGCACGTCCTTCGTGCTGTTTTCCATCGGCGCGATCTTTCCGATTGCGCCCTTCTTCCTGATGTCGGGTTATCTGGCGGTGTTCGGCAGCCTCGCCTTCAGCGCGCTGGCGCTGGCGACCATCGGCGCGGGCACATCGCTGTTCACTGGCCGCGGCGTCGGCTTCTCGGCGCTGCGCCAGATTGCCATCGGTCTCGTCGCCGCCGGCTTCACCTATGGCGTCGGCTATCTCTTCGATGTCGCCGTGATCGGCTGATCCGGCAGGAAAAAACGGAGTTTTGCCATGAAGCTGTCCGCCCGCAACATCCTCAGGGGCAAGGTCGTCGGTCTGGTCACCGGCGCCGTCACCACCCATGTCCGCATCGAGATTGCCTCCGGCTCGGTCATCACCTCGGCCATCACCAACGAGGCGGCGGCGGATCTGGGGCTGAAGGTCGGCGATGAGGCCTATGCGGTCATCAAGTCGTCCGACGTGATCGTGGCCGTCGAATGATTCTGGCGTCCGGAGCGCCCCGAGAGCCGGGGCGCCCCGGGAATATGCCGGGCGACGGGGCGGATCAGCCCGCGGTCCGGCGCTGGTCGGAGAGGGCGCCGGCGATGTCGGCGGCAAGTCCGGCATTGTCGCGGATGAGGGCGATGTTGGCCTGCAGGCTGCGACCCTCGGTGATGTCGACGAGGCGGGCGAGCAGGAAGGGCGTCACGTCCTTGCCGCGGATGCCGGCGGCATCGGCTTCTGCTACGGCCTCGCGGATGGCGCGCTCCATGATGGCCGGCGAGAGCGCATCTTCCACCGGGATCGGGTTGGCGACGAGAATGCCGGCCTCCAGCCCCAGCCGGTGCTGGATGTCGATGAGGGCGGCAATGTCGGCGGCGCGGTCCATGCGGCGCGGCACTGGCACGCCGGAGGAGCGGGCGAAGAAGGCCGGGAAGTCGTCGGTGCGGTAGCCGATTACGGGAACGCCGCGGGTTTCCAGCAGCTCCAGCGTCTTCGGAATGTCCAGGATCGCCTTGGCCCCGGCGCAGACCACGGCCACCGGCGTGCGGCCGAGCTCGTCGAGATCGGCGGAAATGTCGAAGCTCGTCTCGGCGCCGCGGTGCACGCCGCCAATGCCGCCGGTGGCAAACACGGCGATGCCGACCCGGTGGGCAATGAGCATGGTGGCCGACACCGTGGTGCCCGCCGGCATCCGGGCGGCGAGCACGGCGGCGAGATCCCGCCGCGAGGCCTTTTCCACCGGCCGGGCTTGCCCCAGCCGGCGCAGGGTGGCGGCATCGAGCCCGACGCGGATGCGGCCATCCAGCACGGCGATGGTGGCCGGCACCGCGCCGCGATCCCGCACCACGGCTTCCACCGACACGGCGGTCTCGACATTTTCCGGGAAGGGCATGCCATGGGTGACGATGGTGGATTCCAGCGCCACCACCGGCCGGCCGCGCTGCAGGGCATCGCGCACTTCCGGGGCGATTTCGATCAGGCGCGGGTCGATGGGCGGCAGGGGGGAGCGGCGATTCGGCATCGGGGTCCTCGGACAGGGGGCGGGTCCGCGAGGCCTTGGGTGCACACCGGCCGAACCGAGGGGCGGACGGCTTCCGGGACGGCGGGGGCCGGGCGGGAAGTCGCGGACCATCCGGCCTTCCCGGGGGAGGCGGGAGAGGACGGCGGATGGCGCCCGCAAGGCAAGGGCGGCCGTGGGCGCGGGGGGCTGGCGCTCGGGATCTGCCCGCCAGAGAAGCGGGGGGATCTGAAGATCAGAGAGTTGCCGCGCGGCGCGCGTCCTGTCGACCCCCGGACCTGCATTCCACAGAGGCGCGGGATTGCAGGCGCCCGGCGGGGGACGGCCTTGCACCCGGCGCGGGTCTGCGCTCTTGCCATCCGGCGGCGCACGGGCCATCTGATATCAGGCGCACGAAGTGCTGACCGCACCTTGCGCCTGAAGAACTGAAGATTTCCCATATGCACCAATGGCATGGGAAATCTGCATCGGAATACCAAAGAGTCCCTTTGAGGGATCTTTGGTATGATGCCGAGGCCCCCTGAACGGGACTCCGCTGATATTCCCGATGCGGATTCTCATGTCCCTGTTACCGATGAGAAATCTGCTGTCCCTCGGGTGTACGCCTGGCGTGCCCCCCGGGGAGACGGGATATTTCTCCCTCCGGCCCCTCGCACGTCACGTCCGGCTTCTCCGGGCAGGCGGCCCGTCGGTCGCTTGAAAAAGGGCCCGTCCGGCGGGTCCGAAAGGCTCGGACTTTTCTCCCATGTCTCTTGAGTGGCTTCCGATGGAGGCGATCACCGCCTTCTTCCAGGTGGTGTTCATTGATGTCGTGCTGGCCGGCGACAATGCCGTCGTCGTCGGCATGGCGGCGGCCGGTCTGCCGCGGGAACAGCGCGGCAAGGTGATTCTGGTCGGTCTGGCGGCGGCCACCGTGCTGCGCATCCTGTTTGCCGGGGTAACGGCCGAACTGCTGCAGATCATCGGCCTGCTGTTTGCTGGCGGCATCCTGCTGCTCTGGGTCGCCTGGAAAATGTGGCGCGAGCTGCGGGCTGCCCGGGAGGAGGAGCAGGCGGCGGCCGAAGTGGCCGAGGCGACGGACCTCGGCGAGGCCGATCCGAAGCCCGAGAGTTCCGCCGCGCCGCCGGTGCGCAAGACCTTCCGGCAGGCGGTGATGCAGATCATCCTCGCCGATGTTTCCATGTCGCTGGACAATGTGCTGGCGGTGGCGGGGGCCGCCTTCGAGCACCCGGCGGTGCTGGTGGCCGGACTCGCCCTCTCCATCGGCCTGATGGGTCTGGCCGCCTCGGTGATTGCCAACGTGCTCTCGCGTTTCCGCTGGATCGCCTATGTCGGCCTCTGCGTCATTCTCTATGTGGCGCTGCGCATGATCGTGGAAGGCGCCTGGGAAATCCGCGGCGCGGCGCAAGCGGCCGGCATGTTCTGAGCCCGCCGCCGCACGGGCGGGGACGTCTCTGCTATAAGAGTTGCCCGCCTGGCAACCTGCCGGGCTCTCCCGGATCCCGGAAGTCCGTCATGGATGTCTATCAGGCCTTCTTCTCCCTGAAGCCCGGCGTGGGCGATCTTGAATTTGCCGACGCGCTCGCCCGCTTTCTCGATCACCTGAAGGCCGGCGGCCGCATCGTCTCGTGGCGGCTGATGCGGCGCAAGCTCGGCCTTGGCCCCGCCGGCCTCGGCGATTTCCACCTGTTGATCGAGACCCGCGACCTCGCCCAGCTCGACGCCGCCTTCACCACGGTGTCCACCCGGGGCGAGCCGGTGGAAAGCCTGCATTTCGACGTGAACTCGAAGGTGTTCGGCATCTCCTTCCTGCTCACCCGCGACTTCCCCGATCCCCATCGGGAAAGCGGGGCGGAACGCTTCTGACGGAGACGGCGATGACCGGGCGGGTCGATCTTCTGGCGCTGGCCGATCTGGCCGATCCCGGCGCCGTCAGCCTGACGGTGGGTGCGGGGACGGGCCGGCGCGAGGTGCTCGTCACCCGCGCCGGCGATCAGGTGCGCGCCTTCGTGGATGCCTGCCCCCATGCCTTCGTGCCGCTGGGGGATGGTCTCGCGCCGCTGCTCGACCGGCAGGATCCGCGCCTGCTCGTCTGCTCCTTCCACGGTGCCCGCTTCGAGGCCGCCACCGGCCGCTGCGTCTCCGGTCCCTGCCGCGGCAAGGCGCTGGCGCCGCTCGCCGTCACGGTGGTCGATGGCCGGATCGTCCTCGCTGATCCGGTCTGATCCCCTCTTGACCTTCCCATGATGGGAGGGTCCAGTCTCCTGACCAGATGATGAACCGCCCGAGGGGTGCTGCCCGTCCGCATGTGGCCCCGCCTGCCCGGAGACTGCTCCCCATGCCTCGTCCTGCCGATCCTGCCGCCTCTGCCGCCCTCACTTTGCCGGTGGAGGGGATGACGTGCGCCTCCTGTGTCGGCCGGGTGGAAAAGGCGCTGGCGAAGGTGCCCGGTGTCGCCGCGGCCTCGGTCAATCTGGCCACCGAAAAGGCGACGGTGACGCTGGCGCGCGACCTGCCCGCCGCCGATCTCGTCGGCGCCGTGGAAGAGGCGGGCTATGACGTGTCGCGCGAGACCGTCGATCTCGTGGTGGAGGGGATGACATGCGCCTCCTGCGTCGGCCGGGTGGAGCAGGCGCTCCTGAAGGTGCCGGGGGTGCTGACGGCGGAAGTCAACCTCGCCATGGAGCGCGCCCGGGTGACGGAAGTCGCCGGCGCCGTGTCGCCGTCGGATCTGGTCGCGGCGGTGGAGATTGCCGGCTATGACGCCCGCCTGCTGGGCGAGGGCGCGCCGCCGCCGCCGGATCCCGTGGTCCAGCGCGAGGTGGAGGCGGCGCGGCTGAAGCGCGCCTTCCTCTGGGCGGCGGTGCTCACCGTGCCGGTGTTCATCATGGAAATGGGCGGCCACATGGTGCCGGCCTTCCATCACTGGATCCTCGGCACCCTCGGCGTGTTTCCGTCGCGGCTGATCCAGCTCTTGCTCGCCACCATCGTGCTGTGCGTGCCGGGGGGCGTGTTCTTCCGCAAGGGCATTCCCGCCCTGAAGCGGATGGCGCCGGACATGAACGCCCTGGTGGCGCTGGGTGCCGGCTCGGCGTGGCTCTATTCCGTGGTGGCCACCATGGCGCCGGGCTTCCTGCCCGCGGGCGCCGACCACGTCTATTTCGAAGCGGCGATGATGATCGTCGTCCTGCTGCTGCTCGGCCGCTATCTGGAGGCCCGGGCCAAGGGCAAGGCCGGCGCCGCCATCGCCCGGTTGGCCCGGCTGCGCCCGACGACTGCCCGCCGGGTGACCGCGACCGGGGTGGAGGAAACCGACATCGACGCCATTCCCGTCGGCGCGCTGGTGCAGGTGCGCCCGGGCGAGACCGTGGCGCTGGATGGCGTGGTCACCGAGGGCACGTCCTTCGTCGACGAATCCATGCTGACCGGCGAGCCGGTGCCGGTGGAAAAGGCGCCCGGTGCGCCGGTCACCGGCGGCACGGTCAATGGCGCCGGCGGCTTCACCTTCAAGGTGGAAAAGGTCGGCCGCGACACCGCGCTGTCGGGCATCATCCGCATGGTGGAGGAGGCCCAGGGGTCCAAGCTGCCGATCCAGAATCTGGTCGACCGCATCACCCTGTGGTTCGTGCCGGCGGTGATGGCGGTGGCGGTGCTCACCTTCATCGTCTGGGCGATCGTCGGTCCGCAGCCGGTGTTTGCCAATGCGCTGGTGGCCGCCGTCGCCGTGCTCATCGTCGCCTGCCCGTGCGCCATGGGGCTGGCGGTGCCCACCTCCATCATGGTGGGCACCGGCCGGGCGGCGGAGCTGGGGGTGCTGTTCCGCAAGGGGGCTGCCCTGCAGACGCTGGCCGGCGTTTCCACCGTCGTCTTCGACAAGACCGGGACGCTCACCCGCGGCCGGCCGGATCTCACCGATCTGGTGATTGCCGATGGCTTCGCGCGTGACGAGGTGCTGCGGCTGGCCGGTGCCGTGGAGCAGCGCTCCGAGCATCCCATCGCCCGGGCGATCCTGGCCGCCTGCGAATCGGGTCTGGCCGGCGCCGCCCTGCCGCCGGCCGAGGGCTTTGCCGTGCGCCCCGGCCTCGGTGCCGAGGCGACGGTCGAGGGGCACAAGGTTGCCGTGGGCTCTCCGGCGCTGATGGCGACCCTTGGCATCGACGTTGCCCCGCTGTCCGATGCCGCCTGCACGCTGGCCGACGAGGCGCGGACCGTCATGCATGTGGCCATCGACGGCCGGCTGGCGGCGCTGGCGGCGGTGGCCGATCCGATTCGCGACGAATCGGCCGGGGCCGTCGCGCATCTGAAGCAGGCGGGCATCCGCGTGGTCATGCTGACCGGTGACGGCCGGGCGACGGCGGAAGCCGTGGCGCGCCGCATCGGCATCGACACGGTGCTGGCCGATGTGCGCCCCGACGGCAAGCGCGATGCGATCGCCGGCCTGAAGCAGGACGGCCGCGTCGCCTTCGTCGGCGACGGCATCAATGATGCGCCGGCGCTGGCCGAGGCGGACGTAGGCATCGCCATCGGCACGGGCACTGATGTCGCCATCGAGGCCGCCGACGTGGTGCTGATGGGCGGCGATCCCCAGGGTGTGGCGACAGCCGCCGGGCTGTCCCGGGCGGTGATGCGCAACATCCGGGAAAATCTGGCGTGGGCCTTCGGCTACAATGTCGTGCTGATTCCGCTGGCCGCCGGCGTGCTCTATCCGGTCAACGGCATGAGCTTCTCGCCGGTGGCGGGGGCCGCCGCCATGGCGCTCTCCAGCGTTTGCGTGGTCACCAACGCGCTGCGGCTGAAGTTCTGGAAGCCGGGGAGGGCGGCATGAACATCGGCGCTGCCGCCCGGGCCAGCGGCGTCTCGGCCAAGATGATCCGCTATTATGAGGAGACCGGCCTCATCCGCCCGGCGGCGCGCACCGGCGCCGGCTACCGGGATTTCTCGGCCGCCGATGTTCACACCCTCCGCTTCATCCGCCGGGCTCGGGATCTGGGCTTCGCGGTGGCGGAAATCGCCGATCTGCTGGCCCTCTGGCGCGACCGGGAGCGCTCGGCGGCCGACGTCAAGGCGGTGGCGCTCGCCCATGTGACGGACCTGCGCCGCCGCATCGCCGAGCTGGAAACCATGGCCCGCACCCTGGAGGGCCTCGCCCACCTCTGTCATGGCGATGACCGCCCGGACTGCCCGATTCTGGAGGATCTGGCCGGTGGGCATGAAGGGCACGGGTAGGGGCCAAGCAGGAAAATTCTGATCCGTCGCAGAATAGCCCCTTGCGCATTGACACCGCCACGCTAGATAAGCGGAACGCGGGCAGCCCGTCTCGCGACGGTGACGCGGGCTTTCAGAGGACGAACGCACGACGGCTGACCGAACCAGACCAGGATGATGCAGACCGGGACGGACGGAGCGAGAGCGCCGGGGCCGTCCTTTCGTCATGCTGTCTCTTCCCCATTCAGTCCTGCTCCGGCCGGGTGTGCGGCCCCGGCGCGGGGCGGCGGGGATGATATTTCCGGAACAGTCGGGCCGTGAGTGCTTCGGAGCCTCCCAGGGGGGAGGGGCCGGAGCCGGACGGGCGCGGAAGATACGGGGCCGGACGAGCCGCAAGGCGGGCGGTCGCATCCGGTGGCGTTGGAGAACGATGCATGGTGGCGAAGACGAGCGAGACCGAAGAGGCGCCGGAGCAGGCCCCGGAGTCGACCGACGGGCCGCTGCTGGACCTCTCCGACGCGGCGGTCAAGCGGATGATCAAGATCGCCAAGAAGCGTGGCTACGTGACCTATGACGAGCTCAACGAGGTGCTTCCCTCCGAGGAAGTGACCTCCGAGCAGATCGAGGACACCATGGCGATGCTGTCCGACATGGGCATCAACGTCATCGACGCGGAAGAGGCGGAAGAGAACCAGGAAGCCGACGCCGGCGGCGACGCGGAGGAGGGGGGCGAGGTCGCCGAGGCCCAGCCGACCGCCGTCGCGCGCGCGACGACGGCACGCGAGCCGACCGATCGCACCGACGATCCCGTGCGCATGTATCTGCGCGAGATGGGCTCGGTGGAACTGCTGTCGCGCGAGGGCGAAATCGCCATCGCCAAGCGGATCGAAGCCGGCCGCGAGGCGATGATCGCGGGGCTGTGCGAGAGCCCGCTGACCTTCCAGGCGATCATCATCTGGCGCGACGAACTGAACGAAGGCGGCATCCTGCTGCGCGACATCATCGATCTCGAGGCCAGCTATGCCGGCCCCGAGCGCGCCTTCACGGGCGAGGAAGGTGAGGGCGAGGAGGAAGACGGCGAGGCTGCGGCCCCCATCCCCGAGGAGCCGGAGGGCGAGGAGGACGATTTCGAGTCCAACGTCTCGCTGGCGGCCAAGGAAGCGGAGCTGAAGCCGAAGGTTCTGGAAACCTTCGACCGCATCGCCGAGAACTACAAGAAGCTGCGGCGCCTGCAGGAGCAGAATGTCGAGGGCCAGCTCAAGAACCTGACGCTCTCGCCCTCCCAGGAGCGGCGCTTCAAGAAGCTGCACGAGGAAATCGTCGTCGACGTCAAGAGCCTGTCGCTGAACCAGAATCGTATCGATTCCCTGGTGGCCCAGCTCTATGACTTCAATCGGAAGCTGATCGGCCATGAAGGCCGGCTGCTGCGTCTGGCCGAAAGCTATCGGGTCAGCCGCGACGAGTTCCTGCGCGAATATCATGGCTCCGAGCTGGATCCGAACTGGATCCGCCGGGTGGCGAACCTGTCGGCGCGCGGCTGGAAGGACTTCGTTGCCCGCGATAAGGAGCGGATCCGCGAGATCCGCGCCGAAATCCAGTCGCTGGCGAGCCTGACCGGTCTGGAGATCACCGAGTTCCGCCGCATCGTCCACCTCGTCCAGAAGGGCGAGAAGGAGGCCCGGCAGGCCAAGAAGGAGATGGTGGAAGCCAATCTCCGTCTGGTGATCTCGATTGCCAAGAAGTACACGAACCGCGGTCTGCAGTTTCTGGATCTCATTCAGGAAGGCAACATCGGCCTGATGAAGGCGGTGGACAAGTTCGAGTATCGCCGCGGCTACAAGTTCTCGACCTATGCCACGTGGTGGATCCGGCAGGCGATCACCCGCTCGATCGCCGATCAGGCGCGCACGATCCGCATTCCCGTGCACATGATCGAGACGATCAACAAGATCGTGCGCACCTCGCGCCAGATGCTGCACGAGATCGGCCGCGAGCCGACCCCGGAAGAGCTGGCCGAAAAGCTGGCAATGCCGCTGGAGAAGGTGCGCAAGGTCCTGAAGATCGCCAAGGAACCGATCTCGCTGGAAACCCCGATCGGCGACGAGGAGGATTCCCACCTCGGCGACTTCATCGAGGACAAGAACGCGATCCTGCCGATCGACGCAGCCATCCAGTCGAACCTGCGCGAGACCACCACCCGGGTGCTCGCCTCCCTCACCCCGCGTGAGGAACGGGTTCTGCGCATGCGCTTCGGCATCGGCATGAACACCGACCACACCCTGGAAGAGGTCGGCCAGCAGTTCTCGGTGACCCGCGAACGCATCCGCCAGATCGAGGCGAAGGCGCTCAGGAAGCTCAAGCACCCCAGCCGGTCGCGCAAGCTGCGGAGCTTCCTGGACAATTGATCCCCCGGGGTCCTGTGGATCCCCTGGGGACAGGCTGTGGATAAAGACAGGCGGCGTCCGGCGGGCGCCGCCTTTTTTCGTGGCGGCGCCGGCGATGTCGCAGGTGGGGCGGGTGGCCGGCTGCGGCTTTCGTTATATCCTTCCGGCAATGCCCCCGCGTGCCCCTCCATTCCGGGATGCCGGCGCCGGCGGGGTTTTCCAGTCCGCCCGTGGAGTTTCCGTGTCGTCCCTGCCTCCTGTTGAGACTGCTCCGGGCGAAAGCCTCGGCATCGCCTCCGTCCCGAACCTGCGTGATCTCGGCGGTTACGGCACCGCCGATGGCCGGGTGGTCCGGCGCGGGCGGGTCTATCGGGCGAGCCAGCTTGCCCCCGTCAGCCCGGCTGACATGGCGCGGCTGGGCCGGCTCGGGCTCGCCCGCGCCTTCGATCTGCGCACGGCGCATGAGCGGCAGGCGACCCCGGACGAGGTGCCCGACGGGGTGGAGGTGGTGCCGCTGGATGTGCTGGCCAATGTCTCCGGCTCGGCGCCGGCGGCGCTGGGTGCGCTGCTGCGCGATCCGGCTGCGGCCGACGAGGCCCTGGGCGACGGCCACATCGACGCTCTGTTCGTGCTCTCCTACCGCCAGTTCGTGACACTGGAGAGCGCGCGCGCCGCCTATCGCCAGCTGTTCACCGATCTCGCCGATCCCGCCTCGTTGCCGGGCCTGTTCCACTGCACCGCCGGCAAGGACCGCACCGGCTGGGCGGCGGCGGCGCTGCTGTCGCTGTGCGGCGTGCCGCGGCCGGTGGTGATGGCGGATTATCTGCGCAGCAATGTCTGTCTGGAGCCGTTCAGCGCGCCGCGCGCTGCCGCCTATGCCGCCCGCGGCGGCAATCCGGATATCGTGCGCGTGATCTTCGGCGTGCGCCCGCTCTATCTGGAGGCGGCCTTTGCCGAGGTGGAGACGGTGTTCGGCTCCATCGAAGGCTATTTCGCCGACGGTCTCGGTCTGGATACTGCCCATCAGGAGGCCCTGCGCGGCCTGATGCTGGCGGAGAGCTGAGGGCGTCTGGACGCACGATCGGCTGACGGGCAGGCGGCTCCCGGCCGGAGAGAGGAGCCCGGGGAGGGGCCATGCATCCGCTTGTTGCGATCTTTCTCGGCGGCGGGCTCGGCTCCGTCGCGCGCTATCAGATCGGCGTCTGGCTCGGCCGCTGGCTGGGGGTGGGCTTCCCCTTTGGCACGCTGACGGTGAACCTCGTCGGCGGCTTCGTCATGGGCCTCTTCACCGAATGGCTGCTCGCCCGCCTTGGCGGCGCGCTGATCCTGCGGCAGTTCTTCGCCGTCGGCGTGCTCGGCGGCTTCACCACCTTCTCGTCCTTCACGCTGGATGTCGCGGTGCTGTGGGAGCGCGGCGACCACGGGCTGGCGGCCGGCTATGTCGCGGTGTCCGTGATCGGCTCCATCGCCGCCCTCTTCGCCGGCCTCGCCCTCGGGCGGATGCTGCAGGCGAGCTGAGGGGCGGAGAGGGCAGGGACGCGCCTGATGCCGTCCCGCTTTCCCCTTTTCCGCGTCCCCTGCCGGAGCGATCCGTGCAGGCGCCCGGCACCTTTTCTCTCCCGCCTTCCGCGGATCCCCCCACGTCCTTTCCCCATCCGCAACACTGCGGAGCCAGCGACCGGTGACGCGGCCGGGCTGGCGCCGGTGGCCGGGCTTTGGGCTGTCCGGGGCGGCGAAGATGCCCATTTTGCAGGCGCTCAATTAATCTGCTGAAAGGAGTTGCAGCCCCGGGTCCGGTCGTGTACGTATCAATTAATCGGCTGTATAATTATTTTTCCGGAGATGCCGGAAAGGATCATCGGCTGATCGGTCTCCCGGGGTCGGGGAGGCTGTACGGGAACGGGTTGCCAACAGGATGGGCGTGGGGTTGACGCGATGAACCAGATGATCCGAGGGCTTGCTCTGGCGGCGGCGTGCGTCGTGTCGGCGGTGCTGCCGGCCGGGGCCGAGGACCTGCCGAAGGTGCGCATTCAGGCGGTGGAAGGCAGCGTCGGCGGCGTGCCGCTGATGATCATGAAGAATGAGGGGCTGGACCGGAAGTTCGGCTTCGACGGCGAATTCGAATTCCTGCCCGGCGACAGCGCCGCGCAGAACCTGCTCATCGGCAAGACCGATATCTCCATGGACAACGACATCATCGGCGTGTCGGTGGCCCGGGCCGAAGGCTTCGAGATCACGGCCTTCTATCCGGTGGGCAATCTCTATCTCGGCATCGTCGTGCCGGGCGACTCGCCCGCCAAGACGCCGGCCGACCTGAAGGGCAAGGCCGTCGGCTATTTCGGTGCGGACTCCGGCACCACGATGTTCATCCGCTCGGTCATCGAGAAGACCGAGGGCTTTGATGTCCTCAAGGAGTACAAATTCTCCCAGGTCGGCCCGGCCGCTCTGGTCAAGATGCTGGAAGCCAAGCAGGTCGAGGCGATCTTCGACTTCGAGCCTTTCGTGTCCGAGGCGATCCTTGCCACCAACGGGCGCTATCTGCTGCAGGGCCACACGGCGTTCGAGCAGGCGACGGGCTTTGCGCCGTGGATCACCAACATGGTGGCCAGCGATGCGTGGCTGAAGGGCAATCCGAAGCTCGCCTATGCCGCGCGCGATGCCTATGACGCTGCCCTGAAGATGATGCAGGACAGCAATTACGAGATCCTGCGCAAGGATTATGTGCGCAAGGGCCTCGGCATCACCTCCGACAAGGTGCTCGACATCCTGATCGAGAATGCCCGCTCGACGCCGTACTTCACCAATATCTGGACGCCGGAGACCATCAAGGCCGCCTATGGCTTCCTCGACGGTGTGGCCAAGGAAGGCGAGATCCTGAAGGAGGTGTCCGACGGCACCATGGTGCGGCTGGAAGAGTTCGTCGGCCCGCGCCCCTGAAGAGCTGCGGATTTCCCATATGTCCGAAAGACATGGGAAATCCGCATCGGACTGCCAGCGGGGCCGGTTCACGGCCCCCTGGCCTGATGCCGGCCTGATCCCCGGGAGACCCCCAACATGACCCGATCCAGTCAGCTCGCCTGGTCGCTCGTTGCCGTTGCTCTGCTCGTGCCGGCCTGGTGGCTTGCCCACCGGTCGACGACCTTCATCGCCGACCCGCTGGTGGTGTTGCAGGCGCTCCCGGCCTTTCTCCTCAAGCCGCAGACCTGGTCCAATATCGGCATCACCGTGGTCCGGGTGGTGGCGGGGCTGTCGGCCGGCATCGTCGCCGGCACGGTGGCGGCCTTCCTGATGCACCGCAGCCGCTTCGCCGCGGCGATGCTGTCGGTCTATGTCACGGCGGCGCTGCGCACGCCGAGTGCCATTGCCGCCATTCTGGCGCTGGCGCTCTTTCGCGGCTCGGAGCTCGGCTATATCGGCGTGGTCGCCCTCATCACCTTCCCGTTCATGGCCATCGGCCTCGTGGACGGCCTGAAGAGCGCCGACCGCGATCTCGACGAGATGGCCCGCATCTATCATTTCGGGCCCTGGCGCCATGTGCGCCACGTGCTGGCGCCGTTCATCGCCCCCTTCATCTTCGCCGCCCTGCGCAATGCCCACGCGCTCGCCTGGAAGGTGATCGTGGTGGCCGAGATCTTCGGTGCGGCCAAGGAAGGCTTCGGCGCCCGGTTCGAGAATGCCTGGAACTACATGCTGATGGTGGAGGTCCACCTGTGGCTTCTGGTGTTCATGGCGGTGGTGCTGAGCGTCGAATATGGCGTGCTGCGGGTGGCCGAGCGCCGCGTGTTCCGCTGGCGGGGCTGATCGCCTGCCTTGAACAGCCGGACGGGGCGCGGGCCCCGTCCTTCCCCGGTTCCCCCCCCTCGGATAACAAGATCATGACCTCCGCGAACGAGACCGTTCTGAAGGTGGAGAATCTCTCCGTCTCCTATGGTGCCAGCCGGGCGATCGAGCGGCTGGATTTCGAGATCCGGCGCGGCGAGTTCGTCGCCATCCTCGGCCCGTCGGGCTGTGGCAAGTCCTCCATGCTCAACGTGCTGTCGGGGCTGATGGCGCCGACCACCGGTCTCGTGGAGGTGGACCGCCTGCCGCTCTATGATCCCGGCCGGCGCGAGGCGCCGCGGCTCGGCTATGTGTTCCAGACCCACCGGCTGCTGCCCTGGCGCACGGTGCGGCAGAATCTGGAGCTGGCGCTGTCGGCCTCCGATGTGCCGAAGGCCGAGTGGGCCGGCGACATCGACCGCATGCTGGAGGCGCTGCACATCGCCCAGTTCCGGGAGTCCTGGCCGCTGCAGCTGTCCGGCGGCCAGCGCCAGCGGGTGTCGATTGCCCGGGCGCTGCTGGTGCGGCCGTCCTATGTGCTGATGGACGAGCCGCTTTCCACCCTCGACGAGGTGACCGCGCGCTCCCTCCGGCAGGAACTGACGGCGATCTCGGCCCGCACCAACGCCACCGTGGTGTTCGTCACCCATTCCATCCGGGAAGCGGTCTATCTGGCCGATCGCATCCTCATCCTCACCCGTGGTCCGGCCCGGGTGTTCGAGAACTATGTCGTGCCCATCGAGCGGCCGCGGGACTATGACGATCCGCGCATCGCCGAGGTGGAGGCCGATATCGTGGCCCGGGTGCAGGAGCCATGGGGGCTGGGCGCCAGCCGCCGGGCGCAGGTGGCGTGATGAAGGCCGACGCCATGGCAGTGCCCACCGCTCGCCGCTTCTCCCTGCCGCGCTTCCGCCGGCCGGGGATGCCTCCGCCCACGGCCTCGGCCCGGCTGGTGCATGCCGCCGGCGTCGCCGTCGGTTGCCTCAGCCTGTTTGCCCTGTGGGCGGTGCTGTCGGTCTATGTGCGGCCGTGGGTGCCGACGCCGGCCGACACCTTCGCCGCCATCGGGCGCAATCTGCGCTCCCCGGTGTTCTATGATCACCTCGCGATCACCCTGTTCCGGGTCATGGCCTCCTTTGCCGCGGCCACGATCATCGGCTCGGCGCTCGGCATCTTCATCGGGCTGAACCGCAAGGCCGAAGCCTTCTTCCAGCCGCTGCTGGCCATCGCGCTGGCGGTGCCGGATCCGGTCTACATCATCTTCGCCATTCTGGCGGTGGGCACCGGCGAGACTGCGGGCTTCGTGGCGCTCACCATCGCGGTGTCGCCCTTCGTCACCAACATCGTGCGCACCTCGGTGCAGGCCCGCGATACCGGGCTGGACGAGATGGCCCGGGTCTATCGCCTGCCGCCGCGCCGGGCATTCTGGGAAACCCTGGTGCCCCAGCTGGTGCCGGCGCTGCTGACGGCGGCCCGCTTCTCCTTCGCCCTGTCGTGGAAGCTGGTCGTGGTGGTGGAGGCGATCGGTCAGCCCGATGGCATCGGCGCCCAGATCCACCGCGCGTTCTCGCTCCTGCGCATGCGCGAGGTCGCGGCGCTGGCCATCCTGTTCATCCTGCTGATGCAGGTGCTGGAACGCGGCGTGCTCGGGCGCATCGAGAAGCGGCTGCTGCGCTGGCGGCGCTGATCCCGGCCGGCGACGGACGGGAGAGAGACCGCGCGCCGTAAGTGGCGGGAGCCGGGCCGGGGGACATTCTTGCCCCCCGGGCAGGGACGGGCTGGAGTCCGTCCGGACAATTATTTATATGGTCGATAAATTAAATGGCGCGATGCGCCCGGCCGGATGCGAGAGGATGCCATGACGGGAAGACGCAGGATCGCGATTGCGGGGGGTGGCATCGGCGGCGTGGCGCTGGCCTGCTGCCTGGTGCGGCGTGGCCATGAGGTGCGGCTGTTCGAGCGGGCGCCGGCCTTCGGCGAGGTGGGGGCGGGCATCCAGATGACGCCCAACGCCATCACCGCGGTGAAGGCGCTGGGGCTGATGGACGACGTGCTGAAGGTGGGCTTCCTGCCCAACGCCGTCGTCGGGCGCAACTGGAAGAGCGGACGGGAGAATTTCCGCATTCCGCTGAAAGGGGTGTGCGAGCGGCTGTATGATGCGCCGTTCATCCACATCCACCGCGCCGACATGCACGCCGTGTTCGCCCGCCATGTGCCCGAGGGCGTGGTGGAGTTCGGCCGCAGCGTCTCCGGGGTCACGTCGACGGAGCGTGGCGCCGTGCTGACCTTCGAGGACGGCGGCAGCTACGAGGCGGATCTGGTGGTGGGCGCCGATGGCGTGCGCTCGGCGGTGCGGGGGGCGCTGTTCGGCCCGGAGGATCCGAAGTTCACCGGCCACATGTGCTATCGCGCCCTGGTGCCGACCGGGGGTGTCGTCGACTATGTCTCCCCGGACTCCTCCTTCTGGATGGGTCCGAACGGCCATGTGGTCACCTATTATGTGAATGGCGGCCGGGCGGTGAACATCGTCGCCGTCAGCGAGACCAAGGCATGGGTGGAGGAAAGCTGGAACGCGCCGAGCTCGCGCGCGGAGATGATGGCCTCCTTCGAGGGCTGGCATCCCAATCTGCTGAAGCTGTTCTCTCAGGTCGGCGACGTCTATCGCTGGGGCCTGTTCGACCGGGATCCCATGCCGCGCTGGAGCAAGGGAGCGGTCACGCTGCTGGGCGATGCGGCCCATCCCATGCTGCCCTTCCTCTCCCAGGGCGCGGCCATGGCGATCGAGGATGCCTTCGTGCTCGGGGCGGCGCTGGACCGGCCGGGGCTGTCGCTGGAGGCGGCGCTGGCGGCCTACGAGGCCGAGCGCCGGCCCCGCACCAGCCGGGTGCAGCTGGAGGCGCGCGAGCGCGGCCGCACCTATCACCTGCCGACCCCGTGGGCTCAGGCGAAGCGCGATTTCGTCTATTGGGTCAAGGGGATCTTCAAGCCGCGGGCAACCGGCATCGGCACCGACTGGGTGTATGAATATGATGTGCGCCGCTTTGCCGGCGCGGCACCCGGCAGCCACTGACGAGCAGGGACCCGACTGCGTCCCCCGGCCGGCTCCGGCCGGGGGTGGAGCTTATCCCGGGGCAGGGAGGCGGATCAGGCCGCTCCGCCCTCGCGCGCCGAAAGCGGGGCCTGCATGCCGGCGGTGGCAAAGGCGACGATCTCTTCCAGATTATAGAAGATGTCGAAGCGCCGGCCGGGCGAGGGCACCAGTTCTTCCAGCCGGTTGGTGTCCGAGAAGGCGTAGAGATAGGCGCCGATCATCAGCGACATGCGCACATAGACGATTTCCTCGCTGAGCTGGGGCAGCGCGGCAAGGAAGGCCCGGGCATAGGCGCGGGTGGATGTGTCATAGACTTCCCGGCGCAGGGCATAGGAAATCTCTTCCGGCTCCATGTGCAGGCGCGAGTGGAGGCGCAGGAAGGCCCTGCCCTGAGGGCTCTCGCGCAGCCGCAACGACGGGGTGAGGAAGGCGCGCACCAGCTCCGCCGTCGTCGGCACCCGCCCGTCGGCTTCCAGCGCGGCCAGGGAGTCCATGCGCGCGGTGGCGATTTCCGTGCCCTTGCGCAGGAAGACTTCCCGGAACAAATTTTCCTTGGAGCCGAAATAATAGGTGATGAGCGCCGTGGTGACGTCGATCTGTTCCGCCACATGGCGCAGTGACGTACCGGCATAGCCCAGATCCGCAAACAGCACTTCCGCCGCGTCGAGAATGTCTTCGCGCGAACGCGTCTGCCCTTCCGGGCGGCCCGGGCGCTTGCGCGGCTTCGCCTGCTTTTCGGTCACGACACGATCCGGTCACTGATTTCGGAAACCCCGGTTCCCTTAACCGGGCCGGAAAAATTAAACAAGACGCCAATTGTAGGCGGCGCGGCGGGATGCCACCTCAGGCCGCACCGCCCGCCTCGCCGCGGCGGATGGCCTTGGCAAATTCGGCCATGTCGCGTTCGGTATCGACCAGCGCGCCCTTGCGGCGGATGATCTCGGCGTTGAGGGCGAGGATGCGGTCCATGTCCTCGG
Source organism: Segnochrobactraceae bacterium EtOH-i3 (assembly GCA_050689115.1). Taxonomy (GTDB): domain Bacteria; phylum Pseudomonadota; class Alphaproteobacteria; order Rhizobiales; family Segnochrobactraceae; genus JBBSSF01. The sequence goes on along the minus strand of JBOGCN010000002.1, from coordinate 301,370 downwards.
CGTCGCTGTCGGCGTCTATGGCGTCGATCTCGGCGGCGTGCTCGGCCTCCAGAGTGCGAATTTCCAGCCGCTCCAGGAGCAGGGAGAACAGGTCGGCGACGAAGGAGGGCGGCGGGGTGAAGCCGAGGATGGGGACCCGGCGCACCAGATTGGCCCCGGGCTGGCCGGGCTCCGGGCTCGGGCCGATGACCTCCGCCAGCACCCCCGCCAGATCGGGCTGGGCCTCCAGCCGCTCGGCCAGGGTGCCGGCGTCCGGGTCGTCATCAGCCAATGCCGCCTCGATAGCCATGCGCAGCCGGTCGAGACCGGGTTCCGTCAGGCGCACATGGGCCAGCTGCTCGGCGTGGCGATCGGCCAGATCCGGCCGCAGGATGGCGAGACCGAGCACGGCGTGCTCGTCGAGCTTCGGGTCTTCCGGGGGAGCGAGGTTGATGAGCGGCAGCGCCCACGAGCCGGCATTGGCAAAGGGGCTCTCCTTGCCACCCTTGCCGCCGCCCCGGGAGGTGCCACGTCCGCCAGTCATCCCGCCAGTCATCCCGCCCGTGCGCCCGCCCGGTCGTCCGCCGGCATCGCGGCCGGAGCGGGCAAAGGGCGTGCGGTCGCCGGCGGGATGGAAGCCCGCGAGGGTATCGGCCATCGGCCGGTTGCCGCGCGGGAACAGGGCGAACAGCCGGTCGCGCAACGCCTGCCGGTAGAGCTTGGACACGAGGGGATCGCGGATGGTGCCGGCCAGCTCGTCCAGCCGGCGTTCCAGCGCCGCCCGGCGCTCGGGGGTCGCGAAATCCTGTCCTTCGGTCTCGCGCTCCCACACCACCTCCACCAGCGGCTTCAGGCGGGAGAGTTCCTCCCGGAAGGCCGTGATGCCGCCGGCGGCGATCACGTCATCCGGGTCCTTGCCCGAGGTGAGGAAGACGAAATTGACCGAGCGCCCGCCTTCCACCAGCGGCAGGATGCGGTCGATGGCCCGGTGGGCGGCGGCGATGCCGGCCCGGTCGCCATCGAGACAGAGCAGGGGTTCCGGTGCATAGCGCCACAGCCGCAGGATCTGGTCTTCGGTCAGGGCGGTGCCGAGGCTCGCCACCACGGATTTCAGCCCGGCGGCGGAGACCGCGATGGCATCGAGATAGCCTTCCACCACGACAAGGGGATCGCCCGAGCGGGTGGCGGCACGCGCCCGGTGGGCGTTGAACAGCAGGGTGCCCTTGGAGAACAGCGGTGTTTCCGGCGAGTTCAGATATTTGGGCTCGACGGCTGGTGTCAGCGCCCGGCCACCGAAGGCGACGGGCCGGCCGCGCTCGTCGTGGATCGGGATCATCAGCCGGTCGCGGAAACGGTCATAGAGGCCGCGGCCGTCATCGGGGCGGATGGAGAGGCCGGCTTCCACCAGCAGATCGTCGGAATAGCCTTCCGCCGACAGGGCCTTCGTCAGGGCGTTGCGCTCGGCCGGGGCCGCGCCGATGCCGAATTCGGCGATGATCTCGCCGGTGAGGCGGCGGGAGCGGGCATAGGCGCGGGCGCGCTCGCCGGCCGGGCCCATCAGGGTGCCGGCGAAATAACGCTGGGCGGCGGCGACGGCGTCGGCAATGCCCCGGCGCTTTTCCGAGCGGCGGGCGTCCTCCGGCGTCGGATCCGGCAGGCGCATCCCGCTCATGTCCGCCAGCCGCTCCACGGCCTCGGTGAAGGACAGGCCCTCGGTCTCGGTCAGGAACTTCACATGGTCGCCCGAGGCGCCGCAGCCGAAGCAGTGATAGAAGCCCTTGCGATCCTCCACATGGAAGGAGGGCGAGCGCTCCTGGTGGAAGGGGCAGCAGGCCCAGAAATCTCCCTTGCCCGGCTGGGACTTGCGCTTGTCCCAGGTCACACGCCGGCCGACCACTTCGGAAAGCGGCAGCCGGTCGCGGATTTCATCGAGGAAGCCGGGCGGAATGCGCATCGGGGGCGGGAAAACTCCGGAAGCGGGAATGGGGGCGTGTGCAGGGGGTAAGCGCGCCACGCCCGGCCCGCAAGAGGCGGGACGCGGGCAGCCCGCAAATATGCCCCCGCCAGAGGCCGGATGCGAGCGTCGTCCGGACCACGGCAAAGCCTCCTGAGATCCCGGCCACAGCGACGTTGCGCAGTGCCGTTCCCGTGTTCGCAGGTGCCATGCGATTTGTGCATGGCGCCATGCAGCGCCGGCGGATGTGGGGCAGCGCGGGATCTGGTAAGAAAACGCTATCACGAATCGATCCCGCGTCGATGGACACGCGGACAGGCGCCCCGGGGCACGGCCCCGACGGGCGTTTGCGGTGTCCGGTCTGGCGTTGCGGGTCGGCCCGGCTCGCCTTCCGACTGACGCGTGGTCCCGAGGCGGGCGCCTGCCTTCATCGCCCGTTCACCCGATTTCTGTTTCACTTGCTTCCCTGCGGACAGGCCGGACTGTCCCTCGTGCCGTGTGCGCCCGTCGGGGCGCCCGGGCGACTGCCGGTGGCCCCGCATCTGCCGGTTTCTTCTGACAGTCCGGACCCGGGCTGCCGCTCGTCCCGCCATACGGCGGGCGCCCCCCACGAAAAGCTCCGAGCCATGACGATCGCTCTCTCCAGTGGCGCCCTTTCCGATGACCGCCTGCGCGGCATCGGCCTGATGGCCGTCGCGGTGTTCCTGTTCTCCTGCCTCGACACGACGGCCAAATATCTGAGCCAGATCGTCTCGCCGCTGGAGGTTTCCTGGTTCCGGTTCCTCTCCCACATGCTGATCGCGCTGGCGGTGCTGCGCCCGTGGCAGCATCTGGAGCTTTACCGCACCGGCCGGCCGGTGCTGGTGGCGATGCGCGCCGTCTCCATGGTCGCCTGCACCGCGCTGTCCTTCGGCGCCCTGCGCTATCTGGCCCTGACGGAAGCCCTGCCGATCCAGTTCGCCACGCCCTTTCTCGTCACCGCGCTCGCCGGCCCGATCCTCGGCGAAAAGGCGACGGGCAAGCACTGGCTGGCGGTCGGCCTCGGCTTCATCGGCGTCGTCATCGTCGCCAACCCGTCGGGGGGCAGCCTGCATCCGGTGGGTCTCGCCCTCGCGCTTGCCAGCATGGCCAGCTATGCCGTCTATCTGGTGCTGACCCGGCTGCTGGGCGCCACCGAAAGCGCCTCCAGCCTGATCTTCTGGCCGAGCGTGCTCGGCGTGCTGGCGCTGGGCCCGGCCATGGCCCCCAGCTTCACCCTGCCGCCCTCGGTGATGGTGTGGGTGCTGCTGTTCTGCACCGGCGTGTTCGGCGGCCTCGGCCATTTCCTGCTGATCGTCGCCCACAAGATGGCGCCGGCGCCGGTGCTGGCCCCGTTCATCTATGCCCAGCTGCTGTGGACCTCGATCCTCGCCTTCTTCGTGTTCGGCGAGACCCCGACAACATCGAACCTCGTCGGCGGTGTTCTCATCGTGCTGAGCGGGCTCTATCTTCTCCACCTCCAGCGCAGCCGGCGCCCGGCGGCGTGAGACTCCATTTGCGTCCCGGGGCCTCTCCGGGGCGCCGCGCCTGAAAAAGACGGAGACGCCGCCCATGTCCGCCCCCGCGCCCCTGTCGGAAATCGACATTCTCGTGCAGCTGCCGCTCTTTCCCGGGGTGATTTCCGGGCTTCAGCAGCGCTTCCGGGTGCATGCAGTGCGCGATGCGGCGGAGCGTGCGGCGGTGCTGGCCAGCCATGGCGACCGCATCCGCGGCGTCGCCACCATGGGCACGAAATTTTCCGCCGACCTGATGGACAGCCTGCCGGCGCTGGAAATCGTTTCCAGTTATGGCGTCGGCTATGATGCTATTGATGCGGTCCATGCCGCGTCCCGCGGGCTGGTGGTCACCAACACGCCGGATGTGCTGACCGATGAGGTGGCGGATGTCGGCCTCGGCCTGCTCATCATGACGGCCCGGGAGCTGGGCGCCGCCGAGCGCTATCTGCGCGCCGGGCGCTGGGGGCGCGAGGGCGCCTATCCGCTGACGCCCGGCACCCTGCGCGGCCGCAGCCTCGGCATTCTGGGCCTTGGCCGTATCGGTCTGGCGGTGGCCAAGCGCGCCGAAGCCTTCGGCCTGACGATCTCCTATTGCAACCGCCATCGCCGGGACGATGTGCCCTATGCCTGGTATCCCGATGTGCGGGCGCTGGCCGAGGCGGTGGACACGCTGATGGTGGTGGTGCCCGGCGGGGCGGAAACCCGCCACCTCATCAATGCCGAGGTGCTCCGGGCGCTGGGGCCGACGGGCATCCTCATCAATATCGGCCGCGGCTCCGCCGTCGACACCGACGCCCTCGCCGCCGCCCTCAAGGACGGGACGATTCTGGCGGCCGGTCTGGATGTGCTGGAAGGCGAGCCGGCGGTGCCCGAGGCGCTGCTGCCGCTGGAGCGGCTGGTGCTTTTGCCCCATGTCGCCTCGGCCTCGCAGCGCACCCGGCAGGACATGGCCGACCTCGTGGTCGCCAACATGGTCGCCTGGTTCGAGGGCCGCGCGCCGCTGACGCCGGTGGCCGAGACCCCCGTGCCCCCCGACCGGGGCTGATCGCCCAAGCAGGGGAGGCGGGGCCGGGAGGTTATGCCAAAGATCCTTTGAAAAGGACTTTTTGGCAGTCCGGTGCGAATTTCTCATGTCCTTGGAGCATATGAGAAATCCGCTGTGTCTTCAGACGCGTGGTGCGGTCAGCACTTGCGTGGCCGGTATTATTGCGCGGCCGGGCCGGCGTCGCTGACCAGACGCAGCCGGCCGATTTCGCGGCCGCTCTGCAGGTCCACGATCACCAGGGAGCGGGCGCCGCCGGCCTCTTCCACCACCAGCGCGGCGCGGTTGCCGTCGAGGCTGGCGGAGACGAGGGTGGTGCCGGTGGGGACCGGCAGGCGGATTTCCGCAGCCGTCGGCGCATTGGCGCCACGATCGCGGTTGACCACGCGCCACAGGATCACCGAGAACACCGCCAGCAGACCGACGCCGAAGATCAGGCCGGACACCAGCGCGAGCCGGCGGAGTTTCGCCACGAGCGCTTCCTGCGCCGGGGTGAGCGGCTTGTCGTCGTTGTCGTCGAGAGAGGGCTGAGCCATGAAGAAACGTACCGGAAAGAAGGGCGCGGGCCCGAAAGGGGTGTCCGTCGTCGACCCGCATGGCCAGTCGGCGATGATGTTCGATCTCTCCGTCGGCGACTGGGACGACGAGGAGGAGCTGGACGAGGAGGTTGCGGCCCCCGCGCGGCCGGCCTTCCGTGTCCGCAAGCCTGCCGGAACCGATCCGGAAGACCCTGACGTGTTCGAGCCGGGCGTGCTGCCCGATCCGGCGCTGGCCGATGTCGACTTCGACGACGACGAGAGCGACGACGAAGACGCGGCGGACGCCGGGGAGGACGACGGCCCGGACGCGGATCCCGATGGGGCCTCCGGCGACGCCATGGACGACACCGACGGGGAGGACGCCGACGAGGACGGGGAGGCTGAGGCCGACCGTCCGCTGTCCGGCCCCGTGGAGATTGTGGTCGGTCCCGACGACGCGGGCCGCCGGGTCGATCAGGTGCTGGCCGAAGCCGTGCCGACCCTCAGCCGGTCCCGCATCCAGGCGCTTGTCCGGGACGGGGCGCTGACCGTCGGCGCGCGGACGATAGGCGAGCCGAACCGGCGGGTCAACGCGGGCGACCGGCTGGTGCTGGTGGTGCCTGAGCCCGAGGACGCCACGCCGCTGGCCGAGGACATTCCGCTGACGGTGGTCTACGAGGATCCGTGGCTGATCGTCGTCGACAAGCCGGCAGGCCTCGTCGTGCATCCGGCGCCGGGCAACAACTCGGGCACCCTGGTGAATGCCCTGCTGCATCATTGCGGCGACAGCCTCTCGGGCATCGGCGGCGTGCGCCGCCCGGGCATCGTCCACCGGCTCGACAAGGACACCTCCGGCCTCCTGGTGGTGGCCAAGAGCGATGTGGCCCATGGCCGGCTGTCGCGCCAGTTTGCCGACCATGGCCGCACCGGCGTGCTGGAACGGGAATATGTCGCCCTCGTCTGGGGCGCACCGCGCACGGATTCCGGCACGGTGGATGCCATGATCGGCCGCTCCTCCCAGGATCGCCAGAAGCAGGCGATCGTGAAGGCCGGCGGCCGCCGGGCCGTCACCCACTGGCGGGTGCTGGAGCGGTTCTATCTGCCGGAGCGGCGGGAATCGGCGTCGGCCATGAAGTCGGCCACCGGGCCGGAGGCGATCGCCTGCCTCGTCGCCTGCCGGCTGGAAACCGGCCGCACCCACCAGATCCGGGTGCACATGGCCCATATCGGCCATCCGCTGGTCGGCGATCCCAGCTATGGCACGGGCTTCCGCACCAAGGTGAACCGGCTGCCCGAGGAGGTGGCCACCGCGGTGACGGAGTTCCCGCGGCAGGCGCTCCATGCCGGCCTGCTCGCCTTCGCCCACCCGGCCAATGGCGAGGTCGCCCGCTTCCGCAGCCCCATTCCGGCGGACATGGAAGGGTTGATCGAGATGTTCCGCGGTCTTTCGGACTGAGGATCACGCCTGCTGAAGGCAGATGCGGGCGGGTCCTCCCTCCCCGGACACGGGGTGGCCGACCCGCCCGTCCCGATGTTCCCGTCGCAGCTGTCCCGGTCAGGAGCGCGGCGGGGCGGCGGGCGCGGGTGCGGGCGCCTCTGCCGAGCGGGACGGATGACCGGCGGTGTCGATGCGCACCACCACCGACATGCCCGGCGCAAGCTCGGCGGCCAGCGGCTGGTCCGGGTCGATGGCGATGCGCACCGGCAGGCGCTGGGCGATCTTGGTGAAGTTGCCGGTGGCGTTGTCGGTCTTCAGCACGGAAAATTCCGAGCCGGCGGCCGGCGAGAAGGAATCGATGGTGCCCGTCAGCGTCGCGTCGCCCAGCGCATCGACGGTGAAGGACACCGGCTGGCCCACCTGCATGGCGGCAATCTGGGTCTCCTTGAAATTGGCGATCACCCAGCGCCGGTCCGGCACCAGGGAGGCGAGCTGGGAGCCGGCCGAGACATACTGGCCAAGGCGCACGCCGATTTCGCCAAGCCGGCCATCCTGGGGCGCGCGGATGCGGGTGTTCTGCACGTCGATCTCGGCCAGCCGCACGGCGGCGTCGGCCTCTTCGATGCCGGCCTTCAGGGAATCCCGGTTGACGATGATGGTCTGGCGGTCCTGTTCGGCGACATCGCGGGCGGCAGCGGCCTGATTGCGGGCGGCTTCCGCCTGGGCCAGCGCCAGCCGGGCCTGATCGGCCGTGCTCTGGGCGGCAACACCCCGTTTCAAGAGGGAGTCGATGCGCTCGGCATTGGTGCGGGCGGTGGCAAGCGCTGCCTCGGCGCCGGCCAGCTGGGCCTGACTGGAGCTGATGCGCGCCTCGGCCGCCTTTTCGCTCTGGTCGGCATTTTCCAGCTTGGCGATCTGGATGGCGCGGTTGGCTTCGGCCTGGGCGAGCTTCTGGCGGAAGATGCGGTCGTCGATCTCGACCAGCACGTCGCCGGTGTGGACGGCGGCGAAATCCTGCACTTTCACCCCGGTGACATAGCCGGCGAGCTGCGGACTGATGGTGGTCACCTGACCGCGCACATAGGCATTGTCGGTGGTCTGGACGCTGCTCGCAAAGGGCGGCAGCTGCCAGGCGTGGAGGATGACGAGGGCGCCGATGAGGCCGGCCAGAAGGGCAAGGCCGCTGCGTATCTTCGGGGGCAAGGGCATTGGGGTGGTCTCCACGGGGTCCGTCAGGCGCCGCCCGGGGCGGTGGCCGTGCCGGCGCGCGCGACGAGGCCGCGGATCCGCGTCGTGGCTTCCTCGGCCACGAGCCAGACGAGAGCGGCCGCCGCGATCCCGGCGATGACAAGGAAGGCATCGGAATAGGCGAGGATCCAGGCCTCGCGGCTGGCCTGCTGGACCAGAAGGGACACCCCTTCCGCATTCAGCAGCCGGCGGTCGGCAAGGGTCGCGCCGTAGAGCCCGCCAAGCTGCTCGATCCGGTGGGCAATCAGCGGGTTGGACTGGATGAAATGGTCGGCCAGCGCGCGCAGGTGCACCTTCTGGCGGATCGTCACGAAGCTGCCGAACGCCGCCGAACCCAGGAGGCCCCCGAGATATTGGGTGGCCAGAAACACGGCGATGAAGGAGGTGATGAAGGTCGGCCCGCGCTTCAGGGTCTTCATCAGCCCGGCCAGCATCGCCGGCGGCAGGAACAGCGACGCGCCGAAGGCGATGAGGCCCTGACTGACGAGCATTTCCGCCGGCCGGGTCAGGCTGGTGACCCGGGCATCGAGAAAGGCGCCCACGCCGATCATCGCCAGCGCCGCCATATGGAGCAGCGGCACCCGGTCCGGCCGGATGGTGAGGGCGCAAATGATGCCGCCGCCGATGGTGGCCGCAAGCACCACCAGATAGAGGCCGCGGCTCTGTTCGTTCAGAAGGCCGATCTGCTGGAATAGGCCGATGGCCCCGGACGACTGCTCGGCCAGTACCAGCCGGAACACCAGCAATGTCAGGCCGAAGCGCACCATCTCCGGGCTGGTCAGCCACGCAATGTCGAGAAGCGGCGTCGTGCGGGTGAGCTCGATGGCGGCGGCAGCCGCCAGACACAGGGCGGCAATGGCGAGGCACACCCCGATCCACGGCGCCTCGAACCACCAGTAGAGCCGGCCAAGCGCCAGCACGATGGCGACAAGGCCCATGCCCGTGGCAAGCAGCGGGTAGGAAATGAAATCCAGCCGGTGCAGCACCCTGGCATGGGGCATCGGCGCCAGCGGCACCATCAGCACGGCCATCAGGGCGAGGAGCGCGCAGCCGATTTCCAGCGAATAGAGCCCGTGCCAGGAGGCCTGATCGAGCAGCGGCGGCGAGACCAGACGGGCAATCGCCGCCGTGGATGCCGAGGCGGTCAGCGCAAGGCAGAGGCCCCAGGACAGTTTCTTCGCCTGGGGAAAGGCTTCCAGCATGTAGAGGAAGCCCAGCGTCGACATGGGTGCTGCCGCCATGCCGGCGAGGAAGCGCACGATGAGGGCCGAGCCCAGATCATGCACCACCAGATGCAGCAGCGACACCGAGACGAACAGGCAGATGGCCACTTCGGCAAAGGGGCGCAGGCCGAACTGGGTGCGGATCTTGGTGAGCAGGATGGTCAGGCTGACATTGGGCGCCATGTAGGCGGCAATCAGCCAGTTGATCTCGACTGCCGTTGCGCCCAGTCCGCCCTGAAGCTGGGCGGTGTTGACGGCAATCAGGTTCATGCCGAGGCCCTGGGCGAGCCACAGGAGCAGCGAGGCCACCAGACAGGCCGCCGGCCGGCCGGGAAAATGCGCGCTGGCCGGCAGCGGCGCTCCGGATCCGGCAGGCGGGGCCGGGAGACGGACGGCCGCGTCGCTCATGGCACCCGGTCCAGATTCTCGCCGATCCGGCGTAGCACCCGCAGCGCCGTGGCGACATCCTCTTCCGGGATACCCTCCAGCATCTGTTCCCGCACCACCTCGGACAGGTCTTCCAGCTCGCGGATCTGGCCTTCGGAGGCCGGCGTCAGCGCGATGCGCTTGGCCCGCCGGTCGCCATCCACGGCGCAGCGTTCGATCAGGCCCTGTTTCTCCAGCCCGTCGAGCACCCGCACAAGGGTCGGATGCTCGACATCCAGAGCCGCGGCCAGATCCTTCTGGGTCATCTCGCTGTCATGGGCGAGCAGCATCAGCGTGCGCGCCCGGGTCAGCGTCAGGCCGCGGGCGCGCACCAGCCGGTCGAACACCGTCCGCATCTTGCGCCCGGCCGTCGACAGTTCGGAAGGAAGCACGGCGCGCAACGCCGCCAGACCAGAATTCATAGTACCCACATCTGTAGTATGATACATATATGGGGGCTGTATAACCTGAGTCAGCGCTGCCCGCAAGGGAGGGCAGCGCCGGGGAGGCGGGCACGCTCAACCCCTGAGGGCCGGAGGTCACTCCCCGTCGGGCTTCAGGTCCAGCGCGGTGCCGTTGGTGCAGAAGCGCAGGCCGGTCGGCTGGGGGCCATCGGGGAAGACGTGGCCGAGATGGGAGCCGCAGCTGGCGCAGCGGATTTCCACCCGGCGCATGCCATGGGTCAGGTCCTCGTGGAAGGACACGGCCTCCGGGTCCACGGCGTCATAGAAGCTCGGCCAGCCGCTGCCGCTCTCATATTTCGCTTCCGAGCGGAACAGCGGCGCCTGACAGCAGATGCAGACATAGAGCCCCGGCCGTTTCTCGTGCAGGAAGGGGCCGGTGAAGGGCGCCTCGGTCGCACTGCAGCGGGTGATGGCATATTGCTCCGGGGTCAGCCGGGCACGCCATTCGGCATCATCAAGGGCACGGGGGCTGTCTTCGTCAGACATCAGGGGCTCCGTCAAGGGCTGGGTCTGGGCCATCCTGCCCGCCCCTCCCGAGCGATGCATGGACCCCCATCCATGAGATTCAAGATAGCGCACGCGGGCACAGGATCCAGAGGCGGAATCCGTCTCGACCATTGCGGGCAAGATCCGGCTCGCGCTCTGGAACGGGTCGGCGGCGACCGCCCTATCCCGGCAGGCGCATGCGGGCACGCAGACCGCCGAGCGGGCTCGTCTCCAGGGTCAGGTCGCCGCCATGGGCCCGCACCACATCCCGGGCGATGGTGAGGCCGAGGCCGGTGCCGGCGCGGTCCTGATTGCGGGCGCCGTCGCCGCGATAGAACGGGCGGAACACCAGTTCGCGCTCGGCCTCGGGAATGCCGGGGCCGTCATCATCCACCGTCACCGTCACCCAGCCATCGAGATGGCGGCCGGCAATGTCGACGGTGTGGCCGTGGCGGGCGGCGTTCACCACCAGATTGGCCAGTGCCCGGCGGAAGGCCGTCGGCTTGACGATGGCCATGGGCGTTCCCTCGAACCGGGTGTGGGTGACGGCCCCCAGCGCCTCGGCATGGGCCGACACGTCCTCGATGAGGGAGCCGAGATCGAGCGGGCGGGCGTCCTCGTCCTGGTCGCCGCGGGCAAAGGCCAGATAGGCTTCCAGCATCTCCTGCATGGTGTCGACATCGGCCCGGAGCGCCTCCACCTCCGGCCCCTCGGGCAGGAAGGCGAGCTCCAGCCGGAAACGGGTGAGCATGGTGCGCAGATCATGGCTGACGCCGGCGAGCAGGAAGGTGCGCTGCTCGATCTGGCGCTCGATGCGGCGGCGCATCTCGATGAAGGCGCGGGCAGCCTGCCGCACCTCGGTGGCGCCATGGGGGCGGAAGCCTTCCACCCGGCGGCCCTTGCCGAACTCCTCGGCGGCCTCCGCCAGCCGCTGGATCGGGCGGATCTGGTTGCGCAGGAACAGGATGGCAATGGCCATCATCGCCACCGAGGCGACCCCCATCCACACGAGGAAGATGTGCCAGTTGGCGGCATAGGTCTGGCTGCGCCGCGCCGTCACCTTCAGGATGGCGTCGCCGAGCTGAATGCGGATCTCGACGAACTCCGAGCGGCCGACGGTGTCGATCCAGAACGGCTTGCCGATCTGCCGGGCGATCTGGCGCGACAGGGTCTGGTCGAGAATGTCGAAGAAGGGCTTGGGCCGGGGCGCGGGCAGGGGGCCGGGGGGCAGGAAGGCCACCTGCAGGTCCAGATCCTGCGCCGCGATGCGCTCCGCGAGCCGGTCGCCGCTGTGATCGGGCAGCGCCTCGTGCACGCTGACGAGGGCGGCGATGGAGCGGGTGGTCGCTTCCGACAGCCGGCGGGTGACGAGCTGGAAATGCCGCTCCATGAACACGCCGGCAGCCACCGCCTGAAGCAGCAGCATCGGCAGCACGACGATGAGCAGCGAGCGGGCGAACAGCCGGCGCGGCATCATCGCCCGCGCGGCATGGGCAACCCGGCGCGGAATGACGAACCGGACCAGACGCTTCAGCGGCCCGCCGCGGCGGGGCGGAATGGCCGTGGTTTCTCCGGTCTCGAAATCCGCGTCGCTCATCAGTCGGTCACCAGCCGGTAGCCGACGCCGCGCACGGTCTGCAGCCACACCGGGTTGGCCGGATCGGCCTCGATCTTGCGCCGCAGCCGGTTGATCTGCACGTCGACGGTGCGCTCGCCGAGCACGCCTTCGCCGCCGGCCAGCAGATGGCGCGCAACCGTCATGCCCGGCTTCTCGGCAAAGGCGGAGAGCAGCTGCCGCTCCCGGTCGGTGAGGCGGACGATCTCGTCGTCGCGCTTCAGCTCCTGGCGCTCCAGATGATAGCTGAACGGGCCGAAGCGGACCGAATCAGGCTTCTCGGTCGCCCGCGGGCCGCCGCGCTTCAGGATGTTGGCGACGCGCAGAGCCAGCTCCCGCGGCTCGAACGGCTTCACGATGTAGTCATCGGCGCCGAGCTCCAGCCCGCGCACCCGGTCGCCGGCTTCGTTGAGGGCGGTCAGCATGATGACCGGCACATCGGAGCGGGTGCGCACGTCGGCGAGCAGGTCGAAGCCGCTGTCGCCGGGCATCATCACGTCGGCAATCAGCAGGTCGAAGACGATGGCGCCGAGCTTGCGCCGGGCATCCGCCGCATCCGCCGCCACGGTCACCCGGTAGCCGGCGGTGGTCAGGAAGCGGGCGACGAGGGAGCGGATGCGCTCGTCATCGTCGATGACGAGCAGGTGGGCGGCGTTGTCCTCAGGTGTAACCGGCTGGGTCATCAAGCGGATTTCCTCAAGGGGCGGTCTCCCACGGCCGCTCGGTCATGCGCGCCACGCTGTCCCGGTCGGCGGCATCGACGATTTCCAGAAGGAATCGCCGCGCCGCCTCGCGGCCTTCCGGCGAGAGCGGGGCCAAGGCCTGCTCGATCCGGCGCGATTGCAGCACCGTCATGCGGGTATCGAGCTCCTGCCCCTTCTCGGTCGCATAGAGCAGGCGCTGGCGCCGGTCGATGGGGCCCGGGCGCTGGTCGATGAACCCGGTATCCACAAGCTGCTTCAGCACCCGGCCGAGGCTCTGCTTGGTAATCTTCAGGATGTCCAGAAGATCCGTCACCCGGATGCCCGGGTTGCGGTTGACGAAATGCACCACGCGATGATGGGCACGACCAAAGCCATACTCCGACAGCAGCGTATCCGGGCCGCCGACAAAGTCGCGATAGGCAAAGAACAGCAGTTCGATCAGGTCGATGTGGACCATGCCGGCAGCCCCGGAGGCGGCAGCGGGCGAGGCCTCCGGCGACGCGGGGTCGTCGGAAGCGGAGGAGGGAGCCGAAAAGGCACGCGCAATTACGTCAGCCATATTGACATATTCGGGTTCGATTGTTACCTGAGAGCCGGTTCTCACGAAAGAAATGAACCGGCGGCCCAGTCCTCCTCGGGGTCGGGTCGCCGAACGGGTTCGGGTTCGTCGTCGTTCTGGTCGGTCCTCTGCCTCCGGTCGTCACACCGGAAGTTGGTCGGTTCGTCTGGTTGGCGCGAGGATATTCGGACTTTCGCCGGGACGCAAAAAGCGGGCTGGCGGGTGCGGTCTTTCCCGGATGGTCGGGGCGCGCGGACGCAAGGTCCGGGACGCCCGATCGCCGGCCATCCCGGGTGAGAGGCTTCGTTGCCCGGCCGGGCGTCGATCAGGAGGAACACGCGGTGGTCCTCCGGCGCCGGGTCGGGAGCTGGACAGGGGGCAGGCGCGGCGGTAGCACCGTGGCCACGACCCCCGGATGATCCGCCGCCCCGGAAGGGACCGGCCGCCGACGGATCCGGAAGATTGTTGGAGAAAGATCATGGCAGGTCTGCCGTTTGACCAGCGCCCGGGCGACATCTGGTATGATGGCCGCTTCGTTCCCGGCCCGGAAGCGAAGGTTCATGTGCTGACCCATGCGCTGCACTATGGCAGCGCCGTCTTCGAGGGCGAGCGCGCCTATAATGGCCGCGTCTTCAAGCTGGAAGAGCACACCGACCGTCTGTTCGCCTCGGCGAAGATCCTCGGCTACGAGATCCCCTACACCCGCGACGTCATCATGAAGGCCACCCAGGAGACGCTGGAGCGTCAGGGCCTGAGCGATGGCTATCTGCGCCCGATCGCCTGGCGCGGCTCGGAGCAGATGGGCGTCGCCGCCCACGGCAACACCATCCATGTGGCCATCGCCGCGTGGGAGTGGCCGAGCTACTTCGCCCCCGAGGAGCGCCTGAAGGGCATCCGCATCGACATGGCCGAATATCGTCGTCCGGATCCGCGGACGGCGCCGTCCAAGTCGAAGGCGGCCGGCCTCTACATGATCTGCACCATCAGCAAGCATGCCGCCGAGGCCAAGGGCTTCGCCGATGCCATGATGCTGGACTGGCGCGGCTTCGTTGCCGAGGCGACGGGTGCCAACATCTTCTTCGTCAAGGACGGCAAGCTGCACACCCCGCAGCCGGACTGCTTCCTGGACGGCATCACCCGCCGCACCGTCATCGGTCTGGCCAAGGACATGGGCATCGAGGTCATCGAGCGCCATATCCAGCCGGAGGAGCTGGCGACCTTCGAGCAGTGCTTCCTGACGGGCACGGCCGCCGAGGTGACGCCGGTCTCCCAGATCGCCGACTATCACTTCAAGCCGGCCGAGCTGACCAAGAAGCTCATGGACGCCTACACCGCCGAGACCCACAAGGCTCCGGTCGCGGCCGAGTGATCCAGAAGAGACCGGGCCGGAGTAATCCGGCCCGGATTTCTCGGAAAAGCCAATGAAAAAGGCCCCGTCGGCATGGTCCGGCGGGGCCTTTTTGGTGTTCCGATGGTCAGAGCGGCTTGATGGCCACGAGGTCGAGCAGGGCCGACATGCCGTGATGGGCCGTGCCCTCGGAAATCTCGGCGTCATGGGCGTCCAGACGCCGGATCGTCAGAGACGCGAACGCCGTCTGCACGAGGTCGACGGTGTAGAGCAGCTCCGGCACCTTCGGGCCGCCGGTGCCGTAGGCCAGCTGTTCCGTGCGATAGCCCTGCATCAGCAGCAGGCCGCCGGGCTTCAGGGCGCGGATCATGCCGGCAAAGATGTGGTCGCGCACCGCCGGCGGGGCGAACTGGATGAAGATCGCCACCACCACATCAAAGGCCTCGGCCGGAAACTCCCAGGTCGCGAGATCGGCCACGACGGTGTGGAGCGCGACGCCGCGCTCGGCCGCCAGCCGTTCGGCCTTGGCGAGGCCCACGGCGGAGGCATCCACCGCCGTCACCTCCAGCCCGCGTTCGGCCAGCCACACGGCATTGCGGCCCTCGCCCTCGGCAACGCTCAGCACCGTGCCGGATTTCGGCAGCCGGTCGGCCTCGGCGGTCAGGAAGGCATTTGGCCGGGTGCCATAGAAGAATCCGTCGCCGGAAAAGCGCGCGTCCCACATGGCTCGTCCTCTCGTCGTCGGTGGTCTTGCGGAAGAGGAGGAACACCAAAGGTCCTTGAAAAGGATCCTTTGGTATTCCGATGCAGATTTCTCATGCCACTGGGGCATATGGGAAATCTGCTGATCTTCAGGCGCGCGAATGCGGTCAGCATTTCGTGCGCCGGGTATTATAGCTCCTGCCGTCCGCGGCCGTCTTCCCGGAGGTGCCCGGCAAAAGACAACGCCCGCGGAAGGGGAGCCTTCCACGGGCGGGGAGGGGGCCGGAGCCCCGGATCCAGAGGATGAGCCGCGGATCAGCCGGCGGTGCGCGGGTTGTCGAACTGGCCGTGGGGCCGGAAGCGCCACAGATAGGTCGGCAGGATCGCGGCCAGCGCCGTCGGCGTCAGGCCGAGGCCGGTCAGCGTCCGTCCCTCGGCTTCCGCTGCGTGCGAGACGACATTGTCGCTCTGGAGCAGCTTGATCTGGTCGTGGGTGATCGGCGGGTTCGGCAGGAAGCAGAGGAGGCTCGCCTGCAGCCGGGCCACGCACAGCGGCAGGGTCCAGACCAGACGGTCGCGCTGGGTCTCGTGATTCACGATCCCCATCAGCTCCTTCATGGTGTGGGCCTGCGGGCCGCCCAGCTCGTAGACGGCGCCGGCCCTGGCGTGGCCCTCGACCGCCAGCGCGATCGCCTCGGCAACATCGCCGACGAACACCGGCTGCAGCTGGGTTTCCGGCGCCAGCACCGGCAGGATCGGCGACAGGCGCGCGATCTCGCCGAAGCGGTTGAAGAAGTTGTCCTCGGGGCCGAACATCACCGACGGCCGCATGATCACGGCCGAGGGGATCAGCTCCTTCACCGCCGCCTCGCCGGCCGCCTTGGAGCGGGCATAGGCCGAGGGCGACTGGGCATCGGCGCCAATGGCCGAGACGTGGACGAAATCGGTGATGCCGGCGGCCTTGGCCGCCTCGGCGATGGTGCGGGCCCCGGCGGCCTGCACGCTGTCAAAGCCCTGCTTGCTGCCCTCGGCGAGGATGCCGACGAGGTTGATCACCGCATCCGCACCTTCGATCGCCCGGGCGACGGTGGCGGGATAGCGGACATTGGCCTGCATGGCCATGATCTGGCCGGCATTGCCCAGGGGCTGAAGATGGAAGGCCAGATCGGGCCGGCGCACGGCCACCCGGATGCGCCAGCCGCGGCGCGCCAGCGCGCGGACCACATGGCGCCCGAGGAATCCCGAGCCGCCGAAAATGGTCACGAGCTTGTTCCCGACGGTCGTCATGGTTCCCCGCTCCCCGCAAACAGCATTGGACGCGGAGGTCGACTCCGCGCTGGTCTCTCTTCCAATTACAAAGTCCGGGCGACCCTGTACAGCGCGGCGACGGCGCGCAGGGCCGGTCTTTTTGTCGGAGCCGGGCGTCTGTCTCTCAACCGGCGCGTTGCCGCGTGACCGCCGCGCAGGTCAGGCGCCCGGAGAGCCGATGCCGGGCGTCACAGCATCCGGTGGCGGATGCGGGCGGAATATTCGATGGCTGCGACGGGGAGTTTCGGCAGTTCCAGCCGGTCCTCCAGCAGCAGCAGGAAGTTCAGCTCTTCCTCGCGGGCCTGCACATCGGCGGAGATGACCTCCACGGCCAGCGCATAGGCGGTCTCGTAGAGGCGCTCGGGCAGGCCGCGGGCGACATCGTCGAGCAGGCGGTCGAGGCCGTCCTCGCGCTTCAGCAGCGCGGTCACGGTGCTGGCATTCTCCACAATGCGGTCGGTGTCCACGTCGCCGAACACCGGCAGGGTGGTGACCACCGAAGAGATGCGGCCGAATTCGCGGTCGGAGATGTCGGCATCCGCCATGGCCGCGGCCAGCATGACACGGATCAGGAGATCCTGGTGCGTGGTCTGAACGGTCTTCACGAGGGTCATGGCGGTTCTGTCTCCCAGAAAAGGTCGGGACGGGCGGACCATAGGCGTGCGCGGCTGCCGCGTCGAGACCGTATGGCCACGAGAGCGGTGGATGGCGCACCTGTGTGAGAGGGCGGCGCGGAAATTGCGGTGTGTCCGCCCTGGAGGCCACCCGGCGCACCCGGACATGTCCGGGCGACGACTTCCGCGAGAGACTGAAGATCCGCGAGAGGCAGACGATTGTCGGGGGGAGTTCCTCCGCCCCGGGGCTCCGGCGGTGACGCCCGGGAGCCCCGGAAGGGGAAAATGCCAGCCGGCCTTTAAGCCGGGTTCTGTAGGGCGGCACCCGTTTCCGGCTGCCGCGTGACGGCCATTCCTCTGGGACGCCCGTTGCCGGACGCCTCACGCGACCCACCCGGATGACTGGTCTGAAAACAGGACCTGCCGCCCGAAGGCGGCGCGCCATCCCTATTCGGTCTTGCTCCCGGCGGGGTTTACCATGCCGTCCCCGTTGCCGGGTCCGCGGTGGGCTCTTACCCCACCCTTTCACCCTTACCGGCCGCGCACGGCCGGCGGTTTGCTTTCTGTGGCACTTTCCCTGAGGTCGCCCTCGCCGGGCGTTACCCGGCGCCGTGTTTCCATGGAGCCCGGACTTTCCTCCCCGGCGGCCTTTCGGCCCTTGCCGGAGCGGCCGTCCGGCCGGCTGGCGCGGTGAGGGTTATGCGGTCTCGCCGCTCCGGTCAAGGAACGCCGGTGCGCTGCGGCATCGGGCGCGGCCGGGCGGGGGGATAGGACCGGGACGCGGCTCCCCAACCCGGGGGGCTGTCCGGTCCCGCCCTCAGCGCCCCGGCAGCAGCCGGCCGCCGGGGTCGGAGCGGACGGTGTGGGACGAGCCGATGACGGTCTCGGTGACGGCCGCCGGCGCCTTGCGGGCAGCCGGGCGGATCACCGCGCCCTCGGGATCGACGGACGGACGGGCCGCCGCGACGGTGGTCGCGCGGGTGGCAGGTGCGACCGGACGCACCCGGCCTCCGGGATCCAGCGCCAGGGTGGTGCTGGCGGCCGGCGTGGCCCTGGCGGCCTCGGCCTCGGCGCGGATATAGCCACCCGGTTCGACGGCGGCCACCTCGGTGCCGGCGGGAACGGCGATCTCGCCCTTTTGGGGCTTGCTCTTCTGGCCCGGCTCCCAGCCGGCGGCTGCCATCAGCTTCTTGGCGGTGGCGCAGTAGCGCTTGGTGGAAGCGCTCATGCGCGCGGCGCCGTGGCCGGCATGATAGCGCAGGATGGTGCCGCAGATGTCGCCGCCGGCCAGCTTGTGGGCGCCGGCCAGATAGGCGAGGCCGAAAGTGATGTTGGTCTTCGGCTCATAAAGTCCGGAGACCGAGCCGCCATAGCCCATGCCGCGGGCCGTTGCATATTTGATCTGCATGAGGCCGATGGCGCCGGCGCCCGAGCGGGCCTTGGGGTTCCAGCGGCTCTCGATGGTCACGACCGCCTCGGCCAGTTCCGGCGGCAGGCCGTGATTGGAGGCGATGCGGCGAACCATCTGGCGGGTCGAGGCGTTATTGGAAGGCACGGTCTTTGCGGACGTCTCGGTCCGGGCGGCCGGTGCTGCCGCACGGGGCTGGCTCCGCGTCGCCTCTCCGGTTGCGGCCTCGGCGGTCGTGTCCCGGGTCTCGGCCGCGAGCAGGCGTCCGCCCGCGGTTTCGGCATGGGCCCGTCCAAGGCCCGGCGCGAGCGCGGACAGGGAGAGGGCAAGGGCGACGGCGGCGGGAAGGCGGCAACGAGAGAGGCGGCGGGCGGGGAATGCGATCATCCCGGGGGGATCCTGTGGCCATTGGCGATGGCAAAAAGGAAGCGGTCCGCATCCGGCGACAATGGGTTCCGTTCAATCACGAAATATTACGTTATGTTACGTGAAATCGGGCAAACTGGCGTCCATCCGGCCGCATTGTGGCAAGGCCGGGGCGAGTCTTCGGGCAGAGCAAGGCCGGGAATCGACTCAAATTGTTGTTAAGATTGGTAAATTCTTATTAACCGTGTTTTTGGCCCGCTCCGGACCTTACCGTGCTGTCATTCTTGCACATGGTGCGTGTGCGAGATGAATGCTGCGGTTGCACCTGATTCCGTGCCGGGGAATCGAGGCTGTGCGGCGAGACTGAGCGCTCTCCCGGATCCGGCGCCGTCTTCCCTTTTTCCCCTGCCTTGGCCTATAAGCGGCAGCAAATTTCCGTAATGACGTACCCGTGCGCGCGCGGGGGGGCTCGCCGGTTCCGTGGCCGGATGCGGCTCCCGGGGCGGGGGGGAACGTCGGCAAGCGAGGGCGGGCTCATGGCCGGACATTCCCAGTTCAAGAACATCATGCACAAGAAGGGCGCCGCTGACGCCCGGCGCTCCAAGATCTTCGGCAAGCTCGCCCGCGAGATCACGGTGGCCGCCAAGCTCGGCCAGCCCGACCCGAAGATGAATCCGCGCCTGCGTCTGGCGATCCAGAACGCACGTGCCGAGAACATGCCCAAGGACAACATTGACCGGGCCATCAAGAAGGCGATGGGTGGCGACGGCGATGATTTCCAGGAAGTGCGCTACGAGGGCTATGGCCCGGGCGGCGTCGCCGTCATCGTCGAGACCCTGACCGACAACCGCAACCGCACCGCCTCCGTGGTGCGCGCCGCCTTCACCAAGTCCGGCGGGGCGCTCGGCGAAACCGGCTCGGTGGCGTTCATGTTCGACCGCGTCGGCGAGATTTCCTATCCCGCCAAGGCCGGCGATGCCGACAAGATGATGGAAGCCGCCATCGAGGCCGGCGCCGATGACGTGCAGTCCGACGAGGAAGGCCACGTGATCCAGTGCGCCTTCGAGTCCATCGGCGAGGTGTCCGAGGCGCTGACCGCGGCGCTGGGCGAGCCGGAGACGGTGAAGGTCGTCTGGAAGCCGCAGAATCTCGTGCCTGTCGATGACGAGAAGGCCGAGACGCTGATGAAGCTGGTTGGCGTGCTGGAAGACGATGACGACGTGCAGTCGGTCTTCGCCAATTTCGAGATTTCCGAGGCGGCCCTGGCCAAGCTCTCGGCGGCCTGAGGCTTCTGAGGGCGGCCGCGCTTTTCCATGGCGCGGCGGCCCGGCTTCCGCGGACGCATTTCAAGCGAACCGATACCCACTTCGCCTGAAAATGCTCTGGATTTTGGGGCTTACGCATTTTCTTCACGCGAACCGGTACCCACTTCGCTTGAAAATGCTCTAGGCTGACGCACCCCGTCGCCCGCTTCTTTCCCTTCGGGGAGGGGCGGGCGTCTCCCGTTCCGGACCGCGCCGTCCCTTCTTTCCCGCGCGGTCGCCCCGTCCCTCCTTTCCGGGGGACGGATGCGCGAAGGACCCGACGACACATGAGAGCCACCCTCGAACGGGCCCATCTGCTGAAGTCGCTGTCGCATGTCCACCGGGTGGTGGAGCGGCGGACCACGATCCCGATCCTGTCCAACGTGCTCGTCAAGGCCGTGGATGGCGAGCTGCGCCTGAAGGCCACCGATCTCGATCTCGAAGTGTCGGAAGTGGTGCCGGCCCTCGTCGAGCAGCCGGGCGCCACCACGGTGCCGGCCTATCTGCTGCACGACATCGTGCGCAAGCTGCCCGATGGCTCCCAGGTGCAGATCGAGACCGCGCCGGATGGCTCGTCCCTGATCATCCGCTCCGGGCGCTCGCGCTTTACCCTGCAGATGCTGCCGGAGCAGGATTTCCCGGACATCACCGCCGGCGAATTCCCCTTCACCTTCACCCTGCCGGCGCTGGAGATGAAGCGGCTGATCGATGCCACCCAGTTCGCGATCTCCAACGAGGAGACGCGCTATTATCTGAACGGCATCTATCTCCACACCCTCAACACCCCCGAGGGGGCGATGCTGCGTGCCGTCTCCACGGACGGCCATCGCCTCGCCCGTGCCGAGCTGCCGGCGCCCGCCGGCGCCGAGGGCATGCCCGGGGTGATCGTGCCGAAGAAGACCGTCGGCGAGATCCAGCGTCTGATCGAGGATCCGGCCGCCGAGCTGACCGTCGAGCTGTCCGACGTCAAGATCCGCCTGACGCTGGGCCCGGTGGTGCTGACCTCCAAGCTCATCGACGGCACCTTCCCGGACTACATGCGCGTCATCCCCCAGGGCAACGACAAGGAAATGCATCTCGACCGCAAGAGCTTCGCCGAAGCGGTCGATCGCGTCTCCACGGTGTCCAGCGAGCGCGGCCGGGCGGTGAAGCTGTCGCTGTCCGACAATAAGCTGGTGCTCACCGTCACCAACCCGGATTCCGGTTCGGCGACGGAAGAGCTGCCCGTCGACTATGATTCCACGCCGCTGGAGATCGGCTTCAACAGCCGTTACCTCCTCGACATCGCCGCCCAGCTGGAAACCGATACCGCGGTGTTCCGGCTGGCCGATCCGGGCTCGCCCACCCTCGTCTACGACAAGGGCATCACCCGGGCGCTCTATGTGCTGATGCCGATGCGGGTGTGATGGGGATCCCGAGCGAGGGGGCCCGGGTCCGGGTCGCCGGGCTCCGGCTCACCGATTTCCGCAATCATCAGGAGACCCGCCTCGATGCCGGGGCGGGTCATGTCGTGCTGGTCGGCGAGAACGGCGCCGGCAAGACCAACCTCATCGAAGCCGTCTCCTTCCTGTCTCCCGGCCGCGGTCTGCGCCGGGCGACCCTGGAGGAGCCCGCCCGCAAGGGGGGCCCCGGTGGCTGGGTGGTCTCGGCCGATGTGGAGGGCGTCGATCGCCGCGTCACCATCGGCACCGGCATCGAGCCGCCCGCCGGCTCCCCGCCGCGCGCCCGCAAGCTGCGCATCGACGGGGCCGATGCCGGCACGGTCGATGCGCTCCTCGATCATCTCTCGGTGCTGTGGCTGACGCCGGCCATGGACGGTCTCTTCACCGGGGCCGCTTCCGACCGCCGCCGCTTTCTCGACCGCATGGTGCTGGCCATCGACCCCGGCCATGCCCGCCGCGCCATCGACTATGAAAAGGCGCTGCGCGAGCGCAACCGGCTGCTGGAAGGCCATCGCCCCGACATGGCCTGGCTGGACGCCATCGAGCTGGAAATCGCCACCCTCGGCGTGGCACTGGCCGCTGCCCGGCGCGAGCTGGTCGACTGTTTCCGCGATGTTGCCGGTGGCTCGGCCGAGGCGGGCTCCGCCTTTCCGGCGGCCGGTCTCGCCCTCAATGGCTCGCTGGAAACGGAGTTGCAGGACTGGCCGGCAACCGAGGTGGAAGACCGCTTCCGCCAGCGCCTCGCCAGCGGCCGGCATCGTGACGCCGCCGCCGGCCGCACGCTGGAAGGGCCCCACCGCACGGATCTCGTCGTCACCCATCTGCCCAAGGCCATGCCCGCGGCGGATTCGTCCACCGGCGAGCAGAAGGCGCTCCTGATCGGTCTCGTGCTGGCCCATGCCCGGCTGGTCGCCGGCATCACCCGGCGCACCCCGGTGCTGCTCATGGACGAGGTCGCCGCCCATCTCGATGCCCGCCGCCGCGCCGGCCTGTTCGCCGAACTGGACGCTCTCGGCGCCCAGGTGTGGATGACCGGCACCGATCCGGCGCTCTTTGCCGAACTCGGCGATCGCGGGCGGCTGTTCCGGGTGGCGGACGGGGCGGTTTTCGACTGAGAATTTCGGGGGCGTCTGCCCCCGAAACCCCCGACCGGGACGCCGGGGCTTCCCGGACCCTTTCCCATTTTCATCAGACTTTTCAGGGCAGCTTCGGCAGGCCGGAACTGAGATTGCCGGCCCACAGCGCGATCACCCGGGCATCAGACTCCGTGCGCACGCAGAACGCGCCGGCCGGGCCGTCCATGCACGGCCCGAGATCGGCCGGCCACTGGCGCGGGTTCAGCGCCACCATGGGGCCGGTGGCCAGCGTGTCGAGCCGGTAGATTTCCACGGATGGCCTTGCGGCCTTCACGCCGGCGGCGGTCTCCAGGTGAAATACCTTGGTGGCGCCGAAGCCGCTGCCGAGGAGGAACTCCAGTCCGGTTGCGGCATCCTGCACCCGGCAGACGACGGGCGCCGTGCAGACGAGGGCCAGCCCCGCCGCCTGCGCCGCTCCCGTGGCCGGGATGGCCGCCGCCGTTTCCGACGGGGTGTCGGAGGAGGGGGCCGCGGGGTGGGCAGGCGCGGCGGCGGTATCCTCGCCCATGCCCGCGGTCTCGAAGACCTGCGGGATGGTCACGGTTCCGGCCTCGGGGGCGACGGTGATCTCGGCTTCAAAGCGGGCGCCATCGACGGCTTGGCCGGTAACCGTCCAGCGCCCGGGCTCAAGGCTGGTCTCCCACGGGCCGGTGATCGCGTCGGGCAGGGCGACGGCCTCGCCGGCCTGACCATCCAGCGGCACCGCCGACCACGACACGGCGACGCCATCGGCAAGGCCGCCGGCCGTCAGCACCACGGGGAGGGGAGCGGTGTCCGCCCGGCTGAGGGGCCGGACGAGCGGCGTCACCCCCGGGCGGACGCCGGAGACCCAGCCATCCTCCGGCGGTGTCAGGCTATAATCCATCTCGGCATCCCGGCCGAACAGCCGGCAGCGCGGTTCCGCGATGAAATGGCTGCCCGGCGGCTCGAACTGCCAGCTTCCGCACGTCTGGTCGGCGGCGCAGAGCGCCTGACACTGGGGCGCGGTGCCATCGGCGGGAAATGCCGGCTGCGCCGGTGCGGGCGCCGTCGGGCCGAAGCTGCGGCCGGTCGGCTCCAGGGCGACGCCGGACATAAGCTCGCGGCCGGGGAAATGATCCGCCGGCGGCTCCGGTGGCGCCTCGGCGATGGCCTCCGTCAGGGCGGCGGCCAGCCCCGCGGCATCGTTGGCGGCCAGATAGCGCCCACCGGTTTCCTCGGCCAGACAGGCAACCGCCGCGCCGTCCTTCTGGCTCAGGCCGAAGCCGACCACATGGGCGGTGAAGCCGACGCCGCCCTGTTCCAGCTCCCGGGCGAGGGCGCACGGATCGGCATCGCAGGATTCGATGCCATCGGTGACGAGGATGACGGTCGCCTTTTCCTCAGTGTAGCGCAGCTCGCCGGCGGCCCGGCGCACGGCCTCGGTCAGCGGCGTCTTGCCGATGAATTTCATCCCGGCGACGGCCTTGCGGATGGCCGGCACGGTGCCGGGGCCGGGCGGCACGATCAGCTCGATGTCGCCGCAGTCGCCCTTCACCCGGTGGCCATAGGCCATCAGGCCGACGGAGCGCCCCTCCGGCAGGCCGTCCAGCACCGTGGTCACCGTTTCCTTGGCGATTTCGGCCTTGGTGCGCCCGTCGATACGGCCGGCCATGGAGCCGGAGCCATCCAGAATGAGAATGGTGTTCGCCCCGTCGGCGAGCGCCGGGCCGGCGGGGACGGCAAGGGTCGCAAGGAGGCCGGCGAGGGCGGCAAGTCCCGGGCGGAAGCGGCGGGGGAGCTGGTCGCGCATGTCGATCCTTTCGGGCAACCAAGAGGCGAGAACGTCTCTCGTGCCTGATGGTCAGGATCCCAGTATGCGAGTCAACACTGCGTGATGTCGAGACAGCAACAGAAGGGCGATCTTATTCACTGTTCTGGGGGATCATGTGCAGATCCACTTTCTCCCCGAAGGGCGGGTATCGGATGACCTGCTATTGCCGCCGCGCCGACAGAGGAGCCGGCCCGGTGGCGTGCGTGCGTGTCGATGGTCTGCGCCGTCAGCGGGCGCAGACCATCGACGAAGCGCAGGCGGGCAGGCAGCACGGGTGGGAAACGGATCGTCCGTCGCCGCAGGTGGAGCCGGCATGGTGTGTGTCCGGATCAGCCAAACGGACCGTGTCCGGCCTCACTCGCCGATATGGCGCAGCTCCTGGGTGGCGGAGATCGTGCAGGGGGACAGCTCGGTCCACGTGGTCAGCGTCCAGTCGAGACGCAGATGGTCGGGGGCGAGGAGTTCCAGCCGGGCGCTGCTGCGGCGGTCGCGGCGGGCGATGTCGGCGCGCTGGACCCGGGGGCCATCGGCCCGCCACGGCTGGGCCTCCTGATTGCGGGCCGGATTGGTGGCGCGCCACGCGGTCTCGAAGGTCGCGCCCCGGAAGCCGTCGGTCCAGCGGATGCGGACCGGCCGGGCCTTGCGGAACAGGGCTTCCAGATGGGCCCGGGCCAGCGCCGTGTGGGGCCCGCACGAGACTTCCACCAGCCGGCTCTCCGCCTGCCACACGCCGTCGAGGGGCACCAGAATCGCGCTGGCTCGCGCCGGCACGGCGGACGCGAGGGCGAGGGCGAGGACGCCGAGGGAGAGGGAGAGAATCGCTGGCCGGGATCGGCTGTCAGCCGGTCCGCAGTGGCGGGAGCCGGACGGCGCAGAGGAGCGCACGGGCAGCCGGTGCGTCAGGCTCATGGCGGCGGGTCCGGTGGCGCGCGGCGCAGAGACCGTCGCGAACAGGGGGCGCGAACAGCGGATGGCCTGCACGGGGAGCGACTGGGGCCGTCGGGAGAAAGACGGGAGAGGGGACGGACCCGCAAGGCGGGTCCGTCCGGATCAGGCTCAGGCCTTCTTGGCGCGCTCGATGGCCTCGACGATCAGCCGCTCGGCGACGTCGACATCGGCCCACCCGGTCACCTTCACCCACTTGCCGGGCTCCAGGTCCTTGTAGTGCTCGAAGAAGTGCTCGACCTGCTTGATGACGATTTCGGGAAGGTCCTTGTAGGACTTCACGCTGTCATAGCGCTTGGTGAGCTTGGAGGAGGGGACGGCGAGGATCTTCTCGTCATTGCCCTTCTCGTCGGACATCATGAACACGCCGATCGGGCGGCAGCTCATGACGGCACCCGGCGCCACCGGACGCTGGTTCACCACCACCACGTCGATGGGATCACCATCTTCGGACAGGGTGTGGGGCACGAAGCCATAATTGCCCGGGTAGCGCATGGGCGTGTAGAGGAAGCGATCGACGAAGAGGCAGCCCGCCTCCTTGTCCATCTCGTACTTGATCGGCTCGCCGCCCACCGGGACCTCGATGATGACGTTGATGTCCTTCGGGGGGTTCTTGCCGATCGGGATCGCGTCGATGTTCATGGGCGTTGCTTCCTGTTGGTGGAAGGAATGTCTTGGAGCGGCGGGACGCCCGGACTCCGCGTCCGGAATCCCGCACGTGGGGGTCGTCCCGGCAAGGGCCGCACCCCGTTCTCCCGCGGCCCAACGCTGTAGCCGTCCGCGCGGGCGGGCGCAATCTGTCACAAAGGCTTGGGGGCCTTTGCGCGCGGGGATGCGGATGCAGGTGCGGCATTCAGCGTCGCGCACACCAGAGCGGCGATGTCCTGACGGCGGAACGGCTTTTGCAGGAGCCGGGCGCCGAGGGCTGCGGCCCCGTCGCGCATCAGGATATCGTCCTCGGCATAGCCCGACATGAACAGCACCCGGAGCCCCGGATCTCGCGCCCGCAGCCGCTCGGCCAGCACGCGGCCGTTGAGCGGGCCCGGCAGTACGACATCTGTCAGCAGCAGGTCGAAGCCGGATACTGCCGCGGCCGCGGTCTCCGCTTCCGGGCCGCTGCCGGCGGTGGTGATGTGGTAGCCGAGGGCGGCCAGTGTCGCGCGGACATGTTCGCGCACCAAGGCATCATCCTCTACCAGAAGAATATGCTCGCTGCCGGTGGGGGCGGCGACCAGGGCCGTTTGGGGCCGAAAATTCGCGGCGGCGCTTTCCGCCCGCAGATAGAGCCGCACCGTGGTGCCGGCGCCCGGCGTGCTGGTGATCTCGGCATGGCCACCGCTCTGGTGGGCGAAGCCATAGACCATGCTGAGGCCGAGGCCGGAGCCGACGCCGCGCTCCTTGGTGGTGAAGAAGGGCTCAAAGGCTCGCGCCCGCACCTCCGGGTCCATGCCCGTGCCGGTGTCCGTCACCGACAGCACGACATGGCGGCCGGGCTCGACACCAGGATGGGCCTCGGCGAAATCGGCGTCGACCGTGGCCACCCGGGTCGTCAGGGTCAGCACGCCGCCCTCGGGCATGGCGTCGCGGGCATTGAGGGCGAGATTGAGCAGGGCGGTTTCCATCTGCCCCGGGTCGATCAACGCCCGGCAGTCACGGTCCTCTGTTACCACCCGCACCTCGATGCGTTCGCCAAGGGTGCGGACAAGCAGGTCCCGCATCTCGCCGACGAGGGTGGCCACATCCACCGCGCACGGGGCGAGGGGCTGGCGACGGGCGAAGGACAGCAGCCGGTCGGTGAGGGCGGAGGCCCGCTCGGCCGCCGTCAGCAGCAGACGCGCGGCGGTGAGGGCCGGCCGGTTGTTGCCGACGGTCTCGACGATGATGTCGCCGTTGCCGAGGATGACGGTCAGCAGGTTGTTGAAATCATGGGCGACGCCGCCGGTCAGCTGGCCGAGGGCCTCCATCTTCTGGGTCTGGCGCAGCTGGGCTTCGATTTCGCTCTGCCGGGTGCGGTCGGTCAGCACCAGGGTCAGGCCATCCTCGAAGGGGAAAGCACTGAGATTGTGCACCCGGCCGTCGGCGGAAGGCGGCAGGCTGAGGCGCACGCCCTGTCCGCTGTCCATCGCCCGCACCAGGCGCTCGCGTAGGCGCGGGGCGCCGAGATCCGGGGCGGCGGTCCACAGATCGGCTCCCAGGGCGAGGGCGCCCGAGAGCATGGAAGTCGCATGGGGGTTGAGGTAGCGCACCCGCCAGTCGCGATCGACGACGCAGACGCCATCCGAAATTGACGAGAGGATGCGGGCAAGCGCCGTCCGGGCATCCTCTGCCTCGGCACGGGCGCTTTCCACGGCGGCAAGCGCGGCCTCCCGGGCCGCCCGGACGTCCAGGGTTTCCAGTCGCACGGCCACCAGCCGGGCCACTTGCACCAGCAGTGATTCGTCGGCGGCGGTGAAATCACCGCTCTCCCGGTCGGTGAGCTGGAGCAGGCCGAGATTGCCGCCGTCGCGGGCGATCAGGGGCACGGCCAGCCAGCCGCGCATGGGCGGATGCTCGGTGCGCGCCACGCCGAAGCCGCGCCAGGCGGGATGGGCGACAAGCTCGGCCTGGGTAAGCCGCATCGGCCGGTTGTCGCGGCAGACCAGACGATAGATGCCGCTGCCATCGGAGGGGCGGTCATAGTCGCGCCAGCGGGCATAGCGCTCGCTGAAGGAGATGGCGTGGACCGCCTGGGCGAAATCCGCATTGCGGGTAACGCTGGCAATCGACTGGTGGGCGGGAATGATGACCCGGATCCAGTCGGTGGCCGTACGCAGCAGCACGTCCAGATCCGGCGCGGCGGCAAGCTCTGCGGTCGCCTCCGCCAGGGCTTCGAGCTGGCGGGCATAGGCCTGCTCCCGGGCAATGCGCCGTCGGGCCTGACGGGTGGTGTCGATGAGAACGCCGATGAGCACCGCAATGATGAAGACCGCGATGGCCGTCAGGATCAGGGCATGGGTGCGCCATGTCGCCAGCACGCCGGCCAGCGGCACAGTCTCCACCGCCTTCAGCGCGCCATCGGCGACCGGTCGGCTGGCCGCCAGCAGGGGACCGAGTTCCGGATCATCCAGCGTCAGGATCGCGTCGGGCTCCTCCGGCTGCAGGCCGGAGCGGAATGGCTCGACGGGCAGGACCGGGCTTTGCGGCGGGGCAAGGACCTGTCCGTCGGCATCCACCAGATGGAACTGGCCGCTCAGCGGCGGGCTGAGGGTGAGGGCATCGCGAAACAGCAGCCCGGCCGGAATGGCCACCACCACGAAGCCGGGCGGACCGTCGCCGAGGGGCAGGGGATGGAGGCGCACCACATAGCCGGAATGCTCCGGCGCGGAGCGGTCGCCGGCAGGCGGGGACGGAACGAGGATGAAGCCGGCCGTCGGGGCGGTCGCCAGCTTCGGCAGCAGGGCCTCTTTCAGCCGCGGGCCGCTCTCCTCGCTCAGGTCCAGAATGACCGTGCCACCGGGGGCCACCAGCAGGGTGGGCATGGGCTGGTCGAAGATTTCGGCCAGCTGCCGGGCCTGTCGGGTGAAGGTGGCGCGTGCCTGCGGGTCGGCCAGTGCCCGGGCGCCGTCGGCCGACAGCAGCCGGGTCATGTGATCGACTCGGGCGAGCTCGGCCTCCAGACGGGTGACGCCGTGGTCCAGGGCAGCTCCCATCCACAGCCGGGCCTCGTCGACGCGCTGGCGATGTTCCTGCACGAGGCGGGCGCTCAGGAGAGTGGCGACGACGATCACCAGTCCCCCGACCACCAGAATCCGGGTGCGGGTCCTGAAACCGGAGAACAGGGGACGGGAGGGGCGTGGGGACATCTCGGACGGACTGCCTGCGAGCGGGACGGGATGGCCCCGGCTGGATCGGAAAAGCCTAATGGAAACCGTGCCCCGGTGCCATCCTTCCGCCGCAGCCGCCGCGGGAGCCCGGGGGCGGCGGAGCTTGACAAGGCATTGGCGGCGCGGTCACTGTCCCGCCGCATTCATCCGGGACATGAACGGCCCATAGGGGACCG
The DNA here is from genome assembly GCA_050689115.1 of Segnochrobactraceae bacterium EtOH-i3. GTDB lineage: Bacteria > Pseudomonadota > Alphaproteobacteria > Rhizobiales > Segnochrobactraceae > JBBSSF01. The sequence goes on along the minus strand of JBOGCN010000002.1, from coordinate 271,775 downwards.
CCCGTGATCCCGTCAACGCGCCGGAGTTCAATGCTCAGCTATCTGGAGTTCGAGAAGTCCGTCGCCGACCTCGAAGGCAAGGTCCAGGACCTGCGCGCTATGTCCGATCAGGGGCAGGGCGTGAATGTCGACGAGGAAATCGCCCGGCTCGAGGCCAAGGCGGCGGCGGCGCTCGCGGAAATCTATGCCAAGCTCACCCCCTGGCAGAAGACCCAGGTGGCGCGCCATCCGCGCCGCCCCCATGGTCTCGACTATATCGCGGGCCTGATCGAGGGCTTCCTGCCCCTCTCGGGCGATCGCGGTTTCGGTGAGGATGCCGCCATCGTCACTGGTCTCGGCCGGTTCCGCGGCCGTCCGGTGGCGGTGCTTGCCCATGAAAAGGGCTCCGACACCCAGACCCGGCTGAAGCACAATTTCGGCATGGCCAAGCCCGAAGGTTACCGCAAGGCCGTGCGCATCATGGCGCTGGCCGAGCGTTTCGGCCTGCCGGTGATCTCCTTTGTCGATACGGCCGGCGCCTATCCGGGCATCGACGCCGAGGAGCGCGGTCAGGCCGAGGCGATTGCCCGGTCGACGGAAGCCTGCCTCGCGCTGACGGTGCCCAATGTTGCCGTCATCATCGGCGAGGGGGGCTCCGGTGGTGCCATCGCCATTGCTGCCACCAATCAGGTGCTGATGCTGGAGCATTCCATCTACAGCGTCATCTCGCCGGAAGGGGCGGCCTCCATCCTGTGGCGGGATTCCGCCCGGGCCCAGGATGCCGCCACCAACATGCGCATCACCGCCCAGGATCTCGTGAAATTCGGCGTGGTGGACCAGATCATCACCGAGCCGACCGGCGGTGCTCACCGGGCGCCGGAGGCGGTACTGCAGGCGACCGGCGATGCCCTCGCGGCGGCGCTCGCCAGCTTCGACGGGCTGGATCCCATGACGGTGCGTCAGCGTCGGCGCGAGAAATTCCTCGCCATCGGCCGCAGCCTGTAACCGGCACGTGAAGGGGCGCGGGCGAGCGCGCCTTTTTTCCGATTGCCGGTTGGCGGCGCGGCAAATATTATCGCGCTGCGGTTCCTGATGGGGATCTGTGCGTGTGTGGCTCCGGCAACTTGTCCGGGGCGGAGCGGACGGCCCTCATGGCCGTGCGGAAGGCCATCCCCGAGGCGGGATCAAGCTGCTCCGCAATCCTCCGTAGGGGGCATTCCCCCGCGGACTTAAGGCTTTGTTAACGCCGGCGGGCGAACGATGTCCGCCAGAGCGTTTTCCGGTGCCCGCGGGCCCGGGATTCCCGCCAGCCGCGGGGATGTCCGGGACGGGCAGGTCGGATGCGGTGCGGCAGGTGATCCGGAGGAGACCGGTCCCACAGGGGGCGGGAAATCCGGGAAATCGAAACGAGAGTTCGTTCGGACATGTCGATGCTCGGTTCGTTCAGGTGCAAAGTTCTTGCGCTGGCGGTGATGGGTCTGGCCCTCGCCGGCTGTCAGCAGGAGTCGGCCTATTACACCCAGGGTGGTGCCAAGGCATCGGCGCCGCTCTCGCCGTCCATGAAGGCGAAGATCGTGAGCCTCGGCATGACCGAGCAGGATCCGATCGTCGTCCGCATCTACAAGCAGGAAAATACGCTCGAAGTCTGGAAGCGGACCCGCGCCGGCCGCTATGCAAAGCTCCAGACCTACGAGATTTGCCGCTGGTCCGGTGATCTCGGTCCGAAGGTGAAGGAAGGCGACCGGCAGGCGCCGGAAGGCTTCTACACGATCACCCCGGGCCTGATGAACCCGAACTCCAACTATCACCTGTCGTTCAATCTCGGCTTCCCCAACGCCTATGATCGTTCTCTGGGCCGGACCGGGTCGTTCCTCATGGTGCATGGCGCGTGCTCGTCGCGCGGCTGCTATGCCATGACCGATCCGCAGATCCAGGAGATCTATGCGCTGGCGCGGGAGTCCTTCAAGGGCGGGCAGCGTTCGTTCCAGGTGCAGGCCTATCCTTTCCGCATGACGCCGGAAAATCTGGCCGAGCACGCCGATAATCCGAACATGGCGTTCTGGAAGATGCTGAAGGAAGGCTCCGATCACTTCGAGGTGACCGGCAGCGTTCCCAAGGTGGATGTCTGCGGCCGGAAATATGTTTTCGACGCCCAGGCGAAGACCGGGTCGTTCAATCCGTCGGCCTCGTGCCCGGCCTATGAAGTGCCGCAGGAAATCTCCATCGCGGTGGCCTCCAAGCGACAGCGCGATGATGCCGAGTTCACCCGGCTGGTGGCCGAGCGCGCCAAGTCGCGGGAGCGGATGGAGAAGTCGCGCGAGCGGGATATCATGCTGGCCAGCGTGATGTATCGCAACGATCGCAAGGACGGGGTGGCAGCCGACGCCGTGCCGGTGCTGGCGTCCGCCGAACCGTCGCGGCTCATTCCGGCCGGTGGCATCGCTCCGACGCCGGCGCCATCGCCGGCCCGGGCCGTCATGCTGGCGTCCGCTCCGGCGGCCGTCCCGGCCGAACCGGCCGAGGAAGGCAACAGCGTTGCCTCGGCCGCCAAGGCACTCGGCAACGGCTTCTCCAGCCTGATGGGCTTCGCCCCGTCGGCGCCGGCGGAAGAAGTGTCGACCATCGCCAGCACGCCGGCTGAAAGCGCGGTGCCGCTGGGTCCGGTGGGCATTCCGGTGCCGGCTCCGGTGCGGGCGGCCCCGGTTGCGGCGTCTTATGGCGCGGTTCCGTCGGCCCAGGCGGCCGCTTCGGTTCCGGCTCCGGGCACGGAAACCGCGGCTGTGGCGTCGTCGGTGCCGGTCTATCCGACCGGGACGGTGCTGCCCGCTGATGGCGAACATGGTTCGGTTGCCGTTCCCGCACCGTCGCCGGCCACCGTGTCCGCGGCGCCTGTGGCCGAGACCGTGTCGGCCGAGGCGCCGGCCCGCAAGGGCTCGTTCCTCACCCGCTGGTTTAACTGATCCCGATCGATCCCGGGCGCCCGGTGCTTCAGGCACGGGGCGCTCCCGAGGGCCGGTGGCGCTTGCATTCGCCGGGCGTCTCAAAAGGTCCGGTTCGCAAACGGCCGGTCTCTCTTCAGGGTATCTGGCGTGCGCCGGATCCTGTCTTTCCCGGCCTGATGCGGGCCGGGGTTGTCTGCCCTGTGTCTCCGGCTGCGCCCATGCGCGGGAGGCACTGACCGACACCCTGACCGATTCCGGGCGGCCGGAGGGTGCGGCGGTAGTCCGCCGCCCTGGAGTGCGATCCGGTCTGATGGTCCTCGTTGAAATTCTCGTCGTGTTCGGGCTGACGCTGGTCAATGGCGTTCTCGCCATGTCCGAGCTTGCGATCGTCTCCGCGCGCCGGGCGCGGCTGGAGACCATGGCTGCCGACGGATCACGGGGCGCGCGCGCGGCGCTCCGGCTTGCCGAGGATCCCACGGCCTTTCTCTCCACGGTGCAGATGGGCATCACCCTCGTGGGCATCGTGGCCGGTGCCTTTTCCGGCGCCACCCTTGGCAACCGGCTGGGTGTCTGGCTGAACGACTTTCCCTTCATTGCCCCTCATGGCCAGACGATCGCCTTCATCGCGGTGGTCGTGCTCATCACCTATCTCTCTCTGGTGATTGGTGAACTCGTGCCGAAGCGGATGGCGCTCGGCAACCCGGAAGCGATTGCAACGGTCGTGGCCCGCCCCATGCTGGGGCTGGCGCGCGCCGGTGCGCCGGTCATCTGGCTCCTCAAGAAATCCACCGAGGCGGTGTTCCGTCTGTTCGGTCTCAGGAGCGAACGCGACGAGACCGTGAGCGAGGAGGAGGTGCGGGCCCTCATTACCGAAGGTACCGAGGCCGGCGTCTTCGAGCCGGAAGAGAAGGAAATGATCGAGGGCGTGCTGCGGCTGGCCGACCGGGCGGTGCGGGTCATCATGACGCCGCGCACCGAGGTGGTGTGGATCGACCGTCATGCCGACTGGTCGGTGATCGCCGCTGCCATTTCCCGCAGCCATCATTCCCGGCTGCTGGTCTGCGATGGTGGCATCGACATGCCCGTCGGCGTGCTGGCCACCCGCGACCTGCTGGCAGCGTCGCTGCGCGGCGAGACGCTGGATCTGGCCGACTATCTGACGCCGCCGATCATCGTCACCGACTGGACGCCGGTGCTGCGCCTCATCGAGCTGTTCCGGCGGGAAGGGGTTCACTTCGCGGTGGTTGTCGATGAATATGGCTCCACGGAGGGCATCGTCACCCCGACGGACGTGCTGGAAACCATCGCCGGCGATCTGCCGGAGCGGGGCGAGGAGGAAGAGCCGACCCTGGTGCGCCGGGCGGACGGTTCCTTCCTCATCGATGCGATGATGCCCATCGACGAGGTGGAGGACCGGCTCGGCCTGAAGGGTCTGGCGGGGGATGGCTTTGCGACGCTGGCCGGCTTCGTCATCGACCGGCTGGGGCATCTGCCCCAGGTGGGCGAGCGGGTGCTGGTTGCCGGCAACTGGTTCGAAGTCGTCGATCTCGATGGCCGGCGCATCGACAAGATTCTGGTGACACCGGTGCCGTCGGACGAGTCCTGAGCCCCGGGCGGGGAGGGGACATGATCGGGTTCGGCACACCGGCGCCGATGTTTTACGGCCGCACCCGGGCGCGGGCGGATTTTGCCTTTCACTCCGTGGCCGGGCGCTACATCGTGCTGGCCTTTCTGGGCCAGGGCGAGCTGCCGGCCGCCCGGGCGGCGCTGGAGGCGGTCGCGGCGCGGGCATCCGTGTTCGATGACCACAAGGCGAGCTTTTTCGGCGTCACTCTGGATCCCCGGGATGCCGGAGATCCGGCGTTTGCCGACGTCATCCCCGGTCGCCGTTTCTTCTTCGATACCGATGGCGCCATCAGCGATCGCTATGGCCTGCTCGATCGACAGGCTGACGGGCAGGTCCGCTTCCGCCCGGCGGTGTTCCTGCTCGATCCGGCGCTCCGGGTGATGGAGCGGGTGACGCTGACCGAGATCGGGCCACTGCTCGACCGGCTGGCCGCTCTGCCGGAGGTGGATGACCACGCCGGTGTGGCGCTGACGGCGCCGGTGCTGATCGTGCCGCGGGTGTTTGAGCCGGCCTTCTGTCAGGCGCTGATCGGCGACTATCTCGCCCATGGCGGCACGGAATCCGGCACCATGGTGGAGGTCGACGGCATGACCGTCGGCCGTCTCGATCCGGGCTTCAAGCGCCGGCAGGACCACACGGTCTCCGATCCGAAATTGCTGGCGGCGGCCCGGGCGCGGGTCCATGACCGGCTGGTGCCGGAGATCCGCCGCGCCTTCTCCTTCGCCGCCACCCGGATGGAACGCTATATCGTTGCTCGCTATCCTGCTGACACCGGAGGCTTTTTCCGGCCGCATCGGGACAACACCACCAAGGGCACGGCGCATCGGCGCTTCGCGGTGTCCATCAACCTCAACGCCGAGGCCTTCAGCGGCGGCGATCTGCGCTTTCCCGAATTTGGCAGCCGCACCTATCGCCCGCCGACCGGTGGCGCGGTGGTGTTTTCCTGCTCCCTGCTGCACGAGGCGACGCCGGTGACGGCCGGGGTGCGCTACGCGTTCCTGCCCTTCCTCTATGATGACGCGGCCGCCCGCATCCGCGCGGACAATCAGCGTTTTCTGGCTGGCAGCGACAGCGACCGGATGGAGGAGACGGTGTCAGCGGATCCGCCGGCCTGAAATCAACTGCCCGGCAGGGTCTGTCCCAGCGCAAGGGCCAGCCGGGCCGAGGCCGAGACGAGGGCCGAGACGTTGAGGGCGTCCATGATCTCCGGGTCGGTAAGGCCCGCGGCGCGCAGGGCGGTAAAATCCGCAGCCGTCGCGGTGGGCGGGGTTGCGGCCATCCGCTCGGCGAAGGTGACGAGGGCGTGGAGTCGTGCGGTCAGCGGGGCCTCGCTGCCGCGGGCGAGGATCTCGGCGGCCAGCTCGCGCGGACCGGCGGCGGCGATGAAGCGGTCGGCGTGCAGGTTGGCCGTGTAGACGCAGCCGAGCGCCCGGGCCACGGCCATGGCCACCACCTCCCGGTCTCGGGACGGCAGACCGCCGGGGGTCTCCAGAATGCCTTCCCGCAACAGGGCGCCGGCGCGGGCGCCCAGCGGATCCAGTGGCAGGATCTGGTCCGGGCCGGCGCCGGCCGGCTCGGGGCCGGCGGCTGCGGCAAGGGCGGGGTCGGGCTGCCAGCTGGCCGGTGCCAGGGCGATGGGGCGGATCATGGCGCATCCCCCAGAAGATCAAGGCCGATGAGAAGGCGGGCGCGCAGCGCCGTGAAGGCGATGACACCGGTGAGCGCCACGACGGCGCCGGCATCCAGACTGGCCGCGAACAGCCGCGCCCGTGCATCATCCGCCGGCCGGGCCGGCGTCAGGGTCACATGATCGACAAAGGCGAGCACGCTGATGGTCCGCGGTGCCAGTGGGCCGGGGCCCGGGCCGGCCTCGACGGCGGCCACGATATCCGGGCTGAAGCCCAGCCGCGCCAGCCGGTCGCGGTGGAAGGCTGCCAGCACCGGATGGCCGATGAGGACACTGGCCCGGAGGGCTGCCGCCTCGCGCTCGCTGCGCGGCAGTTGGCCGAGATCTTTGGGCTCAAACAGCGCGCGGTGGCTCTCCTGCAGGGCGCGCACCACATCCGGTCGCGCGGTGCGCAGCGAATCAATATGGGAGCCGCGGGCAAGACCAGCGAGCCGTTCGATGACGTCCGTCACGAAGGAGTGCTGCATGGCACCTCTCTCCCGTCCGTGGTGCCGGCTGCGGTGCAGTCCTGCCGTCGCCGGGCACCGGGATCCATCCAGCGGCAAGCATAGCCCCAATCTCGTATTCCGGTGGCGGAATGTGTCAAGACATAACAATCCTGATGCGCTAGACATCACCCGCCTGCACCCGTGCCGTGGAGAGCGCGGGAGCCAGGCGGGCGCCCCTTTTTTTCTGCCCCCTGTGCCGGGGGGAACCAAAAGCCAATCCGTAGATTTACGTATTTTGAGAGCCGGACTAATCTGTCCGGAGCCGGTTTCCCTGCAGGGTGCCGGCGGGGGCACCATGAAAGATGGTCCTTTGCCGTGCATTTTGGGGAAAGAGCACGTATTACGTGTTGTGCGGTGTTTGACGGCAGACGGGGAGTGAGCGGATGCGGGTGGATCGCCGGGCCTTCGGCAAACTTGTCCTGGGCGCAGGCGTTGCGGCACCGTCCCTTCTTGTCCGGCGCACCCGGGCGGAGGAGCCGCGTCCCGGGGATGAACTGGTCGTGGGTATCTGGGGCGGGGCCCAGTATCGCATCGTCCAGGAATATGTGGAAAAGCCTCTCGTCGAGAAATATGGCTGCCGGGTGCGCTATGTCCTTGGCACCACGCCGGCGCGGCGGGCGCTTGCCTATCAGGAGCGCGGTCATCCGAGCATGGATGTCGTCTACCTGAACATCTACGAGAGCCAGGCGGCAGTTGCCGACGGGGTGACCCAGCCGCCATCTCCCACGGCGGTGCCGGAATTCGAAAATCTCTATCCGGTGGCCCAGAAGGGTGGCTATGGCGTCGCCTTTAATCCGATCACCGTGGTCTATGACCGCCGGATGGCCGTGTCTCCGGTGACCTCATGGCGCGATCTCTGGAATCCGGAGTGGCGCGGCAAGGTGGCGTGGCCGGTTTATCCCGGCGCCAGCGGCACCGCGGCCCTCCTGATGACCTCCCGGGTCTGGGGCGGGTCGGAAACCAACATGGACATCGCCTTCCAGAAGCTGCGCGAGCTCAGGCCACTAGCCGCCGTCCACGAGACCTATGACCAGCTGTTCGAGTTGTTCGATCAGGAAAAGGTCGGCATCACCGTCGAGTTCGGCTCGGTGGCGCGGCGCTATCAGGAAACGCGCAATCCCAATATCGTCGTGGCGAATCCGGTTGAAGGTCAGGTGATCGCGATGAATGTCGCCTGCATCACCGAGGGGGCGCGTAACCAGCGTCTGGCGGAGGAGTGGATCAATCTTCACCTCTCCACCCCGTGCATGGAAGCCTTCGCCCGGGAAATCTATTATTCGCCGACGGTGCGCGACGTGCCGATCCCGCCCTTCCTGCGCAGCCGGATTCTGGACGGTGCGGATGTGAGCAGGCTCATCGATTTCGACTGGGAGATCGTTGCCCAGAGCCAGCCCAAATGGGTGGTGCGCTTCAACCGGGCGATTTCGGGAAGCGAATAAGTCCGCGTCCTCAGGGAGTGGCGGAGAATGCCCGGGGGGCCGGACCAGTTCCCTGGGTGAGCGGCCCCCCTGTGGCCTCAGTTTGCGGCGCCGCGCTTCAGCTTCTGGAACCGGGTCTTCACCCGGTCACGGCGCAGGCGCGACAGGCGCTCCAGCCAGAACAGGCCGTTGAGCTGGTCGATTTCGTGCTGCAGGCAGGCGGCGCGAAAGCCCGTGGCCGTCTCCTCATGCTCGGCCCCGGCGGCATCGCGATAGCGCACCGTCACCCGGGCCGGGCGCTCCACCGGCTCCATCACGCCGGGCATGGAAATGCTGCCCTCGTCATGGCGGGCAAGGTCGACGGCGGCCTCTGTGACCACCGGGTTGATGAAGGTCTCGGGCTTGCCTGGGGTCAGTTCCAGCACCACGACCCGGGAGAGCACGCCGATATGCGGGCCGGTGATGCCGAGGCCGGGTGCGGCGCGCAGGCTGTCGATGAGATCCTGCACGAGGGCGGCAAGCTCCGGGCCGAAGTCGCGCACCGGTTCGGCGGTCTGGCCAAGCCGGGGATCGGGCCAGGTCACGAGGGGGCGCACGGCCATGGGGCGGGTCCTTGTCTTGGTACCGGGCGCACGGCCCGGCCGGTCGGTCTGGGGCTGCTGATTAGAGCATTTTCAAGCGAAGTGGATACCGGTTCGCGTTAAGAAAATGCGTAAGATCAAAAACCTAGAGAGTTTCCGGTGAGCCGGGGCGAACGGAAAGCGCTCTAGCAGGCGGCCTCGCCGAGGAACAGCCGCCGGTTCGCCCGCACCCGCTCCGTCACGCCGTCGATGAGGGCGCGCACCCGGCGGATGCGGCGCAGATCATCATGCACGCTGATCCAGTAGCTGCGCACCAGCGCCACCTCGTCGGGCAGCAGCCGCACGAGGCCGCCCAGCCGCTCGGCGACGAACCGCGGCAGGATGCCGGCCGCCGCCCCCGCGCGCACCATTTCCCCTTGAGCAATCACGCTGGTGGAGCGCAGGGTCGGCGACAGGGCGACGGTCCCGAATTTCAGATAGCGCAGCTCGTCGGTGAAGATGAGGGCATCGATATAGCCGGCGAGCGGCCGGCCGCGCAGATCGGCAAGCGTTGTCACCGGGCCGTGGGCGGCGATCCACTCGGGCGCGGCATAGAGGGCGAGCAGATAATCTGTCAACTTGGCGCTCGCCACCCGGCCGGTGCGCGGCGGCTCCAGGGTGATGGCCACATCCACTTCGCGAGACGCCAGCGAATAGCTCTGCGGCAGGGCGACCAGCTCGATTTCCAGTCCGGGATAATCGGCGGCGAGCCCCCCGAGGGCGCCGGCAAGGAACGCGCTGCCGAGGCCTTCCGGCGCTCCCAGCCGCACCGAGCCGTCGATCTTCGGATCGAGATCCGAAAGCGCGCCCTGGGCCTGATAGACGAGGGCCTCGATTTCTTCGGCATAGGTCATGAGGGCGACGCCGGTCTCGTTGAGGGCCAGAGACCGGCCGGCGCGCTCGAACAGGCGGGCACCGTGGGCGGCCTCCAGCCGGGCGATGCGGCGGCTGACGGTGGACGGGTCCAGCGCCAGCTGGTCGGCCGCCCGCTGCAACCCGCCGCCGCGGGCGACGCAGAGGAAAATGCGCAGATCATCCCAGTCGGCTGCATCCGGCATTTTTGCAAGGGTTCCTTGTCCGCGGCGGCGTTTTCATGCGCCGGTACCGTGGGTAGAACTTAGAAAAAAGCAGGCGCGGCGGCCAGAGCCATGGATCGCCCGGGGGGAGAACGCACATGGACGGCACATGGGATTATATCGTCGTGGGTGCCGGCTCGGCGGGCTGCGTGCTGGCCAACCGGCTTTCGGCCGACCCGACCCGGCGGGTGCTGGTGCTGGAAGGCGGCACCCGGGACAACTGGATCTGGTTCCACATTCCCGTCGGCTATCTCTTCGCCATCGGCAATCCGCGCGCCGACTGGATGTTCGAGACCGAGCGCGAGGCCGGGCTGAACGGCCGGGCGCTGAAATATCCCCGCGGCAAGGTGATCGGCGGCTGTTCGGCCATCAACGGCATGATTTCCATGCGCGGGCAGGCGGCCGACTATGACCACTGGCGCCAGCTCGGCCTGACCGGCTGGGGCTGGGATGATGTGGCGCCGCTGTTCAGGCGGCTGGACGATCATTTTCTCGGCGAGACTGCGCATCATGGTGCCGGCGGCGGCCTCCGGGTGGAGAAGATGCGGGTTTCCTGGCCGGTGCTGGATGCGGTGCGCGCGGCAGCCATGGAAATGGGCGTGCCGGCCTCCGACGATTTCAACACCGGCGACAACGAGGGCACCGGCTATTTCCACGTCAACCAGAAGAATGGCGTGCGCTGGTCGGCGGCCCGCGGCTTCCTGAAGCCGGCCCTCTCCCGGCCCAATCTGGCGCTGGTCACCGAGGCGCTGGTGGAAGGGCTGGTGATCGAGAATGGCCGTGCCACCGGCGTGCGCTACCGCCAGGGCGGTGTGTCGAAGGTGGCGCGCACCCAGGGCGAGGTGATCCTGTCCGCCGGCGCAATCGGCTCGGTGCAGATCCTGCAGCTCTCGGGCATCGGGCCGGGGGAGTGGCTGACGGATCAGGGCATTGCCCCGGTATTGGAGAAGCCCGGCGTCGGCCGCAACCTGCAGGATCATCTGCAATTGCGCACGATCTACAAGGTTTCGGGCACGCCCACCCTCAACCGCATGGCCAACAGCCTCGTCGGCAAGGCGCGGATGGGGCTGGACTATGCGCTGTTCCGCTCGGGGCCGCTGACCATGGCGCCGTCCCAGCTCGGCATCTTCACGAAGTCCCGGCCGGACAGGGAGCGGGCGGATATCGAATTCCATGTGCAGCCGCTGTCGCTGCCGAAATTCGGCGATCCCCTGCATGATTTCCCGGCGATCACCGTCAGCGCCTGCAATCTGCGGCCGGACTCCCGCGGCGAGGTGCGGCTGCGCTCCGCCGATCCCGCGGCCAAGCCGGTGATCGCGCCGCATTATCTCTCGACGGACAGCGACCGGGAGGTGGCGGCCGACTGCATCCGCGTCACCCGGCGGCTGATGAAGCAGCCGGCACTGGCCTTCTGTCGGCCGGAGGAATATCTGCCGGGCCCCGCGGTTGGCGATGATCCCGAGGCACTTGCCCGGGCTGCCGGCGACATCGGCACCACCATTTTCCACCCCGTCGGCACCGCAAAGATGGGGCTGGCCAGCGACCCCATGGCGGTAGTGGACGAACGACTGCGGCTGATGGGGCTTGAGGGGCTCCGGGTCGTCGATGCCTCGGTGATGCCGACGATCACCTCGGGCAACACCAACACCCCCACCATCATGATCGCCGAGAAGGCGGCGGAGATGATCCGTGCCGATGCGCGGGGCGCCTGATACCAAAGATCCCTGAAAAGGACTCTTTGGTATTCCGATGCGGATTTCTCATGCCACTGGGGCATATGGGAAATCCGCTGATCTTCAGGCGCACGGTGCGGTCAGCACTTGCGTGCCTGGTATGAGACTGTTCGGGCTGCTCCCCGTGTGACGGGCGCACAAACGGGCGGGGCATCGGGGCCCCGCCCGTTTTCATTCGGCCGGATCGGCTCAGCGCGACAGGGCGCACGCCGACTGGAACAGCGAGGTCACCCGGCCGCCGGTGCGGCAATAGGCGAGGATCGGCTTCGGCAGGGTGGCGATGGCATCGGCAAAGGCGGTGATCTGCTCCGGGGTGAAGCAGCCCGGCACCACCGGCAGATAGAGGGTTTCCAGCCCGGCGGCCTTGGCCGCGGTCTCGATGGCGTCAAAGGCCGGCTGGGTCGGGCCGCCCTCGAAGTCCGGACGGTTGCAGATCAGCGTCTTGAAGCCGTGGGCGGCAATGGCCGGCACGTCGGAGGCATCGATCTGGCCGGTGGTGAACACGTCTTCGCTGAGGCGGGTGATGGTCGTCATGAACGGGGCATCCTTGGGGAGAGGGGCCGGGCAGGCGGGCCCGGAAAGGACAGGGCCCCGGCGCGAAACAGCCGGAGGTCTGGACGAGGCTTATATACGAAGACCCGCAGATTTCCCACGTCCGCGCCCGTCGCCGGGCGGGAATGTTTTTGCGGCCTCCGGGGTGGCGGCCGCAACAGGCTTTCCCGTGAGCGACCAGATGCCGGCGACCCGGAACGGGCCGGGCTCCTGATCCTCGACACAGAGCGCGATGCGGTCGATGCGGACCGGCACGCCGAGCACCGGGGCGAAATGCCGGTCAAGCGCGGCCGCCAGCGCCGCCTGTTCCATGGGGTCGGTGACGGCGGCGGTCAGGGTCATGTGGAAGCGGAAGGCAGACATGACATGGGGGTAGCCCCAGCGCGCCAGCAGCTGCTCTTCCCGGGGCGTCAGGGCCTCGGCATGGCGGCGGGCAAGGTCGGCCGGGGTGGGCGGGGCGCGGAAGGGATCGAACACCCGCACGATCCGGTTGGCCAGCGCGTCGATCTCCGGCACCCGCGGCGGTTCCGGCGCCAGCACGAAGCCATCCTTGCGCCGGGCGATCACCGGCGTCTGCCAGATCACCGGCGCGGTGGCGGCGGAAAAGGCATCAAGAGCATCGGCGAGATGGGCTTCCGTGCGTCCGTCGGCCAGCCGGAAGGGCGCCTTCAGGGTGGCGTGGAAGCCATAGCGCCGGGCCGCCCGGGTGAGGGCCTCCAGCCGCGCCGGGGCAATGCTGGGCACGTCGGGGGCAGGGCCCGGCTGCGTGTCGCCCCGGGGGCAGCCGAGCCAGTCGGCACCCAGCCGGGCAAGCGCGGTCTCGGGGGCAGGCACGAAATAGAGGGCGTGGCGCACCGGGCGTCTCCGGAGGAATGCGATGCCGGCAGTCTACCCGGTCAGACCGGCTTGCCGGGAGAGGGGGCGGGATCAACTCCTGTTGCGCTTCGTCACGACCGCGACCGGTCAGCGGGGCCGCAAAATGCAAATGGCCGGGGCGGGCCCCGGCCATTTTCCGTGTGGTCTCACCTCGTGGAGCGGGCGCATTTTCTTCACGCGAACCGGGATCCACTTCGCTTGAAAATGCTCCGGGAAGCGCCTTGCGGGCGCTTCCGGCCGGATCAGTTCCGGTTGCCCATGAGCTGCAGCAGCATGGTGAAGAGGTTGATGAAGTTCAGGTAGAGCGACAGGGCGCCCATGATGGCCTTCGAGCCGGCGACCTGGTCGCTGTCGCCCTCGTAGTACATCTCCTTGATGCGCTGGGTGTCATAGGCGGTGAGGCCCGCGAACACCAGAACGCCGATCACCGACACCGCGAACTGCAGGGCCGTGGAACCGATGAACAGGTTGACCAGCGAGGCAATGATGATGCCGAACAGGCCCATGATCAGGAAGGAGCCGATGCCCGACAGGTCCTTCTTGGTGGTGTAGCCATAAAGGCTCAGCGCACCGAAGGAGGCCGCGGTCACGAAGAAGGTGCGCGCGATCGACGCCCCGGTGAACACCAGGAAGATCGACGACAGCGACAGACCCATCAGGGCGGCGAAGATCCAGAAGGACATCTGCGCGGCGCCGGTGCTCATGGAGCCGAGGCGGGCCGACAGGAAGAACACGAAGCCCAGCGGCGCCAGCATGACGACCCACTTGAGCGGGCTGGCATAAAGCGCCGTGGCCACCGCCGGGTTGCTCATGGCAAGCGTGGCGGTAAAGAAGGCCACCACGCCGGTCACGGCCAGCGCGATCGCCATATAATTGTAGACCCGCAGCATGTAGCTGCGCAGGCCCTGATCGACGGCCCCGGCTCCGTAGCGGGCCGAGGGAGAAGCTCCCACGCCAAAGCGCGCGGAGGAGTTGCGGTCGAAGGTTGCCATTCCAGTCCCCTTAGATTGGGTAGAGTGGGAAGTGACGGTCATCCGAAGGGCCGGCGGATCCGCCGGCCGAACAAAGCAGAAGCTGCTCAGGCCGTGCGCGCACGCCCCTTGGGTAGAGAACCTTCCGAATATGGGGGGCGGGGTGTCCCGCCACAAGCGCCAACGCGCCGCGGGCGGATGACAAATCGGTTATCTGGGCCTCGAATCTCGCGGGGAGGCTCTGGCAGCTGGCGCAACCTGTGCGCTTCCCGCCCCGCAAGCCCGGCGGATCCCCTCAGCGCCCGGTGGAGCCGAAGCCGCCGGCGCCGCGCTCGGTGTCGTCGAGAGAATCGCTTTCCACCAGACGAACCCGGCTCACCGGCGCGATCACCATCTGGGCGATGCGCTCGCCGCGGGCGATGGTCACCGGCTCGGCGCCGAGATTGATGAGCAGCACCTGCACCTCGCCGCGATAGTCGGCATCCACGGTGCCGGGAGAGTTGAGCACCGTCAGGCCGTGCTTCAGGGCGAGGCCGGAGCGCGGCCGCACCTGGGCCTCGTGACCAGCGGGAAGCGCCAGTGCCAGACCGGTGGGAATGAGGGCGCGGCCGCCGGGCGGGATCACCCGCGGCGCATCCTCGGGCACGGCGGCCAGAAGGTCCATGCCGGCCGCCCCGGGGGTGCGGTAGTGCGGCAGCTCCAGCCCGGCACCATGGGACAGCCGCAGCACGCGGACGGACACCTCGGTCATTCCGGCTCTCCCCGGCCGAGGGCGGTGGCGATGCGGGCGACGAGTTTGCGCGCCACCGCATCCTTGCCCATCATCGGCCAGCGCTCGGTGCCATCGGCGGAGATGATGAGGACCGCATTAGCCTCGCCGCCCATGATGCCGGTTTCCGGCCGCACATCATTGGCGACGATGAAATCGGCGCCCTTGCGGGCGAGCTTGGCCGCGCCATTCTGCTCGACATCGTTGGTCTCGGCGGCAAAGCCGACGACGAGACGCGGGCGCTTCTCCGGATGCTTGCCCAGAGTGGCCAGAATGTCCGGGTTCTCGATGAATTCCAGCGCCGGCACCTTGCCCGAGCCGTCCTTCTTGATCTTGGCGCCGGATTCCCGCGCCACCCGCCAGTCGGCGACGGCTGCTGCCATCACGGCAATATCGGCCGGCAGCGCCGCGTCCACGGCAGCCATCATCTCGCGCGCGGTTTCCACATGCACCGTGGTGACGCCGGCCGGATCGGGGATCGTGACCGGGCCGGAGACCAGCGTCACCCGGGCGCCGGCGGCGGCCGCCGCTGCCGCGATGGCGTGGCCCTGCCGGCCGGAGGAGCGGTTGGCGATATAGCGCACGGGGTCGATGGGCTCATGGGTCGGCCCGGAGGTCACCACCATGGAGAGGCCGGCGAGCGGCCCGCTGTGGGTGGCTTCATCGAAGAAGCGCTCGACGGCGGCGACGATCTCCAGCGGCTCGGCCATGCGGCCGACACCGGCCTCGCCGCGTTCGGCCATCTCGCCGGCGGTCGGGTCGATGAAGCGGATGCCGTCGGCGGCAAGAGTCGCGACGTTGCGCCGGGTCGCCGGGTGCATCCACATGCGCGGGTTCATGGCCGGCGCCGCCATCACCGGGGCGGTGGTGGCCAGAAGCAGGGTGGAGGCGAGGTCATCGCCCAGCCCCGCCGCCATCTTGGCGAGGAAATCCGCGGTCGCCGGCGCGATCAGCAGCAGGTCGGCCTCCCGCGACAGCCGGATATGGCCGATCTCGTGCTCGCCGGTGAGGTCGAACAGGTCCGTGAACACCCGCTCGCCGGACAGCGCGCCGGCGGCCAGCGGCGTGACGAACTGTTGTGCGCCCGCCGTCAGCACCACCCGCACCCGGGCGCCGCGTTCCTTCAGGCGGCGGATGAGGTCCAGCGCCTTGTAGGCGGCAATGCCGCCGGTGATCACGAGCAGGATGCGGCGATCGGTGAGCATGTCGGGGATCCGGAGCAGGGGGCGCGGTCCCGTCCTCCGGCACCGGGGCCCGGGGACGGGGCCAGCGGCACGCGAGAGCATCCCGCGGTCGGGAGGGGAGGGGCGCCGGAACGGAGCCGGTCGCCGGCGCTTGGGCCGGAGACCGGATCGGCCATACCAGAGGTCCAGAAGATCCTTCGGGACCGGGATGCGGATTTCTCATGCCGCGGGGGCAGAGGAGAAATCCGCTGTCCGTCAGGGGCGCGGTGCCCCTGATGTCAGAACGAGAAGATCGACGTGGCGAACGAGCGCGGCGCCGGGTCGAGCACCCGCATGGAGCCGCCGGAGCCGATCTCGTAGACGGCAAGACCACGCTGGCTGCGGCCATCGGGCAGGAAGCGGAAGATGCCGTCCACGCCGAGGAAGCCGTCGCGGCTGGTGAGGAGCGAATCGGTGTAGCCCGAGGGGCCGCCGGCCACCCGGAGAAGACCGATCGCCAGCACCGTGCCGTCATAGCCGAGCGAGGCGATGCGCAGCGGATCCGAGCCGAAGCGGGCGCGGTAGCGCTGGGCGAAGCTGTTGAAGCCGGCCTTGTCCGGTCCCGGGAACCAGGCACCGGCAAGCGCCGGGGCGCGCAGGGTCGACGGATTGTCCCACTGGCCGGAGCCGAGCAGCTTCACCCGGTCGCCGGTCATGCCGGAAGCGGCCAGCGTGCCGGCCAGCGTCGCCGGGGCATCGCCGCCGTCGGGCATCAGCACCGAATCGATCTGGCTGGACAGCGCCGCGACCGCCCGGGCCTTGGCCTGCATGTCGGCGATATCACCGGGATTGTAGCGCTCGATGGCGACCACCCGCATGCCGACGCTGCCGGAGACCTGCCGGAGCGCGGCTTCCGTCACCTGCCCGTAGCCATTGTTCGGCAGCAGCGCCGCCAGCGACTGCCGGCCGCCGGTGCGCGCCGCATAGCTGACGATGCGGTTCACGTCCTGGGCCGGCAGGAAGGAGAGCAGATAGACGCCGCGGCTGGCGACCGAGGCATCCGAGGAGAAGGCGACCACGGGAACGCCGGCTGCCCGCGCTGCCTGCCCGGCGCCGGACACCGCCGGGGCGAACACCGGGCCGATGATGAAGCGGGCACCCTCGGCAATGGCGGTCTGGGCAGCCACCCGGCCACCGGCCTCGGTGCCGCCGGTATCCTTGACCAGAATGCGCAGGCCCGAATCCGGAATGTCGGCCAGTGCCAGCGTTGCGGCATTGCGCAGATTGGCGGCCACCGTGCTGCCGGCGCCACCGGCGCCTTCCGGCAGCAGCATGGCAACGGTGGTGCTGCCGGAGCCGAGCACGGTGCCGGTCGGCGCGCGGGGCGCCACCGGCTTCGTCGGCGCGGCGGACTGCTGGGAGCCGGTCATGGAGCAGCCGGCCGCAACGCCGGCCGCGCCCAGGGCGGCGAAGCGAAGCACGGACCGGCGATCGACAGAGCCGCCGGTGCGCTCGTCATCGGGGCGCGAAACATCAGACACGCGCGTTCCTCCTTCGCAGGGACGTCCGCAAGGGTTAATCAAGTTCAGGGATCGCAGATCGCGCCGCGTTCGTCGAGAGTGCGGTGCATCGAAGAGACCGATTCTGGCCGGGATGATTCCCGCCGGCCCCCTAGATGCCCACAATCTCCCGGTGATTCCGATGCAGACCGACCCGAACGACCCGGTGTTTCCCATTGTCGCGGGGGGCGAGGACGGCGAGACGGAGACCGAGATCGCCTTCCAGCCGGACCCCGGCCGCATCAGGCGATTCGCCATTGGCGCCACCGTGTTCGATGTGCCGCCGGCCTCCCCCGGGCTGCATGTGGTGGCCACCCCCATCGGCAATCTCGGCGACATCACCCTGCGTGCGCTGGAAACCCTGGCCGGTGTCGACCTGATCGCCTGCGAGGATACCCGCGTCACCCGGGTGCTGCTGGATCGCTATGCCATCCGCGCCCGCACGCTCTCCTATCATGAGCACAATGGCGACCGGCAGCGGCCGCGCATCCTTGCGGCGCTGGCGGCCGGCCTGTCGGTGGCCCTCGTCAGCGATGCCGGCACGCCGCTGGTTTCCGATCCGGGCTTCCGGCTGGTGCGCGCCGTCACCGAGGCGGGGCTCACCGTGGTGCCGCTGCCGGGAGCATCCGCGCTGCTGGCCGCCCTCGTCGCCTCGGGGCTACCCTCGGATACGGTGCTGTTCGCCGGATTCCTGCCCCAGAAGGGCGGCCCGCGCCGGGCCCGTCTCAAGGAGCTGGCGACGATCCCGGCCACCCTCGTGCTCTACGAATCCCCGCACCGGCTGGACGATTCGCTCGCCGACATGGCGGCGGAGCTGGGCGGCGAACGCCCGGCGGCAGTCGCACGCGAGCTGACCAAGCGCTTCGAGACGGTCGCCCGGGGGACTCTCGCCGAGCTTGCCGCCCGCTTCGCCGGCGCGCCGCCCAAGGGCGAGATCGTCGTGGTGATCGGCCCGCCGCTGGTGATCGAGACCGCGCCGGAAGATGCCGACAGCCTGCTGCGCGCCGCCCTCCGGGTGCAGTCGCCCAGTGCTGCCGCCGGCGATGTCTCCCGCGCCACCGGCCTCAACCGGCGGGAGCTCTATCGCCGCGCGCTGGAGCTCAAGCAGGAGGACGAGGGCGAAGCCGGCTGAACTTTTTTGCGCTCGGGGGTGCGAGGGCTCTTGCATTCCCCGGCGGTGCGCAATAGAAGGACGCCACTCGCCGCCCGGTGCTCCCCGAAACGGAAACGCCGCAGCGAAGAGTTCGCACCGGTCCCCAAACCGGGCGACAAGAAAAGGTCGGGGCCGTAGCTCAGTTGGGAGAGCGCTTGAATGGCATTCAAGAGGTCAGGGGTTCGATTCCCCTCGGCTCCACCAATTCTCTTCTTCTCCTGAAAAGAAAACTGCTTCCGCAAGATAGCAGCGCGTGCGTCTGTCCGGCAGAAATTCGGGCGCACGGTGCGGTCAGCACTTGCGTGTCTGGTCTCACCGGCGTGACAGGTCGACCGTATCCAGTCGGCTGAAGAGCGGCCGACTTCCCGTCAGCGCCGGGACGGCATGGGACATGCGCACCGGACGACCCGAAAGGCCTTGTCGGGCTGTCTGGTCTGAGGCCGGCCGGGCGCGAAACGCTCTTGTCCGTCTCGCCCGGGGTCCCCATTTCTCCCTGCATGACCCGCAGAAAGAAGACGTCCCCCCTCCCGACCTATTCCTGGCTTGCCGAAGCCGGCTGGGTCTTCCTGATGCACAGTGCGCAGCTGATGGCCAATCCGGCCAAGGCGGGGGCCCGTCTGGCCGCGCTGGGGGCAGAAAAGCAGCAGGCCTTTGCCGAAGGCGCCATGAAGGCGGCGGCTGCCGCTGTGCGCGGTGCCGGGCCTGACCGGATCGTCGAAGCAGCGATGCGCCCGGCGCGCAGTCGGGTGCGGGCCAATGCGCGCCGGATCCGAACAGGCCGATCGGCCTGATCGGGCATCCTGAAGTGGTGTCGGCGGTGCTCTTCAGGCCGCCCGCCGGTCGGTCAGGAAACACGCGACGAGAAGCAGGGCGGCGGTCAGCCCCGGTGTCGCGAAATCGGTGTAGAGGATCGGTCCGGCGTTGCCTGCGGCCATGTTTCCGGTCTCGGAAATCTGCACGAGATGGCCGACACCGGCGCCGCCGAGGAAACCCGCGGTGACGACCGTGACACCCCACTGATAGCCGCGGCTGGCGACCAGCGCGCCGATGACGCCGGCGACCCCGATGCCGAGATTGGCGACCCCCACTTCAAACTGGAACGGGCTTGGCGCCCAGCCGATGGCGGCCGCCGACTGCTCGGCAAAGGCAATGTGCCCCAGCGCTGCCCACAGCGCCTCCAGCCCGATGGGAAACAGCATCAGGCCGCGGATCAGCCGGTCAACGACCTTGCGCGCCGTCACCGGCCGGGAAATCCAGCACGCGACGATCGCGAAGACAAAGGCGGCGGCAAGGGTCAGGATCGGGACAAGGGTGACCATGGCAGGGGGCTCCGGACGGGTGTCCTCATCTTAGCCCTGCCGCTCTGTGCCTCCAAGATGCGGGCTGCCGCCCACACCCGCCCGGAGGCCCTTGGGGGCCCCCGGATCGCCCCCCTTTTTCTGACGAAAAACTGAGGGCGACGGGGAGCTGAGTTCCCCGCGAAGGGGTTTCGGGGGCATCTGCCCCCGAACGATCAGGCGTCCTTTTCCAGCGCTTCCAGCTCGTCGATCAGGCCTTCGATGACCGACAGGCCCTTGGACCAGAAGGCCGGATCCTTGGCGTCCAGCCCGAACGGGGCCAGAAGCTCGGAATAATGCCTGGTGCCGCCGGCCTTCAGCAGGTCGAAATATTTCTCCTGGAAGCCCTCCGCCGCGTGCTCATAGACGGAATAGAGCGAGTTCACGAGGCAGTCGCCATAGACATAGGCGTAGACATAGAACGGCGAATGGATGAAGTGCGAGATATAGCACCAGTAGGTCTCGTATCCTTCACCCAGATGGATTGCCGGACCAAGGCTCTCGCCCTGCACTTCCAGCCACAGGGCGGAAATCGCCTCGGGCGTCAGTTCGCCCTCGCGGCGGGCCAGATGCACCTTCTTCTCGAAGGTGTAGAACGCGATCTGGCGCACCACGGTGTTGATCATGTCCTCCACCTTGGAGGCGATCATGGCCTTGCGGGTCTTCCTGTCCTTGGCCTGAGCCAGCAGGGCGCGGAAGGTCAGCATCTCGCCGAACACGGAGGCGGTTTCGGCCAGCGTCAGCGGCGTCGGCGCCATCAGCGAGCCATTGTGGGCGGCCAGCACCTGATGCACGCCATGGCCCAGCTCATGGGCCAGCGTCATCACATCCCGCACCCGGCCCTGATAGTTGAGGAGCAGGTAGGGATGCGCGCTCGGCACGGTCGGGTGGGCAAACGCCCCGGTGGCCTTGCCCGGACGGATCGGCGCGTCGATCCAGCCGCCCTGGAAGAAGGGCTCGGCGATGCGGCGCATTTCCGGCGAGAAGCGCTCATAGGCCGACAGCACCGTGTCGCGGGCCTCGTCCCAGGTGAAGGTGCGCTCGACAGTTGCCGGCAGCGGGGCGTTGCGATCCCAGTGTTCCAGCCGCTCCTTGCCCATCCACCTGGCCTTGAGGGCGTAATAACGATGCGACAGCCGCGGGAACGCATCCCGCACCGCCTCCACCAGCGCCGCGACGACTTCCGGCTCCACCCGGTTGGACTGGTGCCGCCACGAATCCACTTCCGGATAATGATGCCAGCGGTCGTGGATTTCCTTGTCCTTCACCAGCGTGTTCATGATGAGGGAGAACAGGCGCAGGTTCGACTTGAACGTCTTGGCCAGCGCGCCGGCAGCCTCGCGGCGCACCGCCTCGTCCGGGTTCGACATCCGGTCCAGCGCCGCCTCGATGGTCAGCGTCTCGCCGCCGATCTCAAAGGTCAGCGACGACACCGTCTCGTCGAACAGCCGGCTCCACGACGACCAGCTCGTGCTGGCCTTCTCGGAGAACAGCCGCTCGATCTCGTCGTCGAGCTGATGCGGACGGCCGAGGCGCACGTCGCGCACCCACGGCTCATAATGGGCCAGCGCCGGATCCTTCAGCGCCACTTCCAGCACTGCATCGTCGATGCGGTTGAATTCCAGGGTGAAGAACAGCAGCGCCAGACCGGCATCTGTCAGCTTCTGCTGCACGTCGCCATAGAACTTGGAGCGGACCGGATCCGACGTATCGACGGAATAGACCAGACCGGCAAAGGAGCCGAGCCGGCCATAAAGCTCGTCCAGCACCTCATACTCGGCGATGATCTTGCCGAGCTGCGCGCCACCATCGGGAGCGGCTGCGATGTCCGCCAGCTTGCCCTTCCACGCGGCCTCGAACGCCTTGGACTCAACGGCGACCCGCACCAGATCGGCCACCACTTCCGGCCCGTCCAGGGAGGGATAGAGCGCGCTCAGATCCCATTCGGGCAGGCGCTCGGCCACCGCCGCGCCACCGGCAGTGGCCGGCGCCCGCACGGGCGAGAAAGAGGAAAACGGGAAAGGCGCGCGGTTCATCGTCGATATCCCCTGAGACGGCAGACATGAGGCCTCCCCCCGAGAGCGAAGCCCCTTCACTGCTGTTCTATATGGGAACCGTTTGCGTCGTCCACAAAGGGAACGGCGGGCTGCCGCCCGCACCTGCCCGGAGACCCGGGGGTCTCCGGACCTCTCCCCATTTTTATGCCGTTGAAGCCGCAGAGCGGCTTCCGACGCCGACGGGCGTCGCGCGCAGCGGGCCCGGAGTTTCTCCGGGCGCATAGCGAAGCGGAAGCCTGAGGGCCCGGATGGGCCCGCCGGCGACTGAGGCGAAGGAAATAATGTCCGGGAGGCGCGTGGCCTCCCGGTCGGGGGCATCGGGGGCAGATGCCCCCGAAATCGGCCTCACTTGGCCTTTTCGATCACCGCATGGGTCCAGGCGCCCTCGGGTTTCTTGGAGATCACCGGATCCGACTTGCCGGACAAGAGGATGCCGACGGTGCGATCATAGGCGGCGGGGTCGAGCCAGCCGGTGCCCTTGGGGTTGACGCCCACGAGCTTGGCGACTTCGGCGGCCATGCGCTTCTGGTGGGTCTCGGTCTGGGCGCCGGTCTCGTCGGCCTCAAGGGTGATCATGGCCGCCTCGTCCGGATGGGCGACGGCATAATCCCAGCCCTTCTGGGTCGCCTTCAGGAATTTGGCGAGCTTTTCCACCATCTTCGGGTCGGAGAGGTTCTTCTCCAGCGTATAGAGGCCATCTTCCAGCGTGGCGACGCCTTCATCCTCATAGGAGAACACCACCAGCTCTTCCGGCTTGATGCCGGCGTCGATCACCTGCCAATATTCATTGTAGGACATGGTGGAGATGCAGTCCGCCTGCTTCTGCAGCAGCGGGTCGACATTGAAACCCTGCTTCAGCACCTTGACGCCATTGGGCGAGCCATCGGTGGGCAGGCCGAGCTTGGCCATCCAGTTGAGGAAGGGATATTCGTTGCCGCCGAACCAGACGCCGAGGGTCTTGCCCTTGAAATCCGCCGGCGAGGAGATGCCGGATGACTTCAGACAGGTGAGCTGAAGCCCGGACTTCTGGAAGATCTGGGCGATGTTGACCAGCGGCACGCCCTTTTCCCGGGTGGCGAGCGCCGAGGGCATCCAGTCCACCACCACATCGGCACCGCCGCCGGCGATCACCTGGGAGGGATTGATGTCCGGGCCGCCCGGCTTGATCGTGACGTCGAGACCCTCGTCCGTGTAGAAGCCCTTCTCGGCGGCGACGAAATAGCCGTCGAACTGGGCCTGGGTGACCCATTTCAGCTGCAGCGTCAGCTTGTCATTGGCCGACGCGGTGCCGGCGAAGCCGGCAAGCGCGGTGGTGAGGGCCAGGGCGAGAACGGTCTTCATCGGCAGGTGCTCCTCATGAGGCGGGCGGAACGGGGCGGGCGGAAAGCGGATCAGCGACGGATGGACGGGTGCCAGAAGGTGAGCGCGCGTTCGAGCAGGACGAGGCCGCCGAAGATCGCCGACCCGGTGACAGCCGCCACCGCAATCGCCGCCCAGACGACGTCCACATTCATGCGCGCCACCTCTACCGAGATGCGGAAACCGAGACCCGCCGTGGGCGAGCCGAAGAATTCGGCGACGATGGCCCCGATGAGGGCAAGCGGCGCATTGAGCTTCAGGGCATTGAACAGGAAAGGCGCGGCATTCGGCAATCGCAGCTTGCGCAGATCCTGCGCATAGGTGGCCGCATAGGCGCGCATCAGGTCGCGGTCGATGGCCGAGGACTGGGACAGCCCGACACAGGCATTGATGAAGGCGGGGAAGAAGGTCATCACCACCACCACCGCCGCCTTGGACTGCCAGTCGAAGCCGAACCACATCACGAGGATCGGCGCGACGCCGACAATGGGCACCGCCGAGACGAAGCCGCCCAGCGGCATCAGCCCGCGGCGCAGAAACGGGCTGCGATCCACCAGCAGCGCCGTCAGGAAGCCCGCGCCATTGCCGATGATGTAGCCGGCAAGCGTCGCCTTCAGCACGGTCTGGACGAAATCCCCCCACAGCACCGGCGCCTGGGCCACAAGCGCAGCGAGGATGGCGGTGGGCGCCGGCAGCAGCACCTTCGGCACGCCGAAGCCGATGACGGCGACCTGCCAGAGATAGAGAAGTGCTGCGCCGAACACGAAGGGCGCGCCAAGACTGAGGGCAGCCGGCGCCCCGGGCCGGTCGGCCAGATCGGCCAGCCCCGCCATGACCGAGGCGGCAAACAGCACGAGGGCGGCCAGCAGCAGGAACACCGCCGGCGTGTTGCCGCCGAGCGAGACGCCGAGGCCGAGCCAGCTGAGCGGCCCGATGGCGCCGAGCCCCAGCCCGATGACGCCGGCCAGCGCCGAGGCGCCGCTGTCGCGCGCCAGCCGCACCCGCAACAGGGCGGCAGCGGCCAGACACAGCGATGGCACGGCGGGCAGCCCCACGGCCTCGGGCACCGGCGCGGTCATCGCGGTGGGCACCGCCGGCAGCACCAGCGAGGTGGCCGCCAGCGCCGCCACCACCACATCCAGCCGGTCGAGAGCGGACAGCACCTTCATGGCCGCGCTCCCATCAGCGTCAGCGTCACCCGCTCGATGAGGGCGACGATGCCGGTCAGCCCGACACCGATGAGGGCGGCCATCAGCAGCGCCGCCCAGATCTGGATGGTCTGGCCATAATAGGAGCCGGAGAGCAGCCGCGCGCCGATGCCGGCGGTGGCCCCGGTCGGCAGCTCCGCCACCACGGCGCCGACAAGGGCGATGGCGATGGCGATCTTCAGGCCGGAGAACAGGAACGGCGTCGCCGCCGGCAGGCGCAGTTTCACCAGCACGTCGCGCGGCGTGGCGGAATAGGTGCGCATGAGGTCCAGCTGCAGCCGGTCCGGCGCGCGCAGCCCCTTCACCATGCCGATGGCGACGGGAAAGAAGCTCAGATACATGGAGATGACCGCCTTCGGCACCAGCCCGGTGAGGCCAAGCGTGCCGAAGATGACGACGATCATCGGCGCGATCGCCAGAATGGGAATGGTCTGGGAGGCGATGATCCAGGGCATCAGCCCCTTTTCCAGCGCCCGCACCTCGACGATGCCGATGGCGAGCACGAGGCCCAGCACCACGCCGGCGGCAAAGCCGGCCAGCGTCGCCGACAGCGTCACCCAGGCGTGATAGACGAGGCTGCGCTTGGAGGTGATGGCGCGGCCGAACACCGAGTCGGCAAATTCGGCGGCAATCTGGTGCGGCGCCGGCAGCACCGGGCGCTCCATGGCATAGGTGGCCGCCACCAGCTCGGCATTGGTGGGCGTCACGCCGGCGCGGGCAAAGCGGTCCTTCACCTGCGGGCCGTTCATCAGGATCGCCGCACCATACCAGACGACGAGGATGAGGGCGATGACGCTGGCCACCGGCAGCACGCTCTGCATCAGCCAGTCACCCAGCCGGGCGACCATCCCGCCCCCGGGCCGTCCCCCGGACCGTGCGGTCAGCGCCTCAGTCGTCATAGGAATGCACCGCCTTCAGCGCCAGGCGGACCTTCTGGGCAATATCGAGAAATTTCTGGCTCTCGCGGATCTCCAGCGGCCGCTCGGGGCCGAGATCACAGTCGATCACCTCGACGATGCGGCCCGGCCGCGGGCTCATGACCACGATGCGGGTGGAGAGGAACACCGCCTCGCTGATGGAATGGGTGACGAAGATCACCGTCTTGCCGGTGGCCGCCCACAGCTTCAGCAACACCTCGTTCAGATGGTCGCGGGTGATTTCGTCGAGCGCCCCGAAGGGCTCGTCCATGAGCAGCAGCCCCGGCTCGAAGGCGAGTGCGCGAGCGATGGAGACGCGCTGCTGCATGCCGCCGGAGAGCTGCCACGGGAACTTGCGCGCAAAGCCCGACAGGCCGACAGCCTCAAGCTGGGCGCTGGCGCGCGCCTTGCGCTCCGCCTTGGGCAGACCGATGATTTCGAGCGGCAGCATCACGTTGCGCTCGATGCTGCGCCAGGGATAAAGCGCCGGCGCCTGAAACACATAGCCATAGCCGCGGGCGCGGCGGTTGTCCTCGGGGGAGAGACCGTTGACGCGGATCTCGCCCTCGGTCTGGCGCTCCAGATCGGCGATCACCCGCATCAGCGTGGTCTTGCCGCAGCCGGACGGGCCGATGAAGGAGACGAACTCGCCCATGCCGACGCTCAGATCCACATGGGAGAGGGCATCCACGGTGCCATCCGCCGTGCGGAAGGTGAGCGAGAGGTCACGAATGTCGATGGCGGGAAACTGCCCGGCCCGGTGCGCTTGGGTCGCCGTGTCCGGCTCTGCCGCCGTTGAAATCATGCCTGTCCGGCCTTCCAGATAAAAAACGCCGCGCCACCGGCCGGGGGAAACCCCCGCCGCCCGGCGGAGACCGGAGCGCCCGAGGCACCGCCGGCCGAAAAGGCCCCGCCCGTCTTGGAACCCGGGGCCGGGCAGCTGAAATCCCGGGGACCCGGGCCCCGACGGGACATCCCGCCGGGGCGCCGGCCCCTGGCAGGCCGATCAGGCGTCGACGGGACGGGTCGCCGCCTGCACCATGGCCTGAAGAAGCACATTGCAGCCGGCTTCCAGATCCGCCGGCTCGGAATGCTCGATCTCGTTGTGGCTGATGCCGTCGCGGCAGGGCACGAACACCATGGCCGTCGGCGCCACCCGCGCGATGTAGCAAGCGTCGTGCCCGGCGCCGGAAATGATGTCCCGGTGGGCATAGCCGAACTGCTCCGCCCCGCCGCGCACGGCGGCGACCAGATGCGGCGCGAACACCACCGGCGGCGAATACCAGATCTCGTTGAAATCGACGGTCAGACCGATCTTCGCTGCCTCTTCCGCAACCACCGTGCTCAATTCCTCACCCATGGCCTTCAGCACCTCCGCATCGGGATGTCTCAGGTCGACGGTGAAGAACACCTTGCCGGGGATGACATTGCGGGAGTTGGGCACCACCTGCACCATGCCGACGGTGCCGCAGCCATCCGGCGCGCGATCGAGGGCGATGCGGTTGACCGCCTCCACCATGCGCGACACGCCCAGAAGCGCATCCCGACGCCGGTTCATCGGCGTGGTGCCGGAATGGGCATCCTGCCCGGAAATGGTGATCTCGTACCAGCGGATGCCCTGCACGCCGGTGACGACGCCGACAGTCTTGCCTTCCGCCTCCAGAATGGGGCCCTGCTCGATATGGGCCTCGAAGAAGGCACCGATCGGCCGGCCACCCACGGGCTCCGGACCGGCATAGCCGATGCGCGTCAGCTCGGCGCCGATGGTGCGGCCCTCGGGATCGGCCCGGGACAGGCCGTAGTCCAGATCGAACACCCCGGCAAACACGCCGGAGGCGATCATCGCCGGGGCAAAGCGCGAGCCTTCCTCATTGGTCCACACCGCCACCTCGATGGGGGCGTCGGTCTCGATGCCGTGGTCGTTGAGGGCGCGCAGCACCTCCAGACCGGCCATGACGCCAAAGCAGCCATCGAACTTGCCGCCGGTCGGCTGGGTGTCGATGTGGCTGCCGGTCATCACCGGCGGCAGGGTGTCATCCCGTCCCGGACGGCGGGCGAAGATGTTGCCCATGGCATCCACCTTCACGGTGCAGCCGGCCGCTTCCACCCAGGAGACGAACAGGTCGCGGGCCTGCCGGTCGAGATCGGTGAGCGCCAGACGGCACACGCCGCCCTTCTCCGTGCCGCCGATCTCGGCCAGATCCATCAGGCTCTGCCAGAGCCGGTCCCCGTTGACGCGCACATTGGTCGTCATCGCCGCAGACTTCCTTCCCGCGAGGCACACCGTGCCGAAATCTCACCGACCCCCAAGGCCGGAAAAGGGGAACCCATTCAATTATCATGCCGATTCCGGGGGTGAGCCGGGACCGAAAAGGAAACAAAAGAAGATCGCCTGAAAAGGATGGTCCGGAGGCCGGCCAAAGGGCGCTCCCCCGGTTCGCCTGTCAGCATCCTGCAACGGCGCGGCGGCCGCAACGGCCTGACGGGGGCGCCCGCCCTGTGACACGCCGACGCTGCCGGCGGGCCGGGCACTCCCGCGTCCACCGCAGATCCTGCGGTGCCCCGCGGCCAGGACGAGGGATTATGCGGCAAAATTTGTTTGTACCGCATGATATATTGATTTTGGTCGAGAATCATGAAAATCTGTCGCCATGGACAGCATCGACCGCAAGATCATCGCCCTGCTCGCCGAGGATGCCCGCCGGGCGCTGGCAGACATCGGCGCCGCCGTCGGCCTCTCGGCTTCGGCCGTCAACGAGCGCATCCGTCGCCTGATGGCGGCGGGCGCGATCCGCCGCACCACGGTGGATGCGGACCCGGCGGCCTTCGGCCTGCCGGTGACGGCTTTCCTGTGGGTGGCGCTGGCGCCGGGGGCGGACGAGGCCGGCTTCCGGCTCTGGGCCGCCGCCCGGCCGGAGATTGCCGAATGCCACCACGTCACCGGCGGCTGGTCCTATCTGGTGAAGGTGCATGTGGCCTCTCTTGCCGGCATCGAGAGCTTTCTCGATGGCCTCAAGGCCGGGGGCTTTGCGGCGCGCACGGAAACGGTGATCGCGCTGTCGTCAGTCGTGCCCGGCCCGTTCCTGCCGAAGGAGGGTCTTGCCTGATGGACGCCCTGCTCTTTGCCCGCAGCCTGCTTTTAGGGCTTGCCATCGCCGCGCCCCTCGGCCCCATCGGCGCGCTCTGCATCAGCCGCACGCTGGAGCTCGGCTTTCGCGCCGGTGTCGCCGGTGGCCTCGGCACGGCGGTAGCCGATGCGCTCTATGCGGCGCTGGCCGCCTTCGGCTTTGCCGCCTTTTCGGCCGCCCTCGCACTGGTCGACCTGCCGTTGCGGATCGGCGGCGGGCTGTTCCTGCTCTGGCTCGGCTGGACGGGGCTGAAGGCCCGGCCGCTGCCGACCGCCGCCACCATCGGCGCGCGCGGCCTTGTCGGCACCCTCAGCGCGACCTTTCTCCTCACCCTCACCAACCCGCTGACGATCCTGTCCTTTGCCGCGATCTTTGCGGGCCTGGGGCTGGCCGGCACGGCCGGCCGCGCCGGCGCCCTCACCGTGGTGGCCGGGGTGTTTGCCGGCTCGATGCTGTGGTGGGTGCTGCTGTCGGGCGGGGTAGCGCTGGCACGCCACCGCCTGCCGCCGCGCTTTGCCCGGGGCATCGCGGTCGGCTCGGCCGTCGTCCTCATCCTGTTCGGCCTTGCCGCCCTCGGCTCGGTGCTGTGGACGCTGGTCGTCTAGAGCATTTCCTGTTCGCTACGGCTCACTGGAAAATGCTCCAGGCCTTTGATCTGACGCATTTTATTCACGCGAACCGGTATCCACTTCGCATTGAAAATGCTCTCGGGTCCTGAGAGAAAAGGGGCAGGAGGCTCAAGCCGCCCGGTTCGCGGGATCGGGGGCTGAAAAGCCCCCGAAACGAAACGGGCGGGCCCTCGCGGACCCGCCCGATCATTTCCCGTCGATTGCCGGTCGGGTCAGATGCCGGCGACCTTCAGGGCTTCCGGCGCGGTCTTCAGCCGGCGCACCGCCAGCTTGTTCAGCGCCGAGACATAGGCCTTAGCCGAGGCGACGAGGGTGTCGACATCGGCGGAGCGGCCGGTGACCATCTTGCCCTCTTCCTCCAGCCGGACGGACACTTCCGCCTGGGCGTCGGTGCCTTCCGTCACGGCGTGGACCTGATAGAGCGCCAGCTTGGCCTCATGGGGCACCACGGCCTTGACGGCGTTGAAAGTGGCGTCCACCGGGCCGGAGCCGGTGGCTTCCTTGGTGATGTGGCGGCCGTCGACTTCCATGGTGATGATGGCCTTCTGCGGGCCACCCGTGCCGGCAATGACGGTCAGCGCGATGACCTTGGTCGTATCACCGGCGCCGACGATGCCGGCATCCACCAGCGCGTCGATATCCTCGTCGAAGATCTGCTTCTTGCGGTCGGCCAGATCCTTGAAGCGGCGGAAGGCATCTTCCAGCGCATTCTCGCCCAGCTCGTAGCCCAGATCCTTCAGCTTCTCGCGGAAGGCATGGCGGCCGGAATGCTTGCCCATGACCAGCGAGGTGGCACGCACGCCGACATCTTCCGGCCGCATGATCTCGTAGGTCTCGGCATTCTTCAGCATGCCATCCTGATGGATGCCGGACTCGTGGGCGAAGGCGTTCTTGCCGACGATGGCCTTGTTATACTGTACCGGGAAGCCGGAGACGGCGGAGACCAGCTTGGAGGTCTGCACCAGCATCGGCGTCTTGATGCCGGTATAGAAGGGCATGCGGTCGCCGCGGACCTTCAGCGCCATCACGATCTCTTCCAGCGCGGCATTGCCGGCGCGCTCGCCGAGGCCGTTCATGGTGCACTCGATCTGGCGCGCGCCGCCCAGCACACCGGCCAGCGAGTTGGCAACCGCCAGGCCCAGGTCGTCATGGCAGTGGACCGAGAAGATCGCCTGATCGGAATTCGGCACCCGCTCGCGCACGGTGCGGAACAGGGCGGCATATTCCTCCGGCACCGCATAGCCCACGGTATCCGGGATGTTGATGGTGCGGGCGCCGGCCTTGATGGCGGCTTCCACGCAGCGGCACAGGAAGTCGATCTCGGTGCGGGTGCCGTCCTCGCAGCTCCACTCGACATCGTCGGTGTGGTTGCGGGCCCGGGTGATGGAGGCGATCACCGCCTCATAGACCTGATCCGGCTCCATCTGCAGCTTGTGCTTCATGTGCAGCGGGCTGGTGGAGATGAAGGTGTGGATGCGGCCGCGCTTGGCCTGACGGATGGCCTCGCCGGCCCGGTCAATGTCCTTGGCGCCGGCCCGCGCCAGACCGCACACGGTGGCGTTCTTCACCACCTTGGCAATCTCGGTCACGGCCTCGAAGTCGCCATTGGAGGCGATGGGGAAGCCGGCCTCGATGACATCGACGCCCATGGCGTCCAGGGTCTCGGCCACCTGGATCTTCTCTTCCAGCGTCATGGAGGCGCCGGGCGACTGCTCACCATCCCGCAGGGTGGTGTCGAAGATGATGACGCGATCCTTCTCGGAAGCCGCAACGGTCATGGGTCTGTCCTCGGGCGATCTGTCGGCCGGTGCCCGGCGGAGCCGGAAGGCTCGCGGAACGGGCGACCCCCGGTCAGGCGGGGGCGACGGGCCGGACGTGAAAAAAGGGAGTTTGGCGTTCGGGTGTGGGTCGCGGCGCGGCGCCCGTCAGGGGCGGCGCCGGTGTCGGCGGTCACATCCCCTGAGTACCCGGCCCGCGATCATGCAGGGCCCAGCCGGCGCTCAGGGGCGGCTAAGGAGAAGAAGCGCGGGAAGCAGGGAGACAGCGGCACGCAACGAGCCGGCCGGCGCGGAGACGCGCTCGATTCCGGTTTCGATGCTGGTGCCAGTCGCGCCCACGGGCGATCCTCGTTCCCGACAGTGATCCGATCCCGGCACGATTTTCGTGCCTGAGTGGTCCCGTTCATACGCGAGAAGCGCGTCGGATGCAATGGCGCATCAGCGTCCCATCCGCCACATGGGCGCGCACGCTTCCGTCGTGCCATCGTGGGGCGTCTCGGCTAAGGAGCTGCCCCCATGAGTGTTGCACCACGTCGCCGTGCCCCCGGCCGGACAGGGGAGGGGCCGACCGCCTGGGTGATCGACTGCGAGACCACCGGGCTGTCTGCTGACGATCGCATCGTGACCCTTGGTGCCGTCGAACTCGTCGGCCCGCGCCTCACCGGCCGCACCCTGCATCTGGTGTTCGATCCGCAGCGGCCGAGCAATCCCTTTGCCGAGCGGGTGCATGGCTGGAGCCGGGCGATGCTTGAGGGACAGCCGCTGTTTCGCGCCCATGCCGGAGAGATTTCCGGCCTGCTCTCGGGCGGCGACCGCATCGTTGCCCACAATGCGGCCTTCGACCTGCGCTTCGTCGCCCATGAATTTGCGCTGGCCGGCCTGCCGCGGCTGACGGTGCCGAGCTACTGCACCATGCTGGGCTGGAAGGAGATCCGCGGCGGCCGGGGCGGGCTGGATGTCTGCATCGCCTCTCTCGGTCTGGCGCCGCGCGGCGGCCGGCACAACGCCTTCGAGGATGCGCTGCTGGCGGCTCAGGTCTATGCGCGGCTGGTGTTCGGCACCACGCTGGAAGGGGCGGTGCCGGATCTCGCCGAGCCGGTCAACCGGGTGCGCTGAGGCAGTCCGCCCGCTGTGTCCCGGCCATCAGCCCTGTCCGGGCTTCGGCTTGCGCCGGGCGGTGCCGGCCAGATGGACGAGCACGCCGCCGATGATGAGGGCGCAGCCGGCGGCTTCCGCCAGGCTGAGGGCCTCGCCGAAGATCAGATAGCCGGCCGACAGGCCGATCACCGGGATGAGCAGGGAAAAGGGGGCGACGGTGGCCGCATCGAAGGTGGCCAGCGCCCGCACCCACAGCACATAGCCGATGATGGTGGCCATCAGGCCCAGATAGATTGCCGGCCACAGCGCCGCGATCAGGCTGTCCCGGGTGACGGTTGCCAGCTCGCCGCTGAGGCCGGCCAGAATCAGGAAGGGCACCGGCAAAAGCAGGCTCGCCCACACCACCAGCGCCAGCGAATCATACTGATAGCCCTGCCGGGCGCCGAAGCGGATGATGACATTGGAAGTCGCCCACGAGGCCGCCGCCCCGATGCCGAGGAGCAGCGGCACGAGGCTGGCCTCGCCCTGGCTGTCGGCGGCCAGAATCAGCGCCAGCCCCAGAAGGCTGAGGGCGATGGCGCCGAGGGTGAAACGGCTGATGGGCTCCCGCAGGGTGAGGAGCGCCAGCACGGGCGTGAACACCGCCTGCAGCTGGAGGAGCAGGGAGGCGAGCCCCGAGGGCAGCCCCAGCCGCATGCCGAGGAACAGCAGACCGAACTGCACCAGCCCGAAGAAGGCGGCATAGGCGGCCAGAAACAGGACCGGCACCTTCGGCGGGCGGATGAACAGGATGAAGGGCAGCGACGCGATGGCGAAGCGCATGGCCCCCAGCGTGAAGGCGCCGATGCTGGTGACGCCAGTGCGGATCACCGCGAAATTCAGCCCCCACAGCACCACGACGGGCAGCACCATGAGGAGAAGGGTGACGAGCGGAGGCTTCGCGCGGGACATGGGAGACCGATAATCCGCGGCCGCTCGGGGAGAGAGCAGAGGAGGCCGGTCCCGGCCGCGCCCGGTCCCCCCTGAGGTCGGCGACAGCCGATGCGCAGCGCATCGGTATCCCGGAAGGCGCCGCGTTTCCCGTCTGCGTCAGGCGTATGGGGAGACCGCGGGCAGCCGGCGGGCCTTTCTGGAGATGGCCCCGGCATATCTTCGCCCGCGCAGGCACCGGAGGCCGGTGGCGTGGCGGGCGTCGGCGGCGAGCCTAGAGCATTTTCAGGCGCCGGGGATACCCGGGGGCACTGAAGAAAATGCGCGGGCCTGACAAGACAGGAGAGTTGATCCGCGCGGGCCGGTGTCGCCCCGGCAGGCCCCGGACAGCAGCGCGCCCCGGAACGGGGATCCGTCCGGGGCGCGCAAGCCGTTGATATGCATCGGACCGGCGAGGCCGGTCAGAGGACGCGGACGGCCTCAGATCCAGCCGTCATCGTCGCCGCCGCCCGTGTCGCCACCATCATCAAAGGAGGCGTCGCTGGCGGAGTTGCCGCTGTCACCACCGCCCCAGAGGCCGGAGAAGAAGCCGCCGCTGTCGCCGCTGTCCGAGGCGGGGATCGCATCGGGGACAACCTCGTTCACCGTCTCGTTGACGGTCTCGTTCACGGTTTCCTGCACCGAGGACCCGGCATCGGCGATGGAGCCCATGGGGTCGGACGCGCCGCCGAACAGGGAGCGGATGCCATCGGCAATCAGCATGCCGCCGGCAACACCCAGCGCCGCCTGGGCCGCGCCGGCAAGGAAGCCGCCGCCACCACCACCCCCGAAACCGCCGAAGCGGCCGGCCGGGGCCTGCTGGGGCGGGATCGGCGGCGGCGTCTGCTGGCCACCCCAGCCGGGGCTGGCGCCAGCAGCCGGGGCCGCCGGGGCATTGCCCCAGAGGCCGCGGCCGGTGGCCGGCAGGCCGGAGCCGGTGCGCCCGAAGCCTTCCGCCGGGGCGGCCGCTTCGGACTTCGCCCGCTCGGCGGCGGCCTTCGCCTCGGTCACTTCGGCCTGAAGGGCGCGGATGCGCTCGTCCACGCGCCGGAGCGCCTCGTTCTGCACCACGATGGTCTGGGCCATGGCATAGGCCGACTGCGGCGCCGCGCCGAGGCGCTGCCGGATCAGCGCCTCGGCCTCCGGATCGCGCGGGCCGGTGTCATACTGGTCCAGCCGGTCGAACAGGTCGGAGATGAGCTTGCGCTCCTCGGGCGTCATCGAAGCACTCCTTGCGGGGTGAAAAGGATCCGGCGGTGCCCCGCCGGTCCCCCCTATCTGGGAGTGCAGCCGCGACCGTGCCATGACCGGCGCGCGGAATTTTTGTGCCCGGGCCGCGGCAGGGCGATCACAATTTGCGGAGCGACACGCTCTCGATCCTGTGATCGGCACCCTTGCGCAGGATCAGATGGGCGCGGGCCCGGGTCGGCAGGATGTTCTCGCGCAGGTTCACCAGATTGATCCGGTGCCACAGCCCGTCGGCATAGGAATGGGCCTCATCGTCGGACATGTCGGCATAGCGCCGGAAATAGGAATCGGCGTCGCGGAAGCGGGTCTGCTTCAGCCGCATGAACCGTTCCAGATACCAGCGGTGCAGCACTTCCTCGTCGGCGTCGATATAGATCGAGAAGTCGAAGAAGTCGGAGACGAACGGAACCGCCTTGCCATCCTTGGGGCCACGGCCGGTCTGCAGCACGTTCAGCCCTTCCAGGATGAGGATATCCGGCTGATCGACGGTGACGACTTCATTGGGCAGGACGTCATAGACCATGTGGGAATAGACCGGCGCGGTCAGGTTGCGCTTGCCGGCCTTGAGGTCGGAGAGAAAGCCCAGCAGGGCCGAGACGTCATAGCTTTCGGGAAAGCCCTTGCGGCCCATCAGGCCCTCGGCCTCCAGCACGGCATTGGGCAGCAGGAAGCCGTCGGTGGTGACCAGATCCACCTTGGGGCTGTGCGGCCAGCGGCCGAGCAGGGCCTGCAGCACGCGCGCGGTGGTGGACTTGCCGACTGCGACCGAGCCGGCCAGCCCGATCACGAACGGGATCTTGGCATCGTTGCGGCTGAGGAAGCGGTTGGTGGCGGCGTGCAGCTTGCGCGTCGCCTCTACATAGAAGGCCAGCAGACGCGACAGCGGCAGATAGATCGTTTCCACCTGATCCATGGAAACGGGATCGTTGAGGCTCTGCAGCCGCTCCACCTCGGCGCGGGTCAGCGTCATCGGGTGGTCGGCGCGCAGGCGCGCCCATTCGTCTTCCCGGAACGTCCGATAAGGCGAAAATTCGCGCGCGATCATCGTATCCATCGGGTTCCTCGCCACAGGACCGGACGACGGACGTCTCCCCCAAAGGGGCGACAGGGGCCGTCCCGGCTTGACGCCATCCGCCTGTCCCTCAAAGGGGGAGCGGATGGATCCGCTTGCATCTGTCTTCCGGTGTCCGGCCCGCGGATCGCCTCCGCTGTCCGGCCACCGGCCGCATTGGGAAGGAAGATGGACAGCCCGACCGGGCCATCACTCCTTCGGGCGCGAGGCCTTTTCTTCCAGGCCCGTTCTTGCCGTGCGCGAGGCCAGTTCCGCCATGACCTCGGACAAGGGCACGCCGGAAACCTCCAGCAGGACGAGCAGGTGATAGAGAACATCCGCCGCTTCGCCGCGCAACCCGGCCTTGTCGCCCATGACGGCGGCAATCGCCGCTTCCACGGCTTCCTCGCCGAGCTTCTGGGCGCACTTGGGCGCCCCCTTCGCGAACAGCTTGGCCGTGTAGGACGACGGGTCCCCGGACCGGGCGCGCTCGGAGATGCGGGCGGCGAGATCGGGAAGCGTGAAGTCGGTCATGATCACTCCGTCCCGGGCAGGTTCCGGGACCTTCGTTGCAAGAGCCGGGCCGCGACGGGAGGCGTCCCCTGTCTCCGGACCGGGACGACGGGCCGGCGAGAGCCCTTGCCCGTCAGGAGGTTGGCGGACTGCCGCCGGCGCGCTGGCGGGGCCCCAAGAGCTGTCAGCCGTCGAGGCGCATGGGCAGGCCGGCCTCGGCCATGCGGGTCTTGGCCTCGGCGATGGTGTAGGTGCCGAAGTGGAAGATGGAAGCCGCCAGCACGGCGCTGGCATGGCCATCGCGTACGCCTTCGACCAGATGATCGAGGGTGCCGACGCCGCCAGAGGCGATGACGGGTACATGCACACGGTCGGCGATGGTGCGCGTCAATGTCACATCATAGCCGGCTTTGGTGCCGTCGCGATCCATGGAGGTGAGCAGGATTTCACCGGCGCCGAGGGACACGACTTCCTCGGCGAACTCGACGGCATCGATTCCCGTGGGGGTGCGGCCGCCATGGGTGAAGATTTCCCACTTGTCCGGCTGGCCGGTTCGCGACACCCGCTTGGCGTCGATGGCGACGACGATGCACTGGTCGCCGAACTTCTCCGCGGCCTGCTTGACGAAGGAGCGGTCGCGCACGGCGGCGGTATTGATGGACACCTTGTCGGCGCCCGCCAGCAGCAGCTCGCGGATGTCGGTCAGGGTACGCACCCCGCCGCCGACGGTCAGCGGCATGAAGCACTGCTCGGCGGTGCGGCGCACGGCATCAATCAGGATGCCGCGGTCCTCATGGCTGGCGGTGATGTCGAGAAAGGTGAGTTCGTCGGCGCCCGCGGCATCATAGGCGCGCGCAGCCTCGACGGGATCACCGGCGTCGATCAGGTCGACGAACTGCACGCCCTTGACGACACGGCCGTCCTTGACGTCCAGGCAGGGAATGACGCGGATCTTGAGCATGGATGAGCCGCCAGGCCTCGAAATGGTCCGCTTGACGCGGACGTGTCCCCCCGGAATGCCGGGCGGCCAGACTGTGGCCCGCCGGCATCCTGTCTTTGCATTCCGATAGCTCATTTTCGCGCTGCGATCCCGGTTTTTTCGCACGGGAATCGACTTTTTAACGACTGTCTTCGCGGGACGACCGCTCACACGACAAGGAGGTCCGAGGCGGTCAAGTCCGGAGCCGTGGAGAGGATGGCGAATTTGATCGCCCCGGTGCGGCCGGAGCCATCCGCATCATAATAGAGGCTGCCATTGCCGGAATCGTAGAGAATCCGGTCATTGCGGTCCACCGATCCGGTGTCGATGTCCTTGAAGGCGCTGGACGAAAGCGTGCCGGTGCGAGTGAGGCTCTGGAAGATGCTGTTTTCCAGGGCAATCGTGTCGTAGCGCGGATCGAAATCCGTGAGGCGGTCGACATTGGAGCTGCCGAGCGCGGTGGAGAACACGAACCGGTCGGAGCCGGCCCCGCCGGTCAGCACGTCGGAGCGTGCGCCGCCATCCAGGGTGTCGTTGCCGCGGCCGCCATCGATCCGGTTGGTGCCGGTGTTGCCGGTCAGGCGGTCGGAATAGGACGAGCCGACAAGATTCTCGATGGAGCTGTAGCTGTCGCCCCGGGCGTCGCCGGTATTGAGGCGGGCCGTCTGCAGGTTGGCCACCACGCCGGCCCGGGCGGTTTCATAAGAGGCGGTGTCGCGTCCGCCGCCCCCGGCCAGCACGTCGGCGCCGGCGCCCCCGGTCAGGATGTTGGCGGCGGCATTGCCGGTGAGCGTGTCGGCCCGGCTGGTTCCGATCACGTTCTCGATGTCGAGGAAGAGGTCCTTGGTGGTGGCGCCAACATTGGTCGATCCGGCATAGCCGGTGGCGAACGCCAGGGTCACGGAGACGGCCGAGCCATAATCGGCATAGGACAGGGTGTCGCTGCCATCCCCGCCATAGATCAGGTCTTGCCCGGCACCGGGCAAAAGCACGTCGTCGCCGGTTCCGCCATAGATCACGTCCTTGCCGGCCCCGCCGGACAGGGTGTCATCACCGGCCAGTCCGCTCAGGCTGTCATTGCCGGAATTGCCGCGGATCACGTCCGAGGTGGAGATGCCGAGAATCTTGTCCGACGTGGCCCGGCCGATCTGGGTCAGGGTGTCAGTGGTGCCGTTCCACGACCATTTGGCCACCTGGGTGCCATCGGTTCCGGGGCCACCATAGAGGGCGCGCACCGCGGCGATGTCGAGAGGCCCAAGCCCGGTGATCGCCTTCGAGCCGAAAGTGTAGCTCATCACCGTGGTGTCGGTGGTGTCGATTGAGGAGAGCAGGGTCTCGGTGTGGCCGGTCGTGGTCGAGAAGGGATGCTTCAGGCCGAGGGCATGGCCGATCTCGTGCAGGGCGAGCGGCAGGGTGACCTCGCCGCGCCGGAAAAACACGTCGCCGCTGGTCTCCACCGTCATGCTGGGAATGTCGGGGAGGCTGCCGAGATAGGTATCGGTATAGAGGCTCGGAAAATAGGCAAAGCCGTCCGAGCCCTGCATCCCGGAGATGCGGTCGAAATCATAGGTTCCGAAGGTCAGGTCGCCTTCGCCGGGATCGACCTTCAGCAGGGTGATGCCGCAAGTGTCGGCCCAGATCTTGAGCGCCTTCTCGACGGTGGCCTGTTCGGAACGGGTCAGCGGCTTGAAGCTGGCATTGCCATAGTCGGCCGCCTGATAATCCGGCAGCCGGGTGGCAAAGGAATAGGTGACAAAGGCCGGGGTCTGGCTGACCTCGGGGCCATTCCACGTCATGCCGGAAATCAGCGCCGTGTAATTCGACACCACCGCCATCGTCCTGTCTCCTGCCGCTTCCCCGCCGGACCGGTTCCCTGCCGCGATGGTTGATCCGAGGGCACGGTCCGGCCGTCCGACAGTAGCGGTGGCCGGGGAACAGGACAACGTGAGCGTGGGCCGAAGATGTCTGTCCACCTTTCATGAGCAGGTGCGGACAGTCCGTTCCTTCGGGAAGACAGGATCAGAGAATCTGGCGCAGCGCCGGGATTTCGGCCAGCACCGCGTCCACCGCCTCGTCGCCGGCCGTGGCCCGGGCCTCGGTGATGATGGCTGACAGCAGGGTGCGGATCTGGTCGAGATCGAGCCCGAGGGCGGTCAGGTCATTGAAGGCGGCGATGGCGCCGCCGCCGCCCAGCATCATGGCGCCAAGGCCGGCCAGCAGACCGCCGCGGCCGGCCGGCGGCTGGCGGGTGGCGATCAGCTCGCGCGCGCCGGGAAAGCGGTCGAGGAAGGGCCCGGCGACGGTGCTGGCATCGCGATCGAGAAAGTCGAGCACGATGGCCGCAGCCTTGGCGGTGACCTCTTCGGACAGGCCCGCGGTACGGGCGAGGCGGGAGATGAGATCCTGCATGCGATCCTGCTCGTGCTCGGGAGACGTGTCTCGTGTGCCCGTGCCGTCCCGAGGCGTCGGCCGGATGCCTGCGGGAACCGGGATGTCCGGAACGGTCCGGTTCGCCGCGAGCCGGCGGGGAGTAGCACACCCCGCGGTCCGACAACATGGCCCCCGGGGCGGGCGCGTCGAATTTTCACGGGGCCGTCATCTTTCCGTGTGACGTGGCAATTCCGCCGGCGCCGTTCCCTCAGTCCGGGAATTCGGTGACCAGCAGCACCCGGCCGCGCCGGATGGCCTCGGGCACATCCGGGGTGATCTCGGCGGCATCCAGATCGTCCGGATCACTCCAGCGCACCGCCTCGGCATCGTCGCCGGCGACCGCGTCCCCCGCGAGATGCCGCCCGGCAAAGACGATGAGGGCGACATGGGCCGCAATCGCGCCGGCATCGGTGCGGCCGATGAGGTCCACTGCTGTGATGACACCGGCGAGCTCGGCCGTGACGGCGGTCTCTTCCATCAGCTCGCGCAGCGCTGCTTCGCGCAGGGTCTCGCCGGGTTCCACGCCGCCGCCGGGCAGGCTCCAGAAGCCGCGCCACGGATCCTTGCCGCGGCGCACCATCAGCACCCGGCCATCCGCCCGGAAACAGGCGACCGAAACGCCGAGGCGCTGACGGGGCGGCAGGTCGGTCATGGTGGCCTCGGGGCAGGGGAGGAAGGGACGGGCAGCGCGACCTTACGCCGTCAGGCCGGCCGGGGCGAGGGGGACATGGCAGAGGTCCCTGAAAAGGATGCACTCGGAGTCGGATGCAGATTTCTCATGCCCTTGGGCCGCAAGAGAGATCTTCGGCTTGTCCGGGACCCGGAGACGGTCAGCATGTCGCCTCGCCGCCATCCGCCGGGCGGGTGGCAAAGCGGCGGCGATAGTCCGTCGGGCTGAGGGAGAGCCGGGTGCGGAACTGGTGCCGCAGCGCATGGCCGGAGCCGAGGCCGACGGCGGCGGCGATCTCGTCCACCGGGCGGCGGGTCTCGCTGAGGAGACGTTGCGCCTCGGCCATCCGCGCCTCCGTCAGCCATTCGCCCGGCGAGGTGCCGGTGGCCTCGGCAAAGCGGCGCAGGAAGGTGCGCGGGCTCATGCGCGCCGCCCGGGCCAGGGTGGCGATGGTCCACGGCAGATGCAGCCCGGTGCGGACCTGATCGAGAAGCGGCGCAAGGTCGGTCTCGGCGCGGATTCGCACCGGACGCTCCAGAAACTGCGCCTGTCCGCCGCCGCGGTGGGCCGGCATGACGATGCGTCGCGCCACCGAATTGGCGGCGTCCGGCCCGAAATCCTGCCGCACGATCTCGATCATAAGGTCGATGCCCGCGGCACTGCCGGCCGAGGTGAACACCCGGTCAGCCTCGCGGTAGAGGCTGCGCGCGTCGATGTCGACGGCGGGAAAGCGCGCCCGCATCGCCTCGGCATAGCGCCAGTGGGTGGTGGCGGTCCGGCCATCGAGGAGGCCGGTTGCCGCCAGCACCACGGCGCCGGAGCAGATGGAGGCGAGCCGGGCGCCGCGGGCATGGGCCGCCCGCAGCCGTGCGACGAGCGCTTCCGGCACCGCCGCGTCGATGCCCTTCCAGCCGGGCACGACGATGAGGTCGGCGCTCTCGATCCGCTCCGCTCCGGCGTCGGGCAGGAGAGAGAAACCGCCATGGGCCCTCAGAGGTCCGGGCTCGATGGCCGCACTCGCGAACCGGTACCAGCCCGGCCCCATTTCCGGCCGCGCCAGCCCGAACACCTCGGCGACGATGCCGAACTCGAAGGTGCACAGGCCGTCATAGAGGAGGGCGACGACGCGGGGGCCGGTGAGAGGGGGGGAGGGATCCCGGGACACAGGGCGGCTTGGCATGATTTTTACGGCCGTTGTCAGTCGCGCCATCTGGGGCACGCCGGCAAAGGATGGCATGACCTCGGGCACGACAGAAGTCCCCACCCAAAAGGGTTCCCGCGCAGGGCAGCCCGAGACTTACAGGAGCCCGCCATGCCGTCCGCCGTCACCGCCATTCCGGCTGCCCCGAGCGCGCTTGCCCGGGAGCATTTCGCCGCCGAATTCACCTTCGAGACCGATTGCTGGGATGTGCATGAGGCGCTGGCGAAGGGAGCGGATTTCGTGCTCCTGGACGTGCGCAGCCCCGCGCTGTTTGCCCGTGGCCATGTGCCCGGCGCCCTCAACCTGCCCCATGGCAAGATCACCGCGTCGAAGATGGCGGCGTGGCCGGACGGCACCCTGTTCGTCACCTATTGCGCCGGCCCGCATTGCAACGGCGCCGCCCGGGGGGCGCTGCGGCTGGCCGGTCTCGACCGCCCGGTGAAGATCATGGCCGGCGGCCTCACCGGCTGGATCGACGAGGGATTCGCGCTGGCGACCGGCGAAGTCTGAAAGAAGAAGGGGCCGGTCGCGTGCACGACCGGCCCCTGTCCATTGTTCCGGTATCAGCCGGAGCTCAGAGCGCCACTTCGAACGGCGCGGTGGTCTTGGCCTTGATCTCGTCGAGGGTGACGCCATCGGCCAGCTCGATCAGGCGCATCGGCTCGGGGCCGTGCTTGTCGATCGAGAACACGGCGAGGTCGGAGATCACCATGTCGACGACGCGCACGCCGGTGAGCGGCAGGGTGCAGGCGGGCAGCAGCTTCGGGCCATCCTTGGCCACGTGCTCCATCACCACCACCACCTTCTTCACGCCGGCGACCAGATCCATGGCGCCGCCCATGCCCTTCACCATCTTGCCCGGCACCATCCAGTTGGCGAGGTCGCCCTTGCTGGAGACCTGGAGGGCACCGAGGATGGAGAGGTCGATGTGACCGCCCCGGATCATGGCGAAGGAATCGGAGGAGGAGAAATAGGAGGTCGTCGGCAGCTCGGTGATGGTCTGCTTGCCGGCGTTGATGAGGTCAGCGTCCTCGTCGCCCTCATAGGGGAAGGGGCCCATGCCGAGCATGCCGTTCTCGCTCTGCAGCTGAACGGAGACGCCGTCCGGGATGTAGTTCGACACCAGCGTGGGGATGCCGATGCCGAGGTTCACATAGAAACCGTCGCGCAGCTCCTTGGCGGCGCGGGCGGCCATCTGATCGCGGGTCCAGGCCATGATGCGCGCTCCTCAGACAGCGGGACGGGGGCGGACGGTGCGCTGCTCGATGCGCTTCACCGAATCCGGAACATGCACCAGACGCTTCACATAGACGCCGGGCGTGATGATGTGATCCGGGTCGATGGTGCCCGGCTCCACCAGATGCTCCACCTCGGCAACCGTCATGCGGGAGGCGGTGGCCATCATCGGGTTAAAGTTGCGCGCGGTCTTGCGGTAGACGAGGTTGCCCTCGGTATCGCCCTTCCAGGCGTGGACCAGCGACACGTCGGCAAACAGGCCGCGTTCCATCACATAGGTCGCGCCGTCGAACTCGCGGGTTTCCTTGCCTTCCGCGATCACGGTGCCGACACCGGTCTTGGTGAAGAAGGCCGGGATGCCGGCGCCGCCGGCGCGGATGCGCTCGGCCAGTGTGCCCTGCGGATTGAACTCCAGCTCCAGCTGGCCGGAGAGGAACTGCTGCGCAAACAGCTTGTTCTCGCCCACATAGGACGAGACCATCTTCTTGATCTGCTTGGTTTCCAGGAGGATGCCGAGGCCGATGCCATCGACGCCCGCATTGTTGGAAATGACGGTGAGCCCCGTGACACCGGCCTCGCGGATGGCGAGAATGAGCGTCTCGGGAATGCCGCACAGGCCGAAGCCGCCGGCCATGATCGTCATGCCGTCCTTCAGCACCCCGGCCAGCGCCGAGGTCGCGTCGTTGTAAACCTTGCTCGTCATCGCGCGCCCTCGCCGCGAAGCTGACCCGTCATCGCGTTTCCGTCCGTGATGGTTGTGACTTGTTGGCCCGGCCGGCAGGACGCCGACCCGACAGCTATCTATAGAAAAGCCATTCCCCCGGCGAAAGAGGCCGCCCGGATCCGGCCGCAGAACGCTGTCCGGTATTCCATATGTGCGGTGCGGAAGGGGGCGGGACCACAAGACACGTCCGCTTTCCGGACGGTCCGGGGGACGGGTTTCTCCCCGGAGATGATTCGACCAAAGGCGAATCAGAGCCGCTCGGCCATCTGCGGCAAGAGGAAGGGGGCGCCGTCGGTGGGCACCGTGCCGGGCACCAGACGCACGCCGAATACCGCCGCGAGCATCTCCGCCGTCAACACCTCGGCCGGCCGGCCTTCGGCCGCCACCTGCCCGCGGGAGATCACCACCATGCGGTCGGCAAAGCGGGCGGCGAGGTTCAGGTCGTGCAGGATGACGACGGCCGCGCCGCCGCGGTCGGCATGAGCGCGGGCCACGTCCAGCACCCGCAGCTGATGGGCAAGGTCCTGGGCTGCCGTCGGTTCGTCGAGAAGCAGGTTGCCCGGCCCCGTCGCCCGCTCGCCGGCCTTCACCTGACACAGCACCCGGGCGAGGTGGGCGCGCTGGCGCTCGCCGCCCGAGAGCGCATCATGGGTGCGTCCCGCATGGTCCTGCAGGTCGACGGCGGCCAGCGCCTCGCCGATCAGGGTGGTGATCTCGCTGTGGGAGAGGCCGAAGCCCGGCACCTCCAGCCCCAGCGCCGCGATCTCGCGCACGGTGAAGGGGAAGGAGAGGGCGGACGACTGCGGCAGCACCGCCCGCCGCGCCGCCAGATGCTTGCCGTGCAGGGTCTCGATCGGCCGGCCGTCGATGAACACCGCCCCGGCATCGGGCCGCATCTCGCCGGCCATCAGCTTCATGAGGGTGGACTTGCCGGCGCCGTTTGGCCCCAGCACCGCCGTCACCTCGCCGGCGCGTCCGGTCAGGGACACGCCGTCGAGCAGATGCCGGCCGGCCCGGGTGACCCGGACGGAGCGGACCTCGATGAGCGCGGTCATCAGCCGAGTCCTCCGCGCCGGGTGAGCAGCAGCCACAGGAAGAAGGGGGCGCCCAGAATGGCGGTGACGATGCCGATGGGCAGCTCTGCCGGCGCCACCAGCAGGCGCGCGGCAACATCGGCTGCCGGCAGCAGGGCGGCGCCCAGAAGGGCAGCGCCGGGCAGCACATAGCGATGGGACGGGCCGGTGACGAGGCGCACCAGATGGGGCACCACGATGCCGACGAAGCCGATCACCCCGGACAGTGCGACGGCGGCGCC
The DNA here is from genome assembly GCA_050689115.1 of Segnochrobactraceae bacterium EtOH-i3. Taxonomy (GTDB): domain Bacteria; phylum Pseudomonadota; class Alphaproteobacteria; order Rhizobiales; family Segnochrobactraceae; genus JBBSSF01. The sequence goes on along the minus strand of JBOGCN010000002.1, from coordinate 227,315 downwards.
GACGGCGGCCGACGAGGCGGCAATCGCCAGCCGCTTGGTGCGCTCGGTGGAGACCCCCAGATGGATCGCCTCCGCCTCGCCCAGAAGCAGCGCATCCAGCGGCCGCGCCAGCCTGATGGCGGCCAGACCCGCGACCACGAAGAAGGGCAGCGCGGCGAGAATCCGCCCCCAGCTCGCCCCGCCAAGGCCGCCCATGGTCCAGAAGGTGATGTCGCGCAGCTCCCGGTCATCGGCGGAAAACACGATGAGCCCGGTGATGGCCCCCGTGAGCGCGCCGATGGCGACACCGGCGAGCAGCAGGGTGGCAACCGAGGTGCGTCCGCCCCGGGTGGAGATGACATGCAGCAGCGCCGTCGTCGCCAGCGCCCCGACCACGGCGGACACCGGCAGGGCATGGGCGCCGAGGTGCGAGACCAGCGGCATCAGCAGGCCATCGCCCAGCGCGATCACCGAGACCGCGGCGAGCCCCGCCCCCGAGGACGCGCCGACCAGACCGGGATCGGCCAGCGGATTGCGGAACAGCCCCTGCATCATGGCGCCGGTGATGGCCAGCGCCCCGCCCACCAGCACCGCCAGCACCGTGCGCGGCAGACGGATATCCAGAAGCACCAGCTTCTCGCGCAGGATGGCGGGATCGCTGGTGTCGCCGGAGAGGATCGCGGTGACGACCCGGGGCAGGGCATCCAGCCCGATGCCCGTGGGGCCGACGGCCACCGACAGCACGATGGCGGCCACCAGCGCGAGGCCGGTGAGGACGAGCGCGAGACGGGCGCGCAGCCGCCGGTCGCCGGCAGGCGCGCGGGTGGCGGGGGCCGGAACAGCCATCACGCTCATTCGGCGCCCGCGCGGCACTCGGGATGGAGGGCGCCGCAGAGGTCAAGCGCGGCATCGGCGGTGCGCGGGCCGAAGCCCAGCAGCGCCAGACCATCCACCGGGATCATGCGCTTGTCCTTGGCCGCCGGGCTGACGCTGAAGGCCGGCAGGGCGAACAGCTCCTCGGCCGTGACGGCCCGCGGGCCGCCCTGGGTCATCACCAGCACCGCATCGGGGGCGGCGTCCAGAATGGCCTCGTCGGTCATGGTCTTGTAGCCGGAAAAGCCGGCGGCGACATTGGTGGCCCCGGCCAGCGCGATCGCGGCATCGGCGGCGGTGTCGGCGCCGGCCACCATCGGCCGGCCATCGCGCAGCGCCAGCACGAACAGCACCCGGGCCGGCGTCTTCACTTTCGCGCGGGCCGCCGTCAGGGCATCGAAATCCGCCTGGATGCCGGCAGCCAGCGCCGCGCCCTTCTCATCGGCGCCGACGGTTTTGGCAATTAGCGTCACCCGGTCGATGACGGCTTCCGGCGTCTTCGACGGGCTCATCAGCACCAGCGGCACGGACGCGCTGGTGAGGGCGGCCAGCGCCGGCGGCGGGCCGGCATCGGCTTCCGCCAGAATGAGGGTGGGGCCGGCGGCCAGCACGCCTTCCGGCGACAGCTGGCGCAGATAGCCGACGCTCTGCTTGGTCTTGAGGGCGTCGGGCGGAAAGACCGAGGTGGTGTCGACGGCGACGATGCGGTCGCCCAGTCCCAGATCATAGAGGATCTCGGTGACGGTGCCGCCCACCGAGACGATGCGGCCGGTGTCGGAGACCTCAACGGTCTGGCCGCGCCCGTCGACCACGCTGGCCGCACGCGCCGGCGCACTGCCAAGAGCGGCCGCCAGCGCGAGCGTGCCGAAGCCGAGGGGGCCAAAACGGAATCGGGCCATCGAGACTGGTCTCCCTGCCGCCGGACGCGCCGGCGCGAGTTGCGTATGCTTTTCGTTCCTAATAGCGGTGCGCGCCGAACGCAACAGGCACGCGGGCAGGATCGCCCGGGGGAGGGGCAAGGCGGGCCATCAGCGGATGAAAAAGAGGCTGGTGCGGGGGACGCGCCGGACGGGTGCCGCGGGCCGACTGGCGGTCGCGTCTTGCCGGTTCGGACCGCATGAGTCGTCGGACGACCGTCTGTGCCGGTCCGGGCGCCGACGTTGCAACTCCGCAGGGACCGCGGCGATCGGATAGCCGGGCAACTTTTTTGGCCTCCGCCTCTTGCCAATCCCGCGCTGAGCGGGCATACACCGCCTCGTTCCGGCGGCGCTGCCCCCGGACGGGCCGGCAAGCCGGCCCCTTAGCGTGACAGGATGCGGGCGTAGCTCAGGGGTAGAGCACAACCTTGCCAAGGTTGGGGTCGTGGGTTCGAATCCCATCGCCCGCTCCAGTCAGCACTTCTCTTCAATTCCCCTTTCTTGACTGTCCGGTCTGCTGCCCGTCGTCCTCTGACGCACCGCAGTCGTGCATTTCCGCGGCCGCTTCGGCGCGGGCGGGGCCGTCTCGTCGTCTCCGCTTATCTCCCGCAAACAAGCCTGTGGATGACGGTGATTTCGGCGCTGGACAAGGACGTCGCGGTGGGGCATACACCGCCTCGTTCCGGCGGCACTGCCCCGGACGGTCCGGCGGATGCCACTGCGGTGGCGCGCGATGCCGGCCCGATGAAACCGGATGCGGGCGTAGCTCAGGGGTAGAGCACAACCTTGCCAAGGTTGGGGTCGTGGGTTCGAATCCCATCGCCCGCTCCAGTTTCCTCCTTCTTCTTTTCTCCCGATTGCCAAAATGTTCCGCTTTTCCCTTGCGATGGCGCCAGCGGGCGGCTCGTGCGTGCGTCTGCATGGGGCCAGGGTGTCATAAAAGGTCATCGGCCCGTGCCTAGGACGGAAGCCGGGCCGGAGGATCCGGCCGGGTGCCCCGTGCCAAGGAGGTCTCGTGACCGCAGCCCCTCATTCGAGCGACCTGTCCCATACGGCCGAAACGGCGCTTGATCTGGCCTGCACCGGGTTCGTGCGTCTGCCGCCCACGGCCACCTGTGGCGCGGCGCTGGCGCGCTTTGCCGAGCCGGCCAATGCCGACGGGCCGGACCATGCCGCGATCGTCGATGCCGGCGGGCGCTTTCTCGGCCTCGTCGGGGTGCGGGACTGTCTGGCCCGCCCGGCGCAAACGCCGCTGTCCGAGGTGCTGACCCGTCCCGGCCTGACGATCCCGGCGAACTGGAGTGCGGAAGAGACGGCGCGGGAGATGGTGCGGGTGGGGGAGGGGTGCCTGCCGGTGCTGGACGAGGCCGGCCGGGTGGTGGCCCTGCTGACGGACCGGGTGGCCTATCTGTTCGTCTTCGAGATGGCCGACGAGGATGCGGCGCGGGTCTCGGGCATCGTCGGCGAGCTGCATGATCATGATGATTACATGCAGATTTCCGTCTGGCGGGATTATGCCCGGCGCATCCCCTGGATCTTCGGTCTGGCGGTGGTGGGGCTGGCGGCGGGCTATGTCGTGCATGCCTATGAGAGCGCCCTCGATGTGCTGGTGATTCTGGCGCTCTACATGCCGATGATTGCCGACACCGGCGGCAATGTCGGCACCCAGTCGGCCAGTCTCGTCACCCGGGCGATCAGCTTTGGCGGCCTGACCATGCGGGATGCGGCCGGGGTGCTGTGGCGCGAACTGCGGGTGGCGGCGCTGCTGGCCGGAACCCTGTTCATTTTCACCTATCTCAAGGTGTTCCTGCTCTCCAACACGTCCGAGATCCCGCAGGGTCTGGATCTCTCGGCAATCGCGGTGGCCATCGGCGTGGCGTTGGCGGTGCAGGTGGTGACGGCAACCCTGATCGGTGCCGTGCTGCCGCTGGCCTCCGTCGCGCTGCGACAGGATCCGGCAGTGGTCTCCGGTCCGGCGCTGACGACTATCGTCGATGTCTCGGGCCTGCTGCTCTATTTCACCATCACCACCCGGATGCTCGGCATCCATGTTGCCGGGGGATGACCCGTCCGGGCGGGGGATTTGCGCTGTCCGGGGCACGGTCGGGCCCGAAAGAACCCTTTTCGCGTGGCCCTGACTGGCCGGGGCCGCTGCCGGCTTGGTACAACAGCGGGGTAAGAAACCGAGCAGGAAGATGGCAATGGCGCTGGACCCGTGGACGACGACACCGGCAACGGACATGAAGGCGGCGGCCGGTGTCGTCTCCTTCTGGCGGGCGGCGGGCCCGGGGCGCTGGTTCGAGAAGGATCCGGCTTTTGATGCCGCCTTCCGCGCCCGCTTTCTGCCGCTGCACATGGCGGTGGCATGGCGACGCTGCGACCACTGGAGCGAGACCGCCGAAGGGGCGCTTGCCCTTATCGTCCTGACGGACCAGTTTCCGCGCAATGCTTTCCGCGGCACGGCGCACATGTATGCCACCGATTCGCTGGCGCGCTTCTATGCCCGCCATGCGCTGGTGGCGGGGCAGGATCTGGAGGTGGAGCCGGACATCCGCCTGTTCTTCTACCTGCCCTTTGCTCATTCCGAGGAGCTGGCGGATCAGGCGCTTTCGGTGGAGCGTGCCCGGCTGCTGGGCGCCGAGGCGCTGGAGCATGCCCGCGGCCATCAGGCCATCGTGCGCCGCTTCGGCCGCTTCCCCCATCGCAATCCCCTTCTGGGGCGGGAGACGACCGAGAAGGAAGCGGCTTTTCTGGCCGAGGGCGGCTTTGCCGGCTGACGGGATCCGTGTCAGGCTGGCCGGCTGTCAGCCCGCATAGGCGGCCAGCCGCGCGTCCAGCCCGGCGCGCACCTCCGGCCATTCCTCGCGCAGGATGGAGAACATCACCGTCGAGCGCAGATAGCCGTCATTGAGGCGCATGTGCCGGCGCAGCACGCCTTCGCGTCGGGCGCCGAGCCTGGCAATCGCCGACTGGCTGCGGGTGTTGCGCAGGTCGGTCTTCAGCTGCACCCGCTCATAGCCGCAAGTGTCGAAGGCGTAGGCGAGCAGCAGCCGCTTGGATTCCGCATTGATCGGCCCCGCCCACACGTCGGGCGCATACCAGGTGTGGCCGATTTCAAGCCCGGCATCCGCCGGCCGGATATCGAACAGCCGGGTCATGCCGAGAATGGCACCGTCGCCCACCCGGGTGACGGTGAACGGCACGTGCACGTCCGGACGGGCCGCGGCAAAGGCGGCCTCCAGATAGGCCGGCAGTCCGCCCGCCGGCAGCGGCATCCACGACCAGATGCGGGCATCCGCGCCGGCCGCCTCGAGGCCGGGCCGGTGCGCTTCAGTGAGCGGCTCCAGCCGCACGAAGCGGCCGGACAGCGGGATGGGCAGGACAGGGGCGGGCATTGTCAGGCTACCAGATCCGGCGGCAGGAGGTGTCTCAGGGAGTGTTGATGAGAGATTGCATGGATGCAAGCAAGGCGTGCGATCCCTGTTCCACCATCCGGCAGACCGCCTCGAAATCCTGCAGGGTGCCATAATAAGGGTCTGGGACCGGCCGGGCCACGCGTTCGGCGCGCTCCCGGTACAGCGCCACCTCCGCCCGCGCGCTGGCGGGGGCGAGGCCACGCAGATCGGCCAGATTGTCCCGGTCCATGGCGAGAATCAGGTCGAAGCGGTCGAAATCTGCCGGACTGACCTGCCGCGCCCGCAGCCCCGAAATGTCGAAGCCCTGGCTGGCGGCCACCCGGATGGCGCGCCGGTCTGGCGGCTCGCCGGCATGCCAGCCGCCGATGCCGGCGGAATCGAGATGAAAGCGCTTCCCCAGCCCGGCCTCTTCGGCGACATGGCGGAAGGCACCTTCCGCCAGCGGCGAGCGGCAGATGTTGCCGAGGCAGACGAACAGGATGGCAAAGGGCGGACGTGTCATGCAGGCGATTCCGGGGCCGGCGGCAGCGTGCCGGCGCTGGTGACGGCATCCGTCGGGGACGGACGGAGGGCGGCCCATTCGGCCGCGACGTCGGGATCCGGCTCGGTGGCGCCGAACAGCGCCCGCAGAGTTGCAATTTCCGCGCCGGGCAGCAGGCGGCCAAGCGCCCAGATTGCCGCGCCCCGCACGATCGGGGCAGGGTCCGCCAGATGGGGACGGGCAGCAGCGGCGAGATCGGGACGGCCGCTGTTGCCGATGGCGATCAACACATTGCGCAGGAAGCGGTCGCGGCCGATGCGCTTGATCGGCGAGCCCGAGAAGAAGGTGCGGAACTCCGCGTCCTCAAGGGTGGCCAGCACCGCCAGATCCGGCGCGGCGAGATCGGCACGGGCGGCCAGCTTCGCCTCCCGGCCGGCCTGGGCAAACTTGTTCCACGGACAGGCGGCCAGACAGTCGTCACAGCCATAGATGCGGTCGCCGATGCCTGGCCGGAGGTCTGCGGGGATCGGCCCCTTGTGCTCGATGGTGAGATAGGAGACGCAGCGCCGCGCATCCAGCCGGTAGGGGGCGGGAAAGGCGTCCGTCGGGCAGGCATCGAGACAGGCCCGGCACGAGCCGCAATGGTCGCGTTCCGGCGGGTCGGCGGGCAGCTCCAGGGTGGAGAAGATGGCGCCGAGGAAGGTCCAGTTGCCGAGACGGCGCGATACCAGATTGGTGTGGCGCCCCTGCCAGCCGAGACCGGCGGCGGCGGCCAGCGGCTTCTCCATCACCGGGGCGGTATCGACGAACACCTTCACGTCGCCGCCGCCGGCTGCCACCAGCACACCGGCGAGCTGCTTCAGCTTGCCCTTGAGGATGTCGTGATAGTCGCGTCCGCGGGCATAGACCGAAATGCGGCCCGTGCCGGGAGGGGGGGCCTCCAGACGCGGATCTGTGTCGGGGGTGTAGCTCATGGCCAGCATGAGGATGGAGCGGACCTCCGGCCACAGCACCCGCGGATCGGACCGCTCGGCGGTGCGGCTTTCCATCCAGTCGAGACCGGCATGATGGCCATCGGCCAGAAAGGTGGCGAGCCGCTCCGGCGCCGCGGGGATGGCATCGGGCCGGGTGATGCGCACCTCGTCGAACCCGAGCGCGAGAGCCCGGGTCCGGATCATCCTGACGAGGGAAGCCGGATCGGCGGTCACGAGGATCTCCGGCAGCACCGGGAGCCGCGACGGGCAGCTCCCGCGCGGGGGCCCGGATCAGAAGTCCAGATCGGCGTAGGTCGGGGACGGCGGGATGCCGCGTACGGTCTCGCCGAGAAGGGGGCGGAAGGACGGGCGCGACTTGATGCGCGCATACCAGGTCTTGGCGTGCTCGTCCTCGCCCCAGGGGATCTCGCCCAGATAATCGGCGCAGGACAGCTCGGCCGCCGCGGCAATATCGGCAAAGGTCAGCCGGTCACCGGCCAGCCACGCCCGCGACGAGGCGAGATAGCCGATATAGCGCAGATGGGCCTTCATGTTGGTGCGGGCCGCGCGCAGCACCGTGGAATCCGGTGCGCCGCCACCCATGGCGGTGGGCATTTCCGGCCGGAACACCCGCTCGTGCACGAGATGGCCGACCACCTCGCCGTCGAGCTTGTTCAGGAACCAGTCCACCAGCCGCCGGGTCTCGGCGCGCTTTTCCGGATGGTCCGGCATCAGGCGTCGTTCGCCGAGGGAATAGCCGCGGGTTTCGTCGAGATATTCCATGATGACGTTGGCGCCGCACAGCGCCGGGCCGTCATTCTCCACCGCCACAGGCACCGTGCCCGCGGGGTTGAGGAGCAGGAATTCCCGTCGCCGGCGCCAGGGTTCCTCGGTCACCAGGGTGTGCTTGACGCCATATTCGGCCAGCACGATGCGAAGGAACCGACAGGCCGGGGAGAAGCTGTGATGATAGAGGGTGAGCATCGCGGACTGGGGGCCTGACAGGCGCGCCGGAGGCGGCGCAAGCGGGGGGACGGGGAGGGGGCCGGCGGAACCGAATCATGCCATCTGGCCCGGAACCCGTGTCTCCCCCGTCGGGATGGTCAGGGTTCTAGCACCATGCGACAAATCCGGCCATGGCCGTGACCGGATCGGCGGAACACTCTATGGTGCTCCCGCGGGCGGTGTCGCCCTCCTCTCCGGCTGCCCACAATTAACCCTTTTTCCCCCTTCCCGCGGGTTAACGCATGACGCTCGATTCCCTTCTTAGCGCCCTGATTCTGGGGCTGGTGGAAGGCTTGACGGAATTCCTGCCGGTTTCGTCCACCGGCCACCTGCTGCTGCTCGGCCATTTCATCGGCTTCAAGAGCACTGGCCGGACCTTCGAGGTGCTGATCCAGCTGGGGGCGATTCTCGCGATCCTCACGGTCTACTTCAAGCGGCTGTGGGCGATCCTTCTGGCCGCGCCCACGGATCCGCGCGCCCGCAACTTCATCATCGGCATTCTCGTGGCGTTCGCCCCGGCCGTCGTCGTTGGCGTGATCGCCCATGACTTCATCAAGACGGTGCTGTTCGAGACCCCGGTGCTGATCTGCATCACCCTGATTCTCGGCGGCATCGCGCTGCTGGTCATCGACAAGCTGCCGCTGCGGCCGCGCTATACCGACGCCTATCATTATCCGCTGCGGCTTTGCTTCTATATCGGCCTGTGTCAGGTGCTGGCGATGATCCCGGGCATGTCGCGCTCGGGCTCCACCATCGGCGGCGCGCTGCTTCTGGGCACCGACAAGCGATCGGCGGCGGAGTTCTCCTTCTTCCTCGCGCTGCCCACCATGTCCGGCGCCTTCGCCTATGACCTCTACAAGAACCGCAACGACCTCACCTTCGATGACGTCGCCCTCATCGGCGTCGGCTTCGTGGCCGCCTTCCTGGCCGCGGTCGTCGTGGTGCGGGCGCTGCTCGATTTCGTCAGCCGCAATGGCTACGCCCCGTTCGCCTGGTGGCGCATCGGGGTCGGCACTCTCGGTCTCGTCGCGCTGTCCCTCGGCTGGTGAGGGCCGGGGACTGACCCCACAAGGCGCCCCGGCGCGGGCGCGGCATCCGGACAGGCCGACGGGCAAGCAGGCCCGACCGCTCCGCGGCGACCTTCCCGAACGAAAAACGCCCCCGCGGTCCAGGACCCGGGGGCGTTTTTTCATGGTCGGTCGTGATGAGGCCGGGGAGACAGGCTCAGGAGCCGCGGGTGACGCGGTTGAGGCCGTCCTTGGCCGGGGCGTAGTTCGGATTGATGGTGAGGGCGCGGTTGAACGCGGCCATCGCCTTCTGGCGCTCGCCGAGCTTTTCGGCGGCCAGACCCCGGTTGGTCCAGGCTTCCAGAGAATTGCGGTCGCGGTTCACGGCTTCGGTGAAGTCGGTGAAGGCGGCCTTGTAGTCGCCGATGGCCATGTAGGACAGGCCGCGGCCGTTGTAGGGCGCGGCGGCGTTCGGATCGAGACCGATCGCCTGGGTGAAGTCCTCGATGGCGTAGGCCTGGTTGCCCTGGGCCTGCTGGATCAGCGCGCGACCGTGGAAGGCGCGGGCATCGGCGTTGTTGATGCGCAGCGCCGCATCGAAATCGGCCAGCGCCTGATTGTAGCGCCCGGCGGTGCGGTAGATCGTGCCGCGGCCGACATAGGCGACGTCGTAGTTCGGGTTGATGGCGATTGCGCGGTTATAGTCGGCGATCGCCTGCTGGAGCTGACCCATCTGGCGCAGCACCAGGGCCCGGTTGGCATAGGCCTGATAGAAGTCCGGGTTGATGGAGATGGCGGCGTTGAAGTCCGCCAGCGCCTTCTCATAGTCGCCGGCCCGGCCAAAGGCGGAGCCGCGCAGATTATAGGCGGTGGCGTCGCGCGGATTCGCCTCGATCACCCGGGTGAGGGAGGAGATGTTCTCCACCGAGCCGATGCGGGCATCGGCCTGGATTTCCGGGCCCGAGGGCGTGTCGGATTCGGTCTGGCAGCCCGCCAGTCCGAGCGACGCGATCGCGACGACGGCAAAAGCCGCGCGCCGGCCGCCCAGAAGACCCGTCCTGTGGAAAATCCGTGTCCGCATTACGGCCCCCGCCCTCTGCTCCCGGAATACCAAAAAGGAGCCGCCGCCCGCGCAAACGGGCGACGGCTCCGGAAATTCAGATCCGGCCGATCAGCGCTTGGTGGCCGCCACCTTGCCCGGCAGCAGGCCTTCGCGCTGGGCGCGCTTGCGCGCCAGCTTGCGCGCACGCCGCACGGCCTCGGCCTTCTCGCGCGCCTTCTTCTCGGACGGCTTCTCGTAATGGCCGCGCAGCTTCATCTCGCGGAAGATGCCTTCGCGCTGCATCTTCTTCTTGAGAGCCTTCAGAGCCTGGTCGACGTTGTTGTCGCGAACGAGAACCTGCACCGCGTCTGTTCCTGTCGTCTTTTGCCGGTCCGTCCCTGCAGGGGGCCTCTCGCCCGCCCGGTACGGTCCGCTTCGGGTTGTTACCGGAGCGCAACGGCGGGGCTTGCCGCCCGGCCGAGGCCACTCCCATTCGTGTTCATTGCCGACCCGGGGGGCTGCGGTTTTCCGTCAGGCGGAAACGCCGCGACCTCAGGGCCGGTTCCGTCAGCCGATCCGCGATTTGGGCGAAGGGGCATCAGGCGCGCGGGATATCGTCGGGACCGGCGGAAACTCCTCCGGCGGCCCCATCGAACCGGCACCGCGCTGCCCTGGTCGACGGGGGAGTCTCTTGTTTACTGGATGAGGAACGCCCGGAGACCGACTCCCCGCCGGATCTCCTGTTCCTCCGTGGCCGCGGGATTATCAGAAAGGCGCGGGGCTGTCCACGCGGAAAGCGCGTAGCCGACCGGGGGAGCCCCCTGAAAACCCGCGCTTTCAGGGCTTCAGGGGCCGGTTTACATGCCCCATCTTGCGCCCGGCCCGGGTCTCGCGCTTGCCATAAAGGTGAAGACGCGCCTCGGGGCTGGCGAGAATCGTGGCCCAGTCATCGGCATCCGCCCCGATCAGGTTCTCCATCTCGGTAGGGGCCCGGGTGGCGGGGCTGCCCAGTGGCCAGCCGGCGACCGCACGGACGTGCTGCTCGAACTGCGAGGTGAGGGCGCCGTCCTCGCTCCAGTGGCCGGAATTGTGCACCCGCGGGGCGATCTCGTTGGCGATCAGCCGGGTCTCGCCGGCTGCGTGCACCACGAAGAACTCCACGCACAGCACCCCGACATGGCCAAGCGCGGCGGCCACGGTGGCGCCGATCTGGCGCGCCTTGGCCTGGGTGGCCGCCGGCACCGAGGGCGCCGGCACCCGGCTCCACTTCAGGATATGGTCGATGTGGACATTCTCGGCGATGTCGAAGGCGGCGACCGAGCCATCGAGACCGCGGGCGACCACCGCCGAGCATTCCGCCACGAAGGGCACGAAGCCCTCCAGGATGGACGGCCGGTTGCCGAGGCGGGCAAGGGCTGCCACCGCATCCTCGCCCGGTGCAATCCTGGTCTGGCCCTTGCCGTCATAGCCGAAGCGGCGGGTCTTCAGGATGCCCGGGCCGCCGATGCGGGTGAGCGCGGCCTCCAGATCGGCGGCGTCCGACACCGCGGCATGAGGCGCCACCGGCACGCCGGCCTGAACGAGAAAGCTCTTTTCCGTCAGCCGGTCCTGGGAGAGGGCCAGCGAATGGGCGCCCGGGCGCACCGGCACGAGGGTTTCGAGAAAGGCCACGGTTTCCACCGGCACATTCTCGAACTCGTAGGTGATGACCTCGACGGAGGCGGCAAAGCTCGACAGCGCCGCCCGGTCGTCATAGGGCGCCCGGGTGAAAGCGTGGGCGACATCGAAGGCCGGGCTGTCGGCATCCGGGCAGAAGATGTGGGTCCTCAGTCCCAGCCGCGCAGCGGCCAGGGCGATCATACGGCCGAGCTGGCCGCCGCCGAGGATGCCGATGGTATCGCCGGGGGAGAGGATCAGGTTCGGATCAGGCATCGTCGCTCGGATGGTCCGCCACGGCGTCCGTCTGGCGGGCGCGGTAGGCATCAAGCCGGTCGGCGAGGCCGGAATCGGTGAGGGCGAGGACGGCTGCGGCCAGGAGTGCGGCATTCACCGCCCCGGCCCGGCCGATGGCCAGCGTGCCCACGGGGATGCCGGCGGGCATCTGCACGATGGAGTGCAGGCTGTCGACGCCGGACAGCGCCTTGCTCTCCACCGGCACGCCGAACACCGGCAGCGGGGTGAGGGCGGCGGCCATGCCCGGCAGGTGGGCAGCGCCACCGGCCCCGGCGATGACGATCTTCACGCCGCGGCCCTTCGCTCCAGTCGCGAAGTCATAGAGCCGCTTCGGCGTGCGATGGGCCGAGACAATCCGGCTCTCGAACGGCACACCGAGCATTGTCAGCGTCTCGGCGGCATGGCGCATGGTGGCCCAGTCCGACTGGCTTCCCATGATGATCGCGACCGGCGGTGCCGTCTCGGTCATCCCGTCTCTCCCCTCGCGGGCGGGGCCATGGCCGCTGTGCCGGGGAGGGTGTCCCACGGAATCGGCCGGTTCCCGCCAGATGTCCGGCGTTTCGGAAAACGGGGCTGATAGCCTCTCGCGCCATCGGGCGCAAGCCGGCCGGAGGTCGCAAGGCCGGCATTTCCGCGGCTTCCGCCCGTGCGGGCGCCCCGATTCGCAGGAGGGTGCGATGTGGCCTTGCCTTCCGGCGGGCTTTGGCCGATCACGGCCGCCGATCGCAGCATCGCCGACCCGGCCGGGGAGGGGAGGCCACACCGGGGACGAGACCATGCCGCGCTACAAGCTGACCATCGAATATCATGGCGCCGGGCTGGCCGGCTGGCAGCGGCAGGCGGATCTGCCGACGGTGCAGGGCGTTCTCGAAGAGGCCGTGCGGCGCTTCACCGGCGAGACCGTGGACGTGCACGGCGCCGGGCGCACGGATGCCGGCGTCCATGCCACCGGTCAGGTCGCCCATGTGGATCTGACCAAGGTCTGGCGCGGCGACACCGTGCGCGATGCCCTCAACGCCCATCTGCGCCCCCACCGCGTCAGCATCCTGGCCGCCGGCCCCGTGGCGGACGACTTCGACGCCCGCCGCTCGGCCATCGCCCGGCATTATCGCTATGACGTGCTGGCCCGCCGCCCGCCGGCGGCCACGCTCTCCGGCCTCGTCTGGCATGTGGCCCGGCCGCTGGACGGGGCGGCCATGCACGCGGCCGCCCAGCGGCTGCTCGGCCGGCATGATTTCTCCACCTTCCGCGACAGCCAGTGTCAGGCCAAGAGCCCGATCCGCACCCTGGACCGGCTGGATGTCGTCGCCGGGCCCGGCGAGATCATTTCCGTGCACGCCTCGGCGCGCTCCTTCCTGCATTCCCAGGTGCGCTCCCTCGTCGGCTCCCTGAAGCTGGTGGGGGAGGGCAAATGGAGCGCCGATGATCTGGCCGATGCGCTCGCCGCCGCCGACCGCCGCCGCTGCGGCATCGTCGCGCCACCGGACGGGCTCTATCTCACCGCCGTCGACTATCCGGGCTGAGAAAACGCAACTGGCGGCGCCCGAAAGCGCCGCCAGCGTCAGATGTCAGGCGTCAGATGTCAGGATTTATGCCGCGGGGACTCAGCCGCCGGCGGCCTGATAGATGGCCGGGCGCACGTCCTCGTCGGCAGCTTCGGCCGTGCCGGCGTTGGTCGGGCCGGTCAGCGGCAGGCCGAGGGCGGTCCACGTCTCCACCAGCGCATGGGCGAGGGTGTCGATCAGCGCGTCATCATGGAAGGGCGTCGGCGTGATGCGCAGGCGCTCGGTGCCGCGCGGCACGGTCGGGTAGTTGATCGGCTGGATGTAGATGCCGTGGACATCCAGCAGCCGGTCGGTGGCGGCCTTGCACAGCTCGGGATTGCCGACGCGCACCGGCACGATGTGGGTGGACGACGGCATCACCGGCAGGCCGGCGGCAGCCAGCACTGCCTTGGCCCGGGCAGCCTGACGCTGCTGGCCATCGCGCTCGGCCTGGGACGCCTTCAGGTGGCGGATGGAGGCGGCCGCCGCCGCGGCCACGGCCGGCGGAATGGCGGTGGTGAAGATGAAGCCCGGCGCATAGGAGCGGATGGCGTCGATCACCGGCGTGGAGCCGGTGACATAGCCGCCCAGCGTGCCGAACGCCTTGGCCAGCGTGCCCTCGATGACGTCGATCCGGTCCATCACACCGTCGCGCTCGCAGATGCCGGCGCCGCGCGGGCCATACATGCCGACCGCATGGACCTCGTCGATATAGGTCATCGCGTTGTACTTCTCGGCCAGATCCGCGATCCGGGCGATGGGCGCGATATCGCCGTCCATGGAATAGACGGACTCGAACACGATGAGCTTGGCGCGATCGTTGCCGGCCGCCTTCAGCAGCTCCTCCAGATGCTCGACGTCATTGTGACGGAACACCTTGCGCGGCACGCCGGAATTGCGGATGCCGGCGATCATGGAGGCATGATTGAGCTGGTCGGACAGGATCAGGCAGTCCGGCAGCAGCTTGGCCAGCGTCGAGATTGCCGCCTCGTTGGAGACGAAGCCCGAGGTGAAGACGAGGGCGCCTTCCTTGCCGTGGAGGTCGGCCAGCTCGGCTTCCAGCTGCACCAGCGGATGGCTGGTGCCGGAGATGTTGCGGGTGCCGCCGGCGCCCGCGCCCATGTGGGTGGCCGTCTCGGTCAGGGCCGCGATGACCTTCGGATGCTGTCCCATGCCGAGATAGTCGTTGGAGCACCACACGACGATCTCGCGCGTGCCGCCGTCACGGTGCCAGAGGGCATGGGGAAAACGTCCGGCGACCCGCTCAAGGTCGGCGAACACGCGATAGCGCCGCTCGGCCTTCAGCGCGTCGACCGCATCCTCGAAGATCGCGCGATAGTTCATGTCGGAAGTTCCTCGCCGGATCCGCGCGGGACTTTGGGCCCCCGCGCCGGAGACAGATTTGAACGTCTCGAGCCAGGATCGCAAGGCCGGAAAAGCCCCAAGCACCGGGATTGCGGATCGGGAAGGGGCTGTCCGCAGGGATAAGCGGCCGGGCAGCGGGGCCCGGCCGGAGGGATCAGTAGACCGTGATATCGCTGTAGAAGATCGAGGCTGCGCCGGACAGGACCGCGATCCGCACGGCTGCCGTCGATCCGGTGCCGTCGACATCCCAGGACAGGACGCCGGAATCGGTATCATAAAGGAACTGCCCGTGGGCCAGGGTGGCGTGGGGATCCTCGTTGCGTACCAGCTGGTTGCGGCTGATGGTGCCCGTCGACAGCACGCCCCCGAAACCGGATGAGGACACCGAGATGGTGTCGTCGGTGTTCGAGAAGTCGCGGATGCGGTCCCAGCCCTCGGTGCTGTAGTTGAAGGCAAAAGTATCCTTGCCGGCGCCACCGGTCAGGTTGTCGATGCCCTTGCCGCCGGTCAGCACGTCATTGCCGGCCCCGCCGTCCAGGGTATCGTTGCCATTGTGGCCATAGAGCTGGTTGGCGGCGGCATTGCCGATCAACTTGTCATTGTAGGTGCTGCCACCCGCCTGTTCGATGTTGTACAGCCGGTCGGTGTTGCCGAAGCCATCCCGGGCGATCCCCTTGGCGAGGTTCACCGTGACGGCGAGCTTGCCGCCATAATAGGCGTCGCGATCATACTCGACCCGGTCCAGCCCGCCGCGGCCATCGATGGTGTCATTGCCCAGCAGGCCGCGGAAGACCTCTGTGTAGGTGCTGGTGTTGGAGCCCTTCAGGACGTCCTTCTGATAGGAGCCCGTGAAGCTCTCGAAATTGCGAATGACGTTGCTGTAGCCCCAGGGGTCCGTGGCTGCTCCGGTGAGGGCATCCAGCACCACGCCGCCGACCCGGTGCCAGCCATCATAGAGATCGTTGGCGAACGAGATCTCGTCAAAGCCGGCGCCGCCGTCCAGGGTGTCGCGCCCGGTGAAGTCGGCGACGAAATCATCGCCCCTGCCGGCGGCGATGTAGTCATTGCCGGCGCCGCCATCGAGATCGTCATTTCCGGTCGAGCCGTACAGGCGATCATTTCCGTTTATGAGGAACCCGGTCGCGTCATAGGATCCGGCAACCGTCAGGGTCACCAGAAAACGGGGCAGATCGACGGACAGGTCCGAATAGGTGATCAGGAGGCGGCCTTCCGAATCATAGGCGCGCACCTCGGTGATCGTGCCGTCATAGGCCTGTCCCGAGGTGTAGCGGAAGCCGCTGCCCTCCAGGACGAGCGTCTGGGACACATCGGTCGCGGTGTCGTTGTAGAGGGTCAGCCGGGTCGACGTCCGCACCATCCGGTCGATATCGTCGAACAGGAAGCCGCTGAAGGAGTCCGGCGCGGCCGCACCGATCTTGATCGTCGCCATGACTGCTGGTTCTTTCTCTCCAGAGGCTCCGAGTCGCAGGACCACCCTCGATACGGCCCGTTCACGACCTCATGAGGGACTCACGGGACGACGGGCGCTGGCGGCGGGGTGCGGCCTGCAGAATGCAGCATGGCACACCCGAAATGGCCGGAGTTGTCAACTTACGTGAACGTAATGTTTGTCCCGCAACGATATGTCGCGGCATGGAAGATCGCCCTTTATACCGTA
The DNA here is from genome assembly GCA_050689115.1 of Segnochrobactraceae bacterium EtOH-i3. Lineage (GTDB taxonomy): Bacteria > Pseudomonadota > Alphaproteobacteria > Rhizobiales > Segnochrobactraceae > JBBSSF01. The sequence goes on along the minus strand of JBOGCN010000002.1, from coordinate 211,081 downwards.
TGACGTTGGCGGAAGGTCGCGTACCCCACAGGCGTGCCGTCAACAGCTAAGACTAGAGACTGTCTTGAAGAGCCTAGGGAATCCGGGCTAGAACGGCTCCAACGTCGCTCGTCGGGCCTTTGACCCCGCGCGGGCGGGTTCCCGAATTCGCGTCCCCGAATTCATAATTGTGGCCTGGCGCATCAAAAAGCGCCGTTCACCAGGACGGATCGATGTCGAACGTCGACCTCAAGGCCAACCGGCCGCTCTCGCCGCATCTCCAGATCTACCGCCCGATGCTCACGATGATGATGTCCATCGTGCATCGCATCACCGGCGCGGCGCTCTATTTCGGCACCTTCTTCCTCGCCATCTGGCTGGTGGCGGCGGCATCGGGTCCGAAGGCGTTTGCCGTGGTGGACGGCATCTACAGCTCCTGGTTCGGGCAGCTCGTGATGTTCGGTTACACCTGGGCACTGCTGCACCACATGCTCGGCGGCTTCCGCCACTTCATCTGGGACACCGGCCGTGGCTTCGGCCCCGAGGAGCGCGAGCTTCTCGCCAAGGCGACCCTGATCGGCTCCATCGCGCTGACGGTCCTCGTGTGGGTCGTTGCGCTGATCGTGCGCTGACGGGTCCGGGCTTCCTCAGGGAGAAACGTCACAATGGCTGACATGCGCACCCCGCTCGGCCGCGTCCGCGGTCTGGGTTCCGCCAAGGGCGGCACGAAGCATTTCTGGCACCAGCGCCTGACAGCGCTCGCCAACGTGCCCCTCATGCTGATTTTCGTCCTCCTGGTCATCTGCCTGCAGGGCAAGGACTATGCGGGCGTTCTGGAGACGCTTGGCAATCCGCTCGTCGGTGCCATCCTCCTCGCCCTGATCCTGTCTGGCGTCTATCACGCCAAGCTCGGCATGCAGGTTATCATCGAGGACTATGTCCACAGCGAAGGGCTGAAGTTCCTGGCGCTGATCGGCAACATCTTCTTCACTTCCGCGATCGGCATTGCCTCGATCGTCGCGGTGATCAAGCTCGGCTTCGGAGGCTGATGGTCATGGCTGAAGCGAACGCGACTGGCGGCGTGACCACGCCGAGCGTCAACGGACGCGCCTATCCGATCACCGACCACGTGCTCGACGTGGTGGTGGTGGGCGCCGGCGGCGCCGGCCTGCGCGCCGTCACCGGCTGCTCCCAGGCCGGCCTGAAGACCGCCTGTATCACCAAAGTGTTCCCGACCCGCTCGCACACCGTTGCCGCCCAGGGCGGCATCTCGGCGTCCCTGGGCAACATGGGTCCCGACGACTGGCGCTGGCACATGTACGACACCGTCAAGGGGTCGGACTGGCTGGGCGACCAGGACGCCATTGAATATCTGGTGCGCAACGCGCCGGACGCCGTCTACGAGCTCGAGCACTGGGGCGTGCCCTTCTCCCGCACGGAAGAAGGCAAGATCTACCAGCGCCCGTTCGGCGGCATGACCACCAATTACGGCAAGGGCCGCGCCCAGCGCACCTGCGCCGCCGCCGACCGCACCGGCCACGCCATCCTGCACACGCTCTATGGCCAGTCGCTGCGCTATTCGGCCGAGTTCTACATCGAATATTTCGCCCTCGACCTGATCATGGACGATGGCGTGTGCAAGGGCGTGATCGCCCTCTGCCTCGATGACGGCTCGATCCACCGCTTCAACGCCAAGCGCACGATCCTTGCCACCGGTGGCTATGGCCGCGCCTATTTCTCGGCGACCTCGGCCCACACCTGCACCGGCGACGGCAACGCCATGGTGCTGCGCGCCGGCCTGCCGCTGCAGGACATGGAGTTCGTGCAGTTCCACCCGACCGGCATCTACGGCTCGGGCTGCCTCATCACCGAGGGCGCGCGCGGCGAAGGCGGCTATCTCGTCAACTCCAAGGGCGAGCGCTTCATGGAGCGCTATGCCCCGTCGGCCAAGGATCTGGCGTCCCGTGACGTCGTGTCCCGCTCGATGACGGTGGAGATCCGCGAGGGTCGTGGCGTCGGCAAGCATGCCGATCACATCTACCTGCATCTGGATCATCTGGATCCGGCGATCCTGCACGAGCGCCTGCCGGGCATCTCCGAATCGGCCCGCATCTTCGCCGGCGTCGATGTCACCAAGGAGCCGATCCCGGTGCTGCCGACCGTCCACTACAACATGGGCGGCATCCCGACGAACTATCACGGCGAAGTGCTGACCAAGGTCGGCGGTGATCCGGACTGCGTCGTCCCGGGCCTGATGGCCATCGGCGAGGCGGCCTGCGTGTCGGTGCATGGCGCCAACCGCCTCGGCTCCAACTCGCTGATCGACCTCGTGGTGTTCGGCCGCGCGGCTGGCCTGCGCTGCGCCGAGAAGATCGCCAAGGGCGAGAAGCAGTCGGAGCTGCCGAAGGACTCCGCCGACAAGGCGCTCGGCCGGCTGGATGCCGCCCGCTATGCCACCGGCTCCACCCCGACCGCCGAGCTGCGCCTCAAGATGCAGAAGACGATGCAGTCCAACTGCGCCGTGTTCCGCACCGGCGAGGTTCTGGAGGAGGGCCACGAGCTCATCCACCAGGTCTGGGGCGCGTCGGACGACATCAAGGTCACCGACCGTGGTCTGGTCTGGAACTCCGATCTCGTCGAGACGCTGGAGTACCAGAACCTCATCACCCAGGCTGTCGTGACCATGGATTCGGCGCTGAACCGGCAGGAATCCCGCGGCGCGCATGCCCGCGAGGACTTCTCGGAGCGCAATGACGCCGAGTGGATGAAGCACACCCTTGCCTTCATCGACGAGTCCAGCAAGTCGGTCTCGCTTGAGTATCGTCCGGTGCATACCTACACGATGTCGAACGAGATCAACTACATCGAGCCGCAGAAGCGGGTCTACTGAGCCGGATCTTCCGGCCTGGTCGGGCGGGGCACTCCGGTGCCTCCTCCGGCCGGTCCGGCCCGGTTCGCCGCCTCCGTCCCTTTCCCGCTGCGGCGGGACGGGACCGGAGGTCATCCCTGATCCCGCGCCAGCGATCGAACTGGCGACACAACCGAAGCGGTGTGAAATCCCATGGTTGAACTCGCTCTGCCGAAGAATTCCCAGATCACCCCCGGCAAGGCGTGGCCGAAGCCGGCGGGGGCCACCAACGTTCGCGAGTTCCGCATCTATCGCTGGAACCCCGACGACGGCAAGAATCCGCGCATCGACACTTATTATGTCGACACCGACGACTGCGGTCCGATGGTGCTCGACGCGCTCTTGTACATCAAGAACAAGGTCGATTCGACGCTCACCCTGCGCCGCTCCTGCCGTGAAGGCATCTGCGGCTCGTGCGCGATGAACATCGACGGCACCAACACGCTCGCCTGCACCAAGGGCATGGACGAGATCCAGGGCGCCGTGAAGATCTACCCGCTGCCGCACATGCCGGTGGTGAAGGATCTGGTCCCGGACCTCAGCAACTTCTACGCCCAGCATCGCTCGGTCGAGCCGTGGCTGCAGACCGTCACGCCGACGCCGGAGAAGGAGTGGCGCCAGTCCCACGACGACCGGCTGAAGCTCGATGGCCTCTATGAGTGCATCCTGTGCGCCTGCTGCTCGACCTCGTGCCCGAGCTACTGGTGGAATGGCGACCGCTATCTTGGTCCGGCCATCCTGCTGCAGGCCTATCGCTGGCTGATCGACAGCCGCGATGAAGCGACCGGCGAGCGCCTCGACAATCTCGAGGATCCGTTCCGCCTCTATCGCTGCCACACCATCATGAACTGCTCGAAGGCGTGCCCGAAGGGTCTGAACCCCGCCAAGGCCATTGCCGAGATCAAGAAGATGATGGTCGAGCGTCAGGTCTGATCCGGACTGCTCTGCCTGAGACGGGGCTCCCGGCCGAGAGGCCGCGGGGCCCCGTGTCATTTTGGGGGGCCTCCATCCTTCCCTTCACCGGGAGATCTCGCGTCTCCCGGCTCCGTCCGGTCTTTCTCCGGGGGAAGAATAAGGGGGGTGGTCCGGAGACCCCCGGGTCTCCGGGCGGGTTCGGGCGGCAGCCCGACTTGCGCTTGCCGCGGACGGGGTGGAAAAGAGGCGCGGCTACGGGGGGAGAAGATGGACATCCTGACACGGCTGGTGGCGCTGGCGCGCCGGGGTGTGCTGCCGCCGGCGCTGCGCGATCCCTATCGCCGGACGATGCGGCGGCTGCTGGCGGGGCGTGTCTTTCCCGTCGAGATCGAGGGGCTGAAATTTGCCTGCCGGCCGTTCGAGAACCGGGACGACTTCGAGATGGTGGCCAAGGGCCGCCTGCCGGAGCCGGAGGAACGGGAGTGGCTGGCCGGCCGGCTGTTTCCGGGCGCCATCTATGTGGATGTCGGCGCCAATATCGGCACCCATCTGGTCTGGCTCGCCCGGCGGGCGCCGGCCGGGGTGCGGCTGGTCGCCGTCGAGCCGAGCCCGGCCACCCGGCTGCGGCTGGCCGAGACCCTTGCCCTCAATCAGGTGACCGACGTCACGGTGATCGACCGGGCGCTGGGAGCCACCCATGGTCAGGCGGTGCTGCATCCGCCGGCGGGCAATGCCGGTGCCGCCTCGCTGCTGGGGGAGGGGAGCGGTTACACGGTTGCCGTCATGCCGCTGGCCGATCTGCCGAAGCTTGCCGGTGTCCCGCGCATCGATGTGCTGAAGATCGACGTTGAGGGCTTCGAGGACCGGGTGGTCGTGCCGTTCTTGCGTGATGCGCCGCGGGAGATCTGGCCGCAGGCGGTGATGATCGAGATTGCGCGCGCCGAAGACTGGGCGGACGATGCTGTCGCGGCGCTGCGCGATGCCGGCTACCGCATCGACCGGGCCGTGCCGGAAAATCTCATGTTCGTGCGCGAGCGCTGAGCGGGCCCGGCGGCTCATTCTCCGTTCTGCATCCGGTCGTTGGGTGCGCGGGCGGGAAAGCTCGGGGCGCCGCCACAGGTGGTCTCCGGGGTGGTCGGGGCTGTTGATTCGCCGGCTTCCGAATTTCCGCAGCCGGGATCCGACCGGCGGATGCTGTCCCGCATGTGCCCCAAGGTGGGCTTCATTGTCGCAATCGCACGGGTGCCCGCGACGATTTTATCCCCAAGACGCGCGGGTTCTGGCGATCATCGGCCGTTGCGGTCACGGTTTCTTGGCGATAGCGTGATTCGACACGACCGAAGGCCCGGGAAATCCTCCCGTCCACCTCCGGGTCGCGGAGGCGACGGCGGGCTGGTGCAGCCGCCGCAAGACCAGAGGCGCCCCTGGGGGCGCGGCGAGAGGAGGATCCGGGCCAATGTGGCAGAGCGCGATTGCCGATGTGCCCCTCCTGCTGCTTGTGCCCTTTCTGGCTGCCCTTGTTGCTCCGGCGCTGGTGCGTGGCCTTGGCGACAAGGCGGCGTGGCTGCTGGCGGTCGCCCCTCTCGGCCTGTTCATCCAGTTTCTCGGCTTCCTGCCCCAGATCGGCGACGGTGCCCGGCTGACCGCCGGCATTCCCTGGGCGCCCAGCTTTGCCGTCAATTTCTCGGTCGCCATCGACGGGCTGTCGCTGCTGTTCGCGCTGCTGGTCTCCGGTGTCGGCACGCTGATCGTCATCTATGCTGGCGGTTATCTGAAGGGGCACCGGGATCTCGGCCGCTTCCTGATGTTCCTGCTCGCCTTCCTCGGCGCCATGCTGGGGCTGGTGGTGGCCGATGACCTTATGACGCTGTTCGTGTTCTGGGAGCTCACCTCCATCACCTCCTTCCTGCTGATCGGCTTCGATCATCAGAGAGAGGCGGCGCGGCGGGCGGCCTTTCAGGCCCTCGTCATCACCGGCGGCGGCGGTCTGGCGCTCTTGGCCGGCTTCCTGCTCCTGCGCCTCATCACCGGCGCCACCTCCATGACGGAGCTTCTGGCCACCGGCGATGCGGTGCGCCAGAGCGCGGCCTATGTGCCGATCCTGCTGCTCGTGCTGGGCGGGGCCTTCACCAAGTCGGCGCAGATGCCGTTCCATGTCTGGCTGCCCAATGCCATGGAGGCGCCGACGCCGGTGTCGGCCTTCCTGCACTCGGCCACCATGGTGAAGGCCGGCGTCTACCTGCTCATGCGCCTGCATCCGGTGATGGGCGACACCGTGCTGTGGATGACGCTGCTGCCGCTGTTCGGCGGCGTCACCCTCGTGGTCGGCGCGCTGCTTGCGGTGCGCCAGAGCGACCTGAAGCTGATGCTGGCCTATACGACGGTTGCCTCCCTCGGCCTTCTGGTGATGCTCACCGGTGGCTCGGGCGAGGGGGCGATCCTCGGCGCCTCCGCCTATCTGATGGCCCACGCGGTGTTCAAGGCCGGGCTGTTCATGGTTGTCGGCATCATCGACCATGAGGCCGGCACCCGGCAGATCGACCGCCTCGGCGGCCTCGGCCGGCTGATGCCCATCACCTTCGTCGCGGCGCTGGCTGGCGCCTTCGCCATGGCCGGGGTGCCGCCGGCCTTCGGCTTCGTCGCCAAGGAACTGCTTTATGAGGGCGCCCTCGGGGTGGCAGGCATCGGCCTTGCCATGACGCTGGCGGCGCTTCTGGGCAATGGCCTGATGGCGGCGGCCGCGGCTGCGGTGGCGCTGAAGCCCTTCCTCGGCAAGCCCGTGGCGACGCCGAAGCACGCCCATGAGGGGCCGGTGGCCCTGTGGCTCGGCCCGCTGCTTCTCGGCGGTGTCGGTCTGGCGATCGGCGTTCTCACCGGCCTGACCGGATCGGCAATCGTCGGCCCGGTGGCCTCGGCGGTGCTCGGCCGTGTCGTGGATCCGCATCTGCACCTGATTCCGGGCCATGTCAGCACGCCGCTGATCCTGTCGCTGGCGACCTATGGTCTGGGCGCGGTGATCTTCCTCGCGCTCGCCCCGATCCGGCGCACGCTGGCCTCCGGGCTTGCGGCGGTGGGCTGGGGGCCGGACCGCGGCTTCGACCAGGTCGTTTCCGGTCTGGTGGCGCTGTCGCGGGCGATCACCCGGCGCGTCCAGAACGGGCGGATGGAAAGCTACATCACCCTGTCCTTCGTCGTGCTGGCGGTCACCCTGCTGGCGCCGCCGCTATTTGCCGGCGGGCAGCCGGCCTTCCAGCCGATCGTGCTGCCGTCCTTCTATATTCTGGCGGTCATGCTGCTGGCGGTTCTGGGGCTGGGCGCGGTGCTTGCGGCGCGCACCCGGCTGGTGGCCATCGTGGCGCTTGGCATCCAGGGCTTTGCGGTGGCGCTGTTCTATCTGCTGTTCGGGGCCCCGGACCTGTCCTTCACCCAGTTCATGGTTGAGACCCTCTCGGTCATCATCCTCGCCCTCGTCATGACGCGGCTGGATCTGGCGCCGGTTGATCCGCGCCGCCGCTCCGACTGGGTGAAGGATGGCGTGCTCTCCCTGCTGGTCGGCGGCGGCTTCGCGCTGGTGCTGGCCCGGGTGGCGGCGGTGCCCTTCGACAGCCGGCTCTCGGATTTCTATGCCGAGTTCAGCCGCCAGATCGCCCATGGCCGCAATGTGGTGAACGTCATCATCGTCGACTTCCGCGGTCTGGATACCCTCGGCGAGATTTCCGTGGTGCTGGTCACCGGCGCTGCGATCCTCGCCCTCATCCGTTCGCGCATCGTCCGGCCGAAGCCGGCGGGCGCCGATGCGCCGGAGGCCCGGGCATGAACACGGTCATTCTCCGAACCGTCGCCCCGTTCATCACGGCGCTGATGCTGGTGTTCTCGGTATTCGTGCTGCTGCGCGGCCACAACGAGCCCGGCGGCGGCTTCATCGGCGGGCTGATTGCGGCCTCCGCCTTCGCGCTGCTCGGCATTGCCTCCGGTGTCGGGGCCGTCCGGCGGGCGCTGCGGGTGCACCCGATCGTCATTGCCGCGGCCGGGCTTGCGGCATCTGCCGTTGCCGGCTTCCTGTCGGTGCCGGCCGGGGTGCCATTCATGTCGGGGCTGTGGCTGGTGTTTGATGTCGGACAGACGGAAGTGGCGCTCTCGACCCCGATGCTGTTCGATATCGGCGTCTATCTGGTCGTCACCGGGGCGATCACGGCCATCATCCTGGCGCTGGAAGAAGGCGAGGTGAAATAATGGAAACCCTCGTCGCCTTGCTGGTCGGGCTGTTCTTCACGGTTGCGACCTATCTGATGCTGTCGAAGAAGCTCATCCGCATCCTCATCGGCATCGCGGTTTTGGGCAATGGCGTGAACCTCCTGCTGTTTACCGTCGGCCGGCTGACCCAGGAGGTGCCGCCGATCATCCTGCCGGAGGCCTACCGGCTGGCATCCGGCACCGCCAACCCGCTGCCCCAGGCCCTGATCCTCACGGCCATCGTCATTTCCTTTTCCTTCTTCGCCTTCCTGCTTGTCCTGACATGGCGCGCCTTCGAGGCCATGGCCTTCGACGACGTGGACGAGATGCGGCTCGCCGAGCCGGTCGAGGCGGCTGAACCGCCGAAGGGGTACTGAGCCCATGGCCGTGCTGGATCCCGAACTCGTTGCCCGCGCCATGGTGCCGGGGCCCGTCGCCCCCGGCGACTGGCTGGCCATCCTGCCCCCTGGCCTGATGCTGGTGGCGGGCGCGGTTGCCGTCATGCTGCGCGGCCGGCCGCGGCCGCAGATGATGGTGGCCGTCGGCAGCCTCGCGCTCCTGGTCATCGTCGATGCGCTGCTTCTGGCGCGTGTGGGCACGGATGGACCGTTCACCATGATGATGGGCGGCTGGCTGCCGCCCTTCGGCATCGCCTTCACGGTGGATGTGGCCGGCGCCGCACTGGCGCTGACGGCGGCGGTGGTCGGGCTGGCGGCCGCCAGTTATGTCGGCTTTGCCCAGGATGCGGTGGCGGTGCGACACGGCTTCTTCCCGTTCCTGCTGATGCTGATGGCCGGTGTTTCCGGCTCCTTCCTCACCGGCGACATCTTCAATCTCTATGTCTGGTTCGAGGTATTGCTGATCTCGTCCTTCGGCCTGCTGGTCGTGGGCGGCACGGCCATCCAGCTTGATGGCGCGGTGAAATATGGCATCCTCAACCTCATCGCGACGACCCTGTTCCTGATTGCTGTCGGCCTGCTCTATGGCACGCTGGGCACCCTCAACATGGCCGATATCGCGCTGAAGCTGTCGGCGGCCGAAGTTGAGGGGCCGATTGCCACCATTGCCGCGCTGTTCCTGATGGCGTTCGCCATGAAGGCCGCGGCCTTCCCGCTGAATGCGTGGCTGCCGGCGGCCTATCACACGCCGCGGGTGGTGGTGTCGGCGGTGTTCGGCGGCCTGCTCACCAAGGTCGGCATCTACGCCCTGATCCGCGTGCTCGCCATGCTGATGCCGGCCGAGCGGGCGTGGCTGGCCGATGTCATCGCGGTGATTGCCGGGGCGACGATGCTCATCGGCGCCTTCGGGGCGCTGGCGGAAGGCAACATGCGCCGTCTCGTCGGCTATCTCGTCATTTCCGGCGTCGGCGTGCTTCTGGCGGGGCTGGCCATCGGCTCCGAGGCGGCCCTTTCCGGTATGGTCGCCTATGCCATCCATTCCATGCTGGCGACCGCCGCGCTCTATCTGGCCGTCGGTCTGGCAGAGGAGGCGGCGGGCAGCCCGCGGCTGGCGGATGCCGGCGGGCTGTGGCGGGCAACGCCGGTGCTGGCGGCGGTGTCGCTGATGCTGCTGTTCGCGCTCTCGGGCCTGCCGCCCTTCTCGGGCTTCTGGCCGAAGGCCATGCTGGTGGAAGCGGCGCTTGCCGGTAGCGCCGGCTGGATGGCGACGCTCATTCTGGTGACCGGCTTCCTCAACACCATGGCTGCCGGCCGGGTGTTCCTGTTCGCCTTCTGGCGGCCGGCGCCGGAAGGGGCCGTGCGCACGGCGCCGGACAGCGGCGTGCTGGTGCCGGTGGTGGCGCTGGTGTTTGTCGTCACCCTCCTGGGCATCCAGCCGGAGCCGCTGATCGAGGTGGCCCGGGCGGGCGGCCTCGGGCTCGCCAATCCGGCCGCCTACATCACCGCCGTTTTCGGAGGGACGCCCTGATGCATCTCTTCATCGCCAATGTGGTGCTGGCCATTGCGTGGGCCCTGGTCACTGGCTCCTTCACCTTCCTCAACCTGATTTTCGGCTTTCTGGTCGGTCTTCTGGCGCTGGTGCTTATCGGTGACCTGATCGGGCCGGTCACCTGGGTGCGGCGGGTGCGGCTGGGGATCGCGCTGGCGCTCCTGTTCTTCAAGGAGCTGGTGAAGTCGGCGTGGCGGGTCGCGACCATCGTCGTCTCGCCGAAGCTGGACCTGAAGCCCGGCATCATCGCCGTGCCGCTGACGGTCACCGGGGATTTCGAGATCACGCTGCTTGCCAATCTGGTGACGCTGACGCCTGGCACCCTGTCGGTGGATGTGTCCGAGGACCGGCGCATCCTCTATGTCCACTGTCTCGACGTGCCCGATGCGGAGGCGACCATCGCCGATATCCGCGATGGCTTCGAGCGCACGATCATGGAGACCTTCCGATGATCGACGGCGACCTGTTCATCGAAATCTGCGCCCAGATCGCCCTCGGCGTGCTGTCGCTGGCGCTGCTCCTCACCATCGTGCGGATCGTCATCGGCCCGACCTTGCCGGATCGGGTGCTGGCGCTGGATACCCTGACGGCGACGGCCATCGGCTTCATCGCGGTCATCGGCGTGCGCTCGGGCTTTCCGCTCTATGTGGATATCGCCATCGCCCTCGGCCTCGTCGGCTTCCTGTCGACGGTCGCCTTCGCCCGCTTCGTGCTGGTGCGTGGCCGGGCCGAGGAGGGGGAGAGTGGGGCCGCCGACGGCGCGCCCGAGACGGAGACCCGGCCATGAGCCTGCTGATTGCCATCCCCGTCGGCCTGATGATGGTGGTCGGTGCGCTGTTCGCCCTGGTCGCGGCCATCGGCATCCTGCGCTTCGATGACGTCTACATGCGCATGCATGCGGCCTCCAAGGCCGGCACCCTCGGCTCCGGGCTGCTGCTGCTGTCGCTGGCGCTGGCATCGGGCACGTTCGATGTTATCACCCGCGCACTCGCGGGCGTTGCATTCTTCCTGCTGACGGCGCCGGTGTCGGCCCATCTGCTGGCGCGGGCCGCCCACAAGGTCGGCTATCGCCCCTGCCGGGCGACGCTCACCGACGCGCTCGATGTGGCGCAGCCAGTGGACGGCGGGCCGGGCCAGCCGCGCGCCTGAGGCGCGTTCGGGCGGGCATTCCTCCGGCCGGTGCGGTGCGGTCGCCGGCAAGGAGCGTTCGCCCCCGCGGCTTGGCATCTTCAAGTCTTGAGAGTAGACCAGCGGTGGCATCCGCGTTCCTGGGGTCGACATTGGCTGGGGCCAGTCCGGAAGTTCTCTGGACGTCCAGATCAGGAAGCGCGAATTTTATGCGTGCGCCCGCTGCCCCGCTTGTATTTGCAGATATATTCACTATACATTCGAGCTGTGTAATCCGCATCGGACTGCATTTGGTGCTCCGGTACGAATCAACCCGCCAAGTGGCGGGAGCCAGATTCAGGGCGGATTGATAGAAGCTTTTGAACCGGACGGATCGGTCCGCAATTGACCGGATCCGGCTGCTTAACGGGTGCGTTATGAGCGAAGAGACGGATAACACCGGCCTGATCGACCTCGCTGCCGAGATCGTGTCGGCTTATGTCAGCAACAACAGCGTTCCCGCCCAGGAGCTGCCGGGTCTGATCGCCGAGGTGTATGCGGCCCTCCAGAAGACCAGCGGTGGCGTGGTCGAGCCGGAGCCGGAACCGCTGAAGCCGGCGATCCCGGTGAAGAAGTCGGTGACGCCGGAATATATCGTCTGCCTCGAGGACGGCAAGAAGTTCAAGTCCCTGAAGCGGCACCTGCGCACCCACTACAACATGTCCCCCGAGGAGTATCGGGAGAAGTGGGGCCTGCCGGCCGACTATCCGATGGTGGCGCCGAACTATGCGGCCGCCCGCTCGGAACTGGCCAAGAAGATGGGCCTCGGCCAGCAGCGCCGTCGCGCCGAGTGATCGGCCGGCCGGTTTCCCGGCCAGCCGTCGCATCAGATCAGGGGCCGTCCTCGCGAGGGGACGGCCCCTTTTTCGTGTGCGGTCGGGCGGAGTGCGCGGACCGCGACGACCGGGTGGGGGCAGGGATAGTTGATCGGGCGCGGATTGAAGAAATCGCGCCCTCGGGCACAGGCAGCCCCGGCCTCCTCCACAGGGCAGATATTGCCGGACGCAGCGGCCGGAGGGCGAAAGGGCCGACGGGGCCCCATGCGTCCATGTCACCTTCGCGGCCGCTCGCCGCGGGCGCGGCGGGGAGGGGCGCCCGAACGCCATCACCAGACGGTGGCAAGCGCTTTTCCGTGACGTTCGTTTTCCGGACGGCGGACCTCGCCCGGGCTTGTGGGGGCGAGTGCGGTCCGTGGCCGAACAGGGCGACGCGGACAGCGTCGCGCGGGCCGATGCTCTTTCCGGGCAGATGGTCGGTCACGGGGGAGCCGGGACGCGTCGCCTCGCCGGATCGTGCCTCACCCGCGCCGGGGGCCCCGGAGTGGTCCACGGCGGGCGGCCGAGTGCAAGGGGGGGGCTGCCGGGGTGTCCGCCCGATCCTGCCGTGCGGCGGGTTTCTTCCGCCCGGGGCGCCGGACTGGCAGCAGGTCCGTTTCAGCGTCCCCCTGGTTTCCGACCCTGTCCGTCAGAACACGTCGGGCGCGAAGGTGAGGGCGAGATCGAGAGCACCAAGCGGCACGATGGCGCCGAGCGCCGCGCGGGCTTCGGCGCTGTCGCGGTCCATCTGGGCGATCAGGGCGTCGATGCTGTCGAAGCGTTCCTCACCGCGCAGTCGGCAGATCACCGAGACATCCATCCAGCGGCCATAGAGATCGCCGGCGAAATCGAACAGGTGGACTTCAAACAGCGGATTGCCATTGTCGAAGGTCGGCCGGCGGCCGAAGGAGGCGACGCCATCATGCAGCTTGCCCTCCACCCGCACGCGCACGGCATAGATGCCATGGGCCAGCCCGAACTGGCCGCCGGGGTCGAGATTGGCGGTGGGGTAGCCAAGATCCCGGCCGCGGGCATCGCCATGGATCACCGGGGCGGCGAACAGGAAGCGGTAGCCGAGAAGGCCCGCGGCTTCGATGGTGTCGCCGGCGCGCAGCAGGTCGCGGATGCGTGACGACGAGACGATGGCGCCGCCTTCGTCCGAGAAGGCTTCCACCACGGTGACGCCCACGCCTGCCGCGGGGCCGGTCGCCACGAGAAAATCGGTGTTGCCGCTCTGGCCACGGCCGAAGCGGAAATCATGGCCGACCACCACATGCCGGGCGCCGAGCTGGGCGACGAGCACGCCGGAGATGAACTCCTCCGCCGTCTGGCCGGCAAAGGCGCGGTCAAAGCGGGCGTTGACGAGGCCGGCAACCCCCAGCGCCTTCAGCACCTGCGCCTTCACCGGATCCGGCGTCAGGCGGAACATCGGCGCATCCGGACGGAACAGGGTGCGCGGATGCGGGTCGAAGGACAGCACGAGGGTGGGGGCGTGCAGCGCCGCGCCGATGGCCAGCGCCTCGGCAATCACCGCCTGATGGCCCCGGTGCAGACCGTCAAAATTGCCGATGGCAATGACGCTGCCGCGCAGGGCATCCGGAAGGGCAGTCGCGTCGAAGACATAGCCTTCGGTAGGGGCACTCGTACCTGACATCGATTCCGGATCGCAAATCGGAAGAACCAGCGGGATGCAGCGACCCTTGCCGCGCCGGGCGGGTCAGGTCAAGGGCTTGCGACTGGTGATAGCCGGAAACAGGGCATTGCCGTGCCGCTTTTACCGGATGTGCGGTAAGCGGTTGCGCGGGGGGCGGTGGAGGGAGACGGCGCGGGCTCATCGCTCCGGCAGGCCACAGGAGCGCCGGAAGGCGCCGAGGGCGGCGGTGTCGTCGGGGCCGGGGAGGCGCCCGGATGCCCCGTCCAGACGCCACGGCCCGGGGGCGGCCAGCAGGCTCGCAGCCACCGCATAGGGCAGGGCGACGCTGACCCAGGTGGCGCCGCTGTGATCCTCGGCAGTCCCCGCCACGGCTTCGGCGCCGGCGCCGTGCTCCAGACGCCGGGAAACGGCGCTGCCGGCGTCGCCGGGATCGGTTTCCAGCGCGAGGCGCACGGTGTGGTTGGCGGGGCTGCACACGAGGAACAGCGCGGAGAAACGGTCCATGCCGTCGCCCACCCAGCCCAGATGCGGATCGAGCCCCGCTTCAATATCGGCCGGGGTGAACAGCCAGCGGCCCGCCACATCTTCCCCGGCGTGCGCCGCAGAGAAAAGCGGCGGCAGCAGGAGGAGGAGCAGGAGAACACGGAGCACGGGGAGACACCTTAATCGGGAGAGCAGCCCGGGAGGCGCGGCGCGGCGCGCGGGCATTCGGGCCGGAGGGGCGGATGCGCGAAGCCGGTAAAGCGTCTTCAAGGATAGCAGATGCCGCGCCGTCGGAGCGACAGGACTGCGGCCTTTCCATCGGCGCCAGCGGTCAAAAGGGGGCTTCTGGCTAGGTGATCTTGTGGTCGGCTCCGGTTCCGGCGGGGCGGGAAAAACTGGCTGGCCCGTCCACCCGCACGCTTTGCTGGCGCCAGACTCCAGGTGGCGCAGCAGCCCCGTCCGGAAGAGCGGTTCCCTCGCAGGTGCGAAAAGGCCCCGGCGCTCGGGGAGCGGCCGGGGCCCTGTCGTCAGGTCTGCGGGAGCGATGCGGTGCCGGGAGAGCCCGGCGGGGCGCTTCGCTCCGCCGGCTGTCAGATCCTCACAGGCCGTAGCGCTCGGCCAGCTCCGGGTCCTTGCTGGCCACCAGCCGGGCGAGGTCGACGATGACCTTGGCCTGCTTCCAGGTAGCGTCATCCTGCATCTTGCCGTCGATCATCACGGCGCCGGAGCCATCGGGCATGGCGTCCAGAATGCGCTTGGCGAACTTCACTTCCGCCGGATCTGGGCTGAACACCTTCTTGGCCAGCACGATCTGGGTCGGGTGCAGCGACCACGCGCCGACGCAGCCCATCAGGAAGGCGTTGCGGAACTGGGCCTCGCAGGCCGCCTGATCGGAGAAGTCACCGAACGGGCCGTAGAACGGCTTGATGCCGACGGAGAGGCAGGCATCCACCATCTTGGCGACGGTGTAGTGCCACAGATCCTGCTGATAGCCGGTGCGCGGGGCGTCGCTGCCAGTCGGGTCCGCCAGCACGACATAATCCGGATGACCGCCGCCGACCCGGGTGGTCTTCATGCCGCGGGAGGCGGCCAGATCCGCCGGACCCAGGCTCATGCCGTGCATGCGCGGCGAGGCGGCGGCGATCGCCTCGACATTCTTCACGCCCTCGGCGGTCTCCAGGATGGCGTGGATGAGGATCGGCTTGGTCACGCCATGGCGGGCTTCCAGCTGGGCCAGCAGCTGGTCGGCATAGTGGATATCCCACGGGCCTTCCACCTTCGGCAGCATCACCACGTCGAGCTTGTTGCCGACCTCGGCGACGATCTCGGTGAGATCATCCAGCAGCCACGGCGAATTCAGGCAGTTGACCCGGGTCCACAGGCCCGTGGTGCCGAAATCCGTGGCCTTGGCCATTTCGATGAAGCCGCGCCGGGCGGCAACCTTGGCATCCACCGGGATGGCGTCTTCCAGATTGCCGAGGACGACATCGACGTCCTTGGCAATCTCGGGCACCCGGGCGCGCAGCTTTTCCAGATGGGGCGGCACGAAATGGATCATGCGCTCCAGCCGGACCGGCAGCTCGCGGTAGGGCTCGGGGGCTCCGATGGCAAGCGGCTTGAAGAAGGCGCGCGGGCTTTTCATGGGACTCATGACTCCGGAGCGGACAGGTGAAAATTGTGCGGCGCGAAAGCGCGTCTGCCCGTTCCTGCCCGATTCCCGGGGCGCCCGGCAAGGCGCCGGCCCTGCGCCAACCTATTCGTGTTTGGAGACGGCTTCGCCGGCCGCCGCCGCACCATTTTCCGCCGGCGATGCCATGTCCTCGGGTGCGGCCGCCCATTTGCGGTGGGCCCACATCCACTGGTCCGGGTGCTCGCGGATCCACTCCTCGAAGCGGGCGTGGACGGCGGCCGTCGCCACCCGCACATCCTCGTGGCGGTCGTCGGTGCGGGGCACGGGCACTTCCACGATGTCGAACAGGAAGCGGCCATCGGGCAGGCGGGTGGCCCGGTCGACGACGAGGGGCACGCCGGCCATGCGCGCCACCATCGCCGGCAGCGGATTGGCAAAGGCCGGCCGGCCGAAGAAGGACACGAGAATGCCCCGGGTCTCGCGCAGGTCGCCGAGCACGGCAATGGAGCCGCCGCGCTTCACCGTGCCGATGAGGCGGCGGGCCGTATCGGGGCCCTTGGGCAGGATTTCCTTGTAATAGGGCGCGCGCACGGCCCGCAGATAGCGGTCGAGAAACGGATTGTGCACGCTCTGATAGACGCCGACCGGGTAAAGATCGATCGCCTTGGCCGGCAGCACCGAGATTTCCCAGTTGCCATAGTGCAGCGACACCAGCACCACCCCGCGCGACAGGTCGAGATGCTGCACCTTGTCATAGGAGATGATGAAGCGCCCGGTGTCGCGCACGAGGCGGTCCAGGCAGACCGTCTCGGCCATGACGCGCCCGAGATTTTCCCACATGGACAGGGAAATCGCCCGCCGTTCGGCCTCGGTCTTTTCCGGCAGGGCGAGGGCCATGTGCTCCAGCACGCGCTTCTGGCGGCGCAGATGCGGGGCGATCAGGCGCCAGCTCTTGCCGATCACCCAGCTGGAGACCGTCAACGGCAGCAGCCGCACCAGCGCCGCTCCCGCGCGCACGCCGGCATATTCCAGATATTGGCGCGCTGCGAGAAGGGGGGGAGGAAGCGAGGAGCGTCTGGCCATGGGGGTGTCTGATGGGGCGTCGGGACGGGACGGCCGGGGGGATCTGGCACGTCCCGGTGCGGGGGATTCGGGACATGCACCCTGAAGCCGGGTTGATTAAGGGCAAGTTCCTCCCCTAATCAACGACGAAGACGACGGAGCGTCGCGCCGTCCGTTCCCGCCTCTCTCGCGTCGCCCCGTCCTTCGGGCCCGGATCCTGCCGGCGCCGCCGGCCGGGGGGCTCCGGAAAGCCCGCATGTCCACCGTCGTCGACCTGTCCTTTCCCTTCTTCGGGCTCATCTTTCTCGGCTTTCTCGCCGCGCGGCTGATGAAGGCGCCGGAGGCGGGGCTGCAGTGGATGAACCTCTTTCTCATCTATTTCTCGCTGCCGGCCCTGTTCTTCCAGCTGCTCTCGCGCACCCCGGTGGCGGAACTGGCCAATGGCCGCTTCGTCATCGCGACGACGGGCGCGACGGCGCTGACCTTCACCATCGCCTTTCTCTATGCCCGCTTCCTCGCCCGGCGCGGCGCGGCCGATTCCGGCATTCTCGCGCTCACCGGTGGTTATGCGAATGTCGGCTACATGGGGCCGGGGCTGACGCTGGCGGTGCTGGGCACCGGCGCCTCGGTGCCGACGGCCCTGGTGCTGTGCTTCGACAACATGCTGCTGTTCACCATCATGCCGGTGCTGATGGCGCTCGCCAACGGTGCCGGCGAGCCTCTGGACCGGGTGGTGGGGCGGGCGCTGTTCCGGGTGGCGACGCACCCGTTCATCGTCTCGTCGGTGGCCGGCATCCTGGCCGCGATCGTGGAGTTCCATCCGCCGGCGGCTCTCGACACCCTGCTGACGCTGCTGCGCCAGGCGGCGGCCCCCTCGGCGCTGTTCGCCCTCGGCGTCACCCTGGGGCTGCGCCCGTTCCGCGGCATCCCGAAGGTGCTGCCGCCGGTGCTGGGGATGAAGCTGGTGCTCCATCCGCTGCTCGCCTTCGCGTTCGTGTCGCTGATTGCCGGTCTTGATCCGGTGTTTCTCTATACCGCCGTGCTGATGGCCAGTCTGCCGCCGGCCGCCAATGTCTATGTGATGGCCGCCGGCTATGATGCCTTCGTCGACGGCGCCTCCACCGGCGTTCTGGTCGGCACGCTGCTGTCCGTCATCACCGTCACCGGCGTGATCTTCCTCATCACCCACGGGATGATCTGAGCGATCACCCGGGGGATGCTCTGAGCGATCACCCGGACGAGACACACAAACGCCCCGGAAACCTTTGAGTCTCCGGGGCGCGGGAACGGCAAGCGGGGACGGCCGTGCTCAGCCGTTGGCGATCTTGCGGCGCAGGCCCTCGCCGAGGCCGCGGCGCATCATGAAGCGCCTGATGGTTCCCACATTGGCCGCCAGTGTCAGGCCGAGGCCGCGGGCCACCTGCACCGGCAGGAAGCCGGAGAGCAGAGACTTGTCGAGGGCGTGGACGCCGAGGGTGCGGCTGACCACATCCACCCGGCGCCGGCCATGATAGGCGGCAAGGGTGGCGTCCGAGCCGGGATCCTCGCCGCGGGCGTGGGCGTCCTTCAGGGTGGCGACGAGATCGCGCACATCGCGCAGGGACAGGTTCAGGCCCTGGGCGCCGATGGGCGGAAAGCGGTGGGCCGCCTCGCCGACCAGGGCCACCCGGCGCGCGCCGAAGCTCTTGGCCACATGGCCGCCAAGCGGAATGGTGGCGACGGGCCCGTCGATGACGACCGGGCCGAGCAGGCCGTGGGAGACCGTCTCGATTTCGGCTTCCAGCTCGGCCTTCGGCAGATCCGCCAGCCGTCGGGCTTCGTCCGGAGTTTCCACCCAGACGAGGCTGGAGCGGTTGCCCTTCAGCGGCACGACGGTGAAGGGGCCGGCCGGGCGGTGGAACTCCACCGATTCATCCAGATGCGGCCGCTCATGGGAAAAAGTGGTGACGAGGGCCGACTGGGGATAGCTCCAGGTGCGCAGGTCGATGCCGGCCGCGGTGCGGGCAAGCGAGCGCGAGCCGTCAGCCGCAACCGCCACCCTGGCGGTGACAGGGCCGGCGTCGGTGTCGATGACCACGGCATCGGGGCCCGGATGCACGGCGGTGGCCTTTGCCATCAGCCGGGTGAGGCCCGGGGTGGAAGCGGCGACCGCATCCAGCGCGTTGTTGAGGGCGTCGTTCAGCACATTGTAGCCGAAGGTCGGCAGGTCCAGCTCGCGGGCGTCAAACGCGACCTCGGGGGCGCGGACCAGCCGGCCGGTGTCGTCGATCAGGCGCATGACGGAGAGCGGCGCGGCAATCTCGGCCACATGGGACCACACGCCATAATCCTCCAGCAGCTCCACCGAGGCGCCGAGGAGGGCGGTGGTGCGCGGATCGACAGGGGCGGGCGGGGCGATCAGCAGGGTCTGCAGGCCGGCGCGCGCAAGGCCGATCGCGGTCGTCAGCCCCGCCGGACCTCCGCCCACCACGGCCGCATCGACGCTGCGGTTCAAGCGTTCGGAATTCATGGCGCGGCCCTTCTCGTTCGTGCGGCCCTGCCCGCGACCGGAAGCGGGGCCCGGAGGAAACTGGTTCGGCGTTGGAGGGGTGGGGTGCGGCGGCGCGCGCCCTGAGGCCGGGCGCGTTCGCGATGCCACCTTTTCACCATCATTCGTTCCCGTCACCTTGATCCAGGGCAAAGCCGGGTTCAAGAAAAAGCCGAGGATGCAGAAAAATGATCCGGCGCCGGCCGGGCAGGGCCTATCCTGTCCCGGCTGACCGGAGGAGAGACCGAATCTTGCGTGAGGGGCAATCGTCCATGCCTGCATCTGCTGCCGGATCCCCGCCCCGTCCGCGCGCTCTGGACCGGGCGGCGCTGGGGCTGGTCGGCGTCATCGCCGCGCTTGGCTGGGTGGCGCTGGTCGCCATGGTCATTGGCATGCCGGCGGAAGGGCTGGCGGCCTTGGGGCCGGGCATGGACGTGTTCGGCGCCCTCGATCTGCCGCCCTCGGTGGCGGCGGGGCTGGCCACCCTCTGCGCCCCCCTTGGCGGCGCCGCGGGGCTTCTCAGCCCGGCCGGCTTCGCGCTCGCCTTTCTCATGTGGATGGCCATGTCGGCGGCGATGATGCTGCCGAGTGCTGCCCCGGTGCTGGCAATCCGCGGGCACGGGCCGGGGGAGGCGGGCGCCCGCATCCTCGGCTATCTCGGGGTGTGGTTCGCCTTCTCCCTGCTGGCCACTGCCGTGCAGGCCGGGCTTGTCGCGGCCGGCCAGCTGTCCTCGGCGCTGGCGCCGGCGGGTGTCGGCCTGGCCGGTCTCGCGCTGGTGGCCGCCGGCCTCTACCAGTTCACCCCGCTGAAGACCGCCTGCCTGATCCGCTGCCGCTTTCCGCCGGTCTTCGCACCGCGCACCACCGGCCGCGTCGGCGCCGCCTTCCGCGATGGCCTCGGCCGCGGCATGGACTGCCTCGGCTGCTGCTGGGTGATGATGGCGGCCATGCTGGCGCTGGGCACCATGAATCTGGTGTGGATGGCGGTGCTGGGCGTGCTGGCCGCACTGGAAAAGCTCACCACCGGCCGGGTGGTGCCCACTCTCATCGGTCTGGCGCTGACGGTGCTGGGGGCAGCGCTGCTGATGGTCTCCCCCTTCGGCGCGGCGCTGCTGGCGGGGGTTTGAGGGGGGGAGTTTAGGCGCAAGCTCAGTAACGAGATGTCATATAAAAATACTGAAAAAATGAGCTCCGCTCATAAAAATCTTGTGCCTCATATTTTTTCCAAAAAGATAGTTGAATATCCGCAAATAATTCCTAGATTGTGCTGGTTGCCGCATTATTGAGGGTTACTCCGGGGTAGAGAACATGAAAATAAACGTCAAAAAATTTATTGAATTTTCGTATGGAGACAAGAGGAGAGATAAAGCAAAAGTTATAAGTATAATTGATGAAATGAAGGAGAAGTACGACCCAGCTAAGGATAGGTACAAACAATTTCGCGAAGCAATGGCTTCATTTGAAGATAAAAAAATAAATCGTGAAGAATTTTTGAATTTACATAAGAATGTTTCAAATAATAAATCCATTGGATACCAATTATTGGCAAAGAATTATTTAGATTTGAAAGAAGACTATGGTCTCGTATGGGAGGGAAGGGTACCCATTGAAGTTGATATTTCTGGCCTAGTTATTACCACGGCGTGGTATCTTAGGACGGAAGAAAATAACCAAAGAAGAATAATATATTTGCATTTCGGAAAAGATTCATTTCCTAGAGAAAAGGAGCGGGGGATTTTAACTGTTCTGAGATTAGCGAGCATAGATGCGGTAGGCGTAGGGATTCTTAACATACAACCAGGAACACTTACCATGTCGACGCGATTGGATGAAAAGGAAGCTGCATTTTTACGCCAAAGGGCGGCTAGGTTTGTCGAGATTTCAAAAAAAATAGATCTCAGTAAGTAGAGATAGAATGCAGATGAAAGTCGATCATCAGCCTTAATGGGCTGAACTGCGCTGTGAGTTCTTGCCTCAACGCTTGGCCAACGCCCGCTTCATTGGCGGGCGTTTCGTTGTTTGCTGAAGGCCTCGAGGGCGCGCTTACCTCCCTTGTTTCTCAGTGTCGGGCAGAGCCGATATTTGCCATGACACCGAGCGGCAACACAGCAATGCCATCGGCCTATCTGATCGCCCACCCGCTGACACTGCTCCCCGCCCCGCCCCGCCCCCGATGTGCGTCGCACAAGATTTCCGCCATCATGCTACAACCCGCTGACCGGTCCGCGGCAAGCGGGCCCGCGCGCACTCTTACCCTCCAAGGGAAAACCACTCGATGATCGAGCTGTTGGCGAATCCGGAAGTCTGGGCGGCGCTCTTCACCCTGACGGTGATGGAGATCGTGCTCGGCATCGACAATGTCGTGTTCATCTCCGTGCTCGTTGCCAAGCTGAAGGGCGAGGAGGCGAAGAAGGCGCGGCAGATCGGGCTTGGTCTTGCGCTCATTATGCGGGTGGCGCTGCTGCTGGTGCTCTCGTGGCTGATTGGGCTGTCGGCGCCGCTGTTCGAGATCTTCGGCAAGGAAATCTCGGCGCGTGACCTGATCCTCATTGGCGGTGGCCTGTTCCTGCTGGTCAAGGGCACGCTGGAGATCCACCACGGCATCGAGGGGCTGGAGCATGACGAGAGCGGCGGCGGCAAGGCGGCCAGCTTTGCCGCGGTGATCGCCCAGATCATCGTCATCGACATGGTGTTTTCCGTTGATTCGATCGTCACCGCCATCGGCATGGCCAGCCATGTGGAAGTGATGATTGCCGCCGTCATCATCGCCGTCGGCGTGATGTACATCGCATCCGGCCCGGTCAGCGTGTTCGTGCACGAACATCCGACCACCAAGATGCTGGCGCTGTCCTTCCTGCTGCTGATCGGCGTGGCGCTGATCGCCGATGGTCTCGGCTTCCACATTCCGCGCGGCTACATCTACTTCGCCATGGCGTTCTCGGCCGGCGTCGAGTTCGTCAACGTGATGGCTCGCACCCGCCGCCTGAAGCGCGAAAAGGCCCGGACGGGCAGCGACAGCGGTCAGTCCTGACCGGGGCCGGCAGGGGAGGCGGCAACGGGGCTAAACCGGAAGCCGCTTCTCTCCGCCGCGCTTCCGCGTATGCTTGACCGGAAAAGACAGGCCCCGTCGGGGGCGTCATCCGGGAGGCAGACATGGCAACGGCCATTCGCGTTCATGTGCATGGCGGGCCGGAAGTGCTCGTCCATGAGGAGGTCGAGGTGAGCGCGCCGGGGGCCGGCGAAGTCCGCCTCGCCCAGACGGCCATCGGCCTCAATTTCATCGACACCTATTTCCGCACCGGCCTCTACAAGCCGCCGGCGCTGCCCTTCATCCCCGGTGGCGAGGGCGCCGGCGTGGTGGAGTCCGTCGGCGCCGGCGTGGTCGGCCTGAAGCCCGGCGATCGCGTCGCCTATGCCACCGGCCTCGGCGGCTATGCCTCGCTGCGACTGATGCCGGCCGACCGGCTGGTGCGGGTGCCCGATAGCGTCTCCGACGAGACCGCCGCCGCCATGATGCTGAAGGGCATGACCGCCCGCTATCTGCTGCGCGCCACTTATGACGTGAAACCCGGCTCGGTGATCCTGTTCCATGCCGCTGCCGGCGGCGTCGGGCTGATTGCCGGCCAGTGGGCGCGCGCGCTGGGTGCCACCGTCATCGGCACCGCCGGCTCCCCGGACAAGGTGAAGCTGGCGCTGGAGCACGGCTATCACCACGTCATCAACTATCGCGACGAGAATTTCGTCACCCGGGTGAAGGAGCTGACCGGCGGCCGCGGCGTCGATGTGGTCTATGATTCGGTTGGGCGCGACACCTTCGCCGGCTCGCTGGACTGCCTGAAGCCGCGCGGCCTGTTTGTCT
The DNA here is from genome assembly GCA_050689115.1 of Segnochrobactraceae bacterium EtOH-i3. Taxonomy (GTDB): domain Bacteria; phylum Pseudomonadota; class Alphaproteobacteria; order Rhizobiales; family Segnochrobactraceae; genus JBBSSF01. The sequence goes on along the minus strand of JBOGCN010000002.1, from coordinate 187,902 downwards.
CCTTCGGCAATGCCTCGGGCCCGGCGCCGGATATCAGCCTGCTGACGCTGGCCCAGAAGGGCTCGCTGTTCGTCACCCGCCCGACCCTCTTCACCTATATCGCCTCGCGGGCGGATCTGGAGGAGACGGCGGCGGACCTGATGGAGGTGGTCGCCAACGGCACCGTGCGCATTCCCGTCAGCCAGACCTATGCGCTGAAGGATGCCGCGCGCGCCCACAGCGATCTGGAAGGCCGCATGACCACCGGCGCCTCGGTGCTGATTCCCTGATCCGCCCGGCCATCTGCGGCGCCCCGCCGGGCTGCCGCAGATGCGGGCAGGGGGTGCGGTGATAACGCGCTTTCCCCGCCTGGCAGAGTTGCTTAGGATTTGTGCATGCTCACGCAGTGGACAGATTGGGGGATCCCGTGGGGCGTCTGACGACTCATGTTCTCGACACGGCTCTCGGAACGCCGGCCGAGGGCATCCGCATCGCGCTTTTCCGGCTGGGCGCGTCCGGTCCCGAGCCGGTGGCCACCGGTGTGACCAATGAGGACGGCCGGCTGGACCAGCCGATTCTTTCCGGTGAGGCCATGCTGCCGGGCACTTACGAGCTGCTGTTTCACGCCGGCGACTATCTGCGCGCCGTGAACGCGCCGCTGACGGAGCCGCCCTTTCTCGACGTGATTCCCATCCGCTTCGGCATTTCCGATCCGGCGGCCCATTATCATGTGCCGCTGCTGCTCTCTCCCTATGGCTACGGCACCTACCGGGGAAGCTGAGACCATGCGCGATACCATCCGCTTCCTGCGCGGCTCCGAGGTCGTCGAGGTCGCGTCCGTCCATCCGACGGAGACGCTGCTCGATTATCTGCGACTGTCCGAGCGCGCCACCGGCACCAAGGAAGGCTGCGGCGAGGGCGACTGCGGCGCCTGCACCGTGGCCCTTGGCCGGCTGGAGGAGGGCCGCGTCGTCTACCGGCCGGTGAATGCCTGCATCCAGCTGCTCGGCATGGTCGATGGCGCCCATGTGGTGACGGTGGAGGACATCGGCACCCCCGAGGCGCCGCACCCGGTGCAGGCGGCGATGGTCAGCCATCATGGCTCCCAGTGCGGCTTCTGCACGCCGGGCATCGTGATGAGCCTGTTCGTCGCCTATCAGGCCGGTGGTCCGGTCTCCCGGGAGGTGATCGAGGACCGGTTGGCCGGCAATCTCTGCCGCTGCACCGGCTATCGCCCGATCATCGAGGCTGCAACGGCCGCCATCACGGGTGCCCCGGCCGATGCCATCGCGCTTGAGGCGGACGCCATCGCGGCCCGGCTGGAGGGGATCCGGAGCGGGCAGGATCTTTTCGTCGGCACCCCCGACCGGTTCTTTGCCGCGCCCTCCACCCCGGCGGCGCTTGCCGAGCTGGTGGCGCGCTTTCCCGAGGCGACCCTGGTGGCGGGTGCCACCGATGTCGGCCTGTGGGTGACCAAGGAGCTGAAGGAGCTGCCGAAGATCATCTGGCTCGGCCGGGTCGAGGGGCTCGATGCGGTGACCGATACCGGCGCGATGCTGGTGATCGGGGCAACGGCCACCTTTGATGCGGTGCAGCCGGCCATGGCGGCCATCGACGCGGATCTCGGCGAACTCTGGCGTCGCATCGCTTCCAAGCAGGTGCGCTCCGCCGGCACGGTCGGCGGCAACGTCGCCAACGGGTCGCCCATCGGCGACAGCCCGCCGGCGCTGATTGCGCTCGGCGCCCAGCTCGAACTGCGCTCGACGGCCGGGGTGCGGATCGTCGATCTGGAAGACTTCTTCATCGCCTACCGCAAGCAGGACCGGCGCCCGGGTGAATTCGTGTCGCGGCTGTTCGTGCCCAAGCTGAAGGCCGGCGAGGTGTTCCGCGCCTACAAGATTTCCAAGCGCTTCGATCAGGATATTTCCGCCGTGATGGCGGCGTTCCGCTTCACGCTGGAAGACGGCCGCATCGTCGGGGCCCGGCTGGCCTTTGGCGGCATGGCTGGTACGCCGAAGCGGGCGAGCGCCACGGAAGCCGCCCTCATCGGCGTCGATCCGGCCGACAGCGCGGCTGTCGCGGCCGCCGCCGCCCATATCGCCACGGACTTCACCCCGATGGACGATCACCGCGCTTCCGCCGCCTATCGCCGGGCCGTTGCCGAAGGGCTGATCATCAAGGCGCTGGCGGAACTTGCCGGCGCACCGACCTCCACCACCCGCGTCAGAGGACTGCGCCATGACGACGCCCCGGCCGCTGCCTGAGGCTGCAAGTGTGGCGGCCGGCGACTATGCCGTCGTCCGCAAGTCCATTCCCCATGACAGCGCGCTGCGCCATGTGACCGGCACGGCGCGTTATGTGGACGATATTCCCGAGCCCGAGGGCACGCTGCACATCGCCCCCGGCTACTGCCGCGAGGCGGCACGCGGTCGCTTCACGGCCATGGACCTCACCGCCGTCCGCGCCTTTCCGGGGGTGGTCGCGGTGCTGACGGCCGAGGATGTGCCGGGCGAGAATGACTGCTCGCCCGCCCACACCCATGACGAGCCGATTTTCACGTCGGGCGAAATCCGCTTTCTTGGCCAGCCGGCCTTTGCCGTGGTGGCGCGCACCCGGCTGGCGGCGCGCAAGGCGGCGCGGCTGGCAAAGTTCACCGTGGAGGCGGTGACGCCGGCCGTCACCATCGACGAGGGCATTGCCCGCGGCGAGACCGTGCTGCCGCCCTATCAGTTCCTGCGCGGCACGCCGGATGACAGCGTGAAGGCGGCGCCGCACAGCCTCACCGGTTCGATCCACATCGGCGGGCAGGAGCATTTCTATCTGGAAAGCCAGGTGTCGCTGGCGATTCCCGGTGAAGAAGGCGAGATGGCCATCCACACCTCCAGCCAGCACCCGAGCGAGGTGCAGCTGCTGGTGGCCCAGGCCCTCGGCGTGCCGGCGGCGGCGGTGACGGTGGAGATGCGCCGCATGGGAGGCGGCTTCGGCGGCAAGGAGAGCCAGGCGAGCGCGTGGGCGTGCATGGCGGCGGTGGCGGCCCGGGTCACCGGCCGGCCGGCCAAGATCCGGCTCGACCGCGACGACGACATGACCATGACCGGCAAGCGGCACGACTTCCGGGTCGACTATGCCGCCGGCACCGATACGGATGGCCGGATCCTCGCCACGACCATGGATCAGTATGCCCGCTGCGGCCACTCGGTGGACCTGTCGCTGGGCATCTGCGACCGGGCGATGTTCCACGCCGACAACGCCTATTATCTGCCCGAGGTCGCCGTCCGCTCGCAGCGCATCCGCACCGATACGGTGTCGAACACTGCCTTCCGCGGCTTCGGCGGCCCCCAGGGCATGGTGGCCATCGAGCGGGTGATGGATGCCATCGCCATCACCCTCGGCAAGGATCCGCTGGACGTCCGCATCGCCAATTTCTATGGCGGCCCCGGTCGGGACGTGACGCCCTACAACATGACCGTCACCGACAACATCCTGCCGGAGCTGGTGGCGGAGCTGGAGAAAAAGACGGATTATCGCGCCCGCCGGGCCGAGATTGACGCCTTCAACAAAACTGCGCTCTATCTGAAGCGGGGCATCGCCCTGACGCCGGTGAAGTTCGGCATTTCCTTCACCCTCATCCACCTCAACCAGGCCGGCGCCCTCGTCCACATCTATCAGGATGGCTCGATCCACCTGAACCATGGTGGCACCGAGATGGGGCAGGGGCTGAACCTCAAGGTCGCCCAGGTGGTGGCCGAGGTGTTCGGCGTGGCGCTGGAGCGGGTGAAGATCACCGCCACCCACACCGGCAAGGTGCCCAACACCTCGCCGACGGCGGCCTCCTCGGGCTCGGACCTCAACGGTCAGGCGGCCCGCATCGCCGCCGAGACCATCCGCGACCGGCTGATCGCCTTTGCCGCGGAAAAATATGCGGTGGCGCCGGAAAGCATCGTCTTCCGCGATGACACGGTATTTATCGGCAGCGAGGCCATCCCGTTTGGCGTGCTCGCCAGGATGGCCTATGTGTCGCGGATCTCGCTGTCGTCCACCGGCTTCTATGCCACCCCGGATATTCACTGGGATCGACCGAATGCCACCGGACGGCCGTTCTTCTACTTCGCCTATGGCGCCTCCTGCTCGGAGGTGGTGATCGACACGCTGACCGGGGAATCCCGGGTGACGCGGGTCGACATCCTGCACGATGCCGGCCACTCCCTGAACCCGGATATCGACATCGGCCAGATCGAAGGCGGTTTCGTGCAGGGCATGGGCTGGCTGACGACGGAAGAACTGGTGTTCGACAAGGCCGGGCGCCTCCGCACCCACGCGCCGTCCACCTACAAGATCCCGTGCGCCTCCGACGTGCCGGCGCATTTCGTCACCGAGCTCTATGAGTCCGGGGGTGCCCGGGTGGACACCATCTACCGTTCCAAGGCGGTCGGCGAGCCGCCGCTGATGCTGCCGATCTCGGTATTCTCGGCCATCACCCATGCGGTGGCGAGCCTGAAGCCCGGCACCGTGCCGCCGCTCGATGCACCGGCAACCGCGGAAGCCATCCTGACGGCCTGTCAGGCCATGCGGGCCTGATCGGGCGGCAGCCCGATGGATCCAGTGCGAGGGAATATGGAACTCTGGGCGCGGATTGCCGCCCTTCTGGTCCGGGATGGGGTGGCGGCGCTGGTCACCGTGGTGACGGCGGACGGGTCGACGCCGCGGGAGGCAGGCGCGCGCATGGCGGTTGGCCGGGACGGCGGCTTTTCCGGCACCATCGGCGGCGGTGCGCTGGAATGGCAGGCGCTGGCCTTTGCCCAGAGCGAGATGGCGGCGGGCGTGCCGCGGGCGCGGTTGCGCACCATCGCGCTGGGGCCGGAGCTCGGCCAGTGCTGCGGCGGCCGGGTGACGGTGCTGGTGGAGACCTTTGCCGCGGCCGATCTGCCGGCGCTGGCGCCAATGCTGGCGGCGGAGAAGGAAGGGCCGTTCTCGACGGTCGCCGGCCGGGATGCGGCCGGGCGCTTCGTGCGCCAGGTGGTGGCCGAAGCGGGCGGCGACCCGGCGGCGGGCACGGCGCGGCTGACGGCGGATGGCCGGCTGGAGGAGCGCTTCGGCATCACCCGCCGGCCGCTTTATCTGTTCGGGGCGGGCCATGTCGGCCGGGCCCTGGTGCTGGCGCTGGCGCCGTTGCCCTTTGCCGTCACCTGGGTTGATCCGCGGCCCGAGGCCTTTCCCGGCGCCATGCCCGGCAATGTGATGCCGGTGGCGCCGGCCGAGCCGGAACAGCTTCTGGCGACGGCGCCTGACGGGGCCTTCGTGCTGGTGCTGACCCATTCCCATGCGCTGGATTTTGCCATCGTGCATGCGGCGCTGGCGGCGGAGCGCTTCCCCTATGTCGGGCTCATCGGCTCGGCAACCAAGCGGGCGCGCTTCACCTCGCGCCTCAGGGCGGCAGGGGTGGCGGAGGAGCGGATTGCCGGGATGATCTGCCCGATCGGCGGTGCGCGGCTGGTCTCCAAGCATCCGGCGCCGATCGCCGCGCTGACGGTGGCGGAACTGGTGCTGGCCGACGAGGCGGCGCGCGCCGCTGTCCCGGATGTGACGGCGGCGGCGACGGCCGCGGGCGCGCGCTGACCGGTCCGGTGGCAGGCTGCTGAAATCTGCATCCCGCCCGTCGGGGAGAAGCACTTTCTCCCGCATGGCAAGGCGGCAATCCGCCGGCTTCCCGGCAGGCCGTTTTCTTGCATTGGTTCAGTCAGATGATGCGCGGCGCAGACGCGCACCGGCCGGCGGGTCCCTGCGGCGGATTGTAACGTCCGCTGCGGCTTGGATCTTGCCAGAGTGTATCCAATCGGGCAGGTGGACGACGACAATTCCCGAGCGTCGTTTTCGCCGGTCCGGACCAGACTCCCTGTCTTCCAGCGATCCGGTCCGGGGGTGGACCGCCGGTGGACAGGGCAACGCCCGGCAGGCGGGGGACGACCGGTCCGGTTGGCCCTCGTGGCGTCCGTCCAGCGGGGACGGGCGGGGGCGATTGGCATCAGAACCCCGTGACGCACGGACAAGAGACGCGATGTACGCCTTCTTTCTCGACTGGCTCAATCTGCTCTTCCGGTGGGCGCACCTGATCGTCGGCATCGGCTGGATCGGCACGTCCTTCTATTTCATCGCCCTCGATCTCTCCCTGCGCAAGCGTGAGAAGATGAATCCGGGGGTCTACGGCACCGCCTGGGAAGTGCATGGCGGCGGCTTCTACCATGTCGAGAAATATCTGGTCGCCCCGGGGCAGCTGCCCGATGACCTGATCTGGTACAAGTGGGAAGCCTATCTCACCTGGGTGACGGGCTTCTGCCTGCTCATCGTGCAATATTATGCCAATGCCCGGGCCTATCTGATCTCGCCGGACGTGCTGCCGATGGTGCCGGTGGAAGCGATCCTGATTTCGCTTCTGTCGCTATTCGGCGGCTGGTTCGTCTATGACCGCTTCCTGTGCCGGAGCTGGATCGGCCGCGAGCCGACCCGTCTGGCGGTGGCGGTGTTCGTGCTCATCATCCTGGCGGCCTATTTCTACACCCACGTGTTCAGCCCGCGCGGCGCGTTCATCCACATCGGCGCCTTCATCGGCACGCTGATGGCCTTCAACGTGTTCCGGGTGATCATGCCGAACCAGCGCAAGGCGGTGGCCCAGCTGATTGCCGGCGAGACGGTGGATCCGATCTACGGCCAGATTGCCAAGCAGCGCTCGGTTCACAACAATTACCTGACCCTGCCGGTTCTGGTGATGATGGTATCGAACCATTATTCCATGGTGATCGGCCATCCCCATGCGTGGATGATTGCCGCCCTCATCATCGTGATGGGCGCCAGCATCCGCCACTTCCTCAACCGTCATGAGGCCGGCGATCCCCTCAACAAGATCGCCTGGACCCTGCCGCTGGCCGCCGCCGCTCTCGTCATCATGATCGGCATGACCATGCCGAAGACGTCGGCCGATGGCGTGGCGGTGATGAGCAATGACGAAGTGCTGGCCCTGACCGCCAAGCACTGCACCATGTGCCACTCCGCCAAGCCGACCCACACCGGCTTCAACGAGGCTCCCAAGGGGCTGATCCTCGATAATATCGCGCTCATCAAGCAGAACGGGCAGATGATCATGGCGCAGGCGGTGCAGTCCGACGTGATGCCGCTCGGCAACGAGACCGGCTTCACCAAGGCCGATCGCGAGGCGCTGGGCGCCTGGATCCTCGCCAACCAGTGATACTCCCCGGGTTCTCCCGAAGAGATTCCCCGAGACACGTCCGGCCAGCGGCGCCCGTCTCACGGGTGCCGCTGGCCCGCCATTCCGGTCCGGGGCGGATCATGCTAGGACCCCATGCACTCTCCCGGATGACCCCGAGCCATGACGCCACTTGCCGCCCTGCCTGCCTTTCCGCTGTCTGTCGCTGCGGTGAATGCCCTTGATGACGGCACCTTCGTTGCGCTCTTCGGCGATGTTGCCGAGCACACGCCCTGGGTGGCGGAGGTGGCGGCCGCCGCGCGCCCATTTGCCGACCGCGAGGCGCTGATTGCCGGCTTTGCGGCGGCGCTTGCCAGTGCGTCGCGCTCAGACCAGCTCGCCCTTGTGCGTGCCCATCCGGATCTGGCCGGCAAGGCGGCTCAGGCCGGGGCGATTGCCGAGGATTCAAAGAAGGAGCAGGCGGGCGCCGGGCTCGACCGGCTGGATGCCGAGGAGTTCGCCCGCTTCACCGAGCTCAACGGCCGCTACCGCGATAAATTCCGCTTTCCCTTCATCCTTGCGGTGAAGGGAGCGACCAAGGACACCATCCTCGCCTCCTTTGCTGAGCGCGTGGACAATGATCCGGACAGCGAGTTCGCCAACGCGCTCGCCCAGATCACCCGTATCTTCCGTTTCCGTCTTGAGGATCGTGTGCTGCCATGATGGCCCATTGGACCCGGCCCCTTGGTGACCGGGCAGAGCGCCTGCTGCGCGATCTCGCCAGTTCCACCGCCATTCCGGGCGAGATCACCCGCCTGTTTCTCACCCCCGAGCATCGTCAGGCCATCGAGAAGGTGGGCGCGTGGATGCGGCAGGCGGGGATGACCACCAGCGAGGACGCGCTGGGCACCATCCGTGGCCTCTATTGCCCGCCGGGGGTGACGCCGTCCGACAAGCGCCTGCTGATCGGCTCCCACATCGACACCGTCATCAATGCCGGCGCCTATGATGGCTGCTTCGGCGTGATCGCCGGCCTCATCGCCGTGGACGAGATCCGCCGCCGCAAGCTCAAGCTGCCCTTTGCCATCGAGGTGCTCGGTTTCGGTGACGAGGAGGGCGTGCGTTTTCCGGGCGCGCTGACCTCGTCCCAGGCGATTGCCGGCCACTTCGATCCGGCCTCGCTGGACAAGGCCGACAAGCAGGGCGTCACGCTGGCGGATGCCATCCGCGCCTTCGGCAACGACCCCGAGAAGATTGCGCTGGCCGCCTATGACCCGGCCAAGGTCATGGCCTATCTGGAAGTGCACATCGAACAGGGGCCGGTGCTCGAATATGAGGGCCTGCCGCTGGGCGTCGTCACGGCCATTGCCTCGGTGACCCGGGCCAACATCCGCATTTCCGGCGAGGCCGGCCATGCCGGCACCGTGCCCATGCGGCTGCGCCATGATGCCTTCTCGGCGATTGCCGAGCTGGCGCTGGTCATCGAAAATGTCGCCAAGGGCGACGCCGAAAATGGTCTGGTCGGCACCATCGGCCGGGTGGAGGTGCTGCCGGGCGCCATCAACGTCATCCCGGACCGGGTGAACGCCACGCTGGATCTGCGCTCGGGCACGGACTCGTCGCGCTGGAAGGCCCTGGCGGAAATCCGCAAGGCGGCGCGCGAGATTGCCGCCCGGCGCGGCGTGACCATCGCCATCGACCCGTTCCACGAGGTGCCGGTGACGCCATGCGCGCCGCATCTCCAGAACGCAATCGCCCGCACCATCCAGGAGCTGGGCTTCCCCGTGCTGAAACTGCCATCGGGGGCCGGCCATGATGGCCAGGCGGTGGCGCATCTGACAGAAGTCGGCATGATCTTCGTCCGCTGTGCGGGCGGCATCAGCCACAATCCGGCCGAGCACGCGACGGTCGCCGACATGGGACTTGCCATCGAGGCGCTGATCCGGGTGATCGAGAAGCTCGGCGACGAGGAGAGGAATCGGTCATGAAGGACCTGATCGCGGCCCGCTTCCCCGAGGAAGTGGAGTTCCTGAAGGGGCTCGTGCGCGTGCCCAGCGACAACCCGCCGGGCGACTGCGCCCCCCATGGCGAGGCGGCCGCCAAGGCGCTGGAGACCCTGGGCTTCACCGTCGAGCGCCATCCGGTGCCGGAGCCCTTCGTGCGCCAGTTCGGCATGAAGAGCGTCACCAACCTGATCGTGCGCCGCACCTATGGCGCGGGCAAGGGCCCGGTGATCGCGCTGAACGCCCATGGCGACGTGGTGCCCCCGGGCGAAGGCTGGACCACCGATCCCTATGGCGCCGAAGAGCGCAACGGCGCCATCTATGGCCGCGGCGTCGCCGTGTCGAAGTCGGACTTTGCCACCTATGCCTTCGCGCTGCTGGCGCTGGATGCGGCGGTGGAAAAGGGGCTGGCGCTGGATGGCACCCTTGAACTGCATCTGACCTATGACGAGGAAGCCGGCGGCTTCGTCGGGCCGAAGTGGCTGCTGGAGCAGGGGCTGACCAAGCCGGATTTCGCGCTTTCGGCCGGCTTCTCCTATGCCATCACCACGGCGCACAATGGCTGCCTGCATCTGGAAGTGCTGGTGCGTGGCAAGCAGGCCCATGCCGCCATGCCGGAGACCGGCGCCGACGCCCTTGAGGCCACGACGCCCATCCTCGCCGCCCTCTATGGCGAGCGCCACCGGCTGGCCGCGGAGATTTCGCCGACGCCGGGCATCGGCTCGCCGAAGCTGACCGTCGGCCTCATCTCCGGCGGCATCAACACCAATGTCGTGCCCGACAAGGTGACGCTGCGTCTCGACCGCCGGCTGGTGCCGGAGGAGAATGGCGAGGCGGTGGAAGCGCGGCTGATCGAGCTGATCAAGGCCGCCGTGCCGCCGATCCCGGGCATTGAAGTGGAAATCCGCCGCATCCTGCTGGCCGAGCCGCTGAAGCCGCTGGATGGCGTCGACACCCTCGTCACCCCGATCTCGGCCCATGCCGAGGCCGTGCTGGGCGTGCCGGTGAAGGCAACGGCTGTGCCGCTCTACACCGACGCCCGCCACTATGCCGCCGCCGGCATTCCGACGGTGCTCTATGGCGCCGGCCCGCGCTCGATCCTGGAAGCCAACGCCCACGCGGCCGACGAGCATCTGCAGCTCGCCGACCTCAAGGCCGCAACCGAAATCGTGGCGCTGACGCTGGCCGACCTGATCGCCGCGCGCTAAAGCGGCGGCCTCCGTCGCCGGCAAAAGAAACTGACAGGGAAGGGGAGTCCGGTGTCGTCCGGACTCCCCTTTTCGCTGTCCGCTCCCCATCTGCAGAAGAAGAGGGGCCCGGGGGGATGCCGGCGCGCACGGATGTGGCGCGGCGTGCTATCTCCCTCATGCGGCCCCAATCATCCTGTTCTGGTTGGCGTCAGAACAGACGGACGGTCCGGCCCCGCGGGGCGTTGCAGCGCTGAGATCAAGCGCTCCCATCCCCGGCCGGATCTGTCCCGCGACATTGGAATGAACGGGTCCGCCCCGCTGCCGGATGGCAGGCGCGAGAGGCGGATCGCTGGAGGGTAGCCCATGCGGATCAAGGGTAATAATCTCGACAACAATCTGTGGGGCGGCAAATCCAACGATACCATCTGGGGCTATGGTGGCCATGATGTTCTCGGCGGGAAGAGCGGAAACGATCTTCTCTATGGCGGGGCCGGGCCGGATGATCTGTATGGCGACAACGGAAATGACGTCCTGAAGGGCGGCAGTGACTCCGATCGTCTGTTCGGCGGCAACGGGAATGATACCCTGGTGGCCGGGAGCGGGCATGATCTTGTCTATGCCGGGGCCGGCAACGACCTTGCCTTCGGGGATACCGGCTATGACCAGATCTGGGGCGAGGACGGTCGCGATACCATTTATGGCGGCGCCCTTGACGACAAGCTCTATGGCGGTCGCGACAACGATATCCTCTATGGCGAAGGCGATAACGACAAGCTCTATGGCGACCTTGGGGCCGACAAGCTCTATGGCGGCGCTGGAAATGACGAGCTCCATGGCGGCGCCAGCATGGATACTCTTGATGGCGACTGGGGAAACGACAGCCTGTTCGGCGATGACGGACACGATAGTCTGTCCGGTGGCGCCAATGCCGATCTTCTGGTCGGGGGCACCGGCAATGACACCCTGGATGGCGGCGATGGCAACGACACGTTGAATGGCGAGGTCGGCCAGGATTCCATCCGCGGTGGCTATGGCGAGGACATTATCTCGGGCGGTCGCGACAACGACACCCTGGACGGCATGCTTGGCAACGACTCGCTGAATGGCGAGGCGGGCAACGATTCCATCATGGGGGCCAAGGGCAATGACACCCTGATCGGCTACACCGGCAACGATATCCTGCGCGGCGGGGCCGGGCAGGACAAGATGGATGGCGGCTCCGGCCGTGATCTCCTCGTCGGAGAGTCCGGCAAGGATACCCTGATCGGGGGCACCGGGAACGATACCCTTTATGGCGGTGAAGACGCGGACACCTTCGTCTTCACTGACAACGGGGGCCATGACCGGGTCGAGGATTTTCTGGTCAAGGGCGATGACCATGATGTCATCGACCTGACGGCCAACAGCTATCTGGGGTCGCTGTCCGATGTGCTGGCGGCTTCGCAGCAGACGGCAAAGGGGCTGCTCGTTTCCCTGACCACGGATGCGCCGGAGGACTCCGCCCACACCTTCCTGCTGGTGGGCATCAAGGCGGCGGATCTGATCAAGGACGACTTCCTGTTCTGAGTCCCGGAACGCCCGGCCTTCGGGCGTTCCTGACCGGACCGGCTGCGGCGGGACCCGTTCCACCAGCCGGGGCCATTAAAAAGGGCGACGTCCCCAAGCGGACGCCGCCCTTTCTCGTGTCAGGCCAGAGGTGCCTGAAAAGGATCCTCTGGTAAGTCGTTGCAGATTTCTCATGTCCCTGAGGCATATGAGAAATCTGCTGTGCTTCAAGCGCGCGGTGCGGTCAGCACTTGCGTGTCTGGTTTCAGCCGGCGATGCGGCCGAAATCGGCCACCGTCAGGGTGGTGGCGCGGATGGCGGCGAGCAGGGCCAGACGGTTGGCGCGCAGCGCCGGCTCCTCGGCGTTGACGAGGATCCGGTCGAAGAAGGCATCGACGGGGCCGCGCAGGGTGGCGAGCTCCGACATGGCGATGGCGAAATTCTCCACCGAGAGCGCGCGCACGGTGGCTTCGCGCACCCGGCCGAGCGCCTCGAACAGCGCCTTTTCCTCGGCGTCGACCAGAAGACCGGCATCGACGGGCGCGTCGAAGCTGTGGCCGGCCTTCTTTTCCTCGGCCTTGAGGATGTTGGCGGCGCGGCGATAGCCCGCCAGCAGGGTGGCGCCGTCATCGGTGGAAAGGAAGGCGCCCAGCGCCTCGATGCGCTTCACCATCAGCACCAGATCATCCTGACCCGGCAGCGCGAACACCGCATCCACCAGATCATGACGGGCGCCCTGCTCGCGCAGCTGCACCTTCAGCCGGTCGATGAGGAAGGAGAACAGGTCGCCGATTTCCGGGAAGGCGTCCAGGCTGCCGGCCTCCGTCGGATTGGCGGCAAACCAGGCGGCCATGGCCGGGCTGACGGCGTGGGATTCCGCATGCACCCGGAAGATGTCGGTGAGCAGCGGCGTCAGCGCCACGCGCTTGTTGTTGGTGAGGATCAGCCGGATGACGCCAAGCGCCGCGCGGCGCAGCGCATAGGGATCCTTGGAGCCCGTGGGCTTCTCGTTGATCGACCAGAAGCCGACGAGGGTGTCGAGCTTGTCGGCCAGCGCCACGGCGACCGACACCGGATTTTCCGGCACGCGGTCGTTGGGCCCCTGAGGCTTGTAGTGCTCCTCGATGGCCGCGGCGACGTCGGCATCCTCGCCCTGCACTTCGGCATAGCGACGGCCCATATAGCCCTGCAGCTCCGGGAACTCGCCGACCATCTCGGTGACGAGATCGGTCTTGGCGAGCCGGGCGGCGCGCTCGGCCTTTTCCGGGGCAGCGCCCACCAGCGGGGCGATCCAGTGGGCCAGCGCCGCAAGGCGGGTGACGCGGGCGCCCTGGGTGCCGAGCTTTTCCTGGAACACGATGGCATCGAGCTTGGGCAGCCGCTCGGCCAGCGGGTGCTTCAGGTCGGTGGCGTAGAAGAAGCGGGCGTCCGACAGGCGGGCGCGCACCACGCGCTCGTTGCCGGCCACGATCGCCGCGCCCCCATCGGTCGCCTCCAGATTGGAGACCGGCACGAAGCGGTTGGCCAGTCGTCCCGTGGCCGGGTCCTTCAGCACGAAGCACTTCTGGTTGATGCGGATGGTGAGGCGGATGACCTCGTCCGGCAGCTCCAGGAATTCCGGCTCGAAGGAGCCGACCAGCACCACCGGCCATTCGACGAGGCCGGCCACTTCTTCCAGCAGCCCCTCGTCTTCCACCAGCTCCAGCCCGAGGGCGAGGGCGCGGTCCTTGGCGTCGTGGCGGATGATGTCCTTGCGGCGGTCGATGTCGACGACGACCTTCGCCCGCTCCAGCGCCGGCACATAATCATTCCAGCGCCGCACCCGGATCTCGCCGTCCGACAGGAAGCGGTGGCCGCGGGTGATGTTGCCCGACGACACGCCCTCGACGGAGACCGGGATCAGCTCCGGCTCCTCCTGCTCGGTGCCGAAGGTGGCGATGATGGAATGAAGCGGCCGCACCCAGCGCAGGGAGCCGGTGCCCCAGCGCATGGACTTTGGCCACGGGAAGCGGCGGATGGTCTCCGGGATCAGGTCGGCCAGCACCTCCGGCGCGGCGCGGCCGGGCACGGTGCGGCGGGCGACATAGAACGAGCCCTTCTTGCCGTCCTCCACCACGCTCGCCTCGTCGAGAGAGGCGAGGCCGGCGGCCTTGAGGAAGCCCTGGATGGCGCCATCGGGGGCGCCGACCCGGGGGCCCTTGCGCTCCTCGGTGCGGTCCGGGGCGTGGCCGGGAATGCCGGTGAGGTGCAGGGCGAGGCGGCGCGGGGTGGCGGTGGCCACCGCACCCTCATAGGTCAGGCCCGCGGCGACGAGGCCGTCGGTGATGAGGGCCTTGAGGTCATCCGCCGCCCGGCGCTGCATCCGAGCCGGGATCTCTTCGGAGAAGAGTTCGAGAAGAAGATCGGGCATGGGTCTCTCTTGGGAAAGTCGCGGCCGGCCAGCCCCCGGTGTGGAGCCCGGCCGGCCAGAGGCGATGACGGACGCCGCACCGCTGGCCGCCGCGGGTGGTACCACAGGAACCGCCCGCCCGTCACCGGCCGGGGCGCCCGCCCGGTCATTTTCCTGCCGGCGTTCAGGAAACCGCGGCCGGGGGATGTGCATTGTCTCCTCGCAGATCCCGTTCAGCAACGGGGCGAAAAAGAGGAGATGATGCCATGGTCCGGACAGGTCTTGTTGCGCTGGTTGTCCTGCTTGCGGTCGGCATCGGTGTTCTCGCCTGGCAACTGCGCGAGGAGCGCAAGGACGACATGACCATCGAGCTTGGCCAGAACGGCCTGACCGTCGAGAAAAACTGACCGGAGCGCCGGTGGGTGCCCCGGTCAGGGAGGATCATGGAACGGCCGTCAGATAGGTGATGACGAAGGCGTTGACGATGTCGATGAAGAAGGCCGACACCAGCGGCAGCACGATGAACGGCATGGTGGACGGGCCATGGGTCTTGGTCACCGCGCTCATGTTGGCGATCGCGGTGGGGGTTGCCCCCAGCGCGATGCCGACGAAGCCCGAGGACAGCACCGCCGCATCATAGTTGCGCCCCATCAGCGGATAGACGGCGAACATGGTGTAGAGGGCCGTTACCAGGGTCTGGACCGCCAGCACCAGGATGATGGAGAAACCGAGGCCTTCCAGCGCCCACAGCTGCATGCTCATCAGCGACATGCACAGGAACACGCTGAGGCACAGCTCCGAGATGAGGGCAAGCGCCCGCGAGCCGGCCGGCCACTCATAGCGCGGTGCCAGCCTGGGCACGACATTGGTGATGATGATGGCGGTCAGCATGCACAGCAGGAAGAGCGGCAGCCGGATGCCGAAATCGTCGATGATCTCTTCGAGGGTGTAGGCGACCAGGATCACCAGATTGAGCACCAGAATGGTGCGCATCAGCCCGACATGGGTGATGTCGGCGCCGGTTTCCTGTTCCTGCTCCACCGACAGGCCGACCACGGGGGCGGCCTCCAGCGAGGTGCCGGCGAGCTTTTCCCGGTTGATGATGGTGCGGGCGACCGGGCCGCCGACCAGGCTGCCGAGCACCAGCCCCATGGTGGCCGAGGCGATGCCCACTTCCGCGGCGTTGGTGAGGCCGAAATTGTCGGTGATGATCGGCGTCCACGCCAGCACGGTGCCATGGCCGCCGATGAGGGCGGCGGAGCCGAGCAGCACCGAGATACCGTCCGGCAGGCCGAGCAGGTGGCCCGCGCCGACGGCAACGCCATCCTGCACGAACAGGAACACCACCGTCAGCACCAGCAGGATGAGGAAGGGGCGTCCGCCCTTCATCAGGTCCGCCAGCCGGGCATTGAGGCCGACGCCGGAGAAGAAATAGAGCAGCAGCAGGTCCCGGGCGCCGAGATCGAATTTCAGCTCGACGTCGCCCAGGGTCTTCAGCCCCAGCGTGACCAGAGCGGCCAGCAGGCCGCCGGTGACCGCATCCGGAATGTTCCAGTCGCGCAGCGCCGTGACCCGCGCATTGATGTGCATGCCGGCAAAGAAGACGATGATCGCAAGCGTCGCCGTCATGAAGCCCGGCACCTGAATGGTGCTGTCCATGGTCCTCAAGTCCCCCGATTGATGGCGCGGGTGCCCCGAGGAGCGGGCAGCCCGTACCAATTTCCCCATCGGCCCGCCGGTCTGGCGGACGCTCCGGAGGATGTCCCGTCGATCATGCGCTTCATCTGCCGGACACCCCGATTGCCGGCAGACGCACGCCCGGACCCGTCGCATCACATCTGGGGGGCCGGGGTCCGGTCGGGATGGATGCGGGGGGCTCGCGCGCGCTCAAACGAGGATAGACCCGGCCGGGGGATTCCAGCACGGGGGACGTGCGGGGCGCCGGGTGCGATGTTTTGTCATCTCTCGTGCAGGCGAAAAAAGACCCCGGCGGCGCTGGCCGTCGGGGTCCCGGGTGTGGGTCCGGCTTGGGGCCCCGGTCTCAGGGCGTCGTCAGGAAGGTGATGATGACGGCGTTGGCGATGTCGATGAAGAAGGCCGACACCAGCGGCAGGATGATGAACGGGGTGGGGGCAGGACCATGGGCCTTGGTCACCGCGCTCATGTTGGCGATGGCGGTCGGCGTGGCGCCCAGCGCGATGCCGGAGAAGCCAGCCGAAATCACCGCCGCATCATAGTCGCGGCCCATCAGCGGATAGACCACGAACAGGATGTAGACGGCTGCCACGACGGTCTGGGCACCCAGCACGATGGCAAGCGCGGACCCCAGCCCCTGCAGCGCCCACAGCTGCATGCTCATCAGCGACATGCACAGGAAGACGTTCAGCGACAGGTCGGAAATCAGCGCCAGCGCCCGGGAGCGGGTCGGCCATTCCAGCTTGGGGGCGAGCTTCGGCACGATGTTGGTCATCGTGATGGCCGTCAGCATGCAGATCAGGAACAGCGGCAGCTTGATGCCGGTCGCCGTGATCGCCTCATGGATCGGATAGGCGATGAGGATGACCAGATTGAGCACCAGCACCGTCCGCATCAGGCTCATGTGGTCGATGTCCGGCCGGGTGTCCTTCTGCTGCTCGTGGGTGAGCCCCATCACGGGTTCCGCACCGCGCGGCGTGCCATCGAGCCTGTCGCGGGTGATGATGGCGCGGGCGATCGGGCCGCCGATGAGGCTGGCCAGCACCAGCCCCAGGGTGGCCGAGGCGATGCCGACTTCCGCCGCGTTCACAAGGTTGAAGTTCTGTCCGATGATCGGCGACCACGCCAGCACGGTGCCGTGGCCGCCGATGAGGGCGGCGGACCCGAGCAGCACCGCCATGCCATCCGGCAGGTTGAGCGCCCAGCTGCCGGCGATGGCCACGCCATTCTGGATCACCAGATAGGCAAGCGTCAGGCCGAGCAGGATCAGGAAGGGCTTGCCGCCGGCTGCCAGATCCGACAGTCGGGCATTGAGGCCGATGCCGGAGAAGAAATAGAGCAGCAGGAAATCCCGGGCGCCGAGGGAGAAATTGACCTCCAGGCCAAGGCCCGCATGAAGCGCAAGGGTGACAAGAGCGGCAAGCAGGCCGCCGGTCACGGCATCCGGAATATTCCAGGTCCGGAAGGCCGGGACCCGGGCATTGATGCCGGCACCGACGAAGAACACGACAATGGCGAGGGTGACGGCAATAAAGCCGGGCACCTGAATGGCAGTGTACATGATCCTCCGTCCCCTTTTTTCAGGCCGGGCCACCCGGAGGAAAAAGGGGAGGGCCGACCGTTGGCGGCAGGCCCCGCCCGGCAAGGCGGGCGAGGTGGCCGGAATGGCGGTCCGTGGGGGCTCCCCCTGAGCCCCGTCCGGTAAGAAACGGTCAGGGCCGGCGCTGCGCGATCAGCGCGGCGCCCGCTTGTGGTCTGGCTCAGGCATGGCCGCCGGCGACCGTTTCCAGCCAGGCGGCGCCGCAGGCCTTGGCCAGCTCGCGCACGCGCAGGATATAGCTCTGCCGCTCGGTGACCGAGATCACGCCGCGGGCATCCAGCAGGTTGAAGCGGTGGCTGGCCTTGATGCACTGGTCATAGGCCGGCAGCACGCAGAGGTGCCGGCCGCCCGGCTCGGTCGCCGCGCCCTTGGCCAGCAGCGCCCGGCATTCCGTCTCGGCGTCCTCGAAATGCCGCTTCAGCATCTCGGTGTCAGCGTACTCGAAATTGTGCCGGGAATATTCCTCTTCGGCCTGCTTGAAGACATCGCCATAGGTAACCTTGGCGTCGCCTTCCTGACCGTTGAAATTCAGGTCATATCCGTTGTCCACGCCCTGCAGATACATGGCGAGACGTTCCAGGCCATAGGTCAGCTCACCCGAAACAGGCGAACACTCGAAGCCGGCGACCTGCTGGAAATAGGTGAACTGGGACACTTCCATCCCGTCGCACCAGCATTCCCAGCCGAGGCCCCACGCGCCCAGCGTCGGGCTCTCCCAGTCGTCCTCGACGAAGCGGATGTCGTGCAGCTTCGGGTCGATGCCGATGGCCTCCAGGCTCTCCAGATAGAGGGCCTGCAGATTTTCCGGCGACGGCTTCAGGATCACCTGAAACTGGTAATAATGCTGGAACCGGTTCGGGTTCTCGCCATAGCGGCCGTCCTTGGGGCGGCGCGAGGGCTGCACATAGGCAGCGTTCCACGGCTTGGGGCCGAGGGAGCGGAGGGTGGTGGCCGGGTGGAAGGTGCCGGCGCCGACCTCCATGTCATAGGGCTGAAGGATCACGCAGCCGCGCTCGGCCCAGAACCGCTGCAGGGTCAGGATCAGGCCCTGGAAGGAACGGTCGGGGCGAAGGCAATCGGGACCGATGGGGGTCGCCATGGGCGTCTCGGCACTCTTCTGGAATGGATCGTCGGACGTCCGGCGGGACGCGGGCGGCGGAGCCCGGATGGCTCCGGAGCCGGCCCGTCCGGGACAGGACCGGGGCCGGCCTCCGCTTCGATGAAACAGGAGGCCGGACGCGCGGCGACACTAGCGATTGACGCGCCCGGGTCAAGCCAAGGCAGCCCGCAGATGTCAGGGATTCGCGCCCGCCGGGCGGGTCCGCTTCTGCATCCTGTTCTCTGGCCATCGCAGTTTACCGCCCTTGCGGTTGGTCGGGGACCATGCTGCATTGCGTGAGTTGTTTTCGCGACCGGTCGCCCGGTCCGCCTCTCCGGCGTCGCGCGGGTGCGCCCCGCCGACCGGGGACTGCACTGGGGAATGAGATGCGTCGTTCCGTTCTGATCGCGCTTGTCGTCATCGTGCTGGCGGGGCTTGCCGCCGGCGGGTGGTATTTCAAGCTGCGCGATCCCCACCCGCTCCCCCCCGGCTTCACGGTCGGCAATGGCCGCATCGAGGCCGACGAGGTCGACGTCTCCACCAAATATGCCGGCCGGGTGGCCGAGATCCTCGTCGACGAGGGCGACATGGTGGCGGCCGGCGATGTCGTCGCCCGCATGGACGTGCGCGAGACCGAAGCGCAGCGGCGCACTGCCGAGGCCAAGCTGCGCGAGGCCCAGGAAACCCGCCGCCAGACCATGGCCCAGATCGACCAGACCACCAGTGCCCAGTCGCTCGCCGACAAGGATCTGGAGCGGGCCGAGCGGCTGCTGAAGGGTGGCTATGTCTCCCAGTCCGTGGTCGATGCCGCCCGCGACAAGCGCGATCAGGCGGTGGCCGCGCTGGCGGCCGCCAATGCCGCCAAGGCGGCGGCCGAACAGGGCATCGCCGCGGCCCAGGGCGAGGTCGACCGGCTCGAACGCCAGATCGAGGATGCAACCCTGATCGCGCCGCGCGCCGGCCGGGTGCTCTACCGGCTGGCCGAGCCCGGCGAGGTGCTGGCCGCCGGCGGCAAGGTGGTGACCCTGCTCGATCTCGGCCGGGTCTACATGACCATCTATCTGCCGGCCGATGCCGCGGCGGCAGCACCTCTGGGCGGCCCGGCCCGGGTGGTGCTGGACCTCGTGCCCGACATGCCCATTCCCGCCCGGGTCAGCTTCGTCTCGCCCCAGGCCCAGTTCACCCCGAAGCAGGTGGAAACCCGCTCCGAGCGCGACAAGATGATGTATCGGGTGAAGGTGCGCCTGCCCGAACAGCTGGTGTCGAGCTATTCCGCCCAGGCCAAGACCGGTGTCACCGGCGTCGCCTATGTGCGCCTCACGCCGGATGCGGTCTGGCCGGACTGGCTCGAATCCGATCTCACCCGGCGTTTTGCCACCATGAGCACCGAGGCGCCGCTGGCCCCGCCCGAGCCCGGCACCGCCCCGGCCCCGGCGGCGGCCCCCGCCAGCGCCCCCGCGCCGGCCGCTCCCGCGGCGGCGACCCCCGCCCAGCCGGCGGCGCAGTGATGATGGCCGGGAGGTCCGGCAATGTCCGATGACGGGCAGGCATCCGCACGGCCGGCGGTGGTCGCGGCCACCCATCTCGGCCACCGTTTCGGAAAAACGGTGGCGCTCGACGACGTTGCCTTTTCGGTGGCGCCCGGCGAGGCGGTGGCGGTCATCGGCCCGGATGGCGTCGGCAAGTCGACGCTGCTGTCGCTGATTGCCGGTGCGCGCAAGCTGCAGAAGGGCGGCTCGCTGCAGGTGCTCGGCGCCAACATGGCCCGGGCGCGGGAGCGCGAGGCGGCCAGCCCGCGCATCGCCTTCATGCCCCAGGGCCTCGGCGCCTCCCTCTATCGCGATCTCTCGGTCGGCGAGAATCTCCTGTTCTTCGCCCGGCTGTTCGGGGTGCCCAAGTCCGAGCGGGAAGGGGAGATCGTGCGTCTCCTCAGGGCGACGGCGCTGCTGCCCTTCCGCGACCGGCCGGCCGGCAAGCTCTCCGGCGGCATGAAGCAGAAGCTCGGCCTGTGCTGCGCCCTCATCCACGCCCCGGACCTGATCCTGCTCGACGAGCCCACCACCGGCGTCGATCCGCTGTCGCGGCGGGAATTCTGGCAGCTGGTCGATGATTTCTGGGCCGAGGACCCGGACCTTTCCCTCGTCATCGCCACCTCCACTCTGGAGGAGGCCGCCCGCTTCGATCGGGTGGCGATGATGAATGCCGGCCGGATCCTCGCCGATGCCCCGCCGGCGGAGCTTCTGGCCCGCACCGGCACTACGGATCTGGATGCCGCCTTCGTCGCCTTCCTGCCCGAGCGCCCGGCGCCGAAAGAGGCTCCGGCCGTGGCGCCCGTCGCGGTCGTGCCGGTCGGTGATGGCGAGCCGGTGATCGTGGCCGAGGGGCTGACCAAGACGTTCGGCGCCTTCACCGCGGTGGATCATGTCACCGTGTCGATCCGGCGCGGCGAGATCTATGGCTTCCTCGGCTCCAATGGCTGCGGCAAGTCCACCACCATGAAGATGCTGACGGGGCTTTCGGAGGCAACCTCCGGCACCGTGATGCTCCTCGGCAAGACGCCCGATCCGCGGGACATGGAGACCCGGCGCCGGGTCGGCTACATGGCCCAGGCCTTCTCGCTCTATGGCGAGCTGACGGTGGCGGAAAATCTGCATCTGCACGCCCGCCTGTTCGGTCTGTCGACGGAGGAGGAAAAGGCGCGCACCGCCGAGCTGATCGCCGGCTATGATCTGGCCGGCGAGGAAAACCGGCTCGCCTCCGCCCTGCCGCTCGGCGTGCGCCAGCGGCTGTCGCTGGCGGTCGCCGTGCTGCACCGGCCGGAAATCCTCATCCTCGACGAGCCGACGTCCGGCGTTGATCCGGTGGCCCGCGACCTGTTCTGGGACAAGCTCATCCAGCTGTCCCGGCAGGAGGGCGTCACCGTGTTCCTGTCGACCCATTATATGGGCGAGGCGGCGCGCTGCGACCGCATCGCCTTCATGCATGCCGGCCGCATCCTCGCCGAAGGCGCGCCCGAAGAGCTGCGCAAGGCGAAGGGCGAGGCGACGCTGGACGGCGCCTTCATCGCCTATATGAGCGAAGCCCGGGCCGAAGGCGCGGGAGCGCCCGCCAGTGCCGTTGCCGATCCGCCGGAGGCCGCCGCGTCGGTCGCCGATCCCACTGCCGGGGCAGGGGAGGCCGCCGCCCCTGCTGCCGTGTCCTCCAAGGTCGATCGGGCCGAGGCGATCCGGCGCCGCGCCGGGCGGCTGTTCTCGCTCACCCGGGCGGCCGCGTGGTTCGGCCGCGAGGCGCGCGAGCTGACCCGCGACCGCATCCGTCTGGTGGTCGCCTTCCTCGGCACCGCCATCCTGATGGTGATCCTGGGCTTCGGCATCACGACCGACGTGGACGGCCTGCGCTTTGCCGTGCACGACCGCGACCGCAGTCCGGAAAGCATGGCCTATGCCGATGCGTTCGGCGCCAACCGCACCTTCGAGGAGCGTCCGCCGGCCGCGAGCGACGACGAGATCACCCGACGGCTGCAAGCCAACGACATCGCCCTTGGCGTCATCATCCCCGAGAATTATGGCCGCGACCTCAAGGAGGGCCGGGTTCCCGAGATCATGGTGATGATCGACGGCGGCATGCCGTTCCGGGCCGAGACGATCCTGTCCTATGTTCAGGCGATCCACGAGAAGATCATCGACGAACTGGTGGTGGAACCGAGCCGGGTGCGCGCAAAGCTCAGTCTGGAGCCGCGCTACCGCTATAATCCCGAATTCAAGAGCGTGAATGCCATGGTGCCCGCCACCATCGCGCTGCTGCTGCTGCTGATCCCGGCGATCCTGACCTCGCTGGCCGTGGTGCGCGAGAAGGAGCTCGGCACCATCGCCAACTTCTCGACCACGCCGACCACGCGGCTGGAATTCCTGATCGGCAAGCAGGCGCTCTATATCCTGATTGCCTTCGTGAATTTCCTGCTTCTGTGCGCCATGGGCGTGTTCCTGTTCGGGGTGCCGCTGAAGGGCTCCTTCCTCGGGCTGGCGCTGGCCGCCTTCCTCTATGTCATGGCGTCCACGGCCATCGGCCTGCTGGTCTCGTCCTTCACCTCGTCCCAGGCGGCGGCGCTGTTCGTCACCGCCATCGTCACCATGATGCCGGCGACCCAGTTTTCCGGCCTGCTCCAGCCGGTGGCCTCGCTGGTGGGCGGCGCCCGGGTGATCGGCACGATCTTTCCGGCCACCTATTTCATCAAGGCGTCGGTCGGGGCCTTCACCAAAGGGCTGGATTTCCGCGATCTCCTGCCCTTCATCGCCACGCTTGCCATCTTCTGGCCGGTACTGGTGACCATCGCCGCCCTGCTTCTGCCCAAACAGGAAAGGTGACGCCCATGCGTTGGCGTGTCTTTGCCGCCCTGTTCTGGAAGGAACTCATCAGCCTGTCGCGGGAAACCTTCCTCGCGGGCTTTGTGGTCTATGCCTTCACGGTGACGGTCTATTCCCAGGCGACGGGCCTCACCCACGATCTCAACAATGCCTCCATCGGCATTGTCGACGAGGACCAGTCGCCGCTGACCGAGCGGCTGATCGGCGCCTTCCGCCCGCCCCAGTTCCAGACGCCGGTGCTGATGTCGCTGCCCGAGATCGACCCGGACATGGCGGCGGCGCGGCGCACCTTCGTCGTCGATTTCCCGCCGAAATTCGAGCAGGACCTGCGCGCCGGCCGGCCGACGGAAGTGCAGATCCTCATCGACGCGACCGCGATGATGCAGGCCGGCATTGGCGCCGGCTACATCCAGTCGATCCTCAGTCAGGAGATCCCGCGCTTCTTCACCTCGGAGAAGGGGACGGCCTCCACGACACCGGTGAGCCTCGTCACCCGCACGGCCTTCAATCCCAATCTGGAGTCGACGCATTTCTCGGCGATCGGCGCCATCACCCTCAACGTCACCATGCTGGCGGTGTTGCTGGCCGGCGCCGCCGTCATCCGCGAGCGCGAGCATGGCACGCTGGAACATCTGCTCGCCATGCCGGTGACGCCGCTTGAGATCATGCTGGCAAAGGTCGGGGCCAACGGCCTCGCCATCCTCGCGGCCTCCGCCTTGTCGCTGTTCCTGGTGGTGCGGCTGATGCTGGCGGTGCCGATTGCCGGCTCGCCGGCGCTGTTCCTTCTGGGGGTGGCGACCTATCTGTTCTTCACCGGGGCGCTCGGCGTGTTCCTCGCCACCATGGCCCGCTCGATGCCGCAGCTCGGCCTGCTGTTCATCCTCGTGGTGATCCCGCTGAACCTTCTGTCCGGCGCCAACACGCCGGTGGAGAGCATGCCAAAGGTCTTGCAGTACATCGTGCAGTTCTCGCCGACGACCCACTTCGTCTCGTTTGCCCAGGCCATCCTGATCCGCGGCGCCGGCTTTGACGTGGTGTGGAAGGACTTTCTGGCGATCCTCGCCATCGGCGGTGCCTTCTTCCTCGTCAGCCTCACCCGCTTCCGCCGCCAGCTGGAAGCGGCGGGCTAGGGAGAGGGTAGGGCGGGCCTATCAGGGATGGTGTTTTCCCCGGGAGCACGTCATTCTCGCGTGGGGCGTGTCGGTGTCTTGACAGAACGGGGCTAATTGCATAGTTTTCTATGTGACAAGACCCGCCCACACGTCCCTTCCAAGGAAGGCTGTCCAGCAATGGGCCGTGCAAAAGGGCGGGTCGTTTTGTTTATAAATAATGTATATTCGAAGCCTTCGTTTCCAGCCGAGCAACTTCTCGTTAAGTTACGGCTGCGTGGCCTCGTCGTTGAAGATGAGGCCCTAGCCTTGGCCTATCTCCGGCATGTTGGCGGATACCGGCTCAAGGGTTATTATTTCGATAAACTGGATGTTGAAACAAAGAGATTTCCAGAAGGCTTTTCGTTCGATGAGATTATTCGTCTTTATGAATTTGATTGCTCTCTTCGTGCGATTAGTTTTCAGGCAATCGAACGGGTTGAAGTTTCTATTCGAACGACGATCGCAAATTATTTGAGTGACCGCTATGGTGTTCATTGGTTTAGAGATGCATAAATTTTTAGAGAAATAAGTGAATACTGGTCTGTAAGTAAATTTATTCAAAAAATAGATGATGAAATAGAGAGATCGAAGAGTCGATTTGTTCAGTATCACAAAGAAACGTATGGCGGCACTTCCTCTCTTCCGAGTTGGGCTGTCGCTGAATGCGTTAGCTTTGGGCAGTGGTCGCTTGCTTATAAGAATTTAAGAAATATCGAGGATCAGAAATTTATTTCTGGGCGCTTCGGAGTGGAGGATCCAAAAGTATTCTCGTCCTGGCTTCACAGTGTGACGCAGGTCCGTAATGTGGTTGCGCACCATAATCGAATTATAGGCACAATATTTCCTAATGGTGTGCGGAATTACAGAAAATTGAATCTTGAATTCTCGAAGCCGCAGAGCTACTACGCAGCCGCCACGGTCATGAATATCATCCTGACCCGGACCCGCTTGCCATCCCGGTTCAAGGCATCGCTGGAAGGGCTGTTCGCCCCGTCTCCCCACGCCTATCTCGCCGAGATCGGTTTTCCGGATGACTGGGCGACCCGCCCGGGCTGGATAGTGACCCGTCGCTCCTGAGGCCCCCGGAGATCCCGTGAGGGACCTCCGGGAACGGCCAGGCTCACGCCGCGTCGAGGGCCGCGGTCAGGTCGGCCAGAATGTCGTCGGCATGTTCGATGCCGATGGACAGGCGGACATAGCCCGGGGTGACGCCGGTCTTCGCCTGCTCTGCTTCCGAGAGCTGGGAATGGGTCGTGGAGGCCGGATGGATGGCCAGCGACCGGGCGTCGCCGATATTGGCGACGTGGTAGAACATCGTCAGCGCATCGATGAAGCGCCGGCCGGCATCCTTGCCGCCGGTGAGCTCGAACCCCATGAGGGCGCCGTATCCGCCAGACAGGTAGGCATCGGCCCGGCGCTTCGCCTCGCCGGTCTGCACGCCGGGGAAGATCACCCGGGCGACCTTCGGATGCTTCGACAGCACCTCGGCCACCTTCAGGGCGTTCTCGTTGTGCTGGCGGATGCGCAGCGCCAGCGTCTCCAGGCCCTGGATGAACAGGAAGGCGTTGAACGGCGAGACGGCGTTGCCAAGATCGCGCAGCAGGATGGTGCGGGCGCGGATGGCATAGGCCACCGGCCCCATGGGCTTCACCGCTTCCGCCCAGACGAGGCCATGATAGCTCGGGTCCGGCGTGTTGAAGAGCGGCTGACGCTCCTTGAACTCATCCCACGGGAAGTTGCCGCCATCGACGATCAGGCCGCCGATGGACGTGCCGTGACCGCCGATATATTTGGTCGCCGAATAGACCACCACGGCCGCACCATGCTCGAACGGACGGCAGGTGATGGGGGCGGCGGTGTTGTCGACGATCAGCGGGATGCCATATTCGCGGCCGATGGCGGCGACTTCCGCGATCGGGAAGACTTCCAGCTTCGGGTTCGGCAGGGTCTCGGCATAGAAGGCGCGGGTGCGGCTGTCGATGGCGCGGCGGAAATTCTCCGGGTCCGACGGATCGACGAAGCGGGCCTCGATGCCGAAGCGCTTCAGCGTGTTGGCAAACAGCGTCCACGTGCCGCCATAGAGGTCGGTGGAGGTGACGAAGTTGTCGCCGGCTTCCGCCACGTTCAGGATGGAATAGGCCGAGGCCGACTGGCCCGACGAGACCGCGAGCGCCGCGGAACCGCCTTCGAGCTGGGCGATCCGGGTCTCCAGCGCATCCTGGGTCGGGTTGGAGATGCGGGTGTAGATGTGGCCCATCTCCGAGAGGGCGAACAGCGCCTCGGCATGGGCGGTGTCGCGGAACTGGTAGGAGCTGGTCTGGTAGATCGGCACCGCCACCGCGCCGGTGGCCGGATCCGCACGCCAGTTGCCGCCATGCAGCGCCAGGGTTTCAGGGCGGGTGGACTTCGTGGTCATGACTTCCTCGCTTCAGCAGGCGGCGCTGGCGGCTGTTGACGCTCCTCGCATGGGAGGTCGCATCCCGCCACTTCTGGCCCATCGCCTTCTACGACTTTCGGTGGCCCTTGGGGAGTGCCTGCCGCCCAACCGACGCGAGCGTGGCGCATGCCGGCCTATCCCAGCCGCTGGCGCGCCAGCCACTGGCTGGGGGTTAGCCCCAGCTCGGCGCGAAAGGCGGAGCGCAGGGCCGCGGCGTCCGAAAAGCCGCAGCGCGCGGCGATGTCGTCGAGCCCGCGTCCGCCCCCTGCCAGCAGCTCGCTGGCGCGCGCCACCCGCAGCGCCCTCAGCCAGTCGCCCAGACTGCCGCCGGTGCGCGCCCGCACATGGCGGGTGAAGGAGCGCCGGCTCATGCCCGCCTCCAGCGCCAGATCATCCAGAGCGGGGCTACCCGACGGATCCCGGGCGAGGCGTTCCAGAATGCCGCTCACCCGATGCTCCGCCGAGGAGCCGATGGCCGGCCGCTCGATCAGCTGGGGCTGCTCGCCGGTGCGCTGGGGCGCCACCACCAGATGCCGCGCCACCCGGTTGGCCTCCGCCACGCCGCAGCTGCGCGCCAGAAAATGCAGGCAGCAGTCCAGCCCGGCCGCGACACCGGCAGAGGTCAGGATCGCACCCTCGTCGACGAACAGCGCGCCGGGATCGACATCCACCTCGGGAAAGCGCCGGGCGAGCGCCGCCGTGCCGGCCCAGTGGGTGGTGGCGCGCCGGCCATTGAGCAGCCCGGCTTCCGCCAGCCCGAAGGCGCCGAGGCACAGCCCCATCACCACCGCCCCGCGGGCATGGGCGGCCCGGAGCGTTTCCACGAGCGCCGGCGTGACCGGCTCCACCGGCGAACGCCAGCCGGGCAGGATCACCACATCGGCCTCCGCTGCCCGCTCAAGCCCGAACGGCGCAACGAGGCCGAGACCGCCGGTGGCCGTCAGCACCGGTTCGGCGGCGCAGATATCCACCCGATGACCGGACGCCAGAAAGGGCTCGCCGAACACGGCAAGCGGGGTGGAGAGCAGGAAGGGGCTGATGCCATCATAGGCGAGAAGGGCAAGGCGCATTGGCCCAATCTAGCGGAAGGATGACCTTCGGGCCACTCCCGCCCGGCAATCGCCTCTCCTAGGGTGGCCGCACAGGAAACTTCGCCCCAAAAGGAGGCCCCATGGCCCGCGCCCTCATCGTCATCGACATCCAGAAGGACTATTTCCCCGGCGGCGTGCTGCCGCTGTGGCAGGCGGAAGAGACCGAGGCCCGTCTGGTGGCGGCCATCGGCCGGGCGCGCGCCGCCGGCGACCGGGTGATCCACATCCGCCACATCTCCACCGCGCCGACGGGCCTGTTCGTGCGCGACAGCGTCGGCAGTGAAATCCGCCCGGCCATCCTGGCCGCCGCCCCCGATGCGCCTGTTGTCATCAAGCAGATGGCCGACGCCTTTCAGGAAACCACGCTGGCCACCCATCTGGATGGCATCGACGAGATCCTCGTCTGCGGAATGATGACCCAGAACTGCGTGGCCTTCACCGCTTTGTCGCGGCTGGCCGATCCGTGGCGGGTGACGGTGATCCCGGAGCTGTGCACGGCGCCGATCGAGATCGTCCACCGGATCGCGGCCTCCGCGCTTGCCTCCAAGGTGGCGGTGGCGGACGGGGCAACGCTCTGGCCCTGAACGGGATCCGCTGTTCCCGCTTTCACCCTGCCGGCGAAAAGGTCGCGGCCGGAATTGACAGTTTCTGCCATTCCACTGCCGCAGTCCGTCGGTTAGGAAAATGGTGTCTGCGGGAAGAGCCTGCCGAGAACCGGGGGGACGGGCCGGCGCTCACGCGCCGGTGCAGACAGGGGAACTGACGATGAAGACGACCATTCGCGCGCTCCTGCTTGCGGGCGCGGTTCTCTCCGCGCCCGGGCTCGTCCCCGGGATCGTTTCGGCCCAGCAGCTGATCGCCCCGAATGGCGAGCGGCGCGTGGCGCCGGGCAGCTACACCGCCAACGTGCTGAACGTGTTCCCGTCGGAAAACCGCGTGTTCCTGCGCAATCAGGCCAACGGCAACCAGTTCACCGTCAGCCTGCCGCCGGGCTACATCCAGACCCTCGGCCTGCGCACCGGCAACAACATCCGCGTGGAAGTGCTGCCGGGCGAGCTGATCGACGCCCGCCGCCCCGATACCGGCAATCCGAGCCTCGCCATCCTGTCGGAAAGCGTCGTCGCCGACCTTCCCGGCCTGCCGGCCGGCTTCTTCGGTCACCGCATCGTGGCGGTGACCCGCTTCCTCGGCGCTGATGCCGCCACCGGCACCGCCCAGTTCGAGACCTTCGATGGCCTCGTGCGCACCGTGCGTGCCAACTCCCCGGCCGTTCAGGCCCAGCTCGCCCAACTCGGCCTCGGCGATCTGGTGCAGGCCACCTATGTCGAAGGCACCGCCTTCCGCGTCCTCAACTGAGGATGCCCGGGCCCGGCAGTCCCTGCCGGGCCCCCTTCGCCCAGAACTTGCCGACCGGACGCCCGCTTGCGCCCTGATCGGGCACAGAAGCGTGCGCGTCGCGCCTTTAAGTCCTTCCCCGCTCTTGAACCGGACCGGAAGCCACGCTTTATAAGGCCGCAGACGGATCGCCCGGCCCTTGCCACTCCGGGGGCCGCACGGGGAGAGGCGCGCCACCCATGAGCGGAACTGGCGAGACACGCAGGCAGCGGCCGGCTCCGGCCCGGCCGGCGGAAGGGGCTGCCACCCTCAAGACCATCGCCACCATTGCCGGGCTTGGCCTCACCACGGTGTCCAAGGCGCTGAAGGATGCGCCGGATATCAGCCGCGGCACCAAGGAGCGCGTGCGCCGCATCGCCGAGGAAATCGGCTACCGGCCCAACCGCGCCGGCATCCGGCTGCGCACCGGCAAGACCAACGTCATCAGCCTGATCCTGAGCCCGCACGAGGAAATCCTCGGCTTCGGCTCCGCCCTCATCTACGGCATTTCGGAAGCGCTGGCCGAGACCAGCTATCATCTGGTGGTCGCGCCACACTTTCTGGAACGCGACCCGATGGCGCCGATCCGCTACATCGCCGAGACCCGTTCGGCCGACGGCCTCATCATCACCCGCACCGAGCCCGACGATCCGCGCATCGCCTATCTCATCGACCACAAGGTGCCCTTCGTCACCCATGGCCGCTCCCACAGCCCGCGGCCGCACCCCTATTTCGACTTCGACAACGAGGCCTTCGCCCGCCACGCGGTGGACCGGCTGGTCTCCGGCGGACGGCGGCGGCTGGTACTGCTCAGCCCGCCGGAAGAGTTCACCTTCTGCGAGCATATGCGCACGGGCTTCTTCGCCCAGGCCGCGACCCATGGCGTGTCGGCCCGGCTGATGCCGGATGTGACCCTGGATTCCCCGTTCCCCGAGATCCACGCTGCCGCCGCCCGGCTGGCGGCTGCCCCCGAGGCCGACCGCCCCGATGGCATCGTCTGCCCCGGCGACGTGTCGGCCGCGGCCGTGTCCTCCGCCTTTGCCGCCGCCGGCCTGAAGCCCGGACAGGATTTCCGCATCATCGCCAAGCGCACCTCGGCCATGATGGACCACATCCTGCCCTCCATCGGCGCCGTGCACGAGGATATCCGGCTGGCCGGGCAGGAAATGGCCCGCCTTCTCATCCGCGCCATCGACGGGGAACCGGCGGAAAATCTCACCCGCATCGACGCCGGCACTGACAGCTGGCCGACGGAGTGATCCCGGGCGCACGACGTGCTGACGCCCCGCATCCGATCTGATGTCGCCGGCGCTTGAAAGTCCGCAGCGGCCGGGCCATCTGCGCTGTTCCCTGTCCGCGCGGCAGGCGCAGACCGGTGGCCCGCAGTGCCGCTGGCGCGCGTCGGACGCGGCAGTCAGGATATGATCCGCCCCTCCCCGGCCGGGCTGCCGGGGCCCTCAGATCAGGATGCCTTCCATGGCGACGGCGACGGACCTTTCCCAGCTTCTCCCGCCCGATGATTTCGGGGCGGCGGTCACCGGCGGACAGGTCTCGGACCTGACCGGCTTCCGGCTCGTCATGGGGCCGGATGGCACGGTCCGGCGCGTCCTCGTCGGCACCGTTGGCGACGACGTGTTCCATCTGGCCGGCGTTGTCCAGGTCGATGGCCGCGCCGGCTATGACGTCGTGACCTTCGACCGCCCGACTGAGGGCATCCACCTGAATTTCGGCAAGGTTCCCCCGTCCTTCGTCTCGGTGGAGGCCTTCGTCGGCTCGCGGTTCGCCGACAGCTTCTCCGGAGCCGCGGCGGATGACGATTTTTCCGGCGCCGGGGGCAATGACCGCCTGTCCGGGGCGGACGGACATGATCGCCTGCGCGGCAATGCCGGCTCAGACAGCCTGTCTGGCGGCCGCGGCGACGACGGGCTTGCCGGCGGCAGTGGCCATGACTGGCTCTCCGGCGGCAGCGGGCGCGATCATCTTTCCGGCGGTTCCGGCAATGACCGCCTCGCGGGCGGTGCGGGGGCCGATGTGCTGGCCGGCGGCAGCGGCGCCGATCGTTTCCTCTTCCGGACACCGGAGGACAGCGCGCCGGGCGCCGCGGATCTGATCCGGGATTTCAGCCGCGCCGAGGGCGACCGCATCGACCTGCGCGCCCTTGATGCCAATGACACGCTGGCCGGTGACCAGAGCTTCACCTTCATCGGCAGCGCCGCCTGGTCGGGCACCGCCGGGGAGCTGCGCGCGGAGGCCAGCGCCGGCGGACGCACCCATGTCGGCGCCGATCTGGATGGCGATGGCCGCAGCGATTTCCGGCTCGTGCTGTCCACTCCGGTGGCCCTCGACGCGGGCGACTTCCTGCTCTGACGCCCTCCTGGTCCGGACCGCCGGATCCCGCCGTCAGCGGCCGTCCTTCCACAGCCAGGCAGCGCCGCGCACGCCGGAGCTGTCGCCGTGGCGGGCCTGCACGATGGGCGTATCCACATCGTCGGTGAACACATAGGGCGCCATCAGCCGGGGCAGATCGGCATAGAGTTCGGCGACATTGGAGAGGCCGCCGCCGAGCACGAACACGTCGGGATCGAGCAGGTCCACCAGCAGGGCGAGGCCGCGGGCGAGCCGGTCTGCGAAGCGCAGATAGGAGGCCGCCGCGCCGGCATCGCCGGCCCGCATGCGGGCGACGAGTTCCTGGGCCGGGACACGGGGGCCGCCGTTGACGGCCTGATGGTCGCGCTCGAAGCCGGTGCCGGAGCACCACATTTCCATGCAGCCGGCGCGGCCGCACCAGCACATCGGCCCGGGCAGCTCCTCCGGCTTCGGCCACGGCAGGGAATAATGGCCGATCTCGCCGGCCAGCCCCTGCCGGCCGCGATGGGCGTGGCCATCAATGGCGATGCCGGAGCCATGGCCGGTGCCGATGATGATGCCCATCACCACATGCTGGCCCGCCGCCGCACCATCGACCGCTTCGGAGACCGCCAGACAGTTGGCGTCATTGTCCATGCGCACCGGCCGGCCGAGGGCGGCGGAAAAATCCGCCCCGAAGGCGCGGCCATTGAGGCAGGTGGAATTGGCATTGCGCACCAGACCGGTGCGGGGGTTGAGGCTGCCGGGAATGCCGACCCCGACCGTGCAGCGCCGGCCGACGGCGGCTTCCGCCGCCTGCACCAGCGCCACGCCGGTGGCCAGGCTGGCGGCATAATCATCCCGCGGGGTCGGAACGCGCTGGCGAAACTCCTCCCGGCCGTCGGGGGACAGCACGATCACCTCGATCTTGGTTCCACCCCAGTCGACCCCGATCATGCCCGCAATGTCTCCAGACGCCCCCGGCCGGCATCCGCGCCGGCCCCCGGATCCCCGCCTTACGATACGCGCCGGCCTTGCGCAACCTGCAACGTTTCAGAGTCGCGCGGGATCGGCCCGGCGCACCTGTCCGTGCGCTTCCGTTTGAGGAAAGCGGGTTCCGTTTGCGTCTGCGCTTCAGGAGCAGCGGGCCGGCACCGGGGCGGGGGCTGCGCCGTCGGGGGCAAGATTGCCCTGCAGGGTGGAAAGCAGTGCGCCGGCAATCAGGATGCCGGCCGACAGCCACAGGCCGAGATCGAGACTGCCGGCGAGATCCGAGGCAAAGCCGATGACCACGGGCCCCGCCACCTGACCGAGGCCGAAGGTGATGGTCATGGCGGCGACACCGGCGGCGCGCGCTTCCACCGGCAGATGCCGGCGCACGAAAGTGGTGGTGGAGGCGACCACCGACATGAAGGCCGAGCCGAACAGGGCCGCCGACAGCAGCAGCCCGACAAGACCGGGGGCCGCCAGCGGAATGAGGGCGCCGGATCCGGTGATGGCGATCATCAGCCCGGTGTTGCGGCCGCCGGAAAAACGGTCGATGAGGCCCGACCACAGCCACGGCGAGGCCATGACGCCGGCGCCGACGGTCATCCAGAAGGCGGTTTCGGCGAAGGTGCCGAGGCCGGCATTGCGGCTCCACACATTCATGAAGGTCATGTAGCCGATATAGCCGGCGCCGAAGGAGAAATAGCCGACGAGCAGCGGCAGCATCGGCAGAAGCCGCACCGAGGGCCGCACGGGCGCCGCCGTCGCGATCACGCCGCGGCGGCGCTCGCCGGTTGCCAGCGGCACCACCAGCACGATGCCGATGGCGGCCAGCAGCAGCCACGCGGTCGCCCAGCTGCCGGGCCCGGAAACCGCCATCAGGCCCGGCACCATCAGCCCGGCCGCGAGAATGCCGAGGCCGGGGCCGGCATAGAACAGGCCGATGAGGAAGGAGCGCCGCTCCGGCCGGGTCTCGGCGATTTCCACCGACAGGGTGCCGCCGCCGACAAAGCCCATGGCCGCGCCGAAGCCGGCCACCAGCCGGGCCAGACAGATGACGGCGAGCGAGCCGGACAGACCCGTCAGCGCGATGCCGGCCACGACCAGGAAGGTGCCGAGGATGGTCGCCCGCATGGCCCCGAGCCGGCCCATGAGGCGCGGCGTCAGTGCCGCGCCGACCAGATAGCCGAAGGCGTTCAGGGCGTTGATCCAGCCCGCAACGGTGTAGCTCCAGTCGAGGCTGACGCGCATGTCCGGCAGGATCATGCCATAGGCGAAGCGGCCGAGGCCAAGGCCCACCGCCGGCACCATCATCAGCATGATCATGCGCCGCAGCGCATCCGCCCCGTCTCTCCCCTGCACCGCCGGTCCCTCCCGTCCCGCGACCGGTTCAACCGGTCGTCGTGTCCTCCCGGCCGGACAACATCCGGCCGAACACCATCCTAGCGACCGAAGCCGCCGGACGGGACGGGAATTTCTCAAACGGCCTGTGCGGAGATTCCCGCAGCCCGTTCGCCCCGGGAAACCGGGAATGGATTTGCGCCGGAGGGCGGTCCGTTCAGCCGCGGGGCGGCTCACTTGTACGTGGTGGCGTAGCGCTCCTTCATGTGGCCCTCCACGGTGATGGGCGGGAAGGCCGGTTCCTCGCCGGGAGCAAGGCAGCCCGGCAGGCAGGCGACCACATGATCCGGATTGCCCGAGAAGAAGAAGGGCACGGAATAGCGCTCGCCGCCGGACATGTTGACCACCCGGTGCAGGGTGGAGCGGTATTTGCCGTTGGTCCAGCGCTGGATCATGTCGCCGAGATTGACGACGAAGGCATCCGGCACGGGCTCGGCATGGAGCCAGGTGTTGCTGGTCTTGTCGAACACCTGCAGGCCGCCGGAATTGTCCTGGGCGAGGATGGTCAGGCCGCCAAAATCCGTGTGGGCGCCGCAGCCCTTCTCGCCGGGCAGCGGATTGGCCGGCTGGGGCGGATAGTGCAGCAGGCGCAGGATGGCGATGGGCTCGGCGCAATAGGCGGCAAAATGGTCCTCGGGCAGGCCGAGGGAGAGGGCAAGGCCGCGCATCAGCCGCGTCGCCAGGGCCACCAGCGCGCGATAATAGTCTTCCATCACCGGGCGGAAGCCGTCGATTTCCGGCCACTGGTTGGCGCCGGCGCCGAAGCGGCCGGCCAGCACCCGCGGATCATCGGCCGGCAGGTCTCGGCCCATATAGAAGCCTTCCTTGAGGTCCGGCGGCGAACCGGCCTCCAGGGTCTGGTTGCGCAGCGCCTCATAGCCGCGGCTGGCCTTGGAGTTGGCCTTGTCGAGAGCCAGCTTGTCGGCCTCCGGCAGGTCGAAGAAGTCCTTCGAGCGGGCGAAGACGGCGGCACGCAATGCCGGGTCGATGCCGTGGCCGACGATATAGAGGAAGCCCTTGTCGCGCGCCGCCCGGCCGATCTCCTCCGCCACCCCCGCCCGTACCGCGGCATCCGGGCTGGCAAGACCGGAGACGTCGATCACCGGCAGGGCAGCGGCGGACACGTGCACGGCGTCGAGAGCACTCGGCATGATCGGAACCTCTTGAGCAGGGGAGGGGACTTGAGCGGAAAGACGGGAGGTGCTGACGCGGACGCGTCGCGCGCCCACAGGTCGACCGCCCCACTGTGCCGCAGCGGGCCCGTGCGCGAAAGCACCGATTTTCGCGATCCCCGCTGCCGATCCGGCATCACCGTCCCGGACGCGCGCCGCTTTCCCCTCTCCCCGCTTCGGGCTAGGAAGAACAACGACAGGCGGCCCGGCCGGTCCGGCGCCTATTTCGGCCTTGAGGGGGATCTTTCCATGTCGTCGCTGTCCTTCATCCCCGAGACCATGACCGCCATCGGCATTGCCGAGCCGGGCGGGCCGGAGGTGCTGAAGCCGGAGACCCGGCCGGTGCCGAAGCCGGGCCCGGGCGAGCTGCTGGTGAAGGTGGCGGCGGCCGGCGTGAACCGGCCGGATGTCATCCAGCGCAAGGGCAGCTATCCCCCGCCGAAGGGCGCCTCGGACATTCCGGGTCTGGAAGTCGCCGGCAGCGTTGTGGCGGCCGGTCCGGGCTGCACGACCCAGGTCGGCGCCAAGGTGACCGCGCTGGTCGCCGGCGGCGGCTATGCCGAATATTGTCTGGTGGACGACGCGCTGGCCCTGCCCATCCCCTCGGGGCTGTCGCTGGTGGAAGCCGCCGCCCTGCCGGAAACCGCCTTCACCGTGTGGTCGAACGTGTTCGATCGCGCCGGCCTGAAGCCCGGCGAGCGTTTCCTTGTCCATGGCGGCACCTCGGGCATTGGCACCATGGCCATCCAGCTCGCCAAGGCGTTCGATGCGGAAGTGTTCACCACCGTGGGCTCGCCGGAAAAGGTGGAGGCCGCCCGGGCGCTGGGCGCCGATCATGTCATCAACTACCGCACCGATGATTTCGTCGCCGCCATCCGGCTGATCACCGCCGGCCACGGCGTCAACGTCATCCTGGACATGGTGGGCGGGCCCTATGTGGAGCGCAACTGGCGCGCCGCCGCCGTGGAAGGTCGCATCGTCCAGATCGCCTCGCTGATGGGCAAGGCCGAAAGCATCAGCTTCGACCTGCTCATGGTGAAGCGCCTCGTCCACACCGGATCGACGCTGCGCGCCCGCGAGCTGCCCTTCAAGGCAGCCATCGCCCGGGCGCTGAAGGAGAAGGTCTGGCCGCTGGTGGAGGCGCGCAAGGTGCGTCCGATCATCGACGCCACCCTGCCGCTGGCCGAGGCCGCCACGGCGCATGCGCGCATGGAAGCGAGCTCCCATGTCGGCAAGATCGTGCTGACGCTCTGACCGGAGCCGCCTGCGCCGGCAAGGGGACACCCTGCGGCTGCAAGTCGCGGGGCTGAAAGGCTTATCCGGGCCTGCTCCGGACTGTTCCGGATCTCGCCTTTGGCGTGGGGAGGACTACCCTCGGTTTGCCGCGGCCGGCTGGCCGGCTGGCCGAATCCGAGGGGGAATTTGATGTCCGCCACCGCCGCCGCGGCCCCGTCCGCGGCACCTGCTGCCCGCCCGACCAGCAGCTCCGGCCATCCGGAGCGGCTGGATGCCGATGGCATCGCCGGCGCCTTTCGGGACGCCGGCAGCTCTGCCCAGGGTCTGACGGCCGCCGAGGCCGCCACCCGGCTGGAAAAATACGGCCCCAACGCCATCGAGGCCAAGGAAGAGAGCCGCTGGCACAAGCTGCTCGGCTATTTCTGGGGGCCGATCCCCTGGATGATCGAGGCGGCGGCCATCCTGTCGCTGATGCGGTTCGACTGGCCGGATTTTGCCGTCGTCACCGGTCTGCTGATCTATAATGCCGTCATCGGCTTCTGGCAGGACAGCAAGGCGGCGAGCGCGCTGGCCGCGCTGAAGAAGGGCCTTGCCCTCAAGGCCAAGGTGCTGCGCGATGGCCAGTGGGTGACCATCGACGCCGCCACTCTGGTGCCCGGCGATGTGGTGAGCGTCGCCGGTGGCGAGACCCTGCCGGCCGATCTGGTGCTGACCGAGGGCAAATATCTCTCCGTCGATCAGGCGGCGCTGACGGGCGAATCCCTGCCGGTGTCGAAGGCGATCGGCGATGTCGCCTATTCCGGCTCCATCGTGCGCCAGGGCTCCATGGTGGCGCTGGTGACGGGCACCGGCAACGCCACCTTCTTCGGCCGCACCGCCAAGCTGGTCGCCTCCGCCGGCACCCAGTCCCATGCCGACAAGGCCGTGCTGCAGATGGGCGATTTCCTGATCGCCCTGTCGGTGATCCTCGCCCTCATCCTCGTCTATGCCCAGGTGCACCGCTTCATCGTCTCGCCCGAGGGCTGGGCGTGGTCGGATGCCGGGCAGATCGTGCAGATCGTCCTCGTGCTGCTGGTGGCGTCCGTTCCCGTCGCCACCCCGGCGGTCATGTCGGTCACCATGGCGCTCGGGGCGCTGGCGCTCTCCAAGCACAAGGCCATCGTGTCGCGGCTCTCCGCCATTGAGGAGCTGGCCGGCGTCGACGTGCTGTGCTCGGACAAGACCGGCACGCTGACCCTCAACAAGCTGACCCTGCAGCCGCCGATCCCGTTCGGCGATGCGGCGCCTGATGCCATCATCCTCGGCGCCGCCTGTGCCACCCAGCGCCAGAGCGACGACGCCATCGACGTGGCCGTGCTTGCAGCACTTCCCGACAAGGCGGCGCTGGACGCCCTGAAGCCGGTGGATTTCACCCCGTTCGACCCGGTCAACAAGAAGACCATCGGCGTGGTGGAGGATGCGGCCGGCAAGCGCGTTGCCTATGCCAAGGGCGCGCCCCAGGTGATCGCGGCGCTGGCCGGCGTCACCGCGGGCGCGGCGGCGGACGCCTACACCAGCACCGTGGCCGATCTCGCCCGCCGCGGCACCCGGGCGCTAGGCATCGCCCGCTCGGAGGATGGCGGGACGAGCTGGACCCTGCTCGGCCTGCTGCCGATGCTGGATCCGCCGCGCCCCGACGCCGCCGAAACCATCGCGCGGGCCAAGGAACTCGGCGTCGACGTGAAGATGGTCACCGGCGACGACGTGGCCATCGGCTCGGAAATCTCGCGCCAGCTCGGCCTCGGCGACAAGCTGGCGGTGGCCGGCGACGTGTTCGGCGCCGATTCCAGCCCGGAACACATCGCCATCGACGCGGCCCGGGCCGTGGAGCGGGCGGACGGCTTCGGCCGGGTGTTCCCGGAACACAAGTTCGAGATCGTGAAGGCCCTGCAGGAGCGCGGCCACATCGTCGCCATGACCGGCGACGGCGTGAATGATGCCCCGGCCCTGAAGCAGGCGGATTGCGGCGTCGCGGTTTCCG
The DNA here is from genome assembly GCA_050689115.1 of Segnochrobactraceae bacterium EtOH-i3. Lineage (GTDB taxonomy): Bacteria > Pseudomonadota > Alphaproteobacteria > Rhizobiales > Segnochrobactraceae > JBBSSF01. The sequence goes on along the minus strand of JBOGCN010000002.1, from coordinate 149,625 downwards.
GCGCCACCGATGCCGCCCGCTCCGCCGCCGCCCTCATCCTGACGGCGCCGGGCCTGTCCACCATCATCCACGCGATCATGGAGGCGCGCGCGATCTTCGAGCGGATCGCCAGCTACATCTATTATCGCATCGCCATGACCGTGAACATCATGCTGGTCGTGGTGCTGGTCTATCTGGTCTATGGCTTCCTGCCGCTGACCGCCATCATGATCGTCTTCCAGGCGTTGCTGGATGATATCCCGATCATGACCATCGCCTATGACAATGTGAAGGTGCAGAACAAGCCGGTGCGGTGGAACATGCACCGGATGATCCTGTTCTCCTCGGTCATGGGGGTGATGGCGCTGGTGCAGAGCTTCGGCATGGTGATGATCGGCCAGTACTGGATGCATCATCCCGACTGGATGGCGGTGCTGGCCATGGACCATGCCCATGTGCAGACCATGCTGTTCCTGCAGCTCACCGCCGGCGGCCACCTGCTGTTCTTCGTCTCGCGGGTCCAGGGCTCGCTGTTCAAGCCGCCCTATCCGGCCGCGCCGGTGTTCTGGGCCATCATGGGCACCCAGGTGATCGCCATCGCCATGTGCGCCTTCGGCCTGCTGATGCCGGCCCTGCCGTGGATGCTGATTGGCCTCGTCTATGCCTACTGCCTCGTCTGGACCCTCGTCATGGACTGGGTGAAGCTGGCCTACTACTGGGCGATGGACAAGCGCGACGCCCGCTCGGCGGCCCTCTCGGCCCCCATCAGCGGCCTGCGTCCGTGACCTCCCGCGGGCCTTTCGGGGCCCGCGGCTCCCATCCCGAATCAGAGCGATCCACGGCCCGGCGGCGGAGCACAACTCCCCGCCGGGTCGTTCGATTTCCGAACGTCACAAAGGGCTTCCGGATGCGGATGTGCGGAGCACCGGGCAAAATTCTAACGATCGCTTGAATCCGGGGGCGGGCCTGAAATAGAACCGGAGCGCGAGGAATGCGTCGCCCTCTAGGGAAGGCAGAAAAAATGACCCGTGACATCGTGATCGTGAGCGCCGTGCGCACGGCCATCGCCAGCTTCGGCGGCAGCCTTAAGGATGTGCCGCTGTCCCAGCTGGCGACCACCGCCGTGAAGGCCGCTCTTGATCGCTCCAAGGTCGAGGTGGCGGATGTCGGCCATCTCGTCATGGGCACCGTGGTGCCGACCGAGCCGCGGGACGCCTATCTGAGCCGTGTCGCCGCCATCAATGCCGGCCTGCCCAAGGAAGTGCCGGCGTTCAACGTCAACCGGCTGTGCGGCTCGGGCCTGCAGGCCATCGTGTCGGCCGCCCAGGCGATCAAGCTCGGCGATGCCGATGTGGCCGTCGGCGCCGGTGCCGAGAACATGAGCCGCGGCCTCTATGTCTCCAACGTGCCGCGCTGGGGCCAGAAGATGGGCGACTTCAAGTTCGCCGACTTCATGCTCGCCGCCCTGCATGACCCCTTCCAGAACATCCACATGGGCGTGACGGCGGAGAACGTCGCTAACACCTATGGCATCAGCCGCGACGAGCAGGATGCGCTCGCCGTCGAGAGCCAGCGTCGCGCCAAGGCGGCCATCGACGCCGGCTATTTCCGCGACCAGATCGTCGGCGTGGAGATCGCCTCGCGCAAGGGAACCGTGGTGTTCGACACCGACGAGCATGTGCGCCCCGACACCACCGTCGAGACGCTGGCCAAGATGCGCCCGGTCTTCAAGCCCGATGGCTCGGTGACCGCCGGCAACGCCTCCGGCATCAATGACGCCGCCTCGGCGGTGGTGCTGGCCGAAGCCGGCTATGCCGAGAAGAAGGGCCTGAAGCCGCTCGCCCGTCTGGTGGGCTATGCCCATGCCGGCGTGGAGCCGGACCATATGGGCATCGGCCCGGTGCCGGCCACCCGCAAGGTGCTCGCCCGCACCGGCCTGTCGCTGGCCGACATCGACGTCATCGAGGCCAACGAGGCCTTCGCCGCCCAGGCCTGCGCGGTGGCCAAGGAGCTCGGCTTCGATCCGGCCAAGGTGAACCCGAACGGCTCCGGCATCTCGCTGGGCCATCCGATCGGCGCCACCGGCGCCATCATCACCACCAAGGCCATCTACGAGCTGCACCGCACCGGTGGCCGCTATGCGCTCGTCACCATGTGCATCGGTGGCGGCCAGGGCATCGCCGCGATCTTCGAGCGGCTCTGAGAGCAAGGGTCCTTTTCAGGGATCCTCTGGTATGAAAGCAGGGCTGTCCGGCCGGGTGCCGGGCGGCCCTGCTGCTTTTCCGGGGAGACCTTCCATGCCACTTGCGATCCGGATTGCCACCGAGGCGGACTGCGCGGAAACCGTCGCGCTGTGGCGGGCCTGCGGGCTGGTGGCGGCCCACAATGATCCCGTCACGGATTTCCGCTTCGCGCTGGCCGGGCCGGCGTCCGATGTGCTTCTGGGGCTGGATGAGGCCGGCGGGCTGCGCGCCGCCGCGCTGGTGGGCCATGATGGCCACCGCGGCTGGCTCTATTATGTGGCGAGCGACCCGGACACACGGGGACAGGGCCATGGCCGGGAAATCGTGCGCGCGGCGGAAGGCTGGCTGCGGCTGCGCGGGGTGTGGAAGGTGCAGCTGATGGTGCGCGACACCAACACGGCGGTGGTGCCCTTCTATGCGGGCCTCGGCTATCAGGTGGAACCGCGGGTGGTGATGAGCCGCCGCCTGGATGGTGCGGACTGACAGACGCCCGACCTTCTCCCGTGACAGGAGGTGCCAGCCGGCGCGGCTGCCCCCTCTCCGGCGTGACACCGGACAGGCGGCGTCCCCGCAGGGACGCCGGGGATCATACCAGGCGCATGAAGTGCTGACGCACCAAAGCGCCTGAAGGGCTGCGCATTTCTCATCTGCCCCAAGGACATGAGAAATCCGCATCGGAATACCAGAGGATCCTTTTCAAGGACCTGTGGTATCAGGCGTCCTCGGCTTCCGGTTCGGACACCGGGCTGGCGGCGGCCGGCTCGTCGTCGTCGGCCTCGTCCTCATCGGCCGAGGCGATGGCGGAGAGGTTGCGCTCGACGACCCGGAGCAGCTTCCTGAGGCGCCGGCGGTCCTTCTCGTCCAGACCGGCAAGCGCCTCCTTTTCGAGGCGCTTCCAGATCCGTTCGACCTCGACCACGCGGGCGCGGCCCTCCTCGGTGAGGTGGACCCGGGCAAGCCGGCCATCCGCTTCCGACGAGACACGGCGCACCAGCCCCTGGGCGGAGAGGCGGGACACCATCTTGGTGACCGTCGGCGGCTGGACCGAGAGGCCGGCTGCAAGCTGGCTCATGGTCTGGCCGTCGAGATCGGCGAGGATCTTCAGCACCGCTTCCTGCCCCGGATGGAGGCCGACGCGGGCGAGATGCTGCCCGGACCGGGCGCGGTGCGCCTTGGCGGCCTGGGCGAGACGGAAGGTGACGGTCTTGGCGTGGTTGAGGCTCATCGCAGGCGGGCTTTACCCGATCCCGGTGACGGCTTCATGACGCCCGCGAACGGCCGGTTCCCGTCCGCAGCCGGTCAGAACCGCCTCAATGCGGTTGCGACGGACTTCAGATAGCGTGTCCGGGTGGCCGGCGTCGAGGAGTCCATCTGGTAATGGGCCAGATAGAGCGTCCTGCACGTCGGCGCGCACAGCACCCGGAGACCACGCATGATGATGCGCCGGCCGGGCTCGCCCACCAGTTTCGACACCCACCAGGTGGCGCCACAGGTGGTCACCACCGCCAGACGGGTGATGTGGTGCAGGTTGGCCCGCCCCATCGCCACCTTTTCATTGGGAATGGTGAAGGTGACATAGGGCACGAATACCCGCTCGATCCAGCCTTTCAGCATGGCCGGCGGTGCGAACCACCAGGTGGGATAGACGAACACCAGGGTGTCACACCATTTGAGACCATCCAGATGGTCCCGGACCGGCTGCTCGTTGACGCCGGGGGTGTGATAGTCGCGCCGCTCCTGGGCGCTCATCACGGGATTGAACCCGTCCGCATAGAGATCGAGCAGGCGCACCTCGGCGCCGCGGCCCTTCAGGGACGCGACCACCTGGTCACGCAGGGCCGCATTGAAGCTCTCGGGGCAGGGATGGGCAAAGACGACAAGCGCGCGCATCTAAGAATCCGGATGCGGAAGGCCACCCGCGGCCACCATAGGTCGCGGGTTCGGGCGGGCAGAAGCCGGCCTGTGCACGGGGGATAGCGCAACGCCGCCCCGTCTGCGAATGCCGGAAGCAAATCCTGTCCGCGACCCGGGGACGCGTCAGCCGAAATGCTCCCGCGGCCGGCGGATACCGCCCGGGCCGTCCGGCATCAGAGATCCTGCCAGGCGCACGACGTGCTGACCACACGCGAGCGCCTGAAGAACAGGGGAATACCAAAGTCCTTTTCAAGGATCCCTGGTATCAGAACGCTTCCATCGTCTCGGTGACCTTGGCCAGGAAGGCGGCGCGGGTCTCCGGGGTGGAGCGGTTCATGTCATAATGGGCGAGATAGCTGACGGGAGCCGCCGGCTTGATGGTGACGCGCAGCACCCGGTTGGTCACCTTGCGCGGCGGATCGCCGGCGAGCAGCGCCCGCACCCGCGAGCCGCCATAGGTGGTGACGGTGCAGAGCTTGCGGATGTTGTGCAGGCACGGCCGCACCTTGCCATCCTGCATGCGGAAGGACACGCCGGGCAGGAACACCCGGTCGAAGAAGCCCTTGAGCATGGCGGGATAGCCGAAATTCCACACCGGGTGGACCATCACCATGGCCTCGGCATCCAGCACCCGCTGGACATAGCGGTCGACCGGAGCCCGGTTATGATCGAGGTCGTGATAGCCCATCCGCTCGGAGCGGCTGAGCACCGGGTTGAAGCCCTCGGCGTAGAGGTCGCAATCGTCGACATCATGGCCCTTGAGGCGCAGGGTCTCGACAACGCGGGTGTGGAGCGCCGAGACGAAGCTGGTCTCGACCGGATGGGCATAGAGTACGAAAACGCGCATGGGATAAGGTTCGCGGGAGATCCGGTTGCGGCGCGAACGACCGGCCTCCGCCGAAAAAGCGGAGACCCCGGTCGTCCGAATAGCGGCTGCGTCCGTCGCTCGCGACCAACCGCTCCTGTTACTGCCTGTCCGGAGATCGGACGCTGAAGAGGCGGATCCCGCATGGGGGCCGGGAGGCGGCCGATGCGGGAGACGCGATCGGGTCACGAGCGGCTCCGTATACACTATCCTCCGGATCAACGGATCTGGCGAGTGCAAATTTCGGGCGCCGGCTGCCCAAGACACTGGCGCCCCGGGAACCTGGACAAGGGAGACTGCCGATGCTGACGGCCCTGCATCATGTGGCGGTGATCGCCTCGGACTATGCGCGCTCGAAGGCGTTCTATGCCGGCCTGCTCGGCCTGCCGGTCATCCGCGAGGTCTGGCGGGCGGAGCGGCAGTCGTGGAAATGCGATCTGGCGATCGGCGCGGCCCAGATCGAGCTGTTCTCCTTTCCCGACCCGCCGCCGCGGCCGTCGACCCCGGAGGCCCGCGGCCTGCGCCACCTCGCCTTTGCCGTGCCGGCGCTGGAGCCGGTGATCGCCCGGCTGGAGGCCGCCGGCGTCGCAGTGGAGCCGGTGCGCACCGACCCCTACACCGGCCAGCGCTTCACCTTCTTCCGCGATCCCGACGATCTGCCGCTGGAACTCTACGAGACCGGCAATTCCCCGGCGCCGAGTGTGCCATAAGGCATTCGCATTTGCCCGGGTCTGGTATAAGAGCAGGCCCGAACGGGACCACGCGCACGGACGGCCACCCGGCCCGTAGCCCCCCGCATCTTTCTGGAGAGACGAGGCCCATGAGCAATCGCATGTGGGGCGGCCGGTTCGCCACCGGTCCCGACGCCGTGATGGAAGAGATCAACGCCTCCATCGACTTCGACCGCCGTCTCTACGCTCAGGACATCCGCGGTTCCCGGGCGCACGCCGCCATGCTGGCCGCCCAGGGCATCCTGACCGCCGAGGACGCGGCTGCCATCGACGGCGGCCTCGTTACCGTGAAGGGCGAGATCGAGGCCGGGCAGTTCACCTTCTCGCGTGCGCTGGAAGACATCCACATGAATGTGGAGTCGCGGCTGGCGGAGCTGATCGGCCCGGCGGCCGGCCGGCTGCACACCGCCCGCTCGCGCAATGACCAGGTGGCGACCGATTTCCGCCTCTGGGTGCGCGACACCGTCGACGAGCTGGAAAGCCAGCTCCGCGACCTCCAGATCGCCCTGCTCGACCGGGCCGAGGAATATGCCGGCACGGTGATGCCGGGCTTCACCCATCTGCAGACCGCCCAGCCCGTCACCTTCGGCCATCATCTGATGGCCTATGTGGAGATGACCGGCCGTGATCGCTCGCGCCTGCGCGATGCCCGGGCGCGGCTGAACGAGTGCCCGCTGGGCGCAGCGGCTCTGGCCGGCACCTCCTTCCCCATCGACCGCGAGGCGACGGCTGCCGCCCTCGGCTTCGACCGGCCGACGGCCAACTCGCTGGATTCCGTCTCCGACCGGGATTTCGCCCTGGAGGCCCTGTCGGCGGCCAGCATCTGCGCGCTGCACCTGTCGCGACTGGCGGAAGAGATCGTCATCTGGTGCTCGGCCCCGTTCGGCTTCATCGCCCTGTCGGATGCCTTCACCACCGGCTCCTCCATCATGCCGCAGAAGCGCAACCCGGATGCCGCCGAGCTGGTGCGCGCCAAGACCGGGCGCATCCTTGGCGGGCTCACCACCCTTGCCGTGGTGATGAAGGGGCTGCCGCTCGCCTATTCCAAGGACATGCAGGAAGACAAGGAACCGACCTTCGACGCCCTTGGCTCGCTGTCTCTGGCGATTGCCGCCATGACCGGCATGGTGAAGGACCTGAAGGCCAACGAGAGCGCCATGCGCAAGGCCGCGGCCGGGGGCTATTCCACCGCCACGGATCTGGCCGACTGGCTGGTGCGCGCCGGCGGCGTGCCCTTCCGCGATGCCCATCACATCACCGGCCGCATCGTGGCCATTGCCGCCGAGCGCGGCATTGCCCTCGACAAGGTGCCGCTGACCGACATGCAGGCGGTGGACGCCCGCATCACCGAGGACGTCTACAAGGTGCTGACGGTGGCCTCGTCTGTCGCCAGCCGCACCAGCTATGGCGGCACGGCGCCGCGCAATGTGCGCGCCCAGATCCGCCGCTGGCGCAAGCAGCTCGGCCGCGAGGCTGGACGGAGCGGGAGCGCGGAATGACATCGGCCGGGCGGATCGCGGTTCTCGTTCTCCTCGGGGCGGCGCTTGCCGGCTGCGGCCGGCAGGGCGCGCCCCAGCTCACCCAGGAGCAGATCGCGAACCGGGGCCCCCAGGCCCCGGTGAAAATCGTGCCGCCGAACACGCCGCCCAACAGCGAGACGGCGCCGGACCGGCCGTTCATCCTGGACCGGCTGCTCAAATAGGGCCCTGTCCATCGGGCGGTCCACCGGACCGCGATCCCGCAGCCCCTCTCCAGCGGCCCTTCCGCCCGCGTCCGACGTGGGGGAGGGGGCCGGCAGCCGCCTGTTCCGTCGCGGCCCTTCCTCTGTCAGGACGTTTCCCGTGCATCATTTCGATTATCGCGCCGGCGCGCTCCACGCCGAGGATGTGCCGGTCGCCGAGATTGCGGCCGCCGTCGGCACGCCGTTCTACTGCTATTCCACCGCCACCCTCGTCCGCCATTTCCGGGTGTTCCGGGATGCGCTGGGCGGGCTGGATACCCTCGTCGCCTATGCGGTGAAGGCCAACTCCAATCAGGCCGTGCTCTCCACGCTCGCCCGCGAGGGCGCCGGTGCCGACGTGGTGTCGGAAGGCGAGCTGCGCCGGGCGCTGGCCGCCGGCATTCCGGCCGAGAAGATCGTGTTCTCCGGCGTCGCCAAGACCGCCCGCGAGATGAAGCTCGGGCTTGAGGCCGGCATCCTTTGCTTCAATGTGGAATCCGAGCCGGAGATGGAGCGCCTGTCCGAGGTCGCCTCCAGCCTCGGCAAGGTCGCGTCCATTTCCGTGCGGGTGAACCCGGACGTGGATGCGAAGACCCACGCCAAGATTTCCACCGGCTCGGCGGAGACCAAGTTCGGCATTCCCCATGACCGGGCGCGGGCCGTCTATGCCCATGCCGCCAGCCTGCCGGGGCTGAAGGTCAGCGGCATCGACATGCACATCGGTTCGCAGATCACCGATCTTCAGCCCTTCGATGCCGCCTTCCAGCGCCTGGGTGACCTGGTGACGGCGCTGCGCGGCGATGGCCACACCATCGACCATGTGGACCTCGGCGGCGGCCTCGGCATTCCCTATGTGGACGCCAATGCCGCCCCGCCGGACCCGACCGCCTATGCCGAGATGGTCAACCGCCACCGCAACCGTTTCGGCTGCCGGGTGGTGATCGAGCCCGGCCGGCTGATCGTCGGCAACGCCGGCATCCTCGTCACGGAAGTCGTCTATGTGAAGCGCGGGGCGGAGAAGACCTTCGTCATCGTCGACGCCGGCATGAACGACCTGATCCGCCCGACCCTCTACGAGGCCCATCACGAGATCCACCCGGTGGACGAGGCGCGGCTGAAGAATCCGCGCTTCACCGTCGATGTGGTCGGCCCGGTGTGCGAGACCGGCGACTATCTGGCCAAGGGGCGGATGCTGCCGGAAGTCTCCGCCGGCGACCTGCTGGCGGTGATGTCGGCGGGCGCCTATGGCGCCGTGCAGGCCTCCACCTACAACACCCGGCCGCTGGTGCCGGAAGTGCTCGTCACCGGCGACCGCTTCCACGTCATCCGCCCGCGCCCGACCTATGCCGACCTGCTGGCCCTCGACCATCTGCCGCCGTGGCTGAAGGACGCCTGAGCCGGAGCCGACTCATCGGGCCGCGACGCCTCTCTTCTCCGGCGCATCCGCCTGTCCGCGGATGCGCCGGCTGGTTTTTCGGGGCCGAAAGGGCGCTTGGGGCCGGGAATTTTGCCGGCACAGATTGACTCTTCGCCCCGGCCGGGCTAGACGCCAGCCCGACTTCACCGACCGGGCCGCACTGTGTGCAGAGCCCGGGCGGTCTGTCATCGCTCCCGTGGATCCTCGGCCGTTGCTTGCGCCTCGGGCCGGAGTCCTGTCGGCGGTGTCCCTTTCGGGGGGCAGCGCAGAGGAGGGCGCGTTTCCTTGTGACCCTCTTTCGCCGGTCGCCTCCGGGCACCCGCAAAGGAAACTGCGAATGTCGAAGCGCCATAGCGCCAAGTACAAGATTGACCGCCGTCTCGGCCAGAACATCTGGGGCCGCGCCAAGAGCCCGGTCAACAAGCGCGAATACGGCCCGGGCCAGCATGGCCAGCGCCGCAAGGGCAAGGTGTCCGACTACGGCACCCAGCTCCGCGCCAAGCAGAAGCTCAAGGGCTACTACGCCAACATCTCCGAGCGGCAGTTCCGCAAGCTCTATGCCGAGGCCATCCGCCTGAAGGGCGATACCTCGGAGCGGCTGATCGGTCTGCTCGAGGGCCGTCTCGACGCGGTGATCTATCGCGCCAAGTTCGTGCCGACCTTCTTCGCCGCCCGCCAGTTCGTGTCCCATGGGCACATCCTGGTGAACGGCAAGCGCGTCACCATCCCGTCCTACCAGGTGAAGCCGGGCGACGTGGTGGAGATCCGCGAGAAGTCGCGTCAGCTGGGTATCGTTCTGGAGTCGGTTTCGCTCGGCGAGCGTGACGTTCCGGACTATATCGAAGCCGATCATCACAAGATGGTTGCCAAGTTCCTCCGCGTTCCGGGCCTCTCGGATGTGCCGTATCCGGTGCAGATGGAGCCGAACCTGGTCGTCGAATTCTATTCGCGTTGATCCGGCTGGCCGGTCATCCCGCACGGGATGTACCGGCCGCGATCACGAGACCTTCGGAAAGGGCCGCCCGCCGGGTGGCCCTTTTCTTTTGTCCGGCGGCCTGCCGCCGTCGCCCCCTTGCGCCGGGGCAGCGGCGGGGCTACCCCCCTTTTCAGACCGCGGGGCCCCGGCCTCCGGCCGTCCTGTCCCGCGCCCCGCCGAAGGAGCCCGTTCCCATGTCCCTGCGCATCGTCTTCATGGGCACGCCGGATTTTTCGGTGCCGACGCTGGAAGCCATCGTGAGTGCCGGCCACGAGGTCGCCGCCGTCTATACCCGGGCGCCAAAGCCCGCCTTCCGCGGCATGGCCGAGACGCCCTCGCCGGTGGAGGCCACCGCCCGCCGTCTGGGGCTTCCCGTGCGCACGCCGAAGACCCTGCGCGATCCCCTCGCCATTCAGGAATTCGCGACGCTCGAGGCCGATGCGGCGGTGGTGATCGCCTATGGCCTCATCCTGCCGAAGCCGGTGCTGGAAGCCCCGCCGCTCGGGTCGTGGAACCTGCATGCCTCGCTGCTGCCGCGCTGGCGCGGGGCTGCGCCCATCAACCGGGCGATCATGGCCGGTGATGACCGCAGCGGCGTCATGGTGATGCGCATGGAGGAGGGCCTCGACACCGGCCCGGTGGCGCTCTCCGCCGAAGTGCCCATCCTGCCCGGCACCACCGCCGGCGATCTGCATGATGCGCTGGCCGCCCTTTCGGCCAGTCTGGCGGTCGATGCCCTGCACGCGCTTGAGAAGGGGCCGCTCGCGACCCTGCCTCAGCTCGCCGACGGCGTCACCTATGCCGCCAAGATCGACAAGGCCGAGACCCGCATCGACTGGACGCTGGATGCCGACGCCGTGCGCGGCCACATCCACGGCCTCTCGCCCTTCCCCGGGGCGTGGTGTCCGCTGGTGCGCCCGAACGGCAAGGAAGAGCGGCTGAAGGTGCTGCGCGCCGAGACCGTGCGCGATCTGTCCGGTCCGGCCGGCACCGTGCTGGATGACCGGCTGACCATCGCCTGCGGCGCCGGCGCCGTGCGGCTGGTGGAAGTCCAGCGCGCCGGACGCTCGCCCATGGCGGCGGCCGAATTCCTGCGCGGCACGGCGCTTTCCCCCGGCAGCCGGCTCGGCTGAAACTCCGCCTGATCCGTAACCTTTCCGGCCCCTTGCCCCCCTCGCGACGCGTTGACGCGGCAGGCCGGACACCCTATCTGTTGGCCATGGCGATACGCGACATCCTCACCCCTCCCGATCCCCGGCTCCGGCTGGTCAGCGAGCCCGTGCAGACGGTCGATGACGACCTGCGCGTGCTGATGGATGACATGCTGGAGACCATGTACGACGCCCCCGGCATCGGTCTGGCCGCGATCCAGATCGGCGTGGCCCGGCGCATCGTGGTGATGGACCTTGCCCGCGAGGGCGAGCCGAAGGCGCCGCGCTGTTTCATCAATCCGGAAATCGTGTGGTCCTCGGAGGAGCTCGCCTCCTATGAGGAGGGCTGCCTGTCGGTGCCGGAGCATTATGACAATGTGGACCGGCCGGCCCGTGTCCGCGTGCGCTTCCTCGATCGCGACGGCGTTCAGCAGGAAGAGGAGGCCGAGGGCCTCTATGCCACCTGCATCCAGCACGAGATCGACCATCTGAACGGCATCCTGTTCATTGATCATCTCTCGCGGCTGAAGCGCGACCGGGTGCTGAAGAAGTTCCAGAAGCAGGCGAAGTTCGCCGGCCGCTCTGCCCGGGGCGCTGCCTGATCCCGCGCCCGTCGCCCGCCGGGCCGGATGCAGGCCCCGGATGCGGCGGAAGCGCTTGACTTCTCACCCGGCCGGGGCCACACGTCCCGGCCGAGCCATTTTCGGGGATCCGCCCCGGGCCCTCCCGACGTCCGCCGATCCGGACCGGAGGCGCCTGCCGCGGTCCTCCAGCCTCTCATCCGATCGGAAGGTGTCATGTCCCGCTCCGCGATCCTCAATGTCATGGTCGGCGCGGCCATGAAGGCCGGCCGCTCTCTCGTGCGCGATTTCGGCGAAATCGAAAATCTTCAGGTGTCCCGCAAGGGCCCGGCGGATTTCGTGTCGGCGGCCGACCGCAAGGCCGAAAACATCGTCCGCACCGAGCTGATGAAGGCCCGCCCGGGCTATTCCTTCCTCGGCGAGGAAGGCGGCGAGATCGCCGGTGACGATTCCCAGCACCGCTGGATCGTCGACCCGCTGGATGGCACCACCAACTTCCTGCACGGCGTGCCGATCTTTGCCGTCTCCATCGCGCTGGAACGGCAGGGCACGCTGGTGGCCGGCGTGGTGTTCAACCCGATCATGAACGAGCTTTATGTCGCCGAGCGCGGCGGCGGCGCGTTCCTCAATGATCGCCGCCTGCGCGTCTCCGCCCGCACCGCCATCGACGACTGCCTGATCGGCACCGGCCTGCCCTTCCTTGGCCATGGCGATCATGGCCGCGCCCTGTTCGAGCTGCGCCACATCATGAACGAGGTGGCCGGCATCCGCCGCTGCGGCGCCGCCTCCCTCGACCTGTGCTGGACGGCGTCCGGCCGCTATGATGGCTTCTGGGAGCACAATCTGAAGCCGTGGGACATGGCGGCGGGCATCCTGATCGTCAAGGAAGCCGGCGGCTTCGTCTCCGATGGCGATGGCCGCGACCGCATGCTGGAGACCGGCTCCATCGTTGCCGGCAACGAGGACATCCAGCGCGGCCTGCTCGGCCTCCTGAAGAAGGCGCGCCAGGCTGCCGTGTGAGACCAGGCGCATGACGTGCTGACCGCACCAGGCGCCTGAAGGACAGCGGATCTCTCATCTGCCCCAAGGGCCATCTGATACCAAAGGATCCTTTTCAAGGACCTTTGGTATGATCTCGGGGCACTTGCGGCTGCCGCAGGGCCCGGAAAACTGCCAAAAAGAAACAGGACCGCGCCCGGGGATACCGGACGCGGTCCTGTTTCATTCGGGAGACCGGCTTCTCCGCCGGTCCGCCGGACGGGGAGAGGCCGGTCTTGTGGTCTCTTGGTCAGTAGGCCGAGCCGACCAGCGGCTTGGCCAGTTCTTCCGGCGTCAACAGGTCGGCATGGTGGCGCCGGGCGACGTCGGGATGGGAGCGCAGCCGGCTCTTCAGGAAGTTGCGGCCGACATCGTTGAACATCGGGTTCAGCGGATCGACGCTGACGCCGCGGGTTTCCGCCTTCACTTCCGGGGCGAGGTCCAGCACCGGGATCTGGGAGTCGAGCCGGGCGCCGAGGAAGAAGGCGACCGAGAAGCGCTCCACGCCCGGCGGCGGGGCCAGCACATCATGCACGTCGGCGCGGATGAAGCCGTTGGTGGCCAGCTCCAGCAGCTCGCCGGTGTTGATGACGAAGGTGCCCGGCACCGGCGGGGCGGGGATCCAGCTGCCGTCCTGATCCTGCACGCGTAGACCTTCCACCACATCCTGCAGCAGCACCGTGACGAGGCCGGAATCCTTGTGGGCGCCCACGCCCTGGGAGGTCTCGGCCACATCGCGGCCGGGGTAGCGGATGATCTTGAGGAACTGGTTCGGCCGGGGCGTATAGACATCGGCGAAGGCATCGGCGCCGGCGCCGAGCGCCGCCGAAATCATGCGCAGCACCGAAATGCCGACCCGGGTGACTTCGTCCTGATAGGCAAGCAGCAGCGGCTTCAGCTCCGGCACCTTCTCCGGCCACTGGTTGGGGCCGATCACCCGCTGCCAGGCCGGCGAGTCCGGCGTCAGCTCCAGTGCCTCGGTCTCGTTGCCAATGTCGATCTGCTCGCGCCAGTCCTGCTGGCCACGGGTATATTCGCGCCCGATGCGGGTATAGCCGCGGAAGCGCGGCGAGTTCACCATCTCGATCTTCAGCTTTTCCTCGACGGGGAGAGCGAAGAATGTCTTCGCCGCCGCCACCGTGTCGGCAATCAGCTTGGGGTCGACGCCGTGGCCGACGAGATAGAAGAAGCCATGGTCGTGCAGCACATGGCGCAGCTCGGTCAGGAAAGCCTCGCGCTCGGCCGCCGGCGCGGTGAAGCGCGACAGGTCGACCACGGGAAGGGAACGGGTGCCGGAATGGATCGTCATGGCAGGGTGTCTTCGCGTGGGGAGTGAAAGATGGGGACCGGCGCGGGCGCCGGTATCATGCCAGAGGCACGAGCTGCTGACCGCACCTTGGCCTCTGAAGGGCAACGGATTTCCCTGATGCCCGGACGGCGCGGGAAATCCGCATCGGAATATCAAGGAGTCCCTGTCCGGGATCCCTGGTATCAGTCGACCACAGCCGGGCGGCAACGGCGAGTGCGATCGGCGCGATCTGACCGGACGGTCCGGAAAGGAAATTTCGCATATTCCCGTCCGGCGCGAAGAATTTTCTTCTCCGGACGGGGATCGGCGCGACATCCGTGTTTGTCCGGATGCCGCGCCGGGAGGGATCAACCGCCGCGCCGGGTGCGGGCGATGCGGTGGTTGACGGCGCGGGCCGCCCAGTCGCCGAGGCCCTGGATGGTCTGGACGATGACCACCAGAATGATGACCACGGCCAGCATCACGTCGGGCATGAAGCGCTGGTAGCCGAAGCGGATGCCGAGATCGCCGAGGCCGCCGCCGCCCACCGTGCCCGCCATCGCCGAATAGCCGATGAGGGAGACCAGCGTCACCGTGAAGCCGGCGACGATGCCCGGCAGGCTCTCCGGGATCAGCACCTTGGTGATGATCTGGCCGGGCGTCGCGCCGATGGCTTCCGCCGCCTCGATCAGCCCGCGGTCGACCTCGCGCATGGCGGTCTCGGCGAGCCGGGCGAACAGCGGCGTGATGGCGACGGTCAGCGGCACGATGGCCGCGTTGGTGCCGATGGAGGTGCCCGCCACCAGCCGGGTGAACGGGATGATGGCGACCATCAGGATGATGAACGGGGTGGAGCGCACGATGTTGACGATGACGCCCAGCACCCGGTTCAGGACCGGCCGCGGAAAGATGTGACCGGGCGAGGTCACCACGAGGAGCACCGCCAGCGGCAGGCCGAGGAGGGTGGCCAGCACGGCGGACACGCCGACCATCCAGGCCGTCTGCTGGACCGAGACGATCAGCAGGTTGACGACGGCGGGCGGGAGAAGATCAAACGGCATGGCCGAGCACCTCCGCAGTGAGGCCGCGGGCGGCAATGTCCGCCAGCACCTCGGGCAGCCGGTTGCCGGCGCCCTCGGCAACGATGGTGATGACCCCCAGCGGCCGCTCGCCGACATAGTCGATGCGGCCGTGCAGGATGTTGGGGGACACGCCGAATTTCGTCACCAGACCGGCAATCACCGCCTCATGGGCGGCCGCTCCCGTGAAGACGATGCGGATGACCGGGCTGGAGCCCGGCACCGGCTCCGGCCGGATGCGCGCCTGCACCGGCGCCGGCAGCTCGTGGGCAACGATGCCGGCGAGGAAGGAGCGGGCCACAGCGGATTTCGGGAAGGCTAGCACGTCGAAGGTCGGCCCTTCCTCCACCACCCGGCCGCGGTCCAGCACCGCCACCCGGGTGGCGAGATCGCGCACCACATCCATCTCGTGGGTGATGAGCACGATGGTGAGGCCAAGGCGGCGGTTGATGTCGCCGAGAAGCGCGAGGATCTGCTCGGTGGTTTCAGGGTCGAGCGCCGAGGTGGCCTCGTCGCACAGCAGCACCGACGGGTTGGAGGCGAGCGCCCGGGCGATGCCGACGCGCTGCTTCTGCCCGCCCGACAGCTCCGAGGGATAGGCCTTCGCCTTGTCGGCCAGCCCCACCAGCTCCAGCAGCGGCGCAATCCGCGTGCGGATCTCGCCCCGGGACAGCCCGGCCACTTCCAGCGGCAGGGCGACATTATCGGCGACGGTGCGCGAGGACAGCAGGTTGAAGTGCTGGAAGATCATGCCGATGTCGCGGCGCGCCGTGCGCAGTGCCGCGCCGGAGAGGGCGGAAATCTCGCGGCCGGATACGACCACCCGGCCGGACGTCGGCTTTTCCAGCAGGTTCAGGCAGCGCACCAGCGTGCTCTTGCCGGCCCCCGACCGGCCGATGATGCCGAACACGTCGCCCTTGGCAATCTCGAAGGAGATGTCGGAGAGCACGGGGCCGGCTTCGGGCGTGTAGGTCTTGGTGAGGTGCTCGACGCGGATCACCGGCGAAACGGCATCGGCCGGAGCATTCGCCCCGGCCGCCGGCTGCCCGGAAAGGGAAGCGGTCATTCTCGGATCACCAGCCCGGCTCGATGTTGCCCTTGAAGGTGTCGAGCACGAAGGCCTTCACCTCCGGCGACTGGTAGCTTTCCACCAGCGTCTTCACCCACGGCTTGTCCTTGTCTTCGGCACGCACCGCGATCAGGCAGAAATATTCCGACAGGTCATTTTCGCGCACCAGCGAGTCCTTGGTCGGGTTCAGGCCGGCCTGAATGGCGAAGTTGGTGTTGATGACCGCGAGATCCACATCTTCCAGCGAGCGCGGAACCTGGGTCGCCTCAAGTTCAAGGATCTTCACGTTCTTCGGGTTCTCGGTGATGTCGAGCACCGTGGACTTGAAGCCGAGGCCCGGGGCCAGCTTGATGATGCCGCCGGATTCCAGGAGGCGCAGGGCGCGGCCGGCATTGGTCGGATCATTCGGAATGGCGATCTGGGCGCCTTCCGGCAGCTCGTCCAGCGACTTGATCTTGCGGGAATAGGCCGCCATCGGCAGGAGCACCGTGCGCGCCACCGAGACGAGATCAAGGTTGCGGTCCTTGATCTGCTGTTCAAGGTAGGGCGTGTGCTGGAAGGCATTGGCTTCCAGCTCGCCATCATTGGTGGCGGTGTTGATGATGGCGTGGTCGGAGAACTCCACCACTTCCACATCCAGCCCCTTGGCCTTGGCAACCGGCACCAGCGCCTCGGCGATCTGGGCGTGCGGGCCGGCGGTGGCGCCCAGCCGGATCTTTTCGGCCAGCGCCGGGTTCACCAGACCGACGGCAAGCGCGAGGACGGACAGCGACAGCAGTCGCGAACGACGGGACGAGAAGGACATCAGACGGATCCGTTTACGGGAGGGTCACGCGAAGGCGGGGCTGGCCGGGAGGGGCCGGGTCGCATCCGGTGCGGGACAGGAGGCCGGGTCGGGGAGGACCTTGCCGGGGTTGAGAAGGCCGAGGGGATCAAGGGCGGCCTTGAGGCTGGCCATCACGGCGACGGCCTCGGCGCCATGCTCGCGCGGCAGCCAGTGGCGCTTGCCAAGGCCGATGCCATGCTCGCCGGTGGCGGTGCCGCCGGCCCTGAGCGCCCGGGCGACGATGCGGTCATTCAGCCGGCCGACTTCCGCCGTCTCGGCCGCGTCCTCGGGGATCACCATGAAGACGCAGTGGAAATTGCCGTCGCCGACATGACCGACAATGAAGGCCGGCACCGGCGACGACGCCACGTCCTCGCGGGTTTCCAGCACCACCTCGGCGAGCTTGGAGATCGGCACGCACACATCCGACGGCCAGGCGCGCGATCCCGGCCGCTCGTTCTGGGCCCAGGCGAGGCCGACCCGGCGGGCCTCCCACAGATTGGCGGCCTCCTCGGCGGTGGCCATCCAGCGCAGGTCCGCCCCGCCATGATCGGCGACGAGGCCGGTCACGGTGTCGGAGAGGGCGGAGACCTCATGGGCGGCGCCCTGAAACTCGAAGAACAGCGCCGGCCGGACCTCCAGCCCCAGATTGGTGTTGCGGTTGAGCACCGGGATCAGCGGCTGATCCACCAGCTCCACCCGGCCGATGGGCACGCCGGCGCGGCGGATGTCGGTGACGGTGGCCACCGCCGCCGCCAGCGTCGGGAAGCTCGCCACCGCCGACACGGCCTCGGGCACCGGATGCAGGCGCAGCGTCACCTCGGTGACGATGCCAAGCGTGCCCTCGGAGCCGACGAACAGCCGGGTGAGGTCATAGCCGGCCGACGACTTGCGCGCCGGGCCGCCGGTGCGGATGATCCGGCCATCGGCCAGAACCACGGTCAGGCCCAGCACATTTTCCCGCATCACGCCGAAGCGCACGGCGTTGGTGCCCGAGGCCCCGGTGGACACCATACCGCCGAGCGACGCATCCGCCCCGGGATCAACGGGGAAGAACAGGCCGGTGTCGCGCAGGAACCGGTTGAGGGTCTGCCGGCGCACCCCGGCCTCGACCCGGGCGGTCATGTCATCCGGGCTGACGTCCAGAATGGCATCCAGACGGCCGGTATCGACGGCGATGCCGCCGGCCACAGGAATGGCGCCGCCTTCCAGCCCTGAACCGGCGCCGAAGGGCACCAGCGGCACCCGGAAGCGGGTGGCGATGCGGGCGACCTCGGCCACTTCCTCGGTGGTCTCGGGGAACACGACAATGTCGGGCCGGTGGCCGGCATGGTGGCTCTCGTCGCGGGCGTGATGGTCACGCACGCTGTCAGCCACGCTGGCCCGGGTGCCGAAGCGTCCGATGAGGGCGGCAAGCGCGCCGGCCACATCGGCATCGGCGCGGGGGGCGGTGAGGGGAGCGCTCATCAGGCCACCGTCTGGTCAGTGCGGGCGTGCTGCCAGGCGACGAGGCGATCGACGGCGGCCGTCAGGGTCGCCTCGGTCTTGGCGAAGCAGAAGCGGACATGGCTCTTCACGTCCCGGGCGCCATAGAAGGCGGAGACGGGAATGGTGACCACGCCGGCTTCCAGCACCAGCCGCCGGGCGAAGGCGAGATCGTCGCCCTCCGGGTCGAGACCGGAAATGTCGGCGACGGTGAAATAGGTGGCGGGGGCCGGCACGGCGTCGATGCCGGCGCGGCGGAGGCCCGCCACCAGCAGGTCACGCCGGGCCTCAAGGGTGGCGGCAAGGCCGCGGAAATAGCTTTCCGGCAGATTGAGGCCGAAGGCGACGGCGGTCTGGAGGGCCGGCGGCGTGGTGAAGGTGACGAACTGGTGGGCGCGCGCGATCGGCACCAGAAGCTTCGGATCGGCGGTGATGTAGCCGACCTTCCAGCCGGTGACGGAAAAGGTCTTGCCGGCCGAGCCGATGCGCACCACCCGGTCGCGCACCTCCGGGAACGAGAACAGGGTGGTGTGGCGGCCACCATCGAAGATCAGGTGCTCATAGACTTCATCGCAGATGGCGATGAGATCATGCTTCAGCAGCAGATCGGCCAGACCGCGCAGCTCCGCGGCCGAGAACACCTTGCCGATCGGGTTCATCGGGTTGTTGAGCACGATGGCGCGCGTGCGCGGGGTGATGGCGGCTTCCAGCCGGTCGAGCGGCAGGGCCCAGTCCGGCGGCGAGAGCCGCACCGGCACCGGCACGGCGCCGGCCCGGCGGATCACCGGCGGATAGGAATCATAGGCCGGCTCCAGCACGATGACTTCGTCGCCGGTGTTGATGAGGGCGAGGAAGGTGTCGGCGAGCGCCTCGGTGGCGCCCGATGTCACCATCACCTCGCGCTCCCAGTCGACCTCGATCCCGAGGAAGCGGCGGGCATTGTCGGCGACCGCCTGTCGGAGGGCCGGCACGCCCATCATCGGCGGATATTGCTGGGGGCCGGAGCGCAGCGCCTCGGCGGCTGCCTCGATCACCGCGGCCGGCTCCAGCGCCTCGGGAAAGCCCTGGCCGAGATTGATGGCCTTCGTTTCCGTCGCCAGCCGCGACATGGTTTCGAAGATCGAGGTGCCGATCGCACCGAAAACGGAATTGACCATCGTGGAAAGCGTCCCGACCTCTTTGCGGAGACCTTCGAGTCGGCCGCCGCATCATCTGTCGGGAAGGCTAGCGGTCCGCCGGTCCGCACTCAAAGCATGGCACGCCCGGGTGCCCCGGGGCAGGTGGATCGGCTTTCGGCGCGGGCAGGCAAAGGCGGAATGATTTTCCCCACAGCGGCCACACGGCAGGGGAATCGCCCTGCGGGTGAAATGAATTTGCCCGGGTCTGCCCTGATGGGGCGAGCCCGGAGCACATCATGCTCCCGTGGGGCGCTCCCGCGGAAGTGGCCGGATACCCGCCAGCACGCGCGGCCGGCGGGGGCTTCCGGGCGGGGCGTTTCCCTTGGGGAAGGGCCCGCCCGGAGACGTGGTCAGAGCCCGGCGCGAAGGCGCTCGGCCATGCGCGGGGCGAAATAGGTGAGGATGCCGTCGGCGCCGGCGCGCTTGAAGGCGGTCAGGCTCTCCACCATGGCGCGGTCGCCGTCGATCCAGCCGGCGCGCGCCGCGCCCTCGATCATCGCGTACTCGCCGGAGACCTGATAGACGAAGGTGGGCATGGCGAAGGTCTGCTTCACCCGCCACAGGATATCCAGATAGGGCAGGCCCGGCTTCACCATCACCATGTCGGCACCCTCGGCGATGTCGAGTTCGGTCTCGCGGATCGCCTCGTCGCCATTGGCCGGGTCCATCTGATAGGTGCGCTTGTCGCCCTTCAGCGCCTTGGCCGAGCCGATGGCATCCCGGAAGGGACCATAGAAGGCCGAGGCATATTTGGCCGAATAGGACATGATCTGCACATGGCCGAAGCCGGCGGCATCCAGCGCCGCGCGGATGGCACCGACGCGGCCGTCCATCATGTCCGAGGGGGCGATCACGTCGGCCCCGGCTTCCGCCTGCACAAGCGACTGCTCGACAAGGCGGGCGACGCTCATGTCGTTCACCACCTCGTTGCCGATCATCAGGCCGTCATGGCCATGGGAGGTGTAGGGGTCGAGGGCGACATCGCAGATGAGGCCGATGTCGGGCACGGCCTTCTTCACTTCCCGGCAGGCCCGGCAGACGAGATTGTTCGGGTTGACGGCCTCGGAGGCCGTCTCGTCGCGCAGCGCCGGGTCGGTGTGCGGGAAGAAGGCGAGGGCGGGGATGCCGAGCTTCGCCGCCTTCTCTGCTTCCCCGGCGATCAGATCGGTGGACACCCGGTCGACCCCCGGCATGGACGGCACGGGCATGCGGACATTGCTGCCCTCGGTCAGGAAGATCGGCCAGATCAGGTCATCGACGGTGACGGTGACCTCGCGCACCAGCCGGCGCGACCAGTCGGTGCGCCGGTTGCGCCGCATCCGCCGGCCGGCGACGATGGCGTCGACATCGGGGATCGGGCGGATGCTGCCGGGCCGGGACTCATGGGTCATGGGAACGGGAAACTCCGATCGGTCCGCCCGGCGGGCCGGCTGCGGCCACGGACGGCAGGCGAAGACGGGCGGCGCCCCGGGGATCCCCGGCAGACCGGCGGGGGAGGGGCGCGCGGGAGAGGCGACGGCCCCCGGCACCAGACGCCGAAGGCCCCTCGCGGGGGGAAGGGATCGTCCCGGCCGGGCAAACCGCCCGGGCCCCGGGAACGGCCCCGAGGATTAGCACGTCCCGTGCCCGCACCAAACCGGGAAAAACGGAGAGAGAAAAGCTCAGCGCAGCTCGACCAGCAGGGTGCGGCCGACGGCATGGGCTGCCCGCTGCAGGGTTTCCAGGGTGACGTTGCCGTCATCCGGGTTCAGCACCCGGTCCAGCTGGGCGCGGCTGGTCTGCATGCGCCTGGCCATCTGGGTCTTGGAAATCTGGTGCTTTTCCATTTCCTGCTGCAGCTGCCAGGCAATGACGCGCTTGTTGGCGATCGCTGTCGCCTCGTCAAGGATGCCTTCGTCCTGCAGAAAATCTTCGAGCGAGGAGCCGTGATTGGGATGAGAGTCGGACATGGTATGACCTGTGCGCTTAAGGGACACGAGGCGTGTTATTTTAAAAATCCCGACGTCTACTGTATTTTGGAACCTTGTACATTCTGTCTGTGTTCAGGATTGGAGCGAGCGCAGATAGTCTGACTGCAGCTGACGGGCGACGGCGAGTTCCTTATCCGGTGTCTTCTGTGTTTTCTTCACGAAGCCATGCAACGCGACGAGGGTGTTGCCGGACAGAAGGAGGAGGACGCGGACCGTGCGGCGGTCGGAGATGGCCGTCCGGACTTCATAAAGGCCGTCTCCGAGCGGGCGGCAGACGGGCATCCCGACGGGCCAGCCGGCCTGAACGGTGCGCAGGTCAATGCCGACGGCCTTCCGATCCGGCACGGAAAGGGTGGATAGCCAGTCGCGCACGAGCTCATTGCCGCCCGCCGTGCGGAAAAAGACAAACTGGAGCAGGCTGAAAAATCCTGTCGTCCTGAAAGTTGGGATGGTGAAAAAGGAAACTCTGAAATATGCGTCCATGTACCATATAAGGTACATGTCAGCAAGAGGGCATTTCGCGGTGCGCGCTCTGGCCGGGCCTCTGGTGGCCTGTTAGAACGGGGCCTGCAGCCGGATCGTCCGGAAAGCGGTGGAGACAGGATGAGCGCAGCCGAGGACAAGCGGGCGGACGAGCCCTTTGGGCCCATCGACCGGCTGGTGGCCCGGCTGCCAGCACCTGCGGGCATGGGGCCGTGGCGGTTCCTGTTCGTGTGCTATCTGCGCATTAACGCTTTGATCTGGCTGTTTGCCGGCATCCTGCAATGGGCGCGCCTGGTCGGCTTCCTGAAATGGAGCAATCTCTATTTCTGGGACATGCCCATCGAGATGCGCACCCCGATCGTGCTGTTTGCGGTGCTGGATCTGGTGGCGGCCATCGGCTTGTGGCTTGGCGTCTCCTGGGGGCCGGTGATGTGGCTGTTCGCCATCCTCTGTCAGGTCGTCACCCACACGGTGTTTTCCGATCTCTATGGCCTGCCGGTGGTGAAGCTGGTGCTCATCTTCCTGTCGGTGCTCGGCTTCGGCCTGCTGTTCTGGCGCTCCGACCGGGAGACCCATGGCTGATCTCGCGGGCGCGGCCGTCCTGAGCGGCGCTCCGGGCGGGACAGGTGATTAAAGAATAGATGCCCCCGTTAACGTCTCGTTTATCGTGATTGCGCGGGATCGGGGGAATCGGACGCTCTCCGTTAAGATTTGAGTCGCATTTTAGCGCCCGTCGTGCAGGCTTTGTTCATGGCCATCCGGCTTTCAAGACCGGAGGCATCGGCCGTCGAGAACGAGGTCCGAGACATGAATGCCGTTACCAAGTCTGTTTCGGCGAGCGCTCCCGTCCGGGACGAGCAGACCGTCAAGACACTATATCTGGATGCCGTGCGTCTGGTGGAGCGGGTGCACCGCCGCTTCCTGGACGTCGTGAAGGACGAGTTTGACCGGCAGGGGCGTGCGGACGTCAATGCCGTGCAGGCGGTCCTGCTGTTCAACATCGGCGACGATGAGCTGACGGCGGGCGAGCTGAAGTCGCGCGGCTACTATCAGGGCTCCAACGTTTCTTACAATCTGAAGAAACTGGTGGATTCCGGCCATGTGAACCATCAGCGCTCCGCCGATGACAAGCGCGCCGTGCGCATCAGCCTGTCGCCGAAGGGGCGCGAGGTGGCCGAGGTGGTCGCCCGCCTGTTCGACCGTCAGGTGCGCACCATCACCGAGATCGGCGGTCTCGGCGAGGACGAGTTCTACCGCCTGAACGGCTCGCTCCAGCGCCTCGACCGCTACTGGAACGACCAGATCCTCTATCGCCTGTGAGCCCTCACCGGCCGCGCCCGGACGGGCGGGGCTGGCGGAGCGCGATCAGGGGCGAACCGCGCACTGGTACGGGCCGGCCGGGACTTTCCCGCCGGCCCGTCCGCGTTTTCGGGGCTCAGGGCGGGCAGCGGATGGCGACGGTGAAGGTCTGGGCGAGGGCTGCCAGATCCGCCGGCTGAAGCGCCGCGGCCGGGCCGCTGGCCGTGTAGGCGACGCCCTGCTCCTCCAGAAACCGCGCGGCCATCGACGCCTTGATGGCGAAATTGATGTTCTGGGGGATGTCGTCGATGATGGCGGCCACCTTCAGGGCGTCGAGCTTGGCGACGATGACGCCGACCACATTGCCGCTGGCATCCAGCAGGGGCCCGCCGCTGTTGCCGGGCTGCACGGGGGCGGAAATCTGCAGCTGCCGGGTGTCATCGCGCAAGCCGGCTGTGGCGGTGATGGTGCCGCGGGTGAAGTTGCCGGAACTGGCCAGAACACCACTGAGAGGAAAACCGAAGGCGGCGACGTCCTCGCCGAGGCGAGCGCCGATGCGAAGCTGCGCGGGCGCGGGCCCGGACTGTGGTGTCTGTATCAGGGCGAGGTCAACTTCCGCGTCCCGGGCCAGCACGCTCGCGGGGCGCTGCGTGCCGGCCAGCGAGATCGCCACGGCCGAGCAACCTTCCACCACATGGGCGTTGGTGAGCACGAGGCCGGGGCCGACATAGAAGCCCGTGCCGCTGCTGCTTTTGTTCTGCGCCTCCTCCTTCCGCTGTGCCTCGGGGGCGTTGCCCGGAGCGGCCGCTGGGGAGGAAGGGGAAGGGGCGAGGTGGGCCTGTGTCGTCGCGACGGGATCCGGTGGCCGCCGCGGCTGGTGGAGTACAACGGAGGCTCGGAACAGGTCCGACATCACCACCGAAAGCCGCTCGCCGCGATAGAGTGCATCTTTGGACCAGACGAGGCCGAAGCCGATCACCCCACCCGGAATGCGCTGGAACCGGATATAGCGCGAAGTCGCGCCTGTTCGGATAGAGAGAACAAAGAAATCTTCCTCTATGGCTCTGTACAGGATTGTGGAGGGCGGAAATTCGTCAAGCAAACCTTCAAGAATGGCAATTAGTTCGAGTCCGTCATAGGCGTCGAACATCACCTTCAGAGAGCCATCCACGCTTTTGAATGCGAAGCCTGCTCTGTCAGTCTCCTGCATGAGGTCAAGGCCAGCTGGTACCCAGAGGGTTGCGTCGACATAGGGATGCCGGATTGCCTTGAGGTCCCACAGCCGCAGCAGCGGGGAGGCTGCTTCCCGTAGGGCAGCCAGCTCCCGGGCATCCAGCATGCCCGTGGGCGCGGTACCGAGATCCCGCTGGAAGCTCTGGATAGCCGCCATCAGCTTCGGGCCAAAGCTGTCATTGGCAACGGCTGTCCAGTAGCCGAGCACGGCCAGCCGCACCTGAAGGTCCAGACGCTCCTGCCGCGGCAGGGCGCGGAAGGCGGTGCGGGCGGCTTCCAGTGCCTGACGGTCAGCCGCTGTGCTGGCCACCGGAAGCAGCATCCCGCACGTGGACGCGGCGCAGCCGGGGGCAGAGGGGGAGAGCGGCACCGCGCCAGCCAGTGCGGGGCCGGCAGCAAGGGCAGCTATCAGGAGGACGGGGGCCAGGAGCTTCATGCAGCTCGCTCCGACTCGGGGTCTCACGGAGCGGTCATGGTTTCACAATCAGCGCGAGCGGGGAATGCGGTGATGGCCGGATCCTGCAACTTTCCGAGGGCACCCCCGGCAGCCGAGTCCGCATCATGCGCGGGCCGCGTCATCCGGTTCCGGACAGAGGGCGTCGCCGCTCCCGTCCCCCCCTCACCCGGCCAGTGCGGTCGGGCGCTTGAGCTGGAGGACGTCTTCCAGGCCGTCGTCCCAATAGGGGGCGTTGCCGTAGAGGCTGGCGAAATAGTCGATGAACACGCGCACCTTGGCTGGCAGGAAGCGGCGGCTGGGGTAGACGGCGTAGACGGCGACATGGCGCGAGCCGCGATAGTCGGGCAGCACCACCTGCAGACGGCCGGCGGCCAGATCCGGCCCCACATCCCAGGTGGAACGCAGCGCCACGCCGAGGCCGGCCAGCACGGCGCCGGTCACCACTTCGCTGGAGTTGGTCTTCACCGGGCCGGAGGCGCGCACCGAGATCGGGCCATCCGGGCCATCCAGCCGCCACGGATCCTGATGCTGGGCGGCGAGGCAGACGTGATTTTCCAGATCCTCGATATTCTGGGGCGTGCCGTGGGTTTCCAGATAGCGCGGGGCGGCGCACAGCACCCGGTGGGCCGGCGCCAGCCGGCGGGCGACGAGGCTGGAATCTGTCAGTTCGGCAATGCGGATGGCGAGATCGAAGCCCTCGCCGACGATATCCACGAATTCGTCGGACAGGATGAGCTGCACCTGCAGGTCGCTGTGCTTCTCGATGAACTGGCCGAGGAAGGGCGCAACGTGGAGGCGGCCGAAGGAGGTCGGCGCCGACACCCGCAGCGTGCCGCGTGCGACCGCCGAGCGGCGGGTGACGAAGGCCTCCGCCTCGTCGATGGAGGCGAGGATCGCCACCACGCGATCATAAAAGCCCTGGCCGGCCTCGGTCAGGGCGATCTGGCGGGTGGTGCGCTGGAGGAGCCGGGTTCCGAGACGGTCTTCCAGTTTTCTCAGGCGCTTGGAGACGACGGCCGGCGACAGGCCCATCTCCCGCCCGGCCGCCGACATGCTGCCGGCCGTCACCACGCGGGCGAAGATTTCGAGGTCGGTGAGACTGCTCATGCCCTGTTCCAGCTACCCATCGCTTCGGACTTCCGGCACAGTGAATGCGGGAGCCGGGCGTCTGGTTCCCGCGATTCAGTCATAAGTTACGGCGCCGGACCTGAACGGATGCAAACAACCCATTCAGATTGCGTTCAGGTATGAAAATGTCGCAGGGGGAGGGAGCGGATGTCCGGATTGCAGATGCCCCGGCCGGATGAGGCCGTGCTGGCCCGCCGGGAGGCCATTGTCGCCGCGCTCCGGGCCATCGTGCCGGATGGCGTCATCGCCGAGCCGGTGCGGATGAAGGTCTACGAGGCCGACGCCCTCACCGCCTATACCCAGCTTCCCATGGTCGTGGTGCTGCCGGCAACCGTTGACCAGGTGAGCCGCGTGCTGGCCTATTGCCACGCCGAAGGCATCCGCATCGTGCCGCGCGGCGCCGGCACGTCGCTGTCCGGCGGCGCACTGCCGCTGGCCGATGGCGTACTCCTGTCGATGATGCGGTTCAATCGCATTCTCGATGTGGATCTGGACGATCGCGTCGCCGTGGTGCAGCCGGGCGTCACCAATCTGGGCATCAGCCGGGCCGTGGAGCACGCCGGCTATTATTATGCGCCGGATCCATCCTCCCAGATTGCCTGTTCGATTGGCGGCAATGTGGCGGAGAACTCGGGCGGTGTGCACTGCCTGAAATATGGCCTGACCACCCACAATGTGCTGGGCGTCGAGATGGTGCTGCCCGACGGGTCGGTGGTGCGTCTTGGTGGCCGGCATCTGGATGCCGCCGGGCTGGATCTGCTGGCCGTCGTCATCGGCTCCGAGGGATTGCTCGGCGTCGTCACCGAGGTGACGGTGCGGCTTCTGAAGAAGCCGGAGACCCAGCGGGCGGTGCTGGTGGCCTTCTCCTCGACGGAGACGGCGGGCGCCGCGGTTGCCGCCATCATCGCCGCCGGCATCATTCCGGCCGGCATGGAAATGATGGACAAGCCCGCCATCAACGCCGCCGAGGACTATGTGCGCGTCGGCTATCCGCGTGACGCCGAGGCGCTGATGATCGTGGAGCTCGATGGCCCCGATGTGGAGGTGGATGCGCTGCTGGATCGGGTCAGCGCCATCGTGAAGGCCCACGGCGCCACCGACATCCGCCTGTCGCGGTCAGAGGAGGAGCGGCTGGCCTTCTGGGCCGGGCGCAAGTCGGCCTTCCCGGCGGTTGGCCGCATCTCGCCGGACTATCTGTGCATGGACGGCACCATCCCGCGCAAGGCGTTGCCGGAGGTGCTGGTGGGCATGGAGGAGCTGTCGGCGCGCTTCGGGCTCCGGGTGTGCAACGTCTTCCACGCCGGCGACGGCAACCTGCACCCGCTCATTCTCTACGACGCGAACGTCCCAGGCGAGACGGCGAAGGCCGAGGCGCTGGGGGCGGAGATCCTGCGGCTGTGCGTGAAGGTGGGCGGCGTGCTCACCGGCGAGCATGGCGTCGGCATCGAGAAGCGCGACCTGATGCCGGAGATGTTCGCTCCCGTGGATCTGGCCATTCAGGAGCGGCTGAAGTGCGCCTTTGACGAGAAGGGGCTGTTCAATCCCGGCAAGGTGTTCCCCACCCTGCATCGCTGCGCCGAGATGGGGGCGATGCATGTCCATGGCGGGCAGCTGCCCTTCCCGGAGCTGCCGCGCTTCTGAGGCGGGTGTCTGATCCCAGGGGGGGCGATTACCCGGCGGCGGATCAGCTGCCGGGCAGGGCCTGCTTCTTTGGCTTGCCGAAGAAGATGCGATGGATCTTGCGGCGCAGGCGCAGGGTGCGGGCCAGTATCCGGCTGCGGATCTGCATCGCCGGCGCGTTCATGTGGGCGTGCAGGGCGACAAAGTCGATGGGCACGCCGCGGCTCACCTGGTCGGCAACATAAATGAGGGCATAATTGAGGCCCTGATCGGCGCGGGACTCGAACAGGTGGAACACCTCGGAGCCGCCATAGAAGGTGCCGATGCCGATGGCCGCGCGCGGCCCCAGCGCCCAGCGCGGGATGCACACGAAGTTCGGCCACAGCAGCTCGATCGGCACGCCATGGGCCTTCAGCGCGAAGGTGAAGGCCTGACCGACATCGGTATTCTCGCCTTCCAGCATGCTGACCCGGCCGACACGGTCCCAGGTGCGTCGGCTGACGCAGAGAAACATCGGCCCGGCAAAGGGCATCTCGGCGCCCGGCAGATGATTGGCGGCATGGGCGACCGCGAACACGCCGCCGGCCTCGGCACAGGCAAAGGCGCGTTCCACCACCTCCCGGGTCAGCGGGAAGGCGTCGATGTCGACGAACAGAAGCACGTCGTCATCGCCGGCGCGCTCCAGCATCTGGTCCATGAACAGGCCGTGGCGCAGCCCATGAGCCTGATACTGCTCTACGCTCAGCCCCAGCTTCTCGAACACCCGACGCTGGCCGTCGACGATGTCGGCGCTGACATTCTTCCAGTAGAGCGAGGTGATGCGGCGCATGGATCCTGATTCCCCGGGCGGTCAGGCCCTCTTCTACGTCAGCCGGACGGGATTGGCCACGCGGGGGCCGCTCCCGTCCGGTCGGGGCTCAGCCCATCAGCCAGGCCAGCACCAGCGGCACCAGGGCCGCGGTGATGAAGGCGTTCAGCCCCATGGCGATGCCGGCGAAGGTGCCGTTCAGCGGGTGCACCTGGAAGGCACGGGCGGTGCCGATGCCATGGCAGGCGAGGCCCATGCCGAAGCCCCGGGCGCGGCGGTCCTTCAGGCCGAGGGCATTCAGGATAGGGCTGGCCAGCACGGCGCCGATGATGCCGGTGAGGATGCAGCTCACCGCCGTCAGGCCGGGGTCGCCGCCCAGAGAATCCGAGATGCCCATGGCAACGCCGGCCGTCACCGATTTCGGCGCCAGCGAGATCACCACGACGCTCGGCAGCCCCACGGCCTTTGCGATCACCACCACGGAGATGATGGCCGTCAGCGCGCCGACCACGAGGGCCACCGCCATCGGCACCAGGGCGCGGCGCACCACGGCGCGGTTCTCGTAAAGGGGCAGCGCGAGGGCGACGGTGGCAGGCCCCAGCAGGAAGTGGACGAACTGGGCGCCGTCAAAATAGGTGCGGTAGGGGGTGCCGGTCAGCAGCAGCAGGCCGCCGATCATCCAGATCGCGTGCAGCACCGGATTGGCGAACGGATTGCGACGGGTGGCGAGTGAAATCCGGTCGGCCAGCACATAGGCCATCAGGGTGACGGTCAGCCAGAACAGCGGCGTGCGCGAGAGATAGACCCAGAGGGCGAAATCGGGGCCGTCAGTCATGGCGTCGGCTCCTCCTCGCCCCGGTCGCCCATCAGCCGCGCGGTGAAGCGGAAGGCGAGGGCGGTCACCGTCAGGGTGATGAGGGTGGAGCCGACGAGGGTGACGGCATAGCCGATGCCGTGGGCGGCCAGAAGGTCGAGGCGCTGCACCACGCCGACGCCGGCGGGCACGAACAGCAGCGACAGATTGGCGAGCAGGGCCCGGCAGGCGCCGGGCACGCCATCCTCCCGGGTTTCGCGCGCCAGCGGCGTGCGGCCCTCGGGCAGCAGGAGGAGAACGA
The DNA here is from genome assembly GCA_050689115.1 of Segnochrobactraceae bacterium EtOH-i3. GTDB lineage: Bacteria > Pseudomonadota > Alphaproteobacteria > Rhizobiales > Segnochrobactraceae > JBBSSF01. The sequence goes on along the minus strand of JBOGCN010000002.1, from coordinate 119,972 downwards.
ACAGCAGCCCCATGCCGATGACGGGGCCGGGCACCGGCAGGCCCGTGCCATGGGCGATGGCCTCGCCCACCAGCTGGCAGATGAGGATGAGGAACAGGCCGACGATCATGGGATCTTACCCGAATGATTGGAGACCTTCACCCAGACGCTTTTTCCTCGCGGGGGTCAAGCCGGGCGGCCCGGCAGTCCGGTGCAGATTACCCATGCTCTTGGGGGCATATGGGAAATCTGCTGGTCTTCAGGCGCTTGGGTGCGGTCGGCACTGGGGTGCCCGATATCAGTGGTGTCCGATGTGGCCATCGGTCTCGGCGGTCGCGCGGTGGGCAAGGGGGGCTCCCCGCTAGTCGGCCAATGCATCATTGTCCGGCGGGGCCACGTGTACCCGGCCGCGGCCGGCGGCCTTGGCCTGATACATGGCGGCATCCGAAAGCTTCAGCAGGGTTGCCGCGTCTGCCGTGCCGCCGAGGCGGGTGACCACGCCGATGCAGGCCCCGACGCTCACCGTCGCGGTGGCCAGCACGAAGGGCTCGTTCAGCCGGGCGAGGATCTTTTCAGCCACCCGGATGGCATCGTCCGCAAGGGGGACACCGGGCAGGAGCACGACGAACTCGTCGCCGCCGAGCCGGGCGACGGTGTCTTCCGTCCGGACACAGTCGGCAATGCGGCGGGCGACCTGGCGCAGGAGCTCATCGCCGACGGCGTGGCCATAGGTGTCGTTCACCGGCTTGAAGCGGTCGAGGTCGATGAAGAGCACGCCGACATGCTGCTCGCGCCGGGCCGACTGGGCCAGCGCCTGCTCGATACGGTCGAGCAGCAGGGTGCGGTTGGGCAGGCCGGTGAGGGCGTCGAAATTCGCCCGGTGCCAGATCTCCACTTCCCGGCGCTTGCGCTCGGTGATGTCGGAGAGCATCGCCACATAGCCCCAGACCGTGTTGTCCGGCCGGGTGAGGGCGGTGATGACCAGCCGCTCGATATAGAGCATGCCGCTCTTGTGCCGGTTGGTGACCTCGCCTTCCCAGTGACGCTTGCTTTCCAGGCTCTCATAGAGCGCGGCATAGAAGCCGGCGTCGTGCTCGCCGGAGGAGAGGAGGCGCGGTATCTTGCCCAGCACCTCCTCGGCGCTGTAGCCGGTGATGTCGGTAAAGGCCGGGTTGACCTGCCGGATCACCCGGCTGGCGTCGGTCACCATGATGCCTTCGGCCGCCGACTCGAACACCGACTGGCTGATGAGCAGGGATTCCTCCAGTTGCACCACCCGGGTGATATCCGAGAAGGACACCACGGCGCCGTTGCCGCGCCCGTTGGCGGCAGCGGGCAGGCGGCGGGAGTTGACCGCCAGCCAGCGCCGCCGGGCCTGCCGGTCGGAGAGGAAATAGAGTTCACCGGAAATTTCCTCCCGGGTTGCCCGCACGCTCGGGCGCTCGGCCAGCGAGATGCGGCGCTCGTCCCGGGTGTAGAGGTCGCGGGTACGGCCGGTCAGGCCGCTTTCGTCGACATCCAGAAGCGCCAGTGCGGCGCTGTTCCAGGCGACAATGGAGCCATCGGCATCAATCAGCATCATGCCGTCGGGCACGACGTCGAACATGGTGCGATAGCGCGCTTCACTGGCCCTCAGCCGGTCCTCCAGCAGGAAGCGGTCAGTGACATCGTGGATGATCGAGTAGAGCAGCGGCCGCCCCTCGACCTCCACCGGGCCGGAATAGACTTCGACCCGGCGGATTTCGCCATTGGCAAGACGATGGGGGAACAGAAAACTCGGGCGCCGGTTGCCCTGGGCATCATTCATGCAGACCGCAATCTCGTCGGGCGGCAGGCAGTTGATGTCCGAGATCTTCATGGACTGGAGCTTGTCGCGCTCATAGCCATAGAACTCGCAGGCAGCCTGATTGGCGGCGACGATGGCCCCGGAGCTCGGATCGGTGATGAGCTTCACCGAATGGTTCTGCTCGAACAGGTTGTGATAAAGCTGTTCCTGGCGGCGCAGATCCCGGGACTGGCGCTCCATGCGGATGGCCAGCGCCGCCGCGAGAGCGGCGAGCACCATGAACAGCAGCGTGCCGATCAGGTTGTCGCGCCGGCTGCGTGTGATGTCCTGATCGACAGCCTCCAGAATTTCATCGATCGCCAGTCCGACGAAGGCGACCACCGGCTTGTCGGGCAGCCTTTTCCAGGCATAGAGCCGCTCGATGGGCTCGTAGCTTGCGACGGCCGTGAAGGTGCCGCGCGGGGGGGCGCCGGGCTGCAGATAGGGCCGCACCGGGTCGACGTGCTTGCCGAGCAGATCCAGAATGCCCGTGTTGCGGGCGATATAATAGCCGTCGGGATAGTGCACCGCGCCGACGGAATCATCTGGTGCAACGCCGATCTGGGCCATCTCCTGAGAGAAATAGAACGGCGAGACCGACATCATCAGCACCCCGGCAAAGGTGCCGTCGATGAGGATGGGGCGGGTCAAGGGCAGCTCCCAGCGCCCGGTGAGCCGGCTGAGGCCCGGGCGACCGATCACGATGCGGTCGGCCGTGGCGTCGGTTCTCTGGGCGATGAAATAGTCCTGATCGGCGATCGACAGGGCGGCGATGCGCCCGTTCGACGAGGCGATCAGCATCCCGTCGGCATCATAGAGGGTGAGTGTCGCCTCGGCCGAGGCGGGCAGCACCGACAGGGCGCGCCGCGACATGGGCAGAAAATTCTGGCTGGTTTCCAGATAGGTCTGCCGCACGTCGCGCAGCACGAAGTCGGCGCTGCGGAAGGTCAGCTCGAACTGCTGGCCGACGGATTCCACCAGCTGGGATGCCCGCACGCGGGCATCATCCAGGGTCGCCTGACGCAGGGCATTGAAAGAATTTTCAAGGTGAAGCCAGTATCCCGCGACCAGCGCCAGACAGAGCGCGAGGATCAGGAAGGCCGATCTCTCATTTGTCGTGGGGGCAACCATCGTTGTCCTGCCTGTCGCCTGGCCCAGGGCGAGGCCGATCCCTTTCGGATCGGGCGACACGCGTCCCATGGCTGATCTCGCCGAAAAGTCCCCGTGACAATGACCTTGTGCGCTGTCAGCGATTTCCGATCGGCAGAGGTGCTGGATACAACACTTGCCTGCTTCGGAAGGCGCGTGCAAGGGGGTCTGGGGATAATGCCCAGGCTGTGCTGTCGGGGCGCTGTCCGGGCGCGCGGGCGGCCCGGATGATTCGGCTCCGGTGAACGGCGTTGCCTTCCGCCCGGCGGGTCGCTAGAACGCCGGGCAGGGTCTGGCGGCTCCTTTCCGCCCGGCCGCACCCCGTTTGCTTCATGCCGGAGTCCCCTTGGCCGACGAAGATGACAGCCGCCGCGTGACTGACGGCCCGGCCGCAGCCGCTCCGGCGGAGCCTGCCGAAGCGCCGCGCACCCTGTCCCGCTGGGAACGTCCGCTCGTCACCCGGTCCGACCGTGTCGCGGCCTGGGTCAACATGGTCATGAACGACCATGGCATCTTCCGCCTGATCTATCCGAACCGGTTCCAGGTGGATGACAAGCTGTGGCGGTCGTCCCAGCCGGCCCCCACCGACATCCGCTGGCTGGCGAAACGGGGCCTGCGCACCATCATCAACCTGCGCGGCGGCCGGGCCTTCGGGGCATGGCCGCTGGAGGTGGAGGCGTGCGAGCAGGCCGGCATCGAACTTGTCAACCTGCCGATGTTCTCCCGCGAGCCGCCGACCCGGGAAAATATCCACGCGGCGAAGGACGTGTTCGACCGGATCGCCTATCCGGCGCTGGTGCACTGTAAGTCCGGCGCCGACCGGGCCGGTCTGGCCGCCACCCTCTATCTGATCCTGCACCGCAACGTGCCGGTGGCCGAGGCGATGCAGCAGCTCTCCTTCCGCTACGGCCACATCCGCTCCAGCCGCACCGGCGTGCTGGACGCCATGTTCCGCACCTATCTGGAACGCGCCGCGCCAAAGGGGCTGAGCTTTCTGGAATGGGTCGATTCCGACGACTACAATCCCTGGGCCATCCGCGACCATTTCCGCTCCACTTTGTGGAGCGACGTCCTGGTCGACCGCATCCTCGGCCGGGAGTGAGATAATCGGACGGGACTTAAGACAATAAGAAAAGGCCCGGTCCATGCGGAACGGGCCTTTTTCGTTGTCCTGCCGCGGAGGCGGGAGCGGAGGTCAGTGCACCCGGGCGATGCAGAAACCGACGACGTCCACGAGGGCCTGCTTCCACTCGCTGTCGGGCAGGGGATCCAGCGCGGCGATGGCCCGGGCGCCGAAGTCCTTGGCGCGGGTGACGGTGGCGGCGATGGCGCCATGGCGGCGCAGGATGCCGAGGGCTGTTTCCAGATCGCCATCGGCGATCTTGCCCTCCACCAGGCAGCGGCTCCAGAAGGCGCGCTCCTCCGGCGTGGCAGCCTTGAGGGCAACCAGGATCGGCAGGGTGATCTTGCCCTCGCGGAAGTCGTCGCCGACATTCTTGCCGAGCTGGCCGCTGTCGCCGCCATAATCCAGGGCGTCGTCAACCAGCTGGAAGGCGAGGCCGAGAGAGAGGCCATAGTCGCGGAAGGCGGTGCGCAGGGTGTCGTCGGAGCCGGCGATCACCGGGCCCACTTCGGCGGCGGCCGCAAACAGGGCGGCGGTCTTGGCGTTGACCACGGCCATGTAGTCGGCCTCGGTGGTCTCCAGCTTCTTGGCGGCGGCCAGCTGCATCACCTCGCCTTCGGCGATCACCGAGGCGGCGGTGGAGAGAATGCCGAGGGCGATCAGCGAGCCGACCTCGACCATCATGCGGAAGGCCTGCCCGAGCAGATAGTCGCCGACCAGCACGCTCGCCTGATTGCCCCACAGCATGCGCGCGGCCTGCTTGCCACGGCGCATCTCGCTCTCGTCCACGACATCATCGTGGAGCAGGGTGGCGGTGTGCATGAACTCGACGGAGGCCGCCAGCTTCACGTGGCCCTCGCCGGCATAGCCGCACGCGCGGGCCGCTGCCAGCGTCAGCATCGGCCGCAGCCGCTTGCCACCGGAGGAAATCAGATGGTTGGCGACTTCCGGAATCATCTGGACGTCGGAACCCGCCATCGACAGGATGAGGGTGTTCACGCTCTCCATGTCGGCCCGGACAAGGCGCACGAGCTTTTCGATGTCAGGCTCGCTCCGCGGAGCCGATGAGAACGGCACGGCTACGGCCACGCGGTCACTCCCGTTGATTGGCACGTCTTTTCGTCGGGGGACATTAGGGGGTGATCGGTGTTCCGGCAAGATGGGCCGGACGCCGCACACGCGGATGAGAGCCGGGCAGGGAAGGGGGCGTCGTGCCGCAAGCCGTTTGCCGGGACCGGTCATGACCGGGACGCCGGAGAAATTATCCGCCGCGCCGGAGGCCGGGCCGGAGATCGAAACCAGCTGTGACCGCTTCCTCAACGGGCGCTGTGCCGTGCTGCAGCCGCGCAAGGGCCGGCACCGTTCGGGGCATGATGCGATCCTGCTGGCGGCGACGGTGCCGGCCGATGCCCGCGGCCGGGTGGTGGATCTGGGGGCGGGCGTCGGCGTCGCCGGTCTGGCGCTCGCGGTGCGGGTGCCGGCACTCGCGGTGACGCTGGCCGAGCGGGATCCGGTCGCCGTCGCGCTGGCGCAGCGCAGTCTGGCGCTGCCCGAAAATGCGGCGGTGCGCGGGCGTGTCCGGGTGGTGGAGGCCGATGTGACGGCGCCCGCTGCCGTGCGTCAGGCAGCCGGCCTCGGGCGCGAGACGGCCGAGCATGTCATCCTCAACCCGCCCTTCTATCCCGCCGGCAGCGTGCGCTCGGCAACCGCCGAGCGGGCTGCCGCCCATGTGCTGGCCGAGGACGGTCTGGAGCGCTGGCTGCGCACCGCCGCCGATCTGCTGGTGGCGGGCGGCCGGGTGCACCTGATTTTTCCGGCCTCGGGCCTGAAGACGGCGCTTGATGCCCTGGACGGCCGCTTTGGCGCCCTCCGCATCCGCCCGGTGCAGGCCCGCCTTGGCGGCGATGCGATTCGCGTTCTGGTCGGCGGGGTGAAGGGCAGCCGCGCGCCCCTCGGTCTCGGCGCCCCCCTCGTGCTGCATGAGGCCAGCGGCGCCGGCCCCTCTGCGGAAGCCGCCGCCATTCTGGCCGGCGACGCCGGGATCGATCTCGGCTGAAAGCGTCCGGTGGTCAGTCCGGCGTGCGCTCGCCGGCAAGGTTCGCCGTGAAGGCGCGGCCGATGGCGTCCGGGGCAAGGCCGAGGGCGGCGAGGTGGGTGAGCTTCACGAAGGCCATCTCGAAACTCATGTCGCCGGCCGAAAGTGCGCCGGCGGTCACCAGCGGCGCGCCGGCGGCATAGGTGCCGAGGCTGACCCCGCCATGGGCGCATTGGGAGACGAGGGCGACGACGATGCCGGCTTCGGTCGCCCGGGCGATGGCGTCGGTCAGGGTGCCGTCGGCGGTGGGGGCGGTGCCGAGGCCATAGCATTCGACGAGAATGGCCGCCGGTTGCAGGCTGGCCAGCGCCGAGAAGGCGGCCGCCGGCAGGCCCGGGGTGATGCGCAGGCTGAGCACCCGGCCGGGGGGCGCCGCCACCGGGCGCAGCTCCGGCGCCGTGCGCGGATGCAGCGGCGGGGGCTGGATTTCCAGCCGGCCATCGGCGCCGCGGTGGCCGAGAACCGGCGCGTTCGGGCTGGCGAAGGCGTCAAAGGCCCGGCTGGAGCGCTTCGTCACCCGGGCACCGGACAGAAGCAGCCCGCCAAAGGCGACGCTGACCCCGTCCAGCCGCGGATCGGCGGCGGCATCGAGGGCATCGAGCACATTGGCCAGCGCATCGGAGCCGTCGATGCCGAACGGGATCTGGGCGCCGGTGACCACCACGCTGCCGCCGGGGCGGCCAAGCTGCAGGGTCAGGCTGGCGGCTGCATGGGCGAGGGTGTCGGTGCCGTGCAGCACCACGACGCCCTCGGCCTCCGCCAGCGCGGCGCGCACGGCCTCGGCGATGCGGAACCAGTCCGCCGGCACGGCCTCGGCGCTGTCGATGGGGGTGAGGGAGCCGGAAAAGGAGAAGGGCGGCGTCGCGCGCCCGGCGGCGGCAACGGCCGCGCTGATGCGGGCCGGCAGGTCCGGCGCCGGGACGAAGCCATCCGGGCCCGGCACCATGCCGATGGTGCCGCCGGCATAGATCACCCGCACGCGCCGTGCCTCGGTCATCGCTCGTTCCTCTCCGGATTGCGTCGCTGGCGCCACTGAACCATTGCCGCGCCGCAGAGGAAAGGCCTGCCGGGTGCGCCTCTTGACGCGGATCGGCACCCGTGCCTTAATATTCCATGGTATTGAAAGCCGAGCTCCACGTTCACATTGAAGGAACTGCCCGGCCGGAACTTGTACGTCGGCTTGCGGCAAAGCACCAGATACGTCTCGACGGCCTGTTCGACGAGACGGGTTCCTACCGGTGGCGCAATTTCGTCGAGTTTCTCTCCGCTTATGATCATGCTGCCTCGGTCTTCCGCACACCGGAGGATTATCGCGCGCTTGCCTATGACTATCAGATGGCGGCAGCGCGGGAGGGCGTCATCTATGTGGAGATGTTCGCCTCGCCGGATCATGGCGTCGCGACCGGACTTTCCCCGCGCACCTATCTGGAAGCGCTGGCCCAGGGCATTGCCGATGCCGAGGCGGACGCCGGCATTGTCGGGCGTCTTGTGGTGGTGGGCGTCCGTCATTATGGCGCCGAGAGCGTGCGCCGGGCGGCCGAAGCCGCTGCCGGCTGTGGCCTGCACGAAGTCGTGGGCTTCGGTCTGGCCGGCAACGAGGCCGCGGGCACGGTGGCGGATTTCGCCCCGGCCTTCGATCTCGCCCGGGAGGCCGGCCTTGGCCTCACCGCCCATGCCGGCGAGGTGATCGGCCCGGAGAGCGTGCGCGCGGCGCTGGATGGCTGGGGCGTCACCCGCATCGGCCATGGCGTGCGCTCGGTGGAGGATATGGATCTGGTCCACCGGCTGGCGGCCGAGGGCGTGGTGCTGGAGGTCTCCCCCGGCTCCAATGTCGCCCTTGGCGTGGTCGCCGACCGGCGCTCCCATCCGTTTGACCGGTTGCGCCGGGCCGGTGTGCCGGTGACGCTGGCCTCCGACGATCCGCCCTTCTTCTGGACCACCATCGGCGCCGAATATGAGGCGGCGGCCCATATCCATGGTCTGAGCCGGGGGGAGATGCAGGGAATCACTCGCACGGCCCTCATGGCCGCCTTCTGCGATGCCGGGACACGAGCCGGCCTTCTCGCCCGGCTGGACGCCAGCATGCTGCCACAGGCGGCGGAGTGATCGGAGGGGCGGCGGCCGGCTGCCCGGTTCGCAGGCGCTCTGCCCGACGAAAGGGCAGGGATTGCCTGCAAAAAGACAGGCTTTTGCCAAAATTGGTTGTGCGCCGGCAAAATTCCAGCCGCAGGTCGGTTGTCGCGTGAAAAAGTCCGGTTAGTCTCGGGAGGGTCAGGGAAATTCCGGATGGACAGGAGATGCGCGATGGGACTGCGGCTCGTAGATGTCTTCCGGTCGGTTCTTGAGGAACTCGCCACCGGCACGGGACAGGTTCTGGTGGAGCCGATGGACCCGGCGGGAGCCACCCGCATGGCCGGGCCGGACGATCAGGCGCCGCCCGCCTTCGGCCTCGTGCCCGAGGGGCTGAAGTTGATGCCGGCCTGAGGCCGGGGCGCGTTCTCCCGGGAGGATGCCTCTGGCGCCTGCCGTGTCGGGGTGTCCGGTCGGTGATGGCTGGTGCGCCCGGTGGGGGCGAACATTATGGTGACGGGCGGGTGCCCCCGGGAATCGGCCCGGCTGGCGCCTGACGGAGCACCGACGGCAATGACGGCAGACAAGGTGGATCTCGACGCGGTTCGGGCGGCGCGACAGGCGATTGCTGGTCAGGTCATCGAGACGCCGTGCCTGCCCTCGCGCACCTTGTCGGCCCTGATTGGCGCCGATGTCGCGCTGAAATTCGAGAATCTCCAGTTCACCGCCTCCTTCAAGGAGCGCGGCGCCCTGAACAAGCTGCTGTCGCTGACGCCGGAGGAGCGCGCCCGGGGCGTTGTGGCGGCGTCTGCCGGCAATCATGCCCAGGGCGTCGCCTATCATGCGCTGCGCCTCGGCATCCGCGCCACCATCATCATGCCGGCGACGGCGCCGGCGGTGAAGGTCGGCCGTGTCCGGGCCTTCGGCGCCGACGTGATCCTGCATGGCGACACCTTCGCCGATGCCGCGGCCCTGCTGCCGGCCTTCATCGCCGAGCATGGCGCCACCCTCATCCATCCCTTCGATGATCCGCAGGTGATTGCCGGTCAGGGCACCATCGCGCTGGAAATGCTGGAGGCGATGCCGGATCTGGAGGTGCTGGCGGTGCCGGTGGGTGGCGGCGGGCTGATTTCCGGCGTCGCCGTCGCGGCCAAGGCGCTGAAGCCCTCCATCCGCGTCATCGGCGTGCAGAGCGAGCGCTTCCGCGGCATGGCCCAAGGCCTTGGCAAGACTGGCCCGGGGGCTGGCGGCGCGTCGATTGCCGAGGGCATCGCCGTTTCAACCGCCGGCGCGCTGACGACCGCAATTGCCCGGGAGCTGGTGGACGACATCCTGATCGTCGAGGAAGAGGCGATCGAGGATGCCATCGCCATGCTGCTGGAGATCGAGAAGTCGCTGTGCGAGGGCGCCGGCGCGGCCGGTCTGGCGGCGATGGTTGCCCACCCCCATGCCTTCCGGGACCGGCGCACCGGCGTCGTTCTGTCGGGGGGCAACATCGACATGAGCGTGCTGTCGGCGGTGCTGCAGCGGGCGCAGGTGCGGCGCGGGCTGATGTTCCGCCTGATCGTCAACACCCCGGACATGATGGGGGCGCTCGCCCGCATTGCCGATGTCATCGCGCGGGCCGGCGGCAACATCCGCCAGGTGGTGCACGACCGGGTGTTCGACAACGCCAGCGCCAAGGCGGCCAGCGTGTCCTTCGATGTGGAAGTGCAGGACGCCAGCGCCCAGAAGGCGATGATCACCGGCATCACGGCGCTGGGCATGGACGTGCGCGTGGAGCCGTGAGGCCGGTCCGGCGGCCGGGTCAGTCCGCATCCCGGCAAGGAAGGCATCCGCGCTGATGGCGCCGGGGGGAGGGACTAGGGTCCTCCGGCGCCATGAGGCAGAGGATGTCACTGCTGCTTGGCAGGCGTCTCGGGGGCGGGCGCGGCCGGGCCGTCGTCCAGCGGGGCGGCGTCCTCGCCGTCGGAATCGTCTTCCATCTCCATGCCGGGCATGGAATCGGGCACGGCGGTGCAGTTGTCGATGATCCGCGGCTCCGGATTGGCGGTGTCCATGGTCATCTCGTAGAGGGTGGCGTCCTCGCCCTTGGTCCACCACTGCAGGCCCTTGTCGGGCTCGAAGCCCTGCTCGGTGCCATAGCGGGCGCCGTCGGCGGAGCGGATCTGGTAGAAGGTGTAGACCTGCCCGTCGATGATGAGCTGGGCGGCCGGGAAGGCCGGATCCGGGTTGGCGGCGGAATTGTAGAGGGCGCGGATCTGGCGGCCGCTCTCGCAGCTATAGGCCGCCGACTGCACCGCATCCGGCGCGGCAGCCTCCTGGGCGCGGGCGGCGGGGATGCCGGCCACAGCCATCAGAACCCCGATCCCGGACCCCAGCACGGCCCGGCACATGACAGTCGCGCGCATCGCGGCTTCTCCCCGTCTCTTGGCGAACGGCGGCACCTTGTCGTGTCGCCGTGGCGGGATCATGTCCGAATTCGCACCGAAAGGCTGGCGCCTTCGTGTCGCGGGCAGGGCAGGAACGCCCCGCCGTGAGCAGAACGCGGGCGCTCCGGTGCCGGGGAGCCCGCCGCCCGGCTGCCCGGGATCACACCACCCGCGGGCCGGCCTGACGGACGAGGAGGGCGATGGTCGCCTTCAGGCGCTCCATGCCGGCGCCGGTTTCCGACGAGGTGACGATCAGCTCGGGGAAGGCGGCCGGGTGCTTGCGCAGCGCCAGATCGGTGGCCTCGATCACCTCGGCCAGCTGGCGCGGGCCGATCTTGTCGGCCTTGGTCAGCACCCCCTGCCAGGACACGGCGGAGCGGTTCAGCGTCTCCATCACCGGCACATCCGAGCCCTTGATGCCGTGGCGGGCGTCGATCAGCACGAACACCCGGGCCAGCGTGCGCCGGCCGCGCAGATAATCGTGGATCAGCCGGGTCCAGGTGTCGACGGTCTTCTTGGGCGCCTCGGCATAGCCATAGCCGGGCATGTCGACGATGGTCAGTTCGGCATCCTTGCCGGCGAAGAAGTTCAGTTCCTGGGTGCGGCCGGGGGTGTTGGAGGTGCGGGCGAGCCCGCGCTGGCTGGTTAGCGCATTGATCAGGCTGGACTTGCCGACATTGGAGCGCCCGGCGAAGGCGATCTCGGCACCGGTTTCCTCCGGCAGGGCGGCCAGCGTCGGCGCGCCGCGCAGGAAGGTCCATGGCCGGGCGAACAGCAGGCGGCCCTCCTCTATGAGGGCGGCTTCCTCGGCGGCGCGGGCGGCTTCATCAGACATTGCGGGGTCTCCGGTCCGGGACAGGGGGCCGGGACAGGCGCCCGGGACAGGCCGGGACGGGCCCGGCAGAAATGGAAACGGGCGGATCCGGCTGACCGGTTCCGCCCGAGTTTTCCGATATGGCGACGGGCGGGCCGTCAGTTCTTCTTGTCGGTGGGCTTCCCGATGGCCTTCGGCTTGCGCTTGAAGGTCTTGGAGAGGTTGCCCCACAGCTCGATGGGCACGCCGTTCTTGCGCATGATGATGCCCTGCTGGAGCACCGAGAGGGTGTTGTTCCAGGTCCAGTACAGCACCAGGCCAGCCGGGAAGGACGCCAGCATGAAGGTGAAGATCACCGGCATCCAGTTGAAGATCATCGCCTGGGTCTCGTCGGTGGGCGCCGGGTTCATCTTCATCTGGACCCACTGGCTGATGCCCATCAGGATCGGCAGCAGGCCGATCATCAGCATGTGCGGCGGGGTCCAGGGGATCAGGCCGAACAGGTTGAAGATGGTCGTCGGGTCCGGCGCCGAGAGATCGCGGATCCACCAGATGAACGGCGCATGCCGCATCTCGATGGTCACGAACAGCACCTTGTAGAGGGCGAAGAACACCGGGATCTGCACGACGATCGGCAGACAGCCCGAGAGCGGATTGATCTTTTCCTTCTTGTACAGCTCCATCATCGCCTGCTGCTGCTTCATCCGGTCATCGGGGAAGCGTTCGCGAAGCGCGACGAGTTCGGGCTGCACCTTCTTCATCCGGCTCATGGACTCGTAGGACTTGTTCGCCAGCGGGAAGAACACCGCCTTGACGAGCACGGTCACGAGCAGGATGGCGACACCGAAGTTTCCGACCAGATGGTAGAGCCAGTCGATCAGGAAGAACATCGGCCGGGTGAGGAAGTAGAACCAACCCCAGTCGATCAGCCGGTCGAAACGATCGATGTGGAGATCGTTCTGATAGGCATTGATGATCGACACCACCTTGGCGCCGGCAAACAGCTTGGCAGCGACTTCGCCGCTGGCGCCGGGGGCGATGGTGAGGGCGTCGCCCAGATATTCCGCCTGGAACCGTTCCTTCTGGGCGCCGTTCGCCGGGGTGTGGACGAAGCGCGGCGTGAAGGTGGTGCCCGGGGTCGGCACCAGGGTGGCGGCCCAGTACTTGTCGGTGATGCCGAGCCAGCCCTCGGTGGACTTCGGCCCGTTCATCTGCCCTTCCTTCTGGAGGGCGGAATATTTCTCTTCCTTGAGGCCGGCCTCGCCCCACACGCCGATCATGCCTTCATGCAGCACATAATAGCCGGCGGTGTGCGGCAGGCCATGACGCGAGATCAGGCCGTAGGGGTAGAGGGTCACGGCGTCGCCGGAGGTGTTGGCGACGGTGTCCTTGACCGAGAACATGTAGTTCTGGTCGATGGAAATCACCCGGGTGAAGACGAGGCCGGCGCCGTTGTCATAGGTCAGCGTCAGCGGCGTCTCGATGGTCAGCTTGGCGTCCGGGGCGGCCGTCCACACGGTGTTGGCGGTCGGCAGTGTCACCTTGGCGCCGGCATCGGTCACGAAGCCATATTCCGCATAGAACGGATCGGCGGTGCCCGAGGGCGACAGCAGCACGATGATCGGGCTCGTGGGATCGACCGTCTCGCGATAGTCGTTCAGCCGGACATCGTCGATGCGCGCGCCGCGCAGATTGATCGAGCCGGAAACCTTCGCCGTGGCGATCGGCACCCGCGGCGCGGTGGCCAGCGCCTCGCCCCGATCGACGGGCGCTGCCGGACCGGCCGGCGTGGCCGGGGCGGAGGGGGCCGCGGGCGTGCCGGTCGTGGTCGAGGCGGCAGTGGTCGCGGTCGCCGGCGCCGGCGTATGGGTCGGCGCGAAGAAGTAGGTCCACCCGATGAACACCAGGATGGACAGGGCGATCGCGAGGATGAGGTTCCGTGTCTCGGAGGCCATCAGTCCGTCTCGGGCTCAGGAAGGGGAGGGGGCGGATCCGCGCCGGCGCTTGCCGCCGGCCGGGGCCGATGTCTGCCGGGCAAGCGCCCGGCGGAGGTCGGACACAAGGTCCCAGAAGGGTTCCGACAGGGCTGACCGGCGGCCGATCAGCACATAATCATCACCCGGCCGGGCGGCATCGGCCGCCTCGGCAATGGCGGCCCGGAGGCGGCGGCGGATGCGGTTGCGCTCGGTTGCCGTGCCGACCTTCTTGGTGACCGTGAAGCCGACCCGGGCCGGGTGCCCGTCGGCGTCCGGCCCCAGGGCCTGCAACGCGAACGCGCGCCGATCCACGCGGCGACCCTTGGCCACCGCGAGGAATTCGGCGCGCTTCTTGAGCCGTCCGAGCGTCGGCCCTGCCACCGGCGTCCGGGATTCGCCGGTCATCGAGCGGATCAGGCCGACAGGCGCTTGCGGCCGTGGGCCCGACGACGGTTCAGCACCTGGCGACCACCGACGGTGGACATGCGGGTGCGGAAGCCGTGGCGGCGCTTGCGGACGATCTTGCTCGGCTGGAAGGTGCGCTTCGTCATGGGTCAAACTCGCCTCATATGGGGGCGGATGGCCCGGCCTGGCCGGCATCCGGTGATGTCCCCCGAGGCGTCCTCTTGGAAATGGAGCTGCGGGCGTCTCGGTCATCGGCAGGGACGGCGCGTGACCGTGCCCGTGCGCAGAACCTTTTTGTGCCGGGGCCGTATCGCTGCCACCCGTTCCCGACTCCGGCGTCCTGCCGAAGACAGAAGGAGGGCGGCTCCGACCCGATCCCGTCGTCGGGGCGGCTTATAGGGGGCGGCGGCGATCAAGTCAACTTGCGCGCCCCCGGCCGGACCCCGCAAGCCCCCCGGGATCCGGGGCTTTTGCGGCACCCGGTCGCGGCATCCGGGGCCCGAATCCCCGCCGCTTTCCGCCGTGTCAGGGGATTCGCCCCCCGGCCATCCGTCTTTGTCGCGGCTTGAAGCCGGCTCGGTTTTCGCCTTGTCTCGACGGCGTGACGGGACGATAGACAAGAGTGTGGCCTGCGCTGGCGGGCGGGAATCGGGGCGCCTGCCGGCCGGGCGGCCCCGTCTGGCAGTGGGATCGAGGGAGCACGACCCGAGTGGGCGACGAACAGGACGGCAAGGCACAGGGCAGCAGCGCGGACGGAGCTCCGCTGGCCGCGCCCCGCTCTCCGGCCACGCGCGGGCCGGTGGTGATGGTGTTTGATTCCGGCATCGGCGGTCTCGGCGTGCTGGCGGCCACCCGGGTGCGGCTGTCGGCGGCCGAATTCGTGTTCGTGGCCGATGATGCCGGCTTTCCCTATGGCGCCTGGGACGAGGCGCCGCTGGTGGTGCGCATCGTCGCGCTGATCTGCGAGCTGGTGGATACCTTCCGCCCGGATGTGGTGGTGATCGCCTGCAACACCGCCTCCACCCTGGTGCTGCCGGCCCTGCGCGCCGCCCTCAAGGTGCCTGTCGTCGGCACCGTGCCGGCCATCAAGCCGGCGGCCGAGCACACGAAATCCGGCTATGTCTCGGTGCTGGCCACGCCCGGCACCGTGAAGCGCGACTATACCCGCGCCCTCATCGAGAAATTCGCCGCCCATGTCTGGGTGCGCCTCGTCGGCTCGGACCGGCTGGCGGAAATGGCGGAGGCCTATGTGCGCGGCGGCGAGGTGGACGAGGCCGCGGTCGTCGAGGAGATCAGGCCGGCCTTTCTGGAGCGCAACGGCCGGCGCACCGATGTGGTGGTGCTGGCCTGCACCCATTATCCCTTCCTCGCCCCGGTGTTCGACAAGGTGGCGCCGTGGCCTGTCGAGTTCATCGACCCGGCCGAGGCGATCGCCCGGCGGGTGGAGCATGTGCTGGGCGAGGCCCTCGGCCCCCGGGCGGCGCGCGCCGCCATCCCGACGGCTGCCCCGCCCATGGGCGTCGCCATCTTCACCTCCGGCCGGCGTCCCGAACCGGATCTGGAGCGGCTCCTCGTCTCCCACGGGCTGAAATGGGCGAAGATCGGGTAGTAATTAGAAGTATATAATATTCGATGCTTGCATTCAATATTTATTCTGGAAGCGATATTTTAATTATTATTCATATATTGTATGATTATATAAAAAATATAGATATTATTGAAGTCCAATGTCGTTATTTATAATTGATTCTATTGAGTTTGATATCTCTGACAACCAAAGTAAAATTGTGCCTTCATGAAATCTAATTTCCTCGCCTTTTTCAAATGATAGAGACTGAGATTCAATATTTCCATATTGTTGGTGAATAACAAAAGACAGTGGACGATATATAAAGTCGTAGAAATTGCCTCCATGAGGAGTAATATTTGCCTTTCTATACGTATTTTTGAATAATCCATAGAAATCTCCAAGAATTTTATTGGTATCCTTAGCTATATAATTCGGAACTTCGCCTTCTAAGAGGTAGGAGAAATATTGCATTCGCGGCCCTATTAATTCGGGTCCGAGCCAGTCAAGGTAAAAGTTAATATATTGTTCATATAGCATTCTAACAATAGCCAGAGATTGCTCTTTATACCCATTATTATATAATAGAATTAACGCTTGGAGTCCTTGGTGGTGACGTCGACATATTGCGGCCATCATATAATTATAGTGTGTTTCCTCATTTATTTTTATATGAAAGGATTTTATTTTATATTCCAGCTCCTTAAATCTCAACATAATCTGTGTAATTGTGTCGCAATATGTGCTTACGGTGGATATAGTGCCAGTTATCTCCGTGCCTCGCTTAGGAGAAACCTCACGCACGATCTCGACTTCTTGTTTTGCTTTTATCCATATTTCTCCAAAAAATTTCGGCATTTTTTGGGGACGCAATATGACGCAAGGTATATAATTAAATTTTAATTTTCTGTAGGCGGCTAATATTGTCTCCTCATCTGAGCAAACATATGCTCCACCGTTGGGAGCGAGTGCACTCCAATAAATAGAAACAGATGGGCGCCAACCAGATCGTATTCTTTCTGAAGGCGCTTCAATATATTTTGAATTTAATTCCTTTGAGAATAATTCATTTTTATTATTTGATCTAAAATAAAATCCGGAAATTATCTCACTCTCACACATTCGCGTGATTGAAATAGGAATCCTTCCAGTCATTGCTTGTGCGTATAATTTTACGAAAATTTCATCCTTTTTCTCATTGGGATCTATTTTAAGTTTATTGATTGGTATCATTTCAAATATTGGAATTCTTTTGTGCATGTCGATTTCCTATCTATTTTGTGAGTTGTCTGAAGGTGGAGAGGTGGTTTCGGACTAATCGTTAGCTACCACCGATATTGCCGGCCCGAAGATGTCCTCGAAGGCCTCGCGCAGCGCCACGTCGGCGTCCGCCATTGTCACCGGCAGGCCGAGGTCCACTAGGCTGGTGACGCCATGGTCGGAGATGCCGCACGGCACGATGCCGCCAAAATGGGAGAGGTCCGGCTCCACATTGAGGGCGACGCCGTGGAAGCTGACGGAGTGGCGGATGCGGATGCCGAGCGCCGCGATCTTGTCTTCCACGTCGGCGCCGCGCTCCGGCCGGCGCACCCACACGCCGACGCGATCCTCCCGCCGCTCGCCGCGGACATGGAAGGTCCACAGCGTCCGGATCAGCCATTCCTCCAAAGCGGCCACGAAGGCGCGCACATCCGGCCGGCGGCGCTTCAGGTCCAGCATCACATAGGCCACCCGCTGGCCGGGGCCATGATAGGTGAACTGCCCGCCGCGGCCGGTGCGGTGGACGGGGAAACGGTCCGGGGAAATCAGGTCGTGGAAATCGGCGCTGGTGCCGGCGGTGTAGAGGGGCGGGTGCTCCACCAGCCACACCCGCTCGGCCGCCTCGCCCCTGGCGATGGCCTCGGCGCGGGCTTCCATCTCGGCAACGGCGGCGGCGTAGTCGGTGAGCCCGTCGGCCACCACCCATTCCACCGGCGGCGCCTCGGCAACCGTCGGCCAGAAGGTGGAGACGAGATCGGCACGCGCGCTTGTCATCGGAAGAACTCCAGGATTCCCACCTCTCCTTTCGCGCCAATCGCGCCCGCGGGCAAGGTTTGCGGCGGACGCGCCGGCGCGCGCTGCCTCGGGCCGGGGCAGGGGCGTGCAAATCTGCCGATTGTCCGGGGTAAAAATGAGCGTTGACCGGGGATGGCCCCCAGCGTACACGCCCCTTCGGGACACCCTTCCCCAACGAAGGGCGCCCATCTGGAAGGATGGTACAAGATGACGTCGACGACGAAGCCGGCCCAGCGTCCGGTGAACCCGAACTATTCGTCCGGCCCGTGCGCCAAGCGTCCCGGCTGGTCGCTGGACGCCCTCAAGTGCACGCCGGTTGGCCGCTCGCATCGCGCCAAGATCGGCAAGGACAAGCTGAAGCTCTCGATCGACCTGACGCGCTCGGTGCTCGGCATTCCCGCAGATTATCGCATCGGCATCGTGCCGGCCTCCGACACCGGGGCCGTGGAGATGGCGCTGTGGTCGCTGCTGGGCGCCCGCCCGGTGGACATGGTGGCGTGGGAATCCTTCGGCGAAGGCTGGATCACCGATGTCGTGAAGCAGCTGAAGCTGGCGGATGCCCGGCTGATCAAGGCCGGCTATGGCGATCTGCCGGATCTCAGCCAGATCGACTTCTCCCATGATGTGGTCTTCACCTGGAACGGCACCACCTCCGGCGTGCGCGTGCCCAACGGCGATTTCATCCCCGCCGACCGGGAAGGCCTGACCATCTGCGACGCCACCTCGGCGGCGTTCGCTCAGGATCTCGCCTGGGACAAGCTCGATGTGGTCACCTATTCCTGGCAGAAGGCGCTGGGCGGGGAAGCTGCCCATGGCATGCTGATCCTGTCGCCGCGCGCCGTTGCCCGGCTGGAAAGCTATGTTCCGGCCTGGCCGATGCCGAAGATCTTCCGCCTGACGGCCAAGGGCAAGCTGAACGAGGGCATCTTCGTCGGCGAGACCATCAACACGCCGTCCATGCTGTGCGTGGAAGACTATATCGACGCTCTCCAGTGGGCTGAAGGTCTGGGCGGCGCCAAGGCGCTGATGGCGCGCGCCGATGCCAACTTCGCCGTGCTGGACGGGTGGGTGAACCGCACCGCGTGGATCGAGAATCTGGCCGTGGTGCCGGAGACCCGCTCCAACACCTCCGTGTGCCTGAAGATCGTCGATCCCGCGGTGACCGCCCTTGACGCCAAGGCGCAGGCGGCCTTTGCCAAGGGCGTGGTGACGCTGCTCGAAAAGGAAGGCGTGGCCTTCGACATCGGCTCCTATCGCGATGCCCCCGCCGGCATCCGCATCTGGGCCGGCTCCACCATCGAGGCGTCGGATCTGGCGATCCTGACCGAGTGGCTGGACTGGGCTTTCGCCACCCAGAAGGCGACCCTCGTCGCTGCCTGATTTCTCCTGACGACACCGGGGCGGTTCTCCGCCCCGGCTCCTCCGGATTGCCCCGGCGCGGCCCTGCTGCGCCGGGCGCGGTGACATGTGCCCGTTCGCCCCTGCCCGTTTCCGTATCTGGCCGCCCGCGCGCGCCGGAAACGGGTTCTCGCATCCTTCGAGAAGGACCACATCCATGGCCCCCAAGGTGCTCATTTCCGACCAGATTTCCGATGCTGCCGTGAAGATCTTCCGGGATCGCGGCGTCGAGGTCGATTATCTGCCGGCTGTCGGCAAGGACAAGGACAAGCTGGCCGAGATCATCGGCAATTATGATGGTCTCGCCATCCGCTCCGCCACCAAGGTGACGGCGAAGATCATCGAGGCTGCCAAGAACCTCAAGGTGATCGGCCGGGCCGGCATCGGCGTCGACAATGTCGATATTCCCGCGGCGACGAAGAAGGGCATCATCGTGATGAACACGCCCTTCGGCAACTCGATCACCACGGCCGAACATGCCATCGCCATGATGTTCGCCGCCGCCCGGCAGATCCCAGCTGCCAACGCCTCCACCCAGAGCGGCAAGTGGGAGAAGAACCGTTTCATGGGGGTCGAGCTGACTGCCAAGACCCT
Source organism: Segnochrobactraceae bacterium EtOH-i3 (assembly GCA_050689115.1). GTDB lineage: Bacteria > Pseudomonadota > Alphaproteobacteria > Rhizobiales > Segnochrobactraceae > JBBSSF01. Next base: position 100,490 of record JBOGCN010000002.1, on the reverse strand, counting down.
GGGCGTCGTCGGCTGCGGCAATATTGGCGCGCTCGTGGCCGAACGCGGCATCGGCCTGAAGATGAAGGTGATCGCCTATGATCCCTTCCTCTCGGCCGAGCGGGCGAAACATCTGGGCGTCGAGAAGGTGGAGCTGGACCAGCTCTTTGCCCGCGCCGATGTCATCACCCTGCACGTGCCGATGACCGAGAAGACCCGCGGCATCATCAATGCCGAGGCGATCGCGCAGATGAAGGATGGCGTCATCCTCGTCAACTGCGCCCGCGGCGGGCTGGTGGATGAAGCGGCGCTGCGCGTGGCGCTCGATTCCGGCAAGGTCTATGCGGCCGCCTTCGATGTGTTCGCCGTCGAGCCGGCCACCGACAATGTGCTGTTCGGCGCGCCGAATTTCGTCGCGACCCCGCATCTGGGCGCCTCCACCTCGGAAGCGCAGGAAAATGTCGCCCTGCAGGTGGCCGAGCAGATCGCCGCCTATCTGGTCGACAGCGCGGTGCAGAACGCCCTCAACATGCCTTCCATCTCGGCCGAGGAGGCGCCGCTGCTGACGCCCTTCGTCAAGCTGGCGGAACTGCTGGGGTCGTTTGCCGGCCAGCTCACCGAGACCGATCTCAAGGGTATCCGCCTGGAGTTCGAGGGCGCGGTGGCCGACATGAACGTGAAGGCGCTGACGGCAGCCGCCATCACCGGCGTGCTGCGCACCCAGCTGCAGGAGGTCAACATGGTCTCCGCGCCGTCGATCGCCCGGGAGCGCGGCATCGAGATCGAGGAGACCCGGCGCGAGAAGGTCGGCTCCTTCGAGAGCGTGATCCGCCTGACCGTGCGCACCGACACCCTGGAGCGGACCGTCGCCGGCACCGTGCTGTCCGATGGCAAGCCCCGTCTCATCGAGATCAAGGGCATCCGCATGGACGCCGGCGTCGGCGACCACATGCTCTACATCACCAACGAGGACAAGCCGGGCTTCATCGGCGCGCTTGGCTCGCTGCTCGGCTCCAAGGGCGTCAACATCGCCTCCTTCAACCTCGGCCGCACCGCGCCCGGGGCCGATGCGATCTGCCTGGTGGAAGTCGACGGCCCGATCCCGGCCCCGGTGCTGACCGAGATCGCCGCCCTGCCGCTGGTCCGTCAGGCCAAGCCGCTGGCGTTCTGAGAGCGGGCTCGGCCTGTGCCGGGGAGCGGATAACAGGAAGCCTCCGCCTTCTTCAGTGAAGGCGGGGGCTTTTGCTTATATCGGTCGGGTCTGCACATACACGGGGCGCCGATCGTTTGAAGAGGGCAAGTGTTCGCAAGGCGAACATGCGATGATCTTCTCCACTTCCCCCATTCCCGCTTTCCCGTGCCGGGTGTATGAGCGGAGAATCGGGCCGGTTGCAGGTCCGGTCCGGCTTCCGGGGGCGCGCGATGGTCCGGGGCCGAGCCCTCCGCGCGCGGTCTTGCGGACCCGATCGTGACCCCCCGAGCCCTTCTTCCGGAGGCGATGCTGCTCGTCTCCTCAGTTCTTGCCGCGTCCGGCTGGATCTTTTCGCTGCAGGCGCTGAGCGGACTGCCACCCTTTTTCTTCATCGGCACGCGCTTTGTCATCGCCGGCCTGCTGATCGGCCTAGTCTCCCGCCTGCACGGGGTGCGGCTGTCCGATCTCTGGGTCAGCCTGCCCGGTGCGGTGGCGCTGGGGCTGTCCATGATGGCGTGGATCACTGGCCTGCAGCACACCAGCAATCCCGGTGTCGCCGCCTTCATCTCCGGCTGTGGCAACCTGATGATGCCGATTTTTGGCCTTTTGCTCTATCGCTGGCCCGTCGGGCGGCGGATGTGGCAGGCACTCGCCATTGCCCTTGTCGGGTTGGGGCTGCTGTTCCTGAACGGCAGTGCCCGGATGGAAATCGGCAATCTCTGGTTTGTGGTGGCATCGAGCCTGTGGGGGCTCGGCATGGTCATCTCCCGGCAGGGTCTCGAGCGGGTCGGGGTGATGACGCTGACGGCGTTGCAGCTGGTGCTGTCCGGTGCCCTGATCCTTGCGGCGTCGGCGGCCGTGGAGACGTGGCCGCGCACCCTGCCGGCCCTGCCGGTGATCGAGGCCTTCGTCGGCGCGGTGCTTCTGGCCACCTGCGGCCGCTTTCTCCTGCAGCTCAAGGGCCAGCATATGCTCTCCCCCGGGCGGGCGGCCGTGTTCCTGACGCTGGAACCTGTCTGGACGCTGGTTGCCTCCATGACCCTCCTTGGCACCACGATCACGCCCATCCAGTTGGCCGGCTGTGCCGTCCTTCTCTCGGCGATGGTGTTCGTGCTCCTGCCATCCCGGCAGACGCCCGCCGGATGAGGTGTGGAAATAGCAGGATGCCTTGAAACGGGCTCCTGCTACGCCGGCGCGGATTTCTTGTGCTGCCGGCACATATGAAATCGCTGCCCGTCAGGGATCGGGGGCGATCAGCAGGTGGTGCACCAGAGCCTGAAAAGACGGACGCCCCCGCATCCGGTCGGGATGCGGGGGCGTCGTGTTTCTGGTCGCGCGTGCCGATCAATCAGCTCTTGGTGTCGTCGCCGGAGGCGGCCGAGGCGGCAGCGGCGGCAATCGCCTGCTTCTCGGCTTCCGACAGGGTCGGCGGCGCATTTTCCAGCCGCACCGTCACCACGTTGTTCACGAGGTTGAGATTGGCTTCCGCAAAGGCCTGGGTGAGGGCCAGATAGACCTGCCGCTTGACGACGAACAGGTCGAACGGCTTGGTCATGAACTTCACCCGGATGGTCACGCCATTGGAATCAATGGAGTGAATACCCTGCGACTTCGGCGGGACCAGGAATTTCGGCCCCAGTTCCGGATCGGCGAGAAGACGTTCGCCCACCTTCTTGATGGTCTTGCGGATCTTGTCGACGTCGGTGCCGAGCGGGAACTTGAACGGGATCTTGGCGACCTGCCAGTCGCGCGACAGGTTGTTGATCTGCTTGATGCCGCCGAAGGGAATGGTGATGAGATCTCCATTGGTGCGGCGCAGCTGGAAGGAGCGGATGGAGATATGCTCCACCGTGCCCTGGGCGCTGCCCACATCAATGAACTCGCCCACCCGGAAGGCATCGTCCACCAGGAAGAAGGCCCCCGACATCACGTCGTGCACCAGCTGCTGGGAGCCGAAGCCGATGGCCAGGCCGATGATGCCGGCGCCGGCAAACAGCGGCGCCACCTGCACGCCGACTTCCGACAGCACCATCATCGCGGTGATGATGAACACGCCGGTGAGCAGGAACACCCGGGCCAGCGGCAGAAGGGTGGCGATGCGCGACTGCCCGGGAGGCAGCGGCTGGCCATGGGGGTCGAGTGCCGTCACGCCCGGAATGGCGCCTTCCATGGCGAGCTTGCGCTCGATGGCGATGGCGATGGCCTGATAGGCCAGATAGCCGAAGAGGGCGATGAGACCGGCCTTGATGAGGACGATGCCCGCCCCGGTGCCCGTGAAGGAGAAGCCCCAGATTTCCAGCAGGATGGCAAAGCCGACGAGGAAAATGAACAGGGCCGTGCCGGTGTGGGCGAGATCGCGATAGTCCCGCAGCCGCTGGCCATGACCGTCCAGCAGCTCCGGCGAGCGGTCCACCGCCTGGGCGACGATGAGCCGGCAGATGCCCTGCAGGCCGAGGCCGGCAAAGACCAGCAGCACCGGCGCCACGACCAGTTCCGAACCGCCGCCATCCCCGATCAGCACGCGCACGGCGCGCACCGCCCAGGTGATGATGAAATAGACGATGGCGATAATCCACCAGTTGCGGGCCACCCAGCCGCGCCAGCCGCTGGTCCAGCCGATGGCCGTCGTCACCACCTTGCGGTCCACGATGCAGAGCAGCACCAGCAGCAGGACGAGCACCAGCGACAGGGCGAGGCCGAACAGCTGACGGGACTCCGTCGGCAGGTCCAGCAGCATCAGCCACAGGTCCGCCACCACCACCAGGCCGAAGAAGCCGGCGAACAAGGTGAGGCTGCGCATCAGGCGGGCGGCGGCGGAATCCTCCAGCGCCACGATCCGGCACCCGGCCAGCCCCGGCGCGATGATGGTGCGGAACACCTGTCGCGCCGCCCGCACGCCGGCATACCAGACCAGCACCAGAAGTGCCGTGCGGTGCAGGAGCTCATGATCCTTGCCGAAATATTCGAGCACGATCAGGCCGACCACGAACAGGATCAGCGTGCCCACCAGCCACAGCCCGGCGCGCTTGAGCAGGAAGGCGATGCGCTCGTCGGTGGACAGCTCCACCTCACCCGGGGGGATCCTCTTGGGGTGGCCAATGGTGAGCCGCTCGAACGGGATGGCGACAGCCAGACCCACCAGGACGGCGATCACGCCGGCGGCGAAGCCGCCGAACACCCACGCGTCCACTTCCTCCTTCGGGGTTTCCCGATCAAGGGCGTTGTACATATCTGTCGGGAACTGCTCGATCGCCCCGAGCGCGCCGTGGAACGACGCGCGCAGCTTGACCAGGACACCGAGGAAATCTTCCCGGATATCGGCAAGCTGAACCGTGAGCTGCTCCGAGATGACGGGGGTTTCAGGCGCCGCGGGTTTCTTTTCCGCCGCCTGAGCGGAGAAGAACGGGATCAGCAGGAACAGGGCGATGAGGAGGACCATCGCCGGCAGGCTTCGCAACGAAGCCGATCCTCTCGAAATGTGCATGTGTGCTCCGGAAGGCGAGCTTTGAAATCGGGTTGGCAATAACGCCATAGCGTGAGGGTAGCAGCTTTTGCATGTCTTCGGTGGCGCGGATGCCCACCTGGCGGGCAGGCATTCTGCGGCATTGTGTTTCAGGGTTGATGGATCAACTTATCTGCTCTCCTTCCAAGGAAGTGGAAATTTCCATATCTCTCTTGGTATTTAGTATGTCTTCTCTCAAATTTAGTTGACTATATGTGTTCTGTCGCCTGAGTTCGCATAGGTCTGGTTTCCCTGTGCTCGGCGGGGCGGTGCGTGCGATCTGGATACGCGTTGGTCGATGCCTCTCCATCCGGATGTCTGTGCCGGGGGATCCCAATTCTGTAAGGGGGGGCTTGCACCGCTCGGGAAAAGCACGAATTTTATAGGGAGGTCGGACGGTTACTGGACGCTGCCGACCGGTCCGGGGGCGGTCCGGTCGGTAGCGTCCCGCAACGCATGAGGCCCCGGACCGTTGCCGGTCCGGGGCCTCATGGATGCTCCGGGCGGGATCATGGCCCCGGGCGGATCGCCCGGGAACGGTCCTCAGAACGGGTCGTCCTCGTCCTCGCGGGCTTCCACCAGGATCTCGCGCTTGCCGGTGGAGTTGGCGGGGCCGACGAGGCCTTCCTGCTCCATGCGCTCGATGAGGGAGGCGGCGCGGTTGTAGCCAATCTGCAGGCGACGCTGGATGTAGGAGGTCGACGCCTTGCGATCGCGCAGGATGACGGCCACGGCCCGGTCATAGAGGTCGTTGGACTCGTCCAGCGCCTGGGTGCCGGCGCTGGCCTCGGCTTCCTCTTCCTCGTCCTGGGTGATCTGGTCGAGATAGTCCGGCGCTCCCTGGGTCTTCAGGTGGGCGACGATCTTCTCCACCTCGTCGTCGGAGACGAAGGGGCCGTGGACGCGCTGGATGCGGCCGCCGCCGGCCATGTAGAGCATGTCGCCCTGGCCGAGGAGCTGTTCCGCGCCCTGTTCGCCGAGGATGGTGCGGCTGTCGATCTTGGAGGTGACCTGGAAGGAAATCCGGGTCGGGAAGTTCGCCTTGATCGTGCCGGTGATGACATCCACCGACGGACGCTGGGTGGCGAGCACCACATGGATGCCGGCCGCACGCGCCATCTGGGCCAGACGCTGCACCGCGCCCTCGATCTCCTTGCCGGCCACCATCATCAGGTCGGCCATCTCGTCGACGATGACGACGATGTAGGGGATCGGGCCGAGGTCCAGGGTCTCGTGCTCGAAGATCGGCTCGCCGGTCTCGCGGTTGAAGCCGGTCTGGACGGTGCGGGTCAGCGCCTCGCCCTTGGCCAGAGCCTCGGAGACGCGCTGGTTGTAGCCGTCGATGTTGCGCACGCCCAGTTTCGACATCTTGCGATAGCGGTCCTCCATCTCCCGCACCGCCCATTTGAGGGCGACCAGCGCCTTCTTCGGGTCGGTGACGACCGGGGTCAGGAGGTGCGGGATGCCGTCATAGACGGAGAGTTCCAGCATCTTCGGGTCGACCATGATCAGCCGGCACTGGTCCGGACGCATCCGGTAGAGCAGGGACAGGATCATGGTGTTGATGGCGACCGACTTGCCCGAGCCGGTGGTGCCGGCGACCAGCAGATGCGGCATGCGCGCCAGATCGGCGATCACCGGCTCGCCGCCGATGGTCTTGCCGAGGCAGAGCGGCAGGCGCGCCTTGGTCGCGTCATACTCCTGGGAGCCGATCAGCTCGCGCAGATAGACCATCTCCCGGGTCTGGTTCGGCATTTCGATGCCGATGGCATTCTTGCCGGGGATCACCGCGATACGGGCCGAGATGGCGCACATGGAGCGGGCCACGTCCTCGGCCAGGCCGATGACGCGCGCAGACTTGATGCCCGGCGCCGGCTCCAGCTCGTAGAGGGTGACCACCGGGCCCGGCCGCACGTTGACGATCTCGCCGCGCACGCCGAAGTCTTCCAGCACGCCTTCCAGCAGGCGGGCGTTCTGCTCCAGCGCATCCGGCGTCATCATCGAGCCGCGCTGCACCGGACGGGGCGTGGCGAGGATGTTGATCGGCGGGAACTCGAACAGGTGACCGTCCGGGTTCATGGAGCGGCGGCCGCCGCCCATGGGGCCGCGCATGGCCTGCATCGGCGGTGCCGGGGCGTGCACCTGGGTCGGCGGGGCGGCCGGGCCGCGGCTCGGCAGGGCCGCGGACGGCAGACCGCCCGCTTCCGGCCGGCCGGCCCACACCGGCGCCTGTGGCTGCTGCGGCTGCTGCGGCCGCGGGGCGACCGGCACCGGGGCAAAGCCCATCGGCGCCTGACCGAGGGTGTGGCTGCCAGGCGGCACGTCGAAGCCGTCGTCCGCATCGGCGTCGTCGTCCGGATAGCTCAGGTCGTCGTCGGCCAGCTCCGGCGCGGCGCCATAGGCGTCGTCAGGCTGGAGGGCGGCTGCGAAATCGGTGTCGATTTCGTCGTCGGGATAGCCGTCGTCGTCCAGCGCCGGCTGGAAGCCGGTATCGACCGGGGGCTGATAGACGGGCGCCGGCGGGGCAGTCTGAGCCGCCTCGAAGTCGCTGACATCATAGCCATAGTCGTCGTCCGCGCCGTCAAGGGCGGGATCGTGGCCGTCGAACTCCGGCATCGGGGCGGGCGGCGCGTAGGCGCTGACCGGGGCCGGCGCCTCCGGCTCGAACCACTGCTCCGCGGTCTCGAAGTCCGGTTCCGGCTCCGGCAGGGGCGCGGGCATGGCGCGGGCAACAGCCGGGGCGGCGGCAACGGCGGCCGCCGCTGCGGCAGCCGGGCCGACACCGCGACGCAGCAGGGCCGCCGGCCCGCGCGAGGTCGCCGGGAACGGGATTGGTGCAGTCCGGCGTGCCGGCGCGGGCTGCGGCGGCGGAGCCGGTGCCCGCATCGGCTGCGGGGCGGGCTGGGCCGGGCGGTGCAGGGTGGGCTGCGGCGCGGCGTTCACCGGGGCGGGGGCCGGAGCCATCGCCTGTGCATGGGCCTGAGCAGAATGGGCCTGCGCCTGGGACGGGGCGTGGGCCTGTGCGGTGCGGCCGGCCGCGCGGGCCTCCGCCAGATTGCGGGCAAAGCGCGCGGCCATCGGCGCCTGCACGGCGGCAGCCGCCATGGAGCCGACGGCACCGGCCGCCGAGGCGGTGGCTGCGGCGGCAGACCCCATGGCGGCGCCCTGCACCATGGCGCCAGCGGCGACACCGGCGGCCCGGGCGGCCACGGCAACCGCTTCCACCGGCTGATAGGCGGCGGGCTGCTGATAGGCCGGGGGCTGATAGGCGACGGGGGCGTCAGCCTCCATCGGCCGGGCACGGCGCACGGGCACCGGCTCGGGCATCAGCGGCGTGTCCTGCCAGTCGTCCTCGTCCCCGGCGTCCACTTCCGGAGCGGACTGCCAGGCCGGCGAGGTCTCGATGTTGATGCGCCGGCGCGGCTTCTCCTCGGCCACCGGCGCCACGGGGGCGGCCGCGGTCGCCGGACGACGCAGGGTCGGCACCGGAGACACGGGTTCGGGATCGGCACCGAAGCGCGGCTCGTGGCGGGCATCCAGCGGCAGGCCGTCGTCCTCGTCGCCGAGGGACTTCAGCACCCGGGACAGACGCGAGCGCTCGCCGCCATCGGACGCAAGGGCCGGCTCATGGCGGCGCGGTTCGGTATAGGCGCCGAAATCCGGCTCCTCGGCCCGGCGGCCGGCGGGCAGGATGCGGCGCAGCTTGGCACTGGCCATCAGGCGCCAGTGGGTGAGGGCTCCATGCAGGGCCTCGAAACGGCCCGGGGCGTCCTCGTCTTCATCGTCGTCGACCAGGTCGTCCTCCGACAGGGTAGCAAGGCGCGGTGGCACGGCAGGGCGCGACCGGCCGATGGCAAGAAGGAGCGTCGCGGCGGCGGCAATCCCGAGGAGGGCCAGCACGACGAGGCGCAGGGTGGTGTCTTCGGCGGAAATGAACAGGAAGGGCAGCATCAGGGTGACATCGCCCACGATACCGCCAAGACCGGTCGGCAGCGGCCAGCCTTCCGGACGGGTGAGGGTGGACAGCGCACCGGCCGCCAGCACGGCCGACAGCACCCACACGAGGAGGCGCGCCGGCGACGTGCCCGGCCGCCGGCCGGCAATCAGCCGCCAGCCCCAGAACACCGGCGGCACGAGAAGCAGCGGCCCGGCGAGGCCGAACCCCTGCATCAGCAGATCCGCGACTGACGCCCCGGGAAAGCCCAGGATGTTGCTGACCGGTCCCGCCACGGCATTGTTGACGCTCGCATCCGTGACTGTCCACGTGGCGAGCGCCGCTGCCACGAGGATCACGGCGGCGATGATCGCCAGCCCTGCCAGACTTGCGAGATGACGGCCGATCAGGGGCCTTGCATCCTCCGCGCCGAAGCGCGGAGAAGCGGTCGACCGTGAAATGGACATCCGGCTGCTTCCCTCGGCTTTTGTGCGTTCCGTTTCTGCGAAGGCCCGCCGGGCCGGTCGCGGAAAAAGTGGTCTGTCGTGGTCGGGGCATCCTGTCCGGGGCCGTCAGACGGACCCCGGGGGCTCCCCGGAAAAGCGCTCCGGGCCGGGCCCGGAGGCGGAGCGGGCGCCCGCGCCGGTCAGCCGAAGAACTCGGCGATCCGGTCGAGGGCGGTGATGGTGAGGTCGAGGTCGTCGACCAGGGCGAGGCGGATATAGCCGGTGCCGGGGTTCACCCCGTCCGGACCTGCCGTGCACAGATAGCCGCCCGGGATGACCCGGAGGCCCTGCAGCCGCCAGAGGGCGCGGGCGACCAGCTCGCCGTCGCCATAGCCGCTGACATCCAGCCAGAGGAAGAAGCCGCCGGCCGGGGTCAGATTGGGGAAGCGCCGGCCGAGCCGCTTCTCGGCGGCGGCAAATTTCTGGTCGTAGAGATTGCGGTTTTCCAGAACGTGCAGCTCGTCATCCAGCGCGGCGGCGGCCACTTCCTGCAATGGCAGCGGCACCTGCGGCGCGGCCATGTTGCGGAACTTGGTCCACTCGGCGAGGAAGGCCGGATCGCCGATGGCGTGGCCCACCCGCAGTCCCGGCAGGTTCGAGCGCTTGGAGAGCGAGTTGAACGACACCAGCAGATCGAGGCTGCCCGTCTCCTTGGCCGCCTCCAGGGCGCCGGTCGGGGCGTTGCTGCCGCGATAGAGCTCGGAATAGCACTCGTCGGCAAAGACGAAGAAGCGGAAGCGGCGCGCCAGCGTGAAGATGCGCAGCCAGTCATCCAGCGTCGCCGCGGTGCCCTGGGGGTTCGCTGGCGAGGCGATGTAGATGGCGATGGTGCGCTCCAGCAGATCGCCGCGCAGCGGCGTCAGGTCCGGGATCGCCGTATGGGTGCCGGCCGGCGCGATGGTGACGATCTCGGCGCCCGCCACATCGGCCCCGGCCGAATAGGCCTGATAGAACGGGTTCGGCAACAGCACCACCGGACGGGTCGTCGGCTTGTCCAGATAGCGCCGGGCGGCGATGGCGGCGAGGAACAGCCCCTCGCGGCTGCCATTCAGCGGCAGCACCATGGTGGCCGGGTCGATCATGCCGCCGAGGCCGAAGCGCCGGTCGGCCCAGTTGGCGACGGCCTGCCGGAACCGGTCGGTGCCGCGAATCGGCGGATAGCGGCCGAAATCGGCCACGTTCGCGGCCAGCGTCGGCGCCACGAAGGACGGAATCGGGTGGCGCGGCTCGCCAACGCCGAGGTCGATCGGCGGCTTGCCGGGGGAAGAGCCGGCCAGAAGCGCCGTCGTCCGCACAAAGGGCGACTCATAGCGGGTCCGGGGAAGGCCGTCTGTCGGGCTCATGGGCGTCTGCTGTCTCCGAAAAGGGGTCGGGATGGCTCCGGGAGGCTCCCGGGGAGGAACCGGTTCGGCATGCGACCCGACCCGGACCTTTTTAGGGAGAACGAGGTTAATCCGCCTTTAACCCTGGAGGCGCGGAGCGGGCAGAAGCGCGGAGCGCGCGGAGTGCGGCCTGTTGCGTGCCGGCAGGGCGGGTCCCGGAAAGGCCGCTCCCGACGCGATCCCGTGTGCGTGATCCGGGGCTTCCCCGGAACGGACGGCCTCGCGCCGGCCATCATTTCCCCTATATTAGGCAGGTCGGCGCGCCGGACATGCGGGCGCCGGTCCGGCTGCGACCCCGTTTCATCATGCCCCGGCCATCCCGGTCCGGGCATGTGGTGCGGCCGGGAACTGCCGGTGCCCGGATGTCGTTGTCTCCCGAAGTGCCGTCTCGAGGCCCGGGGGTGAGGGCGGATCCGGTACCGGTGCGCAGGAAAGGAGGGCGCACAGCATGGCCCAACCCAGTCTGCCGGCGCTCGCGTCGGGCGAGGCCGGTCTCTCGCGCTATCTCGACGAGATCAGGCGGTTCCCGATGCTGGAGCCGCAGCAGGAATATATGCTCGCCAAGCGGCTGAAGGAGCACGACGATCCGGACGCCGCCAGCCAGCTGGTGACATCCCATCTGCGTCTGGTCGCCAAGATCGCCATGGGCTATCGCGGCTACGGGCTGCCGATCGGCGAGGTGATTTCCGAAGGCAATGTCGGCCTCATGCAGGCCGTGAAGCGGTTCGAGCCCGACAAGGGCTTCCGTCTCGCCACCTATGCCATGTGGTGGATCAAGGCCGCGATCCAGGAATATATCCTGCGCTCGTGGAGCCTGGTGAAGATGGGCACCACCGCCAGCCAGAAGCGTCTGTTCTTCAACCTGCGCCGGGCCAAGAGCCAGATCCAGGCTCTCGACGAGGGCGATCTGAAGCCCGATCAGGTGACGGCGATTGCCACCAAGCTCGGCGTGAGCGAGCAGGACGTGGTGTCCATGAACCGGCGCCTGTCCGGTGACACCTCCCTCAACGCGCCGCTCCGGGCCGATTCCGAATCCGGCGAATGGCAGGACTGGCTGGTGGACGATTCCGCCGATCAGGAAACCGTGCTGGCCGAGAGCGAGGAGCTGGACACCCGGCGCAAGCTCCTGACCAACGCCCTCAAGGTGCTCTCCGAGCGCGAGCGCCGCATCTTCGAGGCGCGGCGCCTGTCGGAGAATCCGGTGACGCTGGAGGAGCTGTCGACGGAGTTCGGCGTCAGCCGCGAGCGCGTGCGCCAGATCGAGGTGCGCGCCTTCGAGAAGGTGCAGAAGGCCGTGCGCGACGCTGCCGCCGAAATGGAAGCTCCCAAGGCAGCGCCCGCCCGTATCGGCGCGCGATGAGCGCGGCGGCCGGCCGGACACTTTCGAGCCTGATGCGGCCTCCGGTTTTCGGAGGCCGCATGCATTTTGCGGGGTCGTTTCAGGACTGGCCGAAGCCCGCGCGTGCGTCTGTCCCGGCCCGGGACGCCGGTCCGGTCAGCGTCCGATCCACACATGCACGATGCCGCCCACCGAGGCGACGAGGACCACGAGGGCAACCGCCGTCGTGAAGCGCCGGATCATGCGCTGCCGCAGCACTGCCGGTCCCGGGGAAAGGGAGGCGGCGACCGGTTCCGATTCTGCGGCCAGAGCGGGCGCCGGGGGATCCGATGCATCAGCGGGGGCCGGGCTGTCGGGTGTTTCGGCGGCATCCGGGTCGGACAATCCGAGACCGGCCGCGGCCATGGCGGCGCGGCGGCGCTGGCCGCTTGCCGGTATCGGTTCCGGCGGGGCTGGAGCGGGTGGAGGGGCTGCGGCTGCCTTGGGGGCGGCCGGAACGGGGGCAGCCCTGGCGGGGATGGCCTTCGGCGGCGGGGCCTCCTCGTGGATCACGGGATCCGCCTCTGTCCGGGCGGCGGTTTCCTTCTTGCGTCGTCCGCCTGCTTTCTTCGCCGGGGCGGGCTTTTCGGCGGCAGCGACGGACGCCTCCCATTTCTCCGCTTCCGACATCGGCCTGGCGCGCTTGCGGGCGGTGTCGGCCTTTTCCGGGCTGGCGGGGGCCAGCTTGGCCGGCTTGCGGTGGCGGGAGGAGGGGGCGGCCGGCTGATCGCCATCGGCAAAGGCGGTCATCAGGTCGTCATGGTGCAGCAGGAGCACGCCGGTGGTGCCGGCCAGCGACCGGGCCGAGGCGGTGTAGCCGGCGGGCGTCACGACGGCGGCCAGATGGGCGCGCTCGTGCTGGCGGGCGGCGGAGGCCTCCTGCACGGCCTTGTTGTTGACAGACTTCGTGTAAAGCTTGCACTGGAGCACAAGGCGCCGGCCATCCTTCTCGGCGATGACATCGGCGCCCTGATCGCCGGATCCCCCGGTCAGCCGGGCGGTCCAGCCGGAATGGCGCAGGCGCTCGGCGCAGATGGCCTCATAGTCGGCCGGCGTGGTCGCGGCCGTCACCTCGGCAAAGGCCGAGAGACCGGGATCCGGGGCCGTCGCCGCGGTCTCGATGGCCGCCATCAGGGTGGCCCGGCCGGCGGGCGAGATGCGGTCGAACGCGTGCCGCTTCGCCGTCAGCCCCTCCTTCAGCACATGCTCGATGAAATAGGCGACCTCGCGCTCCCATTTCTCGGTGACGGGATGGCCATAGGCATCCGCCGTCACCAGCTGGCGACGGCGCTGGGCCAGCACCCGGCGCTTGTCGGAAATGATGGCGAGACCGGTGGCAACCGCCCCGCCGCGCCGGTTGAGGAGCGCGGTGTGGAGCGCCAGCGCGGTGATGATCCACGCGGCCAGGGCTCCCCAGGCGCCGCCGGTGCCCAGCACGCCGCGGGCCGGAAAGAACAGCAGCACGCCGAGGAGGATCGCCAGCGAGAGAAAGAGGAACCGCATGGGCCTTCCTAGGATATGATGTTCCCGGTTCGTTTTCGTTTAGCCCAGCCGGCCGGAAGGCGCAACGGCCGCGACGCGGCGGGGGCAATCGTGGTAAACAGGGATAGGTGCCGGGCCGGTGGATTTCTCGTCGAGGCGATGAAAAATCCGTGGTCGGGGACCGCTTGCGGGGGCCGGGAGGGGCCCCTATATACCCGTCAACGCCGCATCCGGTTTCGCTGCCGGATGCCAAATCCCGCGTGAAAATGGGGACCGGCGGGGAAGAACCCCGCCTCTGGCCGGACGCCGCGAACGGGTCCGGACGGTCCGCCGACCAAGGAGTGAGACATGAGCAAGGTCATCGGCATCGACCTCGGCACGACCAATTCGTGCGTGGCCGTCATGGACGGCAAGCAGGCGAAGGTGATCGAGAATGCCGAGGGCGCGCGTACCACGCCGTCCATCGTCGCCTTTACCGACGAGGGCGAGCGGCTGGTGGGTGCTCCGGCCAAGCGTCAGGCCGTTACCAATCCCGAGCGCACCTTCTTTGCTGTGAAGCGCCTCATCGGCCGCCGCTTCGACGATCAGACCGTCACCAAGGACAAGGCCCTCGTGCCCTATCCGATCGTGCGCGCCGACAATGGCGACGCGTGGCTGGAAGCCGACGGCAAGAAATATTCGCCCTCGCAGATCTCCGCCTTCACGCTGCAGAAGATGAAGGAGACCGCGGAGGCCTATCTCGGCCAGCCGGTGACCCAGGCGGTCATCACGGTGCCGGCCTACTTCAACGATGCCCAGCGTCAGGCCACCAAGGATGCCGGCAAGATCGCCGGTCTTGAGGTCCTGCGTATCATCAACGAGCCGACTGCGGCTGCTCTCGCCTATGGTCTCGACAAGACCGACAAGTCGAAGACGATCGCTGTCTATGACCTTGGCGGCGGCACCTTCGACATCTCGGTGCTGGAGATCGGCGACGGCGTGTTCGAGGTGAAGTCGACCAACGGCGACACCTTCCTCGGCGGCGAGGACTTCGACAACCGTCTGGTCAACTTCCTGGCCGACGAGTTCAAGAAGGAGCAGGGCATCGACCTGCGCGGCGACAAGCTCGCCCTCCAGCGGCTGAAGGAAGCCGCCGAGAAGGCGAAGATCGAGCTGTCGTCGACCCAGCAGACCGAAATCAACCTGCCCTACATCACCGCCGGCCCGACCGGTCCGAAGCATCTGGCCATCAAGCTGACCCGCGCCAAGTTCGAGGCGCTGGTGGATGATCTGGTGCAGAAGACCATCGCGCCCTGCAAGGCGGCCCTTAAGGATGCCGGCGTCTCGGCCGGTCAGATCGACGAGGTGGTTCTGGTCGGCGGCATGACCCGCATGCCGAAGATCCAGGAGATCGTGAAGCAGTTCTTCGGCAAGGAGCCCCACAAGGGCGTGAACCCGGACGAGGTCGTCGCCATCGGCGCCGCGATCCAGGCCGGCGTGCTGAAGGGCGAAGTCAAGGACGTCCTGCTGCTCGACGTGACCCCGCTGTCCCTCGGCATCGAGACCCTCGGCGGCGTGTTCACCCGGCTGATCGAGCGCAACACCACCATCCCGACCAAGAAGAGCCAGGTGTTCTCGACCGCGGACGACAACCAGACCGCCGTCACCATCCGGGTCTTCCAGGGCGAGCGCGAGATGGCCGCCGACAACAAGATGCTGGGCCAGTTCGATCTGGTCGGTATCCCGCCGGCGCCGCGTGGCGTGCCGCAGGTTGAAGTGACCTTCGACATCGACGCCAACGGCATCGTCAACGTGTCGGCCAAGGACAAGGGCACCGGCAAGGAGCAGCAGATCCGCATCCAGGCGTCCGGTGGTCTGTCGGATGCCGACATCGAGAAGATGGTGAAGGACGCGGAAGCCAACGCCGCTGCCGACAAGCAGCGCCGCGAGCTTGTGGAAGCCCGCAACCAGGGCGAGGCTCAGGTCCACTCGGTCGAGAAGTCTCTGGCCGAGTATGGCGACAAGGTCTCGGGCGCCGACAAGTCGGTGATCGAGACGGCGCTGGCCGACCTGAAGACCGCGCTGGCCGGCGAGGATCCCGAGGCCATCCAGGCCAAGACCAACGCGCTGGTGCAGGCCTCCATGAAGCTGGGCGAGGCCATGTATGCCGCCGCCCAGGCCGGTGAGGCCGGGGCCGAGCCGGGCGCCGAGGCCAAGAAGGACGACGTCGTCGACGCCGACTTCGAGGAAGTCGACGACGACAAGAAGAAGCGGGCCTGATCGTCCGCCGGTGGTCCGGGGTCGCGCTGACCCCGGATGCCGGAAGCGGATGCCCGGTCTGTTCCGGGCGGGAGCGCCACACTGCCCCCGCCCGTGCGATGATCTCCGGCCCGCTCGGGCCGGCGGGTATCCGATGAACCTGGCACGTCGCTTGCGTCCTGTCCGGCCGCAGGCGGCGTGTGTTCATGTCCGGGGCATGGATCCGGGCGTGCGCTCAGGTGGCTGGTGCCGGCGTCCCGTCTTCGGGGGAGGGCGGTGGACCGGTCCCGGCGCTCCCCTGCATGGCACAGTGCCCGGATGGCGGGATTGGAAGCGGGCTACATGGCCAAGCGCGACTATTATGAGGTTCTCGGCGTCGCCCGCGATGCCGACGAGGCGGCTCTGAAGAGCGCCTTCCGCAAGCTGGCGATGAAATTTCACCCGGACCGCAATCCGGGCGACCATGAGGCCGAGGCCAAGTTCAAGGAACTGAACGAAGCCTACGACGTGCTCAAGGATGCGCAGAAGCGCGCCGCCTATGACCGGTTCGGCCATGCTGCCTTTGAAAATGGCATGGGTGGTGGGGGCGGGGCCGGTGCCGGCTTCCCCGGCGGCGATTTCGCCTCGGCGATGTCGGACATCTTCGACGAATTCTTCGGCGGCAGCCGCCGCGGCGGGGCGGGCCAGCGCGGCTCGGGCCGGGAGCGCGGTGCGGATCTGCGCTACAATCTCGACATCACCCTGGAAGAAGCCTTCGCCGGCAAGACGGTCGAGATCACCATTCCCTCGTCCATCAGCTGCGAGGCCTGTTCGGGCACCGGCGCCAAGCCCGGCTCCAAGCCGGTGCGCTGCCGCACCTGCAACGGGCAGGGCCGGGTGCGCGCCCAGCAGGGCTTCTTCACCATGGAGCGCACCTGCCCCACCTGCGGCGGGCGCGGCGAGACGATCTCGGATCCGTGCACGGTCTGCGGTGGCTCCGGCCGCTGCACCAAGGAGCGCTCGCTGTCGGTCAACATTCCCGCCGGCATCGAGGATGGCACCCGCATCCGCCTCGGCGGCGAGGGCGAGGCCGGTTTCCGCGGCGGACCGCCGGGGGATCTCTACATCTTCCTGGCCATCAAGCCGCATGCCTTCTTCCAGCGCGATGGCGCCGATCTCTATTGTCGCGTGCCCATCGCCATGACCACGGCGTCGCTCGGCGGCGATCTCGACGTGCCGACCATCGACGGCGAGAAGGCCCGGGTGAAGGTTCCCGAGGGCACCCAGACCGGAAAGCAGTTCCGTCTGCGCAATCGTGGCATGCCGGTGTTGCGCTCGCCGCAGAAGGGCGACCTTTATATTCAGGTCGTGGTCGAGACGCCGCGCAATCTCACCCGCAAACAGCGTGAGCTTCTCGAAGCGTTCGAGAAGGAATCTTCGACGGATAACAATCCGGAATCGACGGGCTTCTTCGCAAAAATGAAAGAGTTCTTCGATAACTTCGGCGCCTGACACCCGGCCGCCCGGTTCCTCCGGGCGGCCGGTCTGCTTCTTTCGCCGGCGCGGGCTGTGACAATTCGGGTCCCGGCTTGCCCTTGTTCCGCCACGGAGCCCGGATTCTCTGGCAGGCGACTGCCGGTCCGCCGGCCCGAACATCGGATCGAGCAATGCTCAGGAATGCGCGCGTTCACGTGCTCAAGGTGCGAACGAAGGTGGTCGACGAGGTCCGCTTCCTGAGAAACTGGGTCGAGCGGCCGCTCACCACGGGCGCCGTTGCCCCGTCCGGTCCGGCCCTCACCCGGCTGATGGCCTCCTATGTGGAGCCGGAGCGGGAGGGGCCCATCATCGAGCTTGGCCCCGGCACCGGTGTCATCACCGAGGCCCTCATTGCCCGCGGCATTCCCCAGGAGCGGCTGGTTCTGGTCGAGTTCAACCCGGATTTCGTCAAGCTGCTGCGCCAGCGCTATCCCCGGGTGAAGGTGTTGCAGGGCGACGCCTACAATCTTTACGAGACCCTCGGCCGGCCCGAGCGCGGCTCGCTGGCAACCGTCATTTCGGGACTGCCGCTGTTCACCAAGCCGCTGCCCCAGCGCCGCATCCTGATCCATGACTGCCTGAAGATGCTGGATCCGGGCGCGCCCTTCATCCAGTTTTCCTATGCCCTCGTGCCGGCAATCCCGGAGGAGCGCGGCGCCGTGCGCGTCAGCCGCTCGCCCTGGGTGGTGCGCAATGTGCCGCCGGCCCGGGTCTGGCTGTTCCGCGACTGGCGCGCCACCGACCATTCCCGCACGGCGGCCGCCTGAGCGCGGGGACGGGAAGAAGGGGCCGGCCGAGCGCCGGCCCGGGGCCGGATCAGACCGGCAGGCTTTCATAATAGGCGATGACCTCGGCCACCGGGATCACGTCGGCATATTTCTTCATCATGTCGTAGAGATTGGCGAAGTGCGGGCTCTCGTGCAGGTCCGCCACGCATTCCTCCGGCACGATCACCCGGTAGCCGCGTGACAGCGCGTCGACGACGGTCGCCCGCACGCAGCCCGAGGTCGAGCCGCCGGTGACGATCACCGTGTCGATCCCGTGGAACACCGCCAGCGACTGTACCGGCGTCTCGTGGAAGGCGGACGGCATCTTCTTGTTGAGGACGATGTCGCTGTCGGCGATCACCAGCCGGTCGTCGAGCTCGGCGCGGCGCGAGCCGATCTTGATGTTCTGCAGGGAGTCCGGGGTATTGGTGCGGCTGCCGAACACGCCACAGTCCTCGCCGGAGGTCAGAAAGGCCACATAGGTCCACACCACCGGCAGCCCTCGGGCGCGCGAAAGCGCCGCCAGACGGTTGACGTGGTCCATCTGGTGCGGGTCGTTCTCGTAGGCGGTGACGAATTCATCCACCGCCGTGTAGGCCTTCTGCAAGTCTACATTGATCAGGATCGGCCGCTTGCCGAACCCGTAGCGCGGGCGAACTGGATTTGCTTTGAGTTCGGCAAACATTTCCCGCGCGGTCTTCGTGGATAATTCCATGTTCCTGTCTCCGGATGGTAAATATAAAGCTGGAAGAGTGTGATTTAGTGCTTGAAGAAAGAGAGGAAATCGGCTGAAGTCGGGATCGCAACACAGCGGTATCCAGGTGGAGGATGGGATGAAGGCACGTCAGTTTGTCACCGGGGTGCTGATGATCTGCGGGCTTGCCGCCGGGCCGGCATTGGCCGGGGAGGCGCCACCGAAGCCCATCGAGGGGCCGTTCACGCCTATCCACTTTGCCGTTACCAACGCCGCCACCGAGGCCATGGAGTGCCAGGCAGTCGCCGGCCACTGGTATTCCTTCGCCCTGCCGGGGGCGGCGCCGGGCAAGGTGGCGGATCTCGCCCTGTTCTTCGCGCCGAAGACCGGCACCCTCGTGATGTTCAACGAGGCGAAGGATCCGCTGCCCATCGAGCAGGTGGTGTGTGGCTTTGCCGGCCATGCCTACGAGACCCAGTATCGCTTCGCCATGCGGGCGCTGGCCCGTCAGGCCGTGGAGACCGGCCGCCCGGTGCCGCTGACCTGCCGCACTCAAGGCGGCCGGCTCGAGTGTTCCGAATAGGGCGCGGGGCGGGATGCCGGGGGACGGGGCCGTCATCCGGCCGGCCTTTCCGCCGCCAGCCGGCAGATGGAGCGGGCGAGCCACGGTCCGGCCAGCACCACGGCGAAGAGGCGCAGGGTCTGCAGTGCCAGCACGAAGGACACGTCGGCCTTGGCGTCGATGGCCATGAGCGCCATGGACTCGATGCTGCCGGGCGCGGTGGCGAGAAAGGCTGTCACCGGGCTGACATCGAGGAACAGCACCAGCAGCACGGCCGACAGCGCGCACAGGAGGATGAGGGCGAAGGAGCCGGCCATCACCGCCGGGATCGAGCGCACGACCACGAGGATGATCCCGCGGGTGAAGCGCAGGCCGACCTGAAAGCCGATGAGGGCGTAGGCGAGCCCGAGCAGCCAGTGGGGCAGGGTGAGCGTCAGCACGCCGGAGCCCTGCAGCACCGCGCCGATGACGAGGGGCACCAGCATCGGGCCGGCCGGTGGCCAGGGCAGGCGGCCGGCAAAGGGGGCGATGAGGGCGATGGCGATGGTGGCGGCCAGCATCCGCCCGTCGCCGATCAGGACCGCCTCGCCGGCGGGGCCCGCCGGTGTCACGCCGAACAGGAAGCGGGCGATCACAGCAGTGGTCAGGATCACGCACGCCAGCCGCACATATTGCATAAAGGCGACGAGGCGCGAGTCGGCGCCATAATCCTGGGACAGCGCCACCATGGCGCCGGCCATGCCGGGCATGGCGCCCCAGGCGGCAGCATCGGCCGGCAGGGCCTTCGTCCGACCCACTCCCCAGCCGACGATTGCGGCGGCCGACAGGGTGGCGATCAGGGAGGCGATCAGCACCGGCCAGTCTGCGGTGATCTCGGTCAGGATGGACGGGGTCAGCGCGTGGCCGATCAGGCAGCCGGCGACCCCTTGCGCGAACAGGAAGCCATCCTTCGGCACCCGGATGGAGGCACCGGAGACGCCGAAGATCACCCCGGCAATCAGCGGGCCCAGCAGCAGGGACGAGGGGAAGCGGGCGAGATCGAGCAGGGCGGTGATCGCGATGGCCAGCACGATCAGCCCCAGCCACTGGAGCGGGGGAGCGGTGCGGGCAATGCGGCGGGCGGCGACGGACAGAAAGGACAAGCCGGAACCTGTGACGTGAGCGCGGGGCGTGTCGTCGCGCCGATGGCGGACGACAGGGCGGTCGCACCCGCGGGGAGGCGCGGGTGACGGTCGACCGGGGATCCCCGGCGGGCGGAACGGAAACGGGCCGGGCGGCCCGGACGGCAGAGCGGGAGGTGCGCGACGCATACGCCCTTCCGTCCGCCCGGTCGACCGGGTTTGCCGCATATCCCGCCAACGCGCCGGTTGTGGCCGGGGCGCAGCGGGGCTTTTCATCCGGAGCCGGTGGCGGCATGAACGCGGGCGTTGTCCGCCCCCGGCGTCCGTGCGGTCGGTCAGACGCCCGGCGCCTTCAGCTCCGGCACGACGATCTCGCCATTGACGACGACGGGTACGCCATCCAGCGACAGGCTGGCATTGCGGAGCGGCATGTCGAGATGGCAGGCGGTGTCATTGGTGCCGCCGAGCTCGGTGTTGGGGCCGAGCGAGAAGAGCACGTTGCCATAGAAGGCGAGGCCGTTGACGCCGATCTCCCGGTCGAGCGACCGGGTGGCGGCCATGTGGTGCCACTTCGCCTTCGGGTTCATGCCCCAGCCGATGTGCGAGATGGCGTAGGCGCGGGGATCATTGAAGGAATTGGCATAATGGCGCAGCAGCGTGCCATCCATGCCCTCGCCTTCGATGTCGACGACATAGCCGTCCTTCACCGTGAAGGTGACCGGGGCCGTCACATAGCGGCGGAAGGCGGCGATGATGTCGCCGGGCTGGAGCACCACCCGGCCGTTGACGGCTCCGTCATTGCCTTGGGTGAGCAGGAAGCCAGAGGGGAAATGGTCCCAGCGGCCGGGGGTGTCGGTGTAGCCATATTCGGTCATCACCGGATACTGGCCGAGCTGATAGGTGATGTCGGTGCCGGCGGACGAGGTGATGTGCATCACCTTGGCCTTTGCCAGCATCTGCTCGCCAAATTCGATGCGCTTCCGCAGGCCCTCGTCGGGGAACATGGCCGAGAGAACCTCGAAGGGCTCGACCACCAGCAGCATGCGGGTGCCGGTGGCGGTGATCTCGTTCTGCTCGTGGGAGAACAGGAGACCCATGAGGTCGATGACGATATCGGCCTGCTTCAGCGCCTCGATGGCCGGACGGTTGCCGCCAAGCGCCGTCTTGCCGACCATCTTGCGGAAATCGAACGCCTTCTTCGGCAAATTGAGGTGGAAGGCGGTGGCGCCGATCTGCTGGGCGGCCACCAGGAAGGCCTGGGCATAATCGGCCCGCACTTCCCCTTCGCTGAGCACCGCCACCACCTGATCGGGACCGACCTTGCAGAGCTCCAGCTCGGCCTTGAACAGGGCCACCATCTGAACGTCCGTTGCCATCGTGAGTCACCCATGACTTTCGGAAAATGGGGGCCGGCAGGCCGGCACCCCGGTTGATCCTCACGCTGCCGGGGCGGCAGCCAGCGCGTCTTCCAGAAAGGCCGCAGCGGCCAGCACCCGCGCGTCCTGCCCATAGCGGCCGACCACCTGCACGCCCACCGGCAACCCCTTCGGGCCCAGCCCCGCGGGAACCGTGACGGCGGGTAGCCGCAGGATGGTCCAGAACTTGTTGAAGGCGGGATTGCCGGTGCTGGCGAGCCCTTCCGGCGCCTCGTCGGGGGCTGCCGGGGCGATGAGCACGTCGGCTTCGCCGAACACCGCTTCCATCTGCGCCCGGGCGAAATCCCGATGGTCGAGAGCGGCCTGATACTGCTCCAGGGTGACGGCGAGCCGCGGATCCATGAACGCCAGAGTTTTCGGCGCCAGCCGGTCGCGCAGCACCGTCATCTCGTGGAAGAGCGCCTTCGGCGTCTCCCAGTCCATGATGCGGTCGAGCATGCCGCCGAGCGGGGCGAACCAGTCCGGCACCGGCGCCTCGCCGACCGGCGAGCCGGCGCGGGCGAGCGCCTCCATGGCGCGTTCCAGCGCCAGCCGGGTGCCGGGGCCGGTCTCGTCCCAGATCGGCGTGCGGAACAGGGCCACCTTCGGCATTGGCAGGGTGTCCGGCACCGCGATCCCCGGCCGGCCGGAGAGGATGGAGATGTACCAGGCGGCATCGCGCACATCGCGGGCGAGAATGCCGAGGGTGTCGAGGCTGTCGGAGAGCGGCTTGATGCCGGTGCGGTCGAGAAGGCCGAAGGAGGGCTTCACCCCGACGATGCCGCAGAAGGCCGCCGGGCGGATGGTGGAGCCCGACGTCTGGGTGCCATAGGCGACATGCACCAGACCGGCGCCGACGGCGGCACACGAGCCGGACGAGGAACCGCCGGGGGTGTGGGCCGGGTTGCACGGATTGGTGGTCGGCCCCGTGGCGGCCATGGCGAATTCGGTGGTGACGGTCTTGCCCATCAGCACCGCGCCGGCGTGGCGGGCGATCGCCACGCACGGCGCATCCCAGGCCGGCTGCACGCCCCTGTAGGCGGCCGAGCCATATTCGGTCGGCAGGGTGGCCGTGTCGATGACGTCCTTGACGCCGAGCGTCACCCCGGCGAGCACGCCCTTCTTTTCAACCCGGTCGACGCGGCGGGCGTCCGCCAGCGCCTTTTCCGGATCCAGATGGACGAAGGCGCGCACCGTCGGTTCGCGCGCGGCGATACGGTCGAGAAGGGCGGTGGTGACGGCGGTTGCGGTCAGGGTGCCGGAGCGGATGCGGTCGGCAACGATGCGGGCCGGCAGATCGGCAAGGGCGGTGTCTTCGGTGACGGGCACGATCAGGCGGCCTTTTTCAGACGCAGGGAAGAGGCGGTGACGGGCGGCCGGCGGCCGGCCCAGGGGGCGGCGCGCTCAAGCTGGCCGGCCAGCGCGAACAGCAGGCCATCGCCGCCGAAGGCGGCGCCGAACTGCACGCCGACCGGCAGACCGCTGTCGGTCATGCCGAGGGGGACGCTCATGGCCGGGCAGCCCGAGGCGTTGAACACGCAGGTGAAGGGGCCATGGGCCCAGAACTGGTCGTAGAAGCCATCGAGTGTCTGGCCGCGGCCGGCCATCTCGCCCAAGAGCGGTGCCGGCGCCGCCGCCGTCGGCGACAGCAGGATGTCGTAGACCGAGAAGAACCGGCCCATGGCCCGGGAGGTGCGGTGCAGGGCGTTGACGGCGCCGAGATAGGTGGAGCCGCTGATGCCCAGGCCTTCCTCCACCCAGGCGGCGTTGACCGGCTCCAGCAAAGCGAGCGGATCGGCAATCCCCAGCACCTTCGCGCGGAAACCGACCTGGGTGGCGACACCGACACCGCCGATCACCCGCCAGGCGGCCTTCAGGCCGGCGGCGTCATAATCGAGCGTCGCTTCCTCCACGCTGTGGCCGAGGCTCTCGCAGAGTTTCGCCGCCGCTTGGGCAGCGCCGATGCAGGCGGGATCGACCGGGCCATAAGGCGAGGCGGTGACGAGGCCGATCTTCAGGGGGCGCGGGTCGGCATCGAGTTCGGTGAGGAAGGGCTTCGCGTTCGGCGGGCAGCAATAGGGATCGCCGACATCCGGGCCGGAGGAGACATCGAGCAGCGCCGCGTTGTCGCGCACGCTGCGGGAGAGCGCGTGCGGCGTCGACATGCCGGCGATGCCCTCCGCCAGATCAGGCCCCATGGGATTGCGGATGCGGCTGGGCTTGAAGCCGAACAGGCCGCAGTGGGAGGCGGGCAGCCGGGTGGAGCCGGCGCCATCGGAGGCGTGGGCCAGCGGCACGATGCCGGCCGCGACGGCGGCGGCCGAGCCACCCGACGAGCCGCCGGGGGACCGGGCGAGGTCCCACGGGTTGCGGGTGGGGCCGGAGAAGTCCGGCTCGGTGGTGAAGGAGAGGGCGAATTCCGGCGTGTTGGTCTTGGCGACCAGCACCAGCCCGGCGGCCTTGTAGCGCCGGGCCAGGGTGCCGTCGGCGGGCGTGACGGCATCGGCAAAGAGCTTCGAGCCGGTGGAGAGCAGCGTGCCGCCGACGGCGATGCCGGTATTCTTCAGCACGATCGGCACGCCGCAGAACGGGCCCGTGGGCAGCCCGTCGGCGATCTGCATCCGGGCGAGATCCTCGAACCGATGCACGATGGCGTTCAGCGCCGGCTGGGTGGCTTCGATGCGGGCAAGCGCCTCGTCGAGCAGCTCGGTCGGGGTGACGGCGCCGGCGCGCACGAGGCCGGCAAGCCCGAGAGCATCATGGGAATCATAATCGGCAATCGGCATCGCCAGGGGTCTCCCGGAAATCGGCCCGCCCGGAGGAGGGGCGGGTGGGCACGATGGCGCCCGAGGAAAGAAGCGCGCGCTCAGGCGAGCTGGGCGCGCAACACGGCCATGTCCCAGAAGTCGCGGGTGGCAAGGAGCTCCGAGCCGTCGAGATCGAAGAGGTGCACGCCGTCCAGAGCGATGGCCCGGCCACGGGCGGTGCCGGTCATGCGGTAGGAAACGACCACATGATCGCCGGCGCGGATGGTCTTCTCCGGCATCCACCGAACGTCGGGCATGAAGCCGAAGAAGCCGGCGAGGCCCTTTTCCAGCGCGCCATGGCCGGCCCGGGCGGCGCCGGTGTTGGCTTCCTCATGGGTGCCATCGCTGCGGTAGAGCCGGGCGGCGGCGGCCGCATCATGGGCGTTGAGGGCGTCATAATAGGCGCCGACGGGGGCGGGCATCTCGGACATCAGGGCGCTTTCCGGCGAGAGGATCCGGCCGCCCGCAGGGACGACCGGAAAATTCCGGGGTCCGGGGCCCCCTGCCCCGGAATCTCTTTCACTTGAAGAACGGCCTGACGGGCCGGTCCTCAGTCGATGCCGGCGAGCTGGCGCACGCGGCCGGCGATATCGCCGCGGGGGAACTCGTTGTAGAGGCGCTCGCGCAGGCGCGGGGCCGGGGACGAGTTGACGTTCTCGAACAGCGCGACGCGGCCGGCCAGCGACGAGCAGGTGAGATCCCAGATGAAGTTCATCAGCATCTCCTTGACTTCCGCCGAGACGCCCTTGCCCGGCAGCAGTTCCTTCAGACGCGGCCCGATATCGGGATTGTCGAAGGCGGCCTTGCCGAAGCGCATGACGAGGCCCTGACCGCACATTTCCTGGAGGATGTGGATGATGCGCGGATAGTGCTCGATCGAATACAGGCGACCGGAGGTGAGCAGGCAGACATCCGGGGCCATGACATCGCCCTCGGTGGGCTTTGCCTGGGCTTCGGCCGCCAGCACGAAGGCCTTGAGGGCCTGGGCATACTGGATCAGCTCGCCGAGCATGCCCTGCACCGCCGGGATGTGGGCGGTGCCGAGCACTTCGGTGACCAGCTGGCCGCAGCCGACGAAGATTTCGGCCTTCACCGACAGCCGGGTCAGCACATGCCAGTGCGCCCAGTTGCAGACCTTGCCGTAGTAGGTCAGCGTCGAGGGATCACCGAGATTGAAGATCCGCTCCTTCGGCACGAACACCTTGTCGAAGATGACAAGCTGATCGGCTTCCTCGCCCTTGTGGTTGAGGGGATGATCGAAGGGATCGGCGCCCGGATTGGACAGCGTCTCGCGGGAGACGAGGCGCAGACCTTCGGTGGCGATGGGAACCGAGCCCCAGATGCAGGCTTCCGGCGGGGTGTCGCGATAGCCGAGATTGGTGAAGAAGATCTCGTTGGACTGGGCCGCAATCGAGCCGACGGACTTGGCGCCGGAGATGCGCACGCCGTTCTTCTCCACGCTCTCGATCCTGAGCAGCGAGGCCGCCGCCGCCATCGGGCTGGAGCGGTCATTCTGCGGGCCGGTCAGGCTTTCGGCGGCGGTGATGTTGGCGTCGCGGGCCTCCGTCACATAGCGCAGGATATTCTCGGCGAAATCCGGCTGGCAGCCATCGAAGGCCGACTTCGACTTGGCGAAGGTGGGCAGATAGGCGACCAGACCGACCGGGATGGTGGGGGCCAGATCCGGCGGGCGGCCGAAGGTGCCGGCGGTCTTCATCGAGGTGTACTCGATCATCTTCCGGCGGGCCTTCAGGTCCTCCATGGTGCGCGGCACCTGCCACGAGCGCGAGCAGATCTTGCCGTCGATCTCGTAAGTGGTCGCCTCGGCAAATTCCGGCTTGAACTGGTCGTCGAACATGGAGGCGAGCAGGTCGATGCCGGCACCCAGACCCGGATCATCGGTCACCCGGTCGAGAAGCTTGCCGTTGACCCAGACCTTGCGGCCATCGTCGAGCGAGGCCTTGAACTCGGCGCCGGTCCGCAGGGACTTGACCGGGTCCGACTTCAGTTTCTGCACCTGTGCTTCCATTTCTCTCTCCTGATGACCTGTCTGGCGACAGGCAAGGCGGGGGCGGGCCCGGCATTTCGCGAGCTGCCGGGCGGGGGATCGGGCGGGAACGGACGGGCTGGAGGATCAGCGCTGGCCGCGGAGATAGGGCAGACCGAGGGCAGCCGGCGGGCTCGCCTTGCGGCCGAAGATCACGAGGACGGCCATCACCATCACGAAGGGCAGCATCTGGATCAGGTCGTTGGGGATGTTGACGCCGACCACCTGGAGCGCCGTCGTCATGGACAGGCAGGCGCCGAACAGGAGGGCGCCGAACAGCACCCATTGCGGCCGGCCACGGGCGAGCATCGCCAGCACCAGGGCGATGTAGCCGGCGCCATTGCTCATCATCGGGATGAACAGGCCGGCGCCGACCTGGGACATGTAGGCCCCGCCAAGCCCGGCCAGCGCGCCGGCAAACAGCACGCCGATGGTGCGGGTGGTGACGACATCGACACCGGCCGCATCAAGGGCCGCGGGCTTGTCGCCGGCGGAGGCGAAGTTGAGGCCGAGGAAGGTGCGCCGGTCGATGAAGATCATCACCGCGACCAGCAGGGCGGCGAGATAGGCCAGCAGATGCTGGTCGAACAGGCCGGGTCCGATCACCGGAATGTCGGAGAGCAGCGGGATCGGCAGACGGTCGGCCGCCGGCAGCCGGGGATAGGTGCGGCTGAACTGGTAATAATGCAGGAGCGCGGTGAGGCCCTGCACGGTGAGGGTGATGGCGATGCCGATGATGGTCTGGTTCATGGCCATGCGCACGCAGAGCACCACCATGACCAGCGACACCGCGGCGCCGAGCGCCATGCCGGCGAGAAGTCCGGCCCAGGTGGAGCCGGTGAGCAGGTTGACGAAGAAGCCGAGATAGGCGCCGGCCAGAACCATGCCCTCAAGCCCGATATTCATCACGCCCGATTTTTCCGACACCTGTTCCCCGAGACCGGCCAGGAGCAGGGGGACGGCGGCGGTGATGGAGCCGAAGACGAGAGCGGACAGGAAAGCTTCGGTAAAGAGCGAGTCCATGGGATTACACCGTCCGCCACAGCCGCCGCTGGTCGAGATATTCGACAAGGGCGAGGAAAATCAGGATGAAGCCGATCAGCACCATGTTGAAATATTGCGGCACGCCCATCCGGATGGCGGCACTTTCGGAGCCGATGTCGAGCACCGAGAAGGCGAAGATGAAGCCGATTACCGCCCAGCCGTTCATGCGGGCGAGGAAGACGAGGGGCACCACGGTGAAGCCGTAGCCGGGGTTCCAGTCGGCGTGCATCTTGCCGAGCACGCCGAGCATTTCGGTGGCGCCGCCAAGACCGGCCAGTGCTCCGGAGAGGCCGAGGACGAGGATGGTGAGCTTGGGCACCGAGAAGCCGGCATGGGCGGCCGCCCGCGGATTGGCGCCCAGCACCTGGAAACGGAGGCCGAGGGCGGTGCGCGTCATCATCAGATGGGTGCCGATGAGGACGGCGAAGGCGATGAGGATGCCGACATTCACCGTGGTGCCGAACATCTGCGGCAGGCGCAGGTCGACGGGGATGGCCCGGGTCTGGGGCTCCGTCAGGCTGCCATCGCGGAAGAACAGCTTGATCATCGCCGCCGACAGGGCCGTGCCGACAAAGGTCATCATCAGGGTGGAAATCACCTCGTTGATGCCCTGATAGGCCCGCAGCAGTGCCGGAACCACGGTCCAGGCGGCACCGACCGCCATGCCGAGCACCATGCACATCACGAGGCCCGGACCGTTGGGGAACAGCGGCACCAGCACCGGGGCGGCCGCGGCTGCGGCGAAGGTGCCGAGCACGAACTGGCCGTCGACGCCCAGATTCCAGATGCCCGCCCGGAAGGAGATGATGAGGGCCGAGCCCAGCATCATCAGCGGGATGGTGCGGGTGAAGGTTTCCTGCAGGCCGCGCGGGCGCAGGAGGCCGCGCTCGACCACGAAGGCGTAGTAGTCGAGCGGGTTGACGCCGAGGGCGAGCAGCACGAGGCCGCCGGCACAGAGCGCGGCCAGCACCGGCGCAATGGCCATGCCGATCGGGCGCAGCGCCTTCAGGGCCGGTCCGGCAAGGGCAGCGGGCCCGGCCGGCGCCGCAACCATGTTGGTTTCCTGGCTCATGCCGCTTCCACTCCCGTCATGAGGGCGCCGACCTGACGCCGGGCGTCGGGACCGTTCTCGACGATGCCGGTCATGCGACCGCGCACCATCACGCCGATCCGGTCGGAGAGTTCGAGGACCTCGTCGAGGTCGGTGGAGATGAGGATCGTCGGCAGGCCGCGTTCCGCGCTCTCGCGGATGCGCCGGCGGGTGCTCTCGATGTTGCGGAGGTCGAGGCCGTGGGTCGGCTTGTTGTAGATGATCAGCCGTGCGGCGCCGGAGAGCTCGCGCGCCAGCAGCGCCTTCTGCACGTTGCCGCCGGACAGCCGGCCGATGGGCGTGTGGATCGACGGCGCGCGCACGTCGAACTCGGTGAAGAGCTGGGTGGCGTGGCGGTCGATCTCGGCGGGGCGGGCAAAGCCGAGGCGCCAGTAGGGGGCGACGCCGATCTCCTTCAGCAGCAGGTTGATGGCAATCGGCATCGCGCCGACGGTGCCTTCCCCCAGCCGGTCGTCGGTGGCGTAGCGAATGCCGTCCTTGTAGCGCACCGAGACATCGCCGGTGACTTCCCGGCCCTTGATGACCACCGCGCCGGCGCTGGGGATCTGGCCGGCAATCGCCTCGGCCAGCGGCGTCTGGCCGTTGCCGTCGACGCCGGCGATGCCGAAGATCTCGCCGGTGCGGATGGTAAAGCGCACATCGTCGACGACGGTCTGGCCCTGGGGACCGGCAACCGTGACGCCAACCACCTCAACCGCCTTGTCGCGCGGCAGGGTGCGGTTGATGTGCGGGGCCGGCAGGGCCTCCGGCGATTTCGCCGCGCTCTCGCCGAACATCAGGGTGACGACCCGGTCCAGCGCAGTGTCGCGGGGCAGGCCGCGGATCTCGCCGGAGGTCATCTCGCCGACCACCCGGCCGCGCCGCAGCACGGTGATGCGGTCGCCGAAGTCGAGCGCCTCGTCCAGATGATGGGTGATGAAGACAACGCCGATGCCCTGCTTCTTCATGGACAGCATCATCTGGCCGAGTTCTTCGATGCCCTTGGGCGTCAGCATCGCCGTCGGTTCATCGAGCACGATCACCCGGCCACCGCGCCACAGCGCGCGGATGATTTCCACCTGCTGCTGTTCGCCGAGAGACAGACTGCCGGTGATGGCGTCGATGTCGATGGAAATGCCGAAGTCGGCGCAGCTCCGGGCGAAGCGGTCGCGGATCTCGCTGCGCGCCGGCCGCTTCCACCAGGGGCCGCCGAGAAGCAGGTTCTCGGCCACCGTCAGGGTGGGCACCAGCATGCGGTGCTGGAACACCGTGCCGATGCCGAGGTGCAGGGCATGGCGCGGGCTGGTGATGCGGGTCGGCGTGCCGCCGACGACGATCTCGCCCTCGTCCGGCTGCTGCAGGCCCGCGAGCATGCCGATCAGGGTCGACTTGCCCGCGCCATTTTCACCAAGCAGGGCATGGACTTCGCCGGGCAGGATGTCGAAGGCCACGTCGTCGTTGGCGACAACGCCCGGGAAGCGCTTCGTTACATGGCGGAAGGAGATGAGACTGGTCGTCACGGGGGATCGTCCTCGCGGGAAACGTCACCCCTTTGGGGGGGGCGGACGAAGGCGGGGCGGAAGGCGGGCGGCGCTGTCCAGTCGGGAGGGATCGAAACAGCCACCGCGCGCCGGACCCGGCTGCTGCCGGGTCCCCGAAGGAGCAGGCGCGCCTCAGTTGGCCGCCGTCGAGGTCATCATCTGGCGGACCTTCAGGCCGTCATATTCCGGCGTGACCTTGATCTTGCCGTCGATGATCTCCTGCCGCACGGTCATGAGATCGGCCCAGACCGGCTCGGGGATGGAGGCTGTCTTCAGAAGTCGCAGAGAATTATCGGCCAAAGCGAGGCCATAATTCTGGGTTCCGAAGTTGTCGGCCTTGATATCCGCGATCATCTTGGAGAACACCGGCTCGAAATTCCATACGACGGAGGAGAGCAGGTAGCCCTTGTCGATGGAGCTCTTGTCGCCGATGACGTCGATGAACCACACCTTGTTGCCGGAGGGCGGCTTGACCGTCTCGATGGCCTGGATCATGCCGAAGGACGAGCCGTTGCCCTGGCCGAAGATGACATCAGCATCGGCGGCGATCACGGATTCCGTCACGCGGCGGGCGCCGGCGACATCGGAATAGGCCTTCGGGCCGATGATGGCATAGCGCAGCACCGCATCCGGCCTGGTCGCCTTCACGCCCTGCACGAAGCCGGAGGACTGGGAGTTCCAGGTCGCCGACTCCGACGACACCACGATGCCGATGATGCCGGTCCTGGTGGTCTTGGCGGCCAGCACGCCGGCGAGATAGGCGCCGTCCTGGGCGGAGAGCGTATAGTCGGAGATGAAGGGAGGCTTCCTGACGCCCTTGGCGTTCAGGGCCATGTGGACCTTCATCTCCTGAGCGATTTCGCCGGCTTCCGTGGCGTAGCCGCCGGCGTGGGCAATGATCAGGCCAGCATCATCATCGGCCAGTTCGCGCAGCGTCGGGCGGATATCGCCATAGCCCATGCCCTCGGCGGCGATGAATTCAAGACCGGCGGCAGCCGCCGCGTCCTTCGCTCCCTGAACACCTTGCTGGTTCCAGCCGAAATCCGTGCCCTGCTCGGGAGTGACGATGGCCACGCTCTTGATTTCGGCGGCGGTGGCGGCGCCGGCCGCGAGGGCGAGCGCGGTGGCGGCAGAGAGCATCAGCATGTGGATGCGCGAGCGCATGGAGGATCCTTCCCTCAGGAAACGGGCAGCGGCGGGCGGCGGTCCGGACCGGGCACAGGACGGGCGATCCCGAAAAAGCCTCGGGCGGCCGTCCGGACAGTGTCCGGCGGGGGATAGGGCGTGGGAGCGTGAGGTGATCCCGAGCGCAGCGCCGGAAAGCGGGAGGCGGGCGCGGCTCGTCTGAACACCGGTATCCAACCATGAGCAGGAAAACCAAGTCAACCATTGGCGATTGGTTGAATATTGGTCGGCCCTGAGTGGAATTCGGGCACTGCCTGGAGCGAGGCGGCTTCAGGCGCTTTGTCCGCAGAGCTGCGTATCTGGCGGTGCCCTCTTCAAGGGGGGCACGGGTGCCCGCGGGCGGGGGCCGCGCGGTCGGCCGGTCGGGGTGCGGAGCGCCGGTCGATCCCCCGGGTGTCGTGTCAGTAAGATTAGAATTATCATATTATTATCATGTTTTCGATCTCGCGCTGCGGTGCCTCGGGGGCGGGCTCCGTCGGGAATGAGGCAGGATCGGACCGTATCCGGACCGGCGCGTCAGCAGGCGCAGAGGATCTCAGGGAAAGTCCTGAGGGGAGAAGCACGGATGCCGCTTTTTTCCGCACCTCGCTGGCAAGGGCGAGAGAGTTGGTTGATGTGGTTGTTAACCACAGACGATCGGATTAAGTTGGTTGAAATTTTGGTTGGATGGTCCGCATATCCGCGCGCAGGGCCGTGGTGCCGGGGCACTGGGTCGCAAGGGGTCCGTTCGGACATGTGGATCCGGATGCAGGGCATGGCGGAGGGAGTGGTGTGTCCTATGATGGTTGCGACCATCGCGACGGTTGCTGCCTCCATCAGGAGGGATCCGGTCCGCAATGGGGATGCGGGGGGCGATGGTGCGGGGAACAGGGAGTTCGGAATGACGGATGCCGTGCCGGGATCGGCGGATGATCTGGGGGCGCTGGCCGAGCGGGTGCGCGCACTGGCCGGTGCCGATGGCCGCTTTCCGGCGGAGCGGGTGCTGGCCGAGCAGCTCGGCCTCTCGCGGCATCGGGTGCGTCAGGTGCTGGCGCACATGCGCAGCGCGGGGGAGGGGCAGGCGCCGCGCCGGCGGGTGCCGGGGGGAGAGCGGGCCAGGGCGCATGCGCTGGTGCCGGCGGAAGCCCTGGTGCGGGCGACCAATCCGCTGGAGCTGATCGAGATGCGCATGGTGCTGGAGCCGGCGCTGGCGCGGCTGGCGGCGATCCGGGCATCGCCGGCCGAAATCGAGGCGCTGCTGGCAGCGGCCGTCGATCATGGCGAGGATGCCGACACCAGCCGTGCGGCCGACATTCGTTTCCACACCCTGCTCATCGGCGCGGCGCGCAATTCTCTGGCCGATGCGCTTTATCGTCTGGTGCGCGAGGTTGGCGTCGATACCCGGCTGTCCATGCCGCGCATGCTGCTGAAGCGGGAGCAGGAGCAGCATCGCCGCATCGCCGAGGCCATTGCCGACCGGGATCCCGATGCCGCCGAGCGCGCCATGCGGGCGCATCTGTCTTCGGTGCATCAGCGCCTGACCCAGCAGGGCATGGCGCTGGCCCTGCCGGCGGCCTGACCGGATGCCGGACAGAAGAGCGGGAGGCCGGAGGGCCTCCCGCGGCGGGTGTCACTTCACCCGGGTCCAGATCTGGCTCTTGCAGACGAGGCCGCCGAGGACGCAGCCGGAGAGCTTCATCCGCTCGGGGCTCTGGAGGTCGAGGGTGCCGGAATAGGTCTTGCCGTTCTCGATGTTGTAGAGCTGGCCCTTCCAGCGCCCGGCGCCGTCCTCCCGGATGTCCGACAGCATCACCGCCCCGACCAGCGGCCGGCTGCGCTTGGTGGCATCCGGATTTTCCGTGTCGGCCCGTGGCGTCTTCTGCCACTGGATCGTGCCGCAGGTTGCCGCCCCGCACGGGGCGAAGGCGACCTTCGTTTCCCCGCTTTCCGTCAGCCATGTCCCGTCAAGGGCCGCGGCGGATGCCATCGGGGAGAGCAGAAGGGCGGATGTCAGCGCTGCCGCGCCAAGGAAAGACTTGATCATGACTGTCCCCGCCCTCACTTGAAGCCGTCAAATTTCCAGCTGACGCTGGCCGAGACAATGTCGACGTGGCTGTCGACCTTGCCCGTATAGGCGAGACCGGTGACATAATGCGGGTTGCCCGGGGTCAGCTCGACGTCGCCATCGCCGACGGCGAAGATGTGCATGTAGGCGAGATCGAGCTTCAGGCTCTCGGTGATCTGGTAGCCGCCGCCGACCGCCAGGCTGATGCGGTCGCTGTCCGGCAGGCGCAGGTCGCGGTTGCGGGTGGAAATCGGCGACCATTCATAGGAGGTGCCGGCCCGCAGCGTCAGATCCTTGTTCCAGCGGTATTCCGCGCCGATGGAGGCATAATAGCTGTCGTCATATTCGAACGGCAGGCTGGTCAGCGTCATGCCATTGGTGATGCCGCCATTTCCGGTGACCGGGATCGTGCCGAAGCGGCTCCAGTTGTACCACTCGAAAGCGCCGGAGAGCACGAGATCCGGGGTGACGGTCTGGCGGATGCCGACGGAGACCATGTCCGGCGTGTTGAGGGTGGCGGCGATGCCATAGCTGCCGGCCGGCAGGGAGCCCGTGGGGGCACCGAGGCTGAGGCTGCCTTCCAGATCGAGACTGGTGGTGGAGCGGTAGCCGATGCCGATTTCCGTTCCGGCAAAGGGCTTTATGGTCACGCCGGCGGTGGCGCCGAAGGCCCACGCGTCGCCTTCCAGTGCGCCGGTGGCAGCATTCGGCAGGGGCGAGAGGGCCTGGGTCAGCCGGGTGTTGAAGTGCAGCGCCTGCACGCCGGCGCCCACCGACAGCCAGTCCGTCACCGCCCACGCCGCCTGCGGCGTGAACTCGTAGGAGCGCACTTCCGAGGTGCGGGCGTAGATCTGGCCGGGGGCGTTGAACGGGTTCTTGGTGATGAGCCCGTAAGGCGCATTCACCGCAAGCCCCACCCAGAACTTGTCGTTGATCTGGTAGCTGGCATAGGCCGATGGCAGGAAGGCGTCGATGACGATGTCGCCGGTGGAGGCGCTGCCGCCGAGCCCCGTCAGGATCGGGCTGGTGCCCGAGGTCGGGGTGATGCTCGAATTCGGCATGATGCCGGCGAGATCGGCGGAGACCTGCAATCCCATGAACTGGGTCATGGTGGCCGGGTTCCAGTACATCGAGCCGAGCCCGGCGCCGCCGGCGGCCGCCCCCGCAAAGGCCTGCCCCAGGCCGATGGTGCTCTGTTCGCGCAAGGCGAAGGCGCCGGCATGTGCGGTCTGCGATGCGCCCACAAGCAGGGCCGCTGCCGCAAACGGGATCGCCGCGGCTTTTGCGCCTCGTTCCATTCTCTTCCCCCCTCATGCGGGCTTTTGTGTCCGCCGGTGTCGGCGTCCGCCCGTCTCTGTCGAGTTCACGTGAGGAGGATAGGCATGACGTATTGGTTAGTCCAGCGTCATATAGGGTTGTTTGCAGCGCAAAACGGAATCGCGGCCGCAAGTGTGGCGAATCCGCCATTCCTGCGGCGCGGGCAAGGGGATACGGTCGGGTATGGAAGAGGGGGCGGGGAGCGGACAGCCGGGATCCGATGCAGATTTCTCGTCCCATTGAGGTGCATGAGAAATCCGCTGTCCTTCAAGCATACGGTGCGGTCGGCACTTCGTGCGCTTGGTATCAATGGGGGGCGCCTGTCCGGGGGGCCGTGATAGCTCCCGGGTCTCTCCGGATCAGTCGTCTGCCGGCCTGTCGCCGCGGGCGGCGCGGCGGAAGGCGGCCGGGGTTGCGCCGGTCCATTTGCGGAAGGCGCGGTGGAAGGCGGAGGGTTCGGCAAAGCCGAGATCGGCGGCAATTTCGGCCACGGGCCGGTCGCCGCCCCTGAGGGCAGCGATGGCTGCCTGATGGCGCAGCGCATCCTTGATTTCGGCATAGCCGCCGCCTTCCTGGCGCAGCCGCCGGCGCAAGGTGGGGGCGGCCATGCGCATCTGGGCGGCCAGATCCTCAAGGGTCGGCCAGTCGACGGGGGAGAGCGCCCGCAGCCGTGCCCGCACATCTGCCGAGATGCCGGCATCATGGCGATAGCGCACCAGCAGGTTGGCCGGCGCCCGGCGCAGGAACTCCTTCACCGCCCGCTCGCTGCGGTCGATCGGCAAGGTGAGATAGCGGGCATCGAAGGCGAGCACGCTGGCCGGCTGGCCGAAGCGCACGGGGGCGCCGAAGAACAGGCGATAATCCGTGTCGCCCTTCGGTTCGGGGCCGCGAAAATCCACCCGCCGGATCGGCAGGCGCCGGCCCACCAGCCAGCAGATCAGCCCGTGCAGGATGATCCAGAAGGTGCGGTAGGCGAAGGCCGAGCGCGGCGGGCCCGATTCCGAGAGCGTGATGACGACGAGACCGTCGCTCACCGTCATGCGGCCGCGCGGTTCCTCCAGCATCACGCCGAGAAAGCGCAGCGCCCGGCGCAGCGCGATGCCGAGGGTGCCCGAGCCCACGATGGCATAGGTGAGCATGGTGAAGGAGCCCGGCCGCATCGCCCGCCCGCCGAGGCCGAAATATTCGTCCTGCAACTCGC
Organism: Segnochrobactraceae bacterium EtOH-i3; assembly: GCA_050689115.1. Taxonomy (GTDB): domain Bacteria; phylum Pseudomonadota; class Alphaproteobacteria; order Rhizobiales; family Segnochrobactraceae; genus JBBSSF01. The sequence continues at coordinate 64,547 of JBOGCN010000002.1, read as the reverse complement.
CGGCGACCGCCAGCCACAGGGCGCCATAGCCCTCGGCCGACATGCGGAAGTCCGGATCGGTCAGCGCTGCCGCGTCGATGCCGGCGGCGGCAAGCGCCGGCCCGGTGTCGAGGCCGTGGCGCTTCAGCGCCCACAAGGCCTCTTCCACGAAGCCCGCGCCGATCATCCGCCGTTCCATGCCGCCTCCCGCAGTTGCTCACCTTCCCGGAACGGAAAGCAGGATATGGCAAAAGTGATCACTCATCCAGAGACAGAGCGGGCATCGCCGGCCATGTCCGGGGGCGCTAAGGTCCAGTCCATCAGAGGTTCCCGCGTGGGGCGGCACGGAGGAAAAGGCCTTCCCACGGTCGCGAGAGAACCTCAGGACATGAGGGAGAGAACGCATGACCCTGGAGCCCGGCGCGGCTGCCCCGGCGGTTGCCGATTATCGCGCGGCGTATGACGCCTTCAGCTTTGCCGATGAAGCGGCCAAGCTCTCCGGCAGCCTCATCGACGGCATCAATGTCTGTGTGGAATGCTGCGACCGCTGGGCCGATGATCCGGCCCGGGTCGCCCTCGACTGGGAAGGGGCTGGCGGCGCCACCCGGACCATGACCTTTGCCGAGCTGAAGGACGAATCCGCGCGCTTTGCCGGCGTGCTCACCGATCTCGGCATCGGTCCGGGCGATGTGGTGGCGGGCCTTCTGCCGCGCACGCCGGAGCTGCTCATCACCATTCTCGGCACCTGGCGGGCCGGTGCGGTCTATCAGCCGCTGTTCACCGCCTTTGGCCCCAAGGCCATCGAGCATCGGCTGAAGACCTCGGGCGCCAGGCTCGTCGTCACCGATCCGGCCAACCGCTCCAAGCTCGACGGCATGGAAGGCGTCTCGCCGAAGGTCGCCATTTCCCGCGGCACCCCGACGATCGCCGGCGACTATGACTTCGCCGCCGAGATGGCGAAGCACGGCACCGATTTCGCCCCGGTGATGCGCAAGGGCGATGATCTCTTCCTGATGATGTCGACCTCGGGCACCACGGGTCTGCCCAAGGGCGTGCCGGTGCCGATCAAGGCGCTGCTGGCGATGCGGGGCTACATGGTCCACGCCATCGACCTGCGCCCCGAGGACAAGTTCTGGAATATCGCCGATCCCGGCTGGGCCTATGGCCTCTATTATGCCGTGACCGGCCCGCTGATGCTCGGCCACGCCACGACCTTCTTCGATGGCCCGTTCACGGTCGCCGAGACCTACCGCATCATCAAGACCCACGGCATCACCAACCTCGCGGGCTCGCCGACGGCCTATCGTCTGCTGATCGGCGCCGGGCCGGAGCCGGCGGCGGTGGTGAAGGGCCAGCTGCGCGTTGTCTCTTCGGCCGGCGAACCGCTGAACCCGGAAGTCATCCGCTGGTTTGCCGCCCATCTCGATGCGCCGATCTATGACCATTATGGCCAGACCGAGACCGGCATGACGGTGAACACCCATCATGCCCTGAAGCATCCGGTGCATCCGGGTTCGGCGGGCTTTGCCATGCCGGGCTACCGCGTCGTCATCCTTGATGGCGAAAACAACGAGCAGCCCCCGGGCGTGCCGGGTACGCTGGCCGTCGACATCGCGAAGTCGCCGCTGTTCTGGTTCCCCGGCTACTGGAAGCAGCCGACGCCGGCGATCGTCGATGGCTACTACCGCACCGGCGACCTCATGGAGCAGTCGCCCGATGGCTCCGTCGCCTTCGTCGGCCGCGCCGATGACGTCATCACCTCGTCGGGCTATCGCATCGGCCCGTTCGATGTGGAAAGCGCCCTCATCGAGCATCCGGCGGTGATCGAGACGGCGGTGGTCGGCAAGCCGGATCCGGAGCGCACCGAAATCGTCAAGGCATTCGTGGTGCTGAAGCACGGCTTTGCCGCCTCCGACGCCCTGGAGGAAGAGCTGCGCCAGTATGTGCGCAAGCGCCTCTCGGCCCACGCCTATCCGCGCGAGATCGAGTTCGTGGACGAACTGCCGAAGACCCCCTCCGGCAAGCTCCAGCGCTTCATCCTGCGCAATCAGGAAATCGCCAAGTCCAAGGAAACCGCCGGCTGATCGGCGGAGTGTGTTTTCTTCCGAAAAACTGAGGGGTGCGGGGAGCTGGTCTCCCCGCGCGGGGGCTCGGGGGCTGAAAAGCCCCCGAAGGGCGGGACGATGGTCCCCTTGAACGAGACGAACCCATGCAGATCGCCGATCGTGTTTTCCTTGTCACCGGCGCGGCCTCGGGCCTTGGCGCCACGGTTGCCCGTCATCTCTCCGGCCTTGGCGCGAAGGTGGTGATTGCCGACATTGCCGACGGCAGCCCGCTGGCGGCAGAGCTTGGCGCCGGCGCCCGCTATATCCGCACCGATGTCACCTCGGGCGAGGATGGCGCGGCCGCCGTTGCGCTGGCCGTGGCCGACTTTGGCCGGCTGGACGGGCTGGTGAACTGCGCCGGCGTCGCGCCGTCGGAGCGGGTGGTGGGCCGGGATGGGCCGCATCGGCTCGAGAGCTTCGCCAAGGTCGTCGGCATCAACCTGATCGGCACCTTCAACATGGTCCGGCTGGCCGCCGACGCCATCGCGAAGAACGCGCCGGACGAGAATGGCGAGCGCGGCGTCATCATCAACACCGCCTCCATCGCCGCCTTCGATGGCCAGATCGGCCAGGCCGCCTATGCCGCCTCCAAGGGCGGCGTCGCGGCGCTGACCCTGCCGGTGGCGCGCGAGCTGGCGCGGTCGGGCATCCGCGTTGTCGCCATCGCGCCGGGCGTGTTCGAGACGCCGATGATGGCGGCGATGCCGCAGGAAGTGCGGGATTCGCTCGGCCGCACCGTGCCCTTCCCGCCGCGCCTCGGCCGCCCGCCGGAATATGCGGCGCTGGTCGAGCACATCCTCTCCAACGGCTACCTCAACGGCGAGACCATCCGCCTTGATGGCGCGCTGCGCATGGCGCCGCGCTGAGACCTGTCCCGTCTGTTCCGTTTTCCGCGCGCCGACCGGGCGCGCCTTCGGGGAGCCCTCTCATGGCCCATGAAGATCCTGTCGTCATCGTCGGTTCCGCCCGCACGCCCATGGGCGGCTTCCAGGGCGATTTTGCCGGCGTCACCGCCTCCACCCTTGGCGCCGCCGCCATCCGCGCCGCTGTCGAGCGCGCCGGCGTGGCGCCTGATACGGTCGAGGAAGTCGTGTTCGGCTGCGTGCTGCCGGCCGGTCAGGGGCAGGCGCCGGCCCGTCAGGCGACGCTGGGTGCCGGCCTGCCGCTGGGCACGGGCGCCACCACCGTCAACAAGATGTGCGGCTCCGGCATGAAGGCGGCGATGTTCGCCCATGACCTGATTTCCGCCGGGTCCGCGGCGATCGCGGTGGCCGGTGGCATGGAGAGCATGACCAACGCGCCTTATCTGCTGGAAAAGGCCCGCGGCGGCTATCGCATGGGCCATGGCCGCGTCATGGATCACATGTTCCTCGACGGTCTGGAAGACGCCTATGACAAGGGCCGTCTGATGGGCACCTTTGCCGAGGACTGCGCCGAGGCCTACCAATTCACCCGCGAGGCCCAGGACGCCTTCGCCATCGCCTCGCTGACCCGCGCCCAGGAGGCCATGACGTCCGGCCACTTCTCCGACGAGATCGTGCCGGTGACGATCAAGGCCGGCCGCACCGAGAAGACGGTTGCCAGCGACGAGCAGCCGCCCAAGGCCAAGCTCGACAAGATCCCGTCCCTGAAGCCCGCTTTCCGCGATGGCGGCACGGTGACGGCGGCCAACTCCTCCTCCATCTCCGATGGTGCCGCGGCTCTCGTGCTGATGCGTCTGTCGGAGGCCGAGAAGCGCGGCCTCACCCCGATCGCCGCCATCCGCGGTCACGCCACCCACGCCCAGGCGCCGAACCTGTTCGCCACCGCCCCCATCGGCTCCATCCGGAAGGTGCTGGAAAAGGCCGGCTGGTCCAAGGATGCCGTCGATCTCTACGAGATCAACGAGGCCTTCGCCGTCGTCACCATGGCCGCCATGCGCGACCTCGCGCTGCCCCATGACAAGGTGAACATCCACGGCGGCGCCTGTGCCCTTGGCCACCCCATCGGTGCCTCCGGCGCGCGCATCCTCGTCACCCTGCTGGCGGCGCTGAAGACCCACGGCCTCAAGACCGGCGTGGCGTCGCTGTGCATCGGTGGCGGCGAGGCAACGGCCATGGCGGTCGAGTTGCTGAACTGATTTCGGGGGCGTTTGCCCCCGACCCCCAACCGGGAGGCACAGCCTCCCGGCCCCTCCAGTTTTTCTTTCAAAAAAGGGGGGAGGTTCGGAGGCCCTCGGGCCTCCGGGCGGGTGCGGGCGGCAGCCCGCCGAGCGCGCCTCCCGGGTGAGAGCCATGGTCCTGACCGAAGAACAGATCCAGATCCGCGATGCGGCCCGGGTGTTTGCGGCCGAGCGTCTTGCGCCGTTCTCGGCGGAGTGGGATCGCGCGCACGCGTTCCCGCGCGCGGCGATGACCGAGATGGGCGAGCTGGGCTTTCTCGGCATGCTGGTGCCGGAGGCCTATGGTGGCTCGGAGACGGGGCAGCTGGCCTACACGCTGGCGCTGGAAGAGATTGCCGCCGGTGACGGCGCGTGCTCCACGATCATGAGCGTGCATTCGTCGGTCGGCTGCGTGCCGATCCTGAAGTTCGGCACCGAGGAGCAGAAGCAGCGCTTTTTGCCCAAGATGGCGGCCGGCGAGTGGATCGGCGGCTTCGCGCTGACGGAACCGCAGGCGGGATCGGATGCCTCGGGGCTGAAGACCCGGGCGCGCAAGGATGGCGACCGCTATATTCTGTCGGGCTCCAAGCAGTTCATCACCTCGGGCGAGAATGGCTCGGTGGTGATCGTGTTTGCGGTGACGAACCCGGAGCTGGGCAAGAAGGGCATTTCCGCCTTCATCGTGCCCACCGACACGCCGGGCTATGAAGTCGTGCGGGTGGAAGACAAGCTCGGCCAGCACGCCTCGGATACCTGTCAACTCGCCTTCAACGACATGGAAATTCCGGTGTCCCAGCGGCTGGGCGAGGAAGGCGAGGGGCTGAAGATCGCGCTGTCCAATCTGGAGGGCGGGCGCATCGGCATCGCCTCCCAGGCGGTGGGCATGGCGCGGGCCGCGTTCGAGGCGGCGAAGGCCTATGCGAAGGAGCGCATCACCTTCGGCAAGCCGATTTTCGAGCATCAGGCGGTGGCCTTCAAGCTGTCGGACATGGCGGTAAAGATCGAGGCGGCGCGGCATCTGGTGCTGAACGCGGCGGCGCTGCGCGAGGCCGGCCAGCCCTGCCTGACGGAAGCCTGCATGGCCAAGCTGTTCGCCTCCGAGATGGCGGAGCAGGTGTGCTCGGCGGCGATCCAGATCCACGGCGGTTACGGCTATCTGGCGGACTTCCCGGTGGAAAAAATCTACCGCGATGTGCGCGTGTGCCAGATCTACGAGGGCACCAGCGAGGTGCAGCGTCTGGTGATCGCCCGCAGCCTGTGATGCCCTGCCGGCTTGGGGGCTGATGTCGCGTCCCCGTGCCGGCCCGATGACAGAGGTTCCCCGCTCCTCCGGCGGGGGACCGCCCGGCGATCCCGGCGTTGCCGTCTCCCTCGGACGGCCGGGGTCGCCGGGCATTCCCGTTTGAGACCACCCGCCCGCGACCCGAACCGAAAAGAGCCCGCCATGGCCGAAGCCTTCGCCCCCCTGCCGCTTGCCGGCGTGCGCGTCGTCGATTTCTCGACCCTGCTGCCCGGGCCGCTGGCGACCCTGATGCTGGTGGAAGCCGGGGCCGAGGTGATCAAGATCGAGCGTCCCGGCGGCGAGGATGCCCGGCGGATGCCGCCCTTCGTCGATGGCAGGTCGGCCTTCTTCGGCGCCCTCAATGCGCGCAAGTCCGTCCGGGTGCTGGACATGCGGGTGGCGGCGGATGTGGAGGCGGCGCGTGAGCTGGTGCGCTCGGCCGATGTGGTGGTGGAACAGTTCCGCCCCGGGGTGATGGACCGGCTGGGGCTGGGCTATGACGTGGCCCGGGCCCTCAATCCGAAGATCATCTATTGCGCGATCACCGGCTATGGCCAGACCGGACCGAACGCCCTGAAGGCCGGCCATGATCTTGGCTATCAGGCGGAGGCCGGCATGCTCGGCGTGCTGGCCGAACCCGGGCTGCCGGCGCCGCTGGTGGCCGATATTGGCGGTGGCGCCCTGCCGGCCGTCATCAACATCCTGCTGGCGCTGCGCCAGCGCGAGCTGACGGGGGAGGGCGCCTTCCTCGACATCGGCATGGCGCCGTTCGCGCGGGCCTTCGTGCCGCATCTGATTGCCGATCAGGCAAGCGATGCGCCGTCGCCGGCCGGGGGCTTCCTGCTGACCGGTGGGTCACCCCGCTACCAGATCTATCGGGCGGCCGATGGCCGGGCGATCGCGGTGGCGGCGCTGGAGGAGAAATTCTGGCGCGCCTTCTGCGGTGTGCTCGGGCTGGATCCGGCGACGCTCGACGATGCCGGCGATCCCGAGGGCGTCAGGGCGCTGGTCGCCGGCCGGCTGGCGACGAGGACCGCCGCAGAGTGGGAGCCGCTGTTCGTGGCGGCCGACTGCTGCGTGGAGCTGGTGCAGCCGCCCGAGGCGCTGACCCCGGGGGAGGAGACCGTCTGGGTGGCGGATGCCGGCGGACGCCGGGTGCCGGTGGCCCCGGTGCCGATCGTGCCGGCCCTGCGTCATCCCCGCCCGGCCGGCGACCTGCCGTGGCCGGAACTGCCGGAGGCGTGAGGGCGCGGGCGACGGAGAGCCGGGGCAGGCGCTCCTGCCGCCTGAATCACCCCTTCTTGAGGGAGAAGGTGCCGTAGCAGGAGGGCCCCTTCCAGGAGCCTTCCATCAGGCCGCCCTTCACCGTTCCCGTCAGCACGATGGCGCCGTTCGATTGCAGCTTCTTGGTGGCAACGAAGGCGCCGGTGCCGTCCAGAGAGCCTGTGGCCGGGCCCGGAGTGCCGTCATTTGCCCGGATCTGGATCTCCACAGTCTTGCCCATGACGGTTCCTGTCAGCGGCGCCGTACCCTTGCAGAAGGTGCGGGTGCCTCCGGTCGTGGCGAGGGTGCCGGAAAAGGCCCCGTCGCTCTTCGGGGCGGCGGCGGATGCGGCCGAAATAACAAGCATGACCAGGGCACTACCGCCCAGAATCGCGGATCTGCGCATGATGTGAAGACCTCCGGGACAAGCTGCTCCCGGTCACCCTGCCGGGATTGCTGCACAGCAGAGCAAGCGCCCGGAAGCCCGACAAGCGCGGGGATCCGGTCCGGGTGAAATCACAGGTGGGCAGTTTTGCGCGCCGACCGGGACGAAACACCCGGCCGGTCTTTGCCGTCAGGGCATTGCAGCCGTGCTATAGACGACCTCCCGTCAGACCGGCGAATCCGGAAATGGCCCTTCCGGGGGCGGTGGTCCCTGTTCTCTGACCATCGGGAAGGTCGCCGTTTTCCGGGATGGGGCGGCAGGCCCGTCCTGTCCCGGACAGCCGGCTGGAAATCCGCTGGTCTTCAGATGCACGGTGCAGTTGGTGCACTTCGGGTGTCTGGTGTGAGGGTGAGGCCTTTCTCAATGTCCCGCAGTCCTGCTTTTCCCGAATCCCCCGCCTATCAGCATGGCCGGGACGACACGCCCATCGGCATCGTGCTGTCGGCGCCGGGGCGGGCGGAGGAAAAGGCCGGCCGCCCGGCCGCCGGCCAGACCGGGCGCACGCTGGATGCGACCCTTGCCGAACTCAACCGGCTGGCGGGCGGGACCTTTCCCTTCACCACCCGGCTCGACTGCCGCGTGGTGAATGCGAGCCCGGACATTCATTATCCGGCCAGGACGGGAAGCTCCGAGGCATCCGATGCCGATATTCTCCGGCCGGACAATCTGGCCCGGCTGGCGCGCGCGCTGGACGGGTTGCAGACGGTGCTGGCGCTGGGGCGCAAGGCGGAGCTGGCGGTGCGGGCATGCGGCTTCTCCGGCCGCGTGCTGACGGCGTTTCATCCGTCCATGCAGGCCATCAACCGCAAATATCAGGTGACCGGCGAGACCCCGGGAGAGCGCAGCGCGGCGCGGGTGGCGCTCTATGCGCGCGACATTCTCGCGGGGAAATAAGTCCCCCAGCGCTGATGCCGCGCGGTGGCGCTGCGGCATCGGTCATCCGGGCAGGGAGGTCGGTCAGAACGGGCCGCGCCGGAGCGCGGCACCGGGTGGCGTCAGGCCGGGCGGATGCCGGCCGCCAGCGGGATCATACCAGGCACGCAAGTGCTGACCGCACCATGAGCCTGAAGATCAGCGGATTTCCCATATGCCCCAGGGACATGAGAAATCCGCATCGGAATACCAAAGAGTCCTTTTCAAGGGTCTTTGGTATCAGATCAGCCCGAGCACGATGGCGCCGAGGAAGGCGAAGGCGGCACCGACGGTGGCGACGGGCAGATGTCGGGTCAGGGTCATCGGGGCTTTCCTCCAATAGGGCCGGGTGGTCCCCCGGCTCATGACAGGAAGAGTAGGGGCCGGCGCGCCGGAAGCCAAAACACGGGGTTGCCGATCTGCCCCCGCTCCGGGGAATGCCGTTCTCCGGAGCGCGATGAAAAGAAAACGTCCTTCCCGGTGCCCGGTTCCGCCCGCCGTCCGGGGTGTCGCGACGGCCTTCTGCCACCGGGCCGAGCAGGCGTCAGGCGACTGTTAACCATCCCGCACGATGGCCGCGCCGCCTTAACCCCCGGGGCAGGGGGACCGGGCAAATCTTCCCGCATCGGACCGGCGCACTCGGGCGTCCTCGGGTCCGCCGGACGCGGGAGACGGAGATGTCGGCAGGTCATTATTCCCCGGGCGTTCCGCCGATCCCGGAAGGTCAGGAAGCGCTGCAGTGCTATGGCCGGCCGAGCGATGCGCGGGTGGCGGTGGATCTGGCGCTGGTGACGGCCTTCCTCATCGCCGCGATTCTGGCCGCGGTCTCGGCCGTCGGCGGCGAGATCGTGGACGCAGCCGGGCGCATGCTGACGCTCTGAGCGCGCTTTGGGTCGAGACGCCTCGCTGAGAATGCCGGTCCGGCCCCGCGGGCGCGCAGGGTCGGACCGGATTATCCCGGGTGTGCGGACAGTCTCCGCACACCGGAAGGGCGACGGACTTCCGAAGCCCTGTCAGGGCTTTTCGGAATCAGAGTTCCGGCAGGATGTCGCCGGCCAGCGAGCAGGTGATGCCGCCGCCCTCTTCCGGGTGGAAGGCGGTGACGACGCCATCCTTCACCACCATGGCGAAGCGGCGCGAGCGCAGGCCGAGGCCGCCGGCGGTCAGGTCCAGCTCCATGCCGATGGCCTTGGTGAACTCGGCGCTGCCATCGGCGAGGAACAGGATCTTGTCCTCGGCCTTCTGGTCCTTGGCCCACGCGCCCATCACGAAGGCGTCGTTGACGGACACGCAGGCGATGGTGTCGACGCCCTTGGCCTTCAGCGCATCATACTGGGCCAGATAGCTCGGCAGATGGGTGCGGCTGCAACCGGGGGTGAAGGCGCCGGGCACGCCGAACAGCACCACGGTCTTGCCCTTGAACACCGTGTCGGTGTCGCGCGGCTCGGGGCCGGCCTCGCCCATCACCTTGAAGGTCACGGCCGGAAGATGATCGCCCACTTTGATCGTCATGGTCTTTAGCTTCCCTCCTGGCGGGCCGGTCCGGCCCGCGGGCAGTGTCAAGGGATAGAGCATTTCGCGGCCGGGGGAAGCACGCTTGAGACGCAGTCGCACGTCCGGGGCACGCGGGCGCAGGCGTCGCGTTAACAAAGGCGATCCGGAAGGCTATCCTGATGGGACGGCCTCCGGCTGGCGGGTCTGCACGCCGGGGAGCGAGGAACGCCGGTACCGGCGCTGAACGGGAGACGCACACGGCCATGGCGACCACCAGCACGCGCGGCTTTCTCGATGGTCAGCTTCTCATCGCCATGCCCGGCATGGGCGATCAGCGCTTTGCGCGCAGTCTGGTCTATATGTGCGCCCACTCCGAGGAAGGGGCGATGGGGATCGTGCTCAACCAGATAGCGACCCACGTCAACTTTCCCGATCTGCTGGTGCAGCTGGACGTGATTCCGAAGGAGGAGCGCAGCCATCTGCCGCCGCTCGCCCGGGAGCTGCGGGTGCACAAGGGCGGCCCGGTGGAAACCGGCCGGGGCTTCGTGCTGCATGCGCCGGATTATTTCATCGAGAGCTCGACGCTGCCCATCGACGAGGGCGTGTGCCTGACGGCGACGGTGGAAATCCTGCGCGCCATCGCCCAGGGCAAGGGGCCGTCCCGGGCGCTGCTCGCCTTCGGATATGCCGGCTGGGCGCCGGGGCAGCTGGAAGAGGAAATCCGCGCCAATGGCTGGCTCACCTGCCGGCCGGACCCGGACCTGATCTTCGGCGACGATCTCGAACAGAAATATGAGCGCGCGCTCGCCAGCCTCGGCGTTGACCTGCGCCTGCTCTCCAGCGAGGCCGGTAACGCCTGAGACCAGACGCACGACGCGCTGACCGCATCGTGCAGCTGAAGATCAGCACATTTCCCATGGGCAGCATTGGCATGGGAAATGTGCGTCGGAATGCCCAAGAGTCCCTTTCAGGGATCTTGGGCATGACGGGCAATCGGGGCCCCGTCGTCTTCGGGGTCCCGGTCTTCACAGCAGGAATTCGCCGCCGGTGAAGGTGCGGGTGCCATCGAACTGGATGGCGAAGTCGGCCACCTTGTCGCCGTTGACGTCGCCCTGCACCACGGTGCTGCCGCCGCTTGTGAAGAAGCGCAGCTGGCCGGCCACTCCCGTGAATGACGTCACGATGGCATCCTGGAAGGCCTGGTCGCCGCTGGCCAGGCTGTTGGCGTCGATGCTGCGCAGGTCGATCCGGTCGCCTGCGGTGCGGTCGAAGTCGGTGATGCGGTCACGCCCGGCGGTGGAGACGAGGCTGTCGGAAACAGCGGTGTAGATGAAGCGGTCGGCGCCCGTCCCGCCGGTCAGCACATCGGCACCGCTGCCGCCGTTGAGGCTGTCATTGCCCGCGCCGCCGGAGAGCGAGTCGCTGCCGGCGCCGCCCGAGAGCGTGTTGGCGCGGCTGTTGCCGGTGATCGTGTTGGCGAGGACGTTGCCCGTGCCGGACAGGGCGGCCGAGCCGGTGAGCGTCAGCTTCTCCACATTGGCGGCCAGTGTCAGGGAGACCGTGGACTGCACGGTATCCGTGCCTTCGCCGATCAATTCGACGATCTGGTCGCCGACATTTTCGACGAGGTAGAAGTCGTTGCCCGCCCCGCCGTCCATCCGGTCGGCACCGGTGCCTCCGTCGAGCGTATCATTGCCGAGGCCGCCGATGAGGCTGTCGTTACCAGCGTTGCCGGAAAGCCGGTTGGTGTCTTCGTTGCCGGTGATCATGTTGCCTAGCGTATTGCCGGTGCCAACGAAGCCGCCGGACAGCAGCTGGAGATCCTCCACATTGCCGTTGAGGGTATAGCTGATCGTGCTGATCACCAGGTCATTGCCCTCTCCGGAACGCTCCCGGACCACATCCCCGATGGAATCCACCCAGAAGGTGTCGTCGCCGGCGCCACCGGACATGACGTCGGTGCCCGCTCCGCCATCGAGGCTGTCATCCCCATCGAAGCCGACGAGGGTATCGTTGCCGCCACCACCGGAAATGCTGTCATCGCCGGCGGAGGCGCGCACGAAATCGTTGCCGACGCCGGTGGTAACGGTGCCGAAGATCTTGCCGAACCGGGTATCGACGACAAAGGCGCCGCCATAAAGCTCGACGTCTCCGACGATGGTGCCGGTGTTGACGAGGCGGCTGTCATCAACGCCGCTGGCGGAGATGGCACTGGCGTTGGTGCCGGCAATCATCTCGCCGCTGTTGGTGATGCGCACCGACTGGGCGCCGGTGATCGTGATCAGATCACTTGCAGACCCGCGATTGCCGCCGGCGATGAGCCCGGTGTTCACGAGCGTGGTGGCCTGATCCTGGAAGCCGCCGGAGGATGCCCAGATATAGATCGCGTTGCCGTAGATGGACGAGGTGATCTCGCCGGCATTGAGGATCGTGTTGCCGCCGCCGCCGAGCTGGATGGTGCCCCAGCCCGTGGCAGAAATAGAGCCGTGGGCGCCGACCTGGATATAATTGCCGCCGGACGTGTCGGTCCAGTAATCGTTCACCGAACCGTACACGCTGCCATAGAGGAACAGCGATTGCGACCCGGACAGTCCGCCCGCGCCGGGCCCGTTGCCGCGCATGTCGATGCCACCGGAGATCAGGACACCGGCTTTCAGGAAGACGGTGTCATTCTGGGCGGTCTGCAGGGAGCCGCGATCGGCGGTGATCGTGTAGCTGGCCATGGCCGTTCTCCGGTTCAGGGGCGGGGAGTGTGGTCGACAGGGGTGCCGCAGTTGGATGCGAAATGCACTTCCCCGCGCGGGGAGTATCGTCGTGGACGGGGCGGGAAGTTGGATCGCGCAGCCCGGGGGCGGGATGCGGAAGGAGGCCGGGCCACACCTCGACGCGCGCGGGAAACCGGCTGGCTGTCCCGTCAGGCGCAGTGCGGAGCGTGCCTCAGGCCGGATGAACTGCCCGGCGTCCCGGATCGGGAGCGGGCCCACGTACATCTGAGGATCCGGAGTTTTCCTGATAAGGCAGGCCGCCGCAACCTCTGCGCGGAACGAAGATCGACCCGCATTGCCGACGCTTCGCGCTTGCAGGCGAAAGGTCCGGAGACTAGCGTTCGTCTCTTGACGAATGTCCGCCCGTGGCGGATTCCCCTCGGGGACTGCCGCTCCGTCCGGAGCGGCAACGGGGGCGCGGTGTCTGTGACCGGCAAGGTCATCCGCGGACGGTTAGGTAAGGAACGGCAGGCGTGCGATATGTCAGCACCCGCGGGCAGGCGCCCGCGCTCGGATTCAGTGATGTCCTGATTGCCGGGCTCGCCCGCGATGGCGGCCTCTATGTGCCGGAAACGTGGCCCGCCTTCACCCCCGCCGAGATCGCCGCCTTCGCCGGCAAGCCCTATGAGGACGTGGCCTTTGCGGTGCTGTCGCGCTTTGTCGGCGATGACATTGCCCCCGCTGCCCTCATGGACATGATCCGGGATGCCTATGCCGGCTTCCGCCACCGGGCGACGACGCCGCTGTCCCAGCTCGCCCCCGGCCATTTCATGCTGGAGCTGTTCCACGGGCCGACGCTGGCCTTCAAGGACGTGGCGATGCAGCTGGTCGCCCGGCTGATGGATCATGTGCTGGCCGAGCGTGGCCAGCGCGCCACCGTGGTGGCGGCCACCTCCGGCGACACCGGCGCGGCGGCAGCCGAAGCCTTCCGCGACCGCGCCGCCATCGACATGTTCGTGCTGTTTCCCCATGGTCGGGTGTCCGACGTGCAGCGCCGGCAGATGACCACGGTCGCCGCCGGCAACGTCCACACCATCGCCGTGGATGGCACCTTCGATGATGCCCAGGGCATCGTGAAGGCGCTGTTCAACCATCATGCCTTCCGCGACCGGGTGGGGCTGTCCGGCGTCAACTCCATCAACTGGGCCCGCATCGCGGCGCAGACGGTCTATTATTTCGTGGCCGCCGCAGCTCTTGGCGGGCCGTTCCGGCTCTTGTCCTTCTCGGTGCCCACGGGCAATTTCGGCGATGTGCTGGCGGGTTATGTCGCCATGCGCATGGGCCTGCCCATCGAGCGGCTGGTGGTGGCCACCAACGTCAACGACATCCTGTGGCGCACTCTGGAAACCGGGGTGTACGAGGTGCGCGGCGTCGTGCCGACGGCCTCGCCGTCCATGGACATTCAGGTGTCGTCGAATTTCGAGCGTCTGCTGTTCGAGGTGCTCGACCGGGATGCGGACCGGGTGCGTGCCCTCATGGGGTCGCTGGCCCAGACCGGCTCGTTCACGCTGGATGCGAAGGCGCTGCACCGCATCCGCGACGTGTTCGACGCCGGCCGCACCGACGAAGCGGAGACCGAGCGCACCATCGGCGAGGTCTATCGCCGCTCCGACAAGGTGATCGACCCGCACACCGCCGTGGCCGTCTCGGCGGCCGAGCGGCTGATGGGCACGGGCACGCCCATGGTGACGCTGTCCACCGCCCATCCGGCCAAGTTCCCGGATGTGGTGAGCCGCGCCACCGGCCATCATCCGCCCCTGCCGGATTTCCTGGCCGATCTGTTCGATCGCCCCGAGCGCGTCACCCGCCTGCCGGCCGATGTGGCCGAGGTGGAGCGCTTCATCCTTGCCCGCACCCGGGCCGACACCGAAAAGGCATGATCCCGATGGGTGAGGAACGCGCGACCGTCGCGGTCTCGAAGCTCGACAATGGCGTGACGATCGCCACCGACACCATGGCCCATGTGGAGAGCGCCGCGCTCGGCATCTGGGTCGGGGCCGGTGCGCGCTCGGAGACTGCGGCAGAGCACGGCATCTCCCATCTCCTGGAGCACATGGCCTTCAAGGGCACGGGCTCGCGCTCGGCCCAGGCCATTGCCGAGGAAATCGAGGCGGTGGGCGGCGAGATGAACGCCGCCACCAGCGTCGAGAACACCGCCTATTATGTCCGCCTGCTGGGTGAGGATGTGGGCCTCGGGCTCGACATCCTCTCCGACATCCTGACCGACTCCACCCTGGATCCCGAGGAGCTGGAGCGCGAGCAGCACGTCATCGTGCAGGAGCTGGGCGCGGCCCAGGATACCCCGGAGGACCGGGTGTTCGACCTCCTCCAGGAGGCGGCCTTCCCGGACCAGCCTATCGGCCGGCCGATCCTCGGCACCGAGGAGACCGTGCGCGGCTTCACGCCCGCGGCCATCCGGCATTATCTCGACACCCATTATCGCGGTCCCGCGGTGGTGGTGTCGGCGGCCGGTGCCGTCAATCATGACCGGCTGGTGGAGCTGTGCGGCGGGGCGCTTGGCGGCTTCCCGGCGGTGGCCGGGCCGGCGCCCGAGGCGGCGCGCTATCGCGGCGGCATCCAGCTTGAAGAGCGCGACCTCAACGAGACCCAGATCGTGCTGGGCTTCGAGGGCCGGTCCTATCGCGCCGACGACTATTATCCGCTGCAGGTGCTGTCGTCGGTGCTGGGCGGCGGCATGTCCTCGCGGCTGTTCCAGGAAATCCGCGAGAAGCGCGGCCTGTGCTACTCCATCTATTCCTTCCACTGGGGCTATGCCGACACCGGCCTGTTCGGCGTCCACGCCGCCACCGGCGAGGAGGACGTGGCCGAGCTGGTGCCGCTGATCGTCGACGAGCTGTTCCGGGCCGGCCGGGATCTGGGCGAGGTGGAAGTGCGCCGCGCCAAGGCGCAGATGCGCGCCGGCCTGCTGATGGCCCGTGAAAGTGTTGCGGCCCGGGCCGGCCAGACGGCGCGCCAGATCCTGACCCACGGGCGTCCGCTGACGCCGGCGGAGATTTCCGCCCGGCTGGAGGCCGTGACGGTCAGCGATGTGCGCCGGGTGGCGGAGACGGTGCTGTCGGCCGCTCCCACGCTGGCCGCCGTCGGCTCGGCCGCCGGCCTGAAAGCGCTTGAGGGCGCCACGGCACGCTTCGCCGTGGCAGATGCCGGCGCATGATCGGGGAGGGGGCCGCCATGGCGTTCCTCCGGGCTGTCACCGTGCCCGAACCCCAGACGGTCATCCCCGGCCGCACGGTCTATCTGCGCTCGCCGACCATGAACGACTATCCGGCATGGTCGGCGCTGCGGGCGGAAAGCCGGGCCTTTCTGACGCCGTGGGAGCCGATCTGGTCGCCGGACGATCTCACCCGCGGGTCCTTCAAGCGCCGGGTGCGGCGCTACATGAAGGATTCCCGGGAGGATCTCGGCTATGCCTTCCTGCTGTTCCGGGCGGCGGATCATGTGTTGCTCGGCGGGCTGAGCCTTGCCTATGTCCGCCGCGGTGTCGCCCAGACCTGTTCGCTCGGCTACTGGATGGGCGAAGCCTTTGCCGGTCAGGGCTACATGACCGAGGGCGTGCGCACCGTGCTGCCCTTCGCCTTCGCCAATCTGCGGCTGCACCGGGTCGAGGCGGCCTGCCTGCCCAACAATGCGGCGTCCATCCGTCTCCTTGAAAAGGCCGGCTTTCGCCGCGAAGGCTATGCCCGGCGCTATCTCTGCATCAACGGCGCCTGGCGCGACCATCTGCTGTTCGCCCGCCTGGCCGAGGATGCCGAGAGCAGCGCCGAGCGCCCCGATCTGTCGTCCGGAGCCGTCTGACGGTTCCCGGTTTTCCTGCCCGCCGGACCGGCTCCCCCGCCGTGTCCGACCGGGCTTTTCCAGTTGACTGATCCCCCGCCGGCATCCTGACGGACGCCTTTTCGCAGGGGAGCGGCCGTCCGGACCGGGCGCCGCCCGCCGGATCCAGCCTCCCCGAGGTGGACCGGTGACGGCGGACTCCGGGCCGGTGGCGATCTTGAACCGGAGTGGGTCCTTGCGGCTGTTGCGTGTGTGTCTGGTCGTCCTCGGTGTGCTCACGCTTCTCGGGACCGCGCGGGCGGCCGATCCGATCGCGATCCCTCTCGATGCTCCGGCGATCGACCTCACCGATGTGATCGAGGTGATGCCGGATGTCGACGAGCGCATCCAGGCCTCCACCGCCCCCTCCGCCGATGGCATCGTGCGCCGCATCGAGGTGCGCTCCACCTCCGGCGACGCCCGGGGCTGGGCGGTGTTCTCGCTGACCAATCCCGGCGACACCCAGATCGACCGGCTACTGGTGGCGCCCCATTTCCGTCTGGTCGGCTCGGGCATCTTCCGGCCGGATCTCGGTGCCCAGCGCATCGTCACCGTCACGCCCAGCCAGGGCTTTGCGCCGGAGCGGCTGCCGAACCGGGATGCGGATGTCTTCCTCATCACGCTGGATCCCGGCGCCACCGTCACCTTCGTGGCCGAGCTTGCCTCCGACACGATGCCCCAGCTTTATCTGTGGGAACCCAACGCCTACAAGGACAGCGTGAACGCCTATGCCCTCTACAAGGGCATCGTACTTGGCATTGCCGGCCTTCTGGCGCTGTTTCTCTCCATCGTGTTCGTGGTCAAGGGCACGGTTCTGTTTCCAGCAACCGCCGCGCTGGCGTGGGCGGTGCTTGGTTATCTGACCATCGACTTTGAATTCTGGACGGAAGTCTTCCGCATCGAGAGCGGACCTGACACCCGATGGCGGGCCATTGCAGAAATCGCCGTTCCCGCCACCCTCGCGCTGTTCCTCTATGCCTATCTGAACCTCAACCGCTGGCATGTGCGCTTTGCCACCCTGATGATCGTGATCGTGCTGGCCACCGCCGGTCTGGTCGGTCTGGCGATTGCCGATCCGGTGCTGGCGGCGGGCATCGCCCGGGTGTCCTTCGGGGTCGTGGGTGTCGGCGGCTTCCTGCTCATCACCGTGTTCTGCTTCAAGGGCTATGATCGGGCGATCATGCTCGTGCCCACCTGGACCCTGCTGCTGGTGTGGATGGCAGGCTCGTGGGCGGCAGCGACGGGGCATCTCGACAACGACATTGCCCAGCCGGCACTGGGCGGCGGTCTCGTGCTGATCGTGCTGCTCATCGGCTTCACCGTGGTGCAGCATGCCTTTGCCGGTGGCTCCATCACCGATGGTCTGGTGAGCGACGTCGAACGGCGCGCGCTGGCGCTGACCGGGGCCGGCGATTTCATCTGGGACTGGGATGTGCCGCGGGATCGCGTCACCACCGACCGGGAAATCGAGGAGCGCCTCGGGCTGGAGACCGGCACCCTGCAGGGGGCGGCGCTCGGCTGGCTGGACATCATCCACCCGCTCGACCGCGACCGCTTCCGCCTGTCGCTGGATGCCATCATCGACCGGCGCCGCGGCCGCATCTCCGATGTGTTCCGGCTGCGCGCGGCCGACGGGCATTATCGCTGGTTCCTGCTGCGGGCGCGGCCGGTGGTCGGCTCCGATGGCGAGGCGGTACGCTGCGTCGGCACGCTGCAGGACGTCACCGATGCCAAGGTGGCCGAGGAGCGGCTGTTACAGGATTCCGTCCACGACACCTTCACCGGCCTGCCCAACCGGGCGCTGCTGGTGGACCGGCTGGAAACCGCCCTGGTGCGGGCGCGGCTCAACCGCATCCCCGGCCCGACGCTGCTTTATGTCGATCTTGACCTCTTTGCCGGGGTGAACGAGATCCATGGTCCCGCCATCGGCGATTCCGCGCTCCTCACCATCGCGCGCCGTCTCGGCCGGATGCTGAAGCCCGAGGACACGCTGGCCCGGGTCGGCGGCGATTCCTTCGCCATCCTGCTGCTTTCCGATCCGGAAGAGGCGGTGCTGGCGGTGTTCATCGAGGACCTGCGCCGGCAGGTGCGCGCTGCCATCGCCTTCGGCTCCCAGCAGATCCAGCTCACCGCCTCCATCGGCATGGTGCGCGGCATCTCCGGTCCGGCGGCCGCCCGGCAGGCGCTTTCGGATGCCGAACTGGCCATGACCGAGGCGCGGCGGGCGGGTGGCGACCGGGTGGTGACCTTCACGCCAGAGCTGCGCCGGCTGGCCACCGCGCCGCAGTCGCTGGCCGACGAGGTGCGCCATGCCTTCGAGGCCGACGAGATTCGTCTGGTGTTCGATCCGGTGGTGCGGGTGGAAAATGGCACCATCGCCGGCTTCCGCATCAGCCCGCGCTGGGTGAGCCCGCGCCGCGGCACCCTGGATGGCGCGGCGACCCTGGCGCTGATCGATTCCGTCGGCCAGATCGCCGATCTCACCGCCTTCCTCGTCGACCGGGCGGCCCGGCGGCTCTCCATGTGGCAGCAGGAATGGGCCGGCGACGAGCCGCTGTTCTTCTGCGTGCAGGTGCCCGGTGTCATCGGGCAGGGCATCACCCGGGAGCTGGTGGCCGACGTCAAGGCGGCGCTCACCCGCTCGCCGGTTGCCCGCGGCAGCCTGCGCATTGGCTTCGGCGAGGCAACCGTGATGCAGAATCAGGGGCTGGCCGCCGTCGTCATGCGGCGCCTGCGCGAGCTGGGGGCCGGCGTCGGCATCCGGGATTTCGGCCGCGGCAGCGCGTCGATTGCCTGTCTGGAAAAGCTGCCGCTGGATCAGGTGACCTTCGATACAAAGTCGCTGGCTGATCCGCGCCGGGCCGGCGTGCGGCCGATGCTTCTGAGCGCGCTCGCCGAAATTGCCCATGGCCTTGGTGTGGTGGCGGTGGCGGCGGGCGCCGAGACGGAGAATGACGAGCTGGACTTCGCCCAGGCCGGCTTCCCCTTCACCACCGGTCCGCTCTATGGCACCGGCCTGTCGGCGGAGGAAGCCGCGCGCCTCATCTCCACCCTGCAGATGGCAGACGAGGACGCCTGATCCCGGGTGTCCGAGGGGCTTCTCGCTTGGGGGAAGTCTGCGCGGGCCGTCCCGGACGCATCCGGAAACGACAAAGGGGCCCGCGCGGCCCCTTTTTTCGTCCCGGTATCGTGAAAGCCGGAGGCGATCCCGCTTCTCTCAGGCCCGGGTGGGCACCAGCACCGGCACAGGGCGGTCGCCCATGTGGATGTCGAGCGGGGTGACGCCGAAGGTGTCGCCATCGAGCTGGCAGGGGACGGCGTCGGCGGCGTCGATGCGCACGCCGCGCACCGGGCGGATCTCCACCCCGCGGGCGCGGCTGAGGCGACCGAGCACCAGGGCAGCGCCGAGGCGCACGAGGCCGAGGGCGCTTTCCACCTTCACCACAATCAGATGCAGCCCCGGCTGCAGGGGTGTCTCGCCCGGGCAGACCCGGAACGGGCCGCCATAGCGCGCCGCATTGGTGACGACGGCCAGCCGGCAGGTGAGGCTGTCGTCATCGGCGGTCACCCGCAAGTCCGGCAGGCGCGGTTCGCGGGCAAGCTTCAGCGCCACGGCGATATAAGCGAACTTGCCCAGCCGGCGCTTGAGGGCCAGCGGCACCGCATGGACGACGGCGGCATCAAAGCCGGCAGAGGCCATCAGCACGAAAGGCCGGCCATTGGCGACGCCATGATGCAGCGGCGCCGTGCGGCCGGCGAGGATGACCCGGGCCAGACGCTCCGGCCCCTTGGGGATGCCGAGGTCCCACGCCAGCACATTGGCGGTACCCGAGGGCAGGATGGCCAGCGCCGGCGGGGAGGAGAGGGTGGCCAGTCCCGACACGGCCTCGCTGACCGAGCCGTCGCCGCCGGCCACCACGATGGTGTCGACGCCAACAGGGGGGCGCGCGCAGATTTCGCCGATTTCGCCGGCGTGGCGGGTCAAAAGCAGGCGGGCCCGGGCGCCGGCCGCGGCCAGCCGTGCCGTCAGCCGCTCCAGCCGGGAGCGCCGGAAGCCGCCGGCCGTGGGGTTGGCGACGATCAGGATGTCGCGCTCGGCAGGGGCCGGCAGGGACGGGGCAGTCGCCGCGAGGCTCATGCGCCCTCCGCGGAGGTCCGGCGTCGCTTGCCGAGGAAGGGGGCCATGCCCTCGCGGGCCAGCTGGTCGGCCTCTTCGTTGCCGGGGTCGCCGGCATGGCCCTTCACCCAGCGCCAGTCGATGCGGTGGGTGCCGACGAGGGCATCCAGCCGCTGCCAGAGATCGGCATTCTTCACCGGCTTCTTGTCGGCGGTCCGCCAGCCATTGCGCTTCCAGTTGTGAATCCAGGCGGTGATGCCGTTGCGCAGATACTGGCTGTCGGTGTGCAGCTCCACCTGCATGGGGCGCTTGAGGGCAGCGAGCGCCTCGATGGCCGCCAGCAGCTCCATGCGGTTGTTGGTGGTTTCGGCCTCGCCGCCGCACAGGGTGCGCACCTTGCCGCGCCAGTCCATCCGGGCGCCCCAGCCGCCGGGGCCGGGATTGCCGGAGCAGGCGCCATCGGTGTGGATCACCACCACGTCGGACGCCTCGGACACCGCGTCAGCACTCACGATTCGAGCCCGTAGGCACCGGCGCCGGCCACCTTCTGGTGGAAGCGCAGCTTGTCGAGATATTCGCCGGGATCTTTCGGCGTCACGAGGGCGCCGGGGGGCACGTTCAGCCAGTCATGCAGCCGGGTGAGCAGGAAGCGCATGGCCGCGCCCCGGCACAGCACCGGCAGCGCCGCGACCTCGTCGGTCCCGAGCGGGCGCTCGGCCTGATAGCCGGCAATCATCGCTCGGCCCTTGGTGTAGTTGAACGAGCGGTCGGGCTCGAAGCACCACGCATTCAGGCAGATGGCCAGATCATAGGCCAGCATGTCCGTGCAGGCGAAATAGAAGTCGATGAGCCCCGACAGTCGCTCGCCGAGGAAAAACACGTTGTCGGGGAACAGATCGGCATGGATGACGCCGACGGGCAGGTCGGTCGGCCAGTCCCGGGCCAGCGCCTCCAGTTCGGCGGTCACCGTGGCGGCAAGCCCCGGGCGCACCTCGTCGGCCCGGGCAGCCGAGCCGGCATAGAGCGGCGCCCAGGCCGGCAGCGACAGGGCGTTGACCCGCCGCAGCGGGAAATCCTGTCCGGCGGCATGCATGCGGGCCAGCGCCTGACCGACGGCGCCGCAGTGCACGGCGTTCGGCGCGCGCGGCCACATGCCATCCAGGAAGGAGACCATGGCCGCCGGCCGGCCGGCGAGCACGCCGAGGGCACCGCCTTCCCGGTCATGGATCGGTGTCGGGCAGGTCACGCCGCGGCTGGACAGATGGTCCATGAGGCCGAGGAAGAAGGGCAGGTCGGCGGGATCGACGCGCTTCTCGTAGAGGGTCAGGATGAAGCGGCCCCCCTCGGTTTCCAGCATGTAGTTGGTGTTCTCGACGCCTTCGGCGATGCCCTTCACCGAGCGCGGCGCGCCGATGTCATAACGGGCGACGAAGGCGGCAAGCTCCGCGTCGGAGATTTCAGTGTAGACGGCCATGACGGGGGATCACTCGCTCGGGCGCAGATCACGCGGCAGGTTGAAGGCGATGGTCTCTTCGGCGGTGCGCACGGTTTCCACCCGGACCTCGTAGCGTCGGGCGAAGGCCTCGATGATGGTCTCGACCAGCACTTCCGGCGCCGAGGCCCCGGCGGTCAGCCCCACCCGGGAAAGCGGCGGCAGGATGTCCCAGTCGATGTCGTCGACGTCGCGCACCAGGAGAGCGACCGGGCAGCCGGCCCGCTCCGCCACTTCCCGCAGGCGCTGGGAGTTGGACGAGTTCGGCGCTCCCACCACGATCATCGCATCCACCGACGGGGCGACGGCCAGAACGGCCGCCTGCCGGTTGGTGGTGGCATAGCAGATATCGTCCTTGTGGGGGGCGATGATGGCCGGGAAGCGTTCGCCCAGCGCGGCCACGATGTCCCGGGTGTCATCCACCGACAGGGTGGTCTGGCTGATCCACGAAACGTTTGCCGGGTCCTTCGGCTCGAACCGGGCGACATCGGCGACGGTCTCGATCAGGGTGACGGCGCCCTCGGGCAGCTGGCCCATGGTGCCGATCACTTCCGGGTGACCGGCATGACCGATGAGCACGATCTCGCGCCCGCGCCGGAAGGCCAGTTCCGCCTCGCGGTGGACCTTGGAGACCAGCGGGCAGGTGGCATCGAGATAATAGAGATTGCGGCCGCGCGCGGCCTCCGGAACGCTCTTCGGCACGCCATGGGCCGAAAAGATCACCGGCCGGGTGTCGTCGGGGATCTCGTCCAGCTCCTCGACGAACACGGCGCCCTTGGCCTTCAGGCTTTCGACCACGAAGCGGTTGTGCACGATCTCGTGGCGCACATAGACCGGCTTGCCGAAGCGGGCGAGGGCGAGCTCGACGATCTGGATGGCCCGGTCCACGCCGGCGCAGAAGCCACGCGGCGCGCACAGCAGGATTTCCAGCGGCGGACGTGCGGACGGAAGGGGAGGAGTGTCGGCCATGTCTCGTCGCCTGGAGGCTGTGCGGGAGGCGGCACGTGGACGATGGGACGGGCATCCGGTCGGGCCGCCGGGGACCGGGGCACTAAGGCGATGCCAAGGCGGGCCTGTCAAGGCCGGGCGCCCCCGGCCGCGCGTGCCGGCCGGGATCCCGTCCGCCTGGGGAAGAGGCAATTTCCGTTGCCCATCAGGGAGAGGCCGCCAGTGTCCGGCGGCCTCGGGAATTACTGATTGTAGGGGTTCGTCAGGCCCGGGGCGGGGACGGCTGCCGGCGGGGCCGGCACTGTCGCGTGGCTCGGGATCGACGGCGTGGTCGTGGGATAGGCCGGCATCTGGCCCTGGGCTGCCGGATAGGCCGACGGGTAGGCCGGTACACGGGTGGGCAGGGTGCTGTAGCCCGGCGTCACCTGAGGGGCGACCACCCGCGGGGCGGCCGGCACGGTGGTGAGAGGGGCGGCGGCCGCGGGAACGGTCGGACGCACCATCACCGGCTGCGGGGCCGTCACCCGCTGGGGGGCAGTCGGGAAGGCGCTCTCGAAGGCCTCGGCGGCGGTGGCAGTGGGCACCGTCTTGCCGGTGGAGCCCGGCGGCGGCGGTACCACGGGGTAGCCGACTTCGGGCCGGGTGGCGGTCGGCAGCGGCTGGACATAGATCGGCGCTGTCTGCACCGGCTGGGCTCGGCGCACCCGGCGCGGGGTGGTCGTGCGGGTACGGCCGACGGCGCCCTGCACCTCGCCATTCATCGGCACGTCGCCGACGATGGGACTGGACAGCCCTTCGCGTCCGACCGGGACGATGGGGCTGCTGATGGTGCCGAGGGCCGGGTTAACCGGCGGCAGATCGCCGAAGGGGTCCCACTGGCCCGGCTCGAAATAGCCGGTGATCGTGTAATCATACATGATCTGCAGCAGCTGGGCTTCCGTCACGTTGGCCTGGCACATCCGCAGACGCACCCCGATGGCCCCCCGCTTCAGGTTGGGCGCAAAGAAGTCCCGTGGCTTGGCCTTGATAAGCTGCCAGCCATAGAGGCAGAGGCCACCGCTGGACGGCACGCCGATGGCGTAGCCGAACGGGCCATACTTGTTCTGCACATAATAGTCGGAGAAATGCATGCCGACGCCGGGCAGGGCCGCCTGCATTTCCTTGTAGATGCTGGCCTTTGTCGGCCGCTGGGGATTGAATTCCACATGCCAGCCGTCGCGGCCGACCGGGCCCCAGTAGGTCACGGTCAGCTGGTTCTCGCCGCGGGAGCGGGAATCATTGGCCAGAAAGATCGTCTGGGTGATGGAGTTGCTGGTGGTCTTCTGGACGATGTTCAGTACCGCCGGACCGCCGGGGGCCGGCAGAGCGAGGGCCTTGTCGACGGAAACGACCGTCGCGAGCTCGGCATAGGCGGGCAGTTCGCCCAGGCTCTGGCGCGCGCTCCCTCCGCAGCCGGCGAGCGCGAGGCTGGCCAGGACCACACTGGCGACCGGTCCCCAACCCGTCGCCCCACGCGGCCTGGCGCCGTGCGGCGCGCCTGCCGCGGGCAGGGGCGACACGGTTCCGGAGGGAGATTTTGGATGCCGTTCGGCCACGAGGTCGTTCCTTCGAGAGTCGGCTACGTCCGCGACTGCCCTGCCTCGACCGTCGGTCGCAGGTGCGGGATCCCCGTGTCACCGGACGGATGGCGCGTTGCGATCCGTCCGGTGACGGACCGACCCTCCATCGGGAAAAGCCGGAGCCACCGTGTGCGATCGCAGAACCGATTTTCGGAGAGCAGGGTTAACATATCCTGAACTCCGGTCGGGGAATCCAGACCACCCCCGGGGGTGCGGCACTCGGCGCCGCCGCGGATTGCGTGGCATCATCGAAGTTTACGGGAGCTTAAGCCGTTTCCCCCATGGCTATGGAATAGGAACGGGCCTCCTCGGCGGGATCGTTGTGCGCTAAGCTCACGCACGCGTTCCGGATCCTGGGGGGACACCGAAACGGGGCGGTGATCCGGGTTCGTCCGGGTTGCATTTTCCTGCTGGCGTGGCCATCGGGAAGCAGGCGATACCGGTCGCGGGATGCAGTCGGTCGCGGGACGCGAGGGGAAGACGCATGAACAGGATCGCCGCACTGGCTCTGTGGGCTGTATCGTCCGCCTTCCTGCTCGTGCTCGTCACGCTGCCCGTGAACATGGAGGCCCACTTCGTCGCCGGTGTCATTATCTTGGCGATCGTGGCCATCATGAAGTTCGCCCGGCCCTCCGGCACCTGGCGCATGATCGTGCTCGGCCTCGGCACAGCCGTGGTGTTTCGCTATGTGTACTGGCGGACGACCTCGACCCTGCCGGACATCTCCCAGCTGGAGAACTTCATCCCCGGCATCCTGCTCTACTCCGCGGAAATGTACGCGGTGCTGATGCTGATGCTGTCGCTGTTCACCGTGCTCGATCCCCTCGATCGACCGCCGGCGCCCATTTATCCCGACAAGGACCTGCCCACCGTCGACGTGTTCGTGCCGTCCTACAATGAGGAACTGCCCCTCGTTGCCACGACACTGGCCGCGGCCAAGGCCATGGACTATCCGCCGGAAAAGCTGAACGTCTATCTGCTGGACGATGGCGGCACCGATCAGAAGTGCAACGATTCGAACCCGTCCACCGCCATTGCGGCCCGCGAGCGGCGGGCCGAGTTCTCGGCACTGTGCGAGGGGCTCGGCGTTCACTATCTCACCCGCGCGCGCAACCAGCACGCCAAGGCCGGCAATCTGAACAATGGTCTGGCCGTCACCTCCGGCGATCTCGTCGTGGTGTTCGATGCCGACCATTCACCGACCCGCAACTTCCTGAAGTCGACGGTCGGATTCTTCCACGACGATCCCAAGCTGTTCCTCGTCCAGACCCCGCATTTCTTCATCAATCCGGATCCGCTGGAGCGGAATTTCGACACCTTCTCGCGCATGCCGTCGGAGAACGAACAGTTCTACGGACTGGTGCAGAAGGGGCTCGACAAGTGGAATGCGTCCTTCTTCTGCGGCTCGGCAGCGGTGATTCGGCGTGCGGCGCTGAACGAGACCGGCGGTGGCTTCTCCGGCATCACCATCACCGAAGATGCCGAGACCGCACTGGACCTGCATTCGCGCGGCTGGAACAGCGTCTATGTCGACCGCCCGCTGATCGCCGGCCTGCAGCCCGACACCTTCGCCTCCTTCATCGTCCAGCGCTCGCGCTGGGCACAGGGCATGACGCAGATTCTCATCTTCAAGAATCCGATGTTCAAGCGGGGTCTCTCGTTTGCGCAGCGCATGTGCTACGTCGCCAGCACCACTTTCTGGATGTTCTCCTTCGCGCGACTGGCCTTCTTCGTCTCGCCGCTGCTCTATCTGTTCTTCAATCTGCAGATCTTCGTGGCCTCGGGCTCGGAATTTGCGGCTTATTCATCCACCTATATGGTCGTCAACCTGCTGATGCAGAGCTATCTGTTCTCGCGGGTGCGCTGGCCCTGGATGTCAGAGCTCTATGAGTACATACAGGCGGTGTTCCTCGGACGCGCTATCGTATCGGTGATGCTCAATCCGAAAAAGCCGACCTTCGCGGTGACCGCCAAGGGTGAAACCCTTGACTATGCGCAGATTTCGTCGATCGGCCGGCCTTTTTACATCATCTATTTCGTCTTCCTGCTGGGCATGGTGGCGATGGTCTACCGCCTCATTGTCGACCCGCAGAATGCCGACCTGACCCTCGTGGTGGGTGGCTGGAACGCGTTCAACCTGATCATGGCGGGCGCGGCGCTGGGCGTGGTCTCTGAACGGCAGAACCGCCGGCGCATGCAGCGGGTGCGGGTGAACCGCAATGCCGAACTCATCACCGAGCATGGCACCATCATGGTTTCCATCGAGGACGCCTCCATCGGTGGTGTGCGTCTCAGGAGCGCCGAGGAGCTGCCGCCGGATGTCTGGCCGGGGGCGGAGTTTTCCCTGCGCTGGCAGCCCAACAGCGACTTCGGTCTGGATACGCTGCCGGTGATTCTGCGTACCCGCGGCGTCGACAAGGACGGCCCGATCCTTGGCTGCGAAGCCAACATCACCGACCCCCTGCATTATCGCCTGCTGGCGGACCTGATCTTTGCTGATGCCGACAAGTGGTTCGCCTTCCAGCGCGGCCGCCGGGCCCAGTCGGTCGGCGTGGTGCGCGGCACCCTCATTTATCTGCAGTGGGCCTTCCAGCAGGCCGGCCGCGGCCTGATCTATCTGTGGAAGGCCCGCGAGACCAAGCGCAAGATTGCCGCCGCCCGTGCGGTGCAGGTGGGTGGGGCCTGATGCGGATGCTTCCCGCCTGCCGTCTGGCTTTTGTCGCCGGCCTCGCCCTGCTCGCTGTCGGCCGTGTCGAGACCCCGGTTTCCGCCCAGCCCGCGCCGTTCCAGATGGATGGCGGGGCTGCGCCTGCTCCGTCGCGGCCGTCAGCGCCGGCACCGGGACGCGCCACGCCCCAGTTTGAGCCGGGCCAGCAGGCGCCGGTTTATGGTGGCGCGTCTTCCCAGGCGCCGGGCCCGGTGGTCATTCCCCAGGCGGCGCCCTATCCGGGCGGGCGGCCGGCATCTTCTCCGGCGCCTCTGGCCGCCCCGGCTCCGGCGCGTCCCCAAGCTCCGGCGGCCCAGAGTGCTCCGGCGGCTCCGTCCCGCTCTGCCGCGCCTTTCTCCTTTGACGCGCCGCCGCCGGCCGCGACCGCTCCGTCGAATGCGGGGGCGACCCGTCCCGCGGGCAACAGCGCCCAGCCCCGGTCGCCGATCGCCATCGAGCCCCCGGGCACCCAGCCGGTCTATCAGGGCGACGGCCTGTCCATCGGATCGCCCTTGCGGGCCGCGCCGCGCGGCGCCTCTCCGTTTGACGAGCCCGATCCGGGGGTGGACTTCGGCTCGGCTGGCGGGGGAGGGCGTCCGTCCGTGGTGCTGCCGGTCGGGGCTCCGTCGCCCCAGGCGGCGGCTGTCGTCGCACCGGCGCTGCCGCCGGCCAATCCTGCCATTGACCGCTTCGTCGCGCCGTCGTCGGACCGGCGTCTGACGGGTGAAATCGATTCCCAGACCTGGACCGCCTATCTGAGCGAGTCCGAGGTGGCGAAGCCGGCGCGCTTTTCTGTCGGGTTCGTCAATGCCGTGCTGGTGGTGCCGGAGGTGTCCCGGCTGCGGGTCTATATCAATGGCCGCGCGATCATGGTCACGGCGCTGAGTGCGCCCGAGCAGCCGGTTCAGGTGACTGCGGAAGTTCCGGCCGGTGTCCTGGTTCCCGGTCCGAACCGGATCCGCGTCGAGGTCAGCCAGCGCCATCGCGTCGACTGCTCGGTGGATGCCACCTATGAGCTGTGGACCCGGATCGAACCGCGCTACACGGGCTTTTCCTTCTCCGGCGGCCGCGTACCGGTGCTGCGACTGGCCGACCTGCCGTCGGTCGGGGTGGATGATACCGGGGCCACCCGGATTCGCGTCCTGCGCTCCGAAGGCCTTGATAATGACATGGCCGCCCGGCTGCTGAAGGTGGCCCAGGCGATCGCCATCCGCGGCCGGTTTGATCATCCGGTGATAGAGGTGGTGTCGCCGGGTGACCGCACGCCGGCGCGCCCGGGCATGATGAATGTGGTGCTGGCGCCGGCGTCGATGCTGCCGTCGCTGATGGCGACGCCGCCCAGCGATGCCTCGGTGCGGCCGGTGGCGGTGCTGCGCAATGATCCCGTCACCGGCTTCCCGACCCTGGTGCTCTCCGGTCCCGCCTGGCCCGATGTGGACGTGGCGGCGGAACGCTTCCAGGTGGCGGCCTTTGATGCCGAACGCGATACCGCGCGCGGCACCCGCCTGTGGCGCTCGCCGGATATCCCGACCTTCACCGGCGACCAGACCGTGACGCTGGCCGAGCTGGGCGTGCTGACCGAGGAGTTCTCGGGCCGGCGTTACCAGACCGCCTTCGAGATCCGTCTGCCGTCCGATTTCTACGCCGCCGCCTATGGTGTCGCCGAGTTGCGGCTGGATGCGGCCTACAGCGCGGAAGTGCTACCCTCAAGCCGCATCGACGTTTACGTGAACGATAGCCTGACGGTGACGGTGCCGATCACCGGTCGTCGGGGTGGCCTGTTCCAGCAGTGGCCGGTGCGCATGGTGATGCGTCATTTCCGGCCGGGCGTGAACGAGGTGCGTATCGAGGCGGTGCTGAAGACCGAGGCGGACGAGGTATGTCTGCCGGGGGCCACCATGCTGGGCAAGGGGCGCTTTGCGCTCTTCAACACCAGCCAGCTGAGCTTCCCGGATTTCGGCCGCATCGGGCGTCTGCCGAATCTGGCCGCGTTCGCGGCCTCGGGTTTCCCCTATGACGAGTTCCGTCAGACGCTCGCGGTGCAGACCGCCGTCGACGAGCCGTCCACCCTTGGATCAGCCGCGACCATTCTCGCCCGCATGGCCATCAGCCGCGGACAGGTGTTCCCGACGGATCTGACCCAGAATGCCGCGGATCTCTTCAACCGGTCGGCGTTGCTGGTGGGAGCAATGCCCTTCCTGGCGCCCTCGGTGATGGCCCAGATGGGGCTGTCGGAAGATCTGCGCACGCGCTGGACCGGGCCGGTGTCGGAGGATCCTGCCCGGGCTGCTTCGGATCGCTTCTCGGCCATGATTGACCGGCTGCGCAAGGCCAATGCCGATGCCCAGCCCCCGGCGATCAATGCGGTTCGCCCGGCGATCAATCCGGATCTGGCGCTCGGCGACTCCAGCGCCACACGGGATCTTTATGCCCAGTGGCGGACCACACTGACCGAGGGCAGCTGGTTCGGTCGCCTGCGGCAGTCCTTCATGGACTGGTTCCAGCAGAATCTGGATGCGACGCTGCGTACCATCGCGCTGTCGGGAACTCTCAGCCAGCAGATCGACTTCTCCACCCGGGCGCTGATCCTGTTTGCCCAGGCACCGGCGCCCTCGGGCAGCAACCAGCTGTGGACGCTCGTAACCGCGCCGACGCCGGCTCTCCTTGCCGAGGGTGTGGAGACGGTGACCGCGGCCAATGTCTGGGTGCGGCTCGATTCGCGGGCTGCGGCCTATCGGGCGGACACGGATTCGTTCCAGACTTTCCACACCAATGACGTGTTCTTCATCCCGACAGCGCCCCTGTCCTTCATCAACATGCGGCTGATTGCGGCGAACTGGTTCTCGATCAACGTCCTGTTCTACGCCGCCGGACTGCTCGTGACCTGTGTTCTTCTGGGCGCGAGCACATGGGCGCTGGTGCGGCGCATGGGGAGACATACATGAGGCAGGTTCGGGCGTTCGGCCGGTTGTTGGCGGCGTTTGTGGTCGGGGTCGTCCTGTCGGCCGGGATGCCGCATGCCGACGCCCAGCCCTTGGGGCCAACCCATCTGGCTCCGGCCTTCTGGCAGGCCTACAAGGACAAGTTCCTGAAAGACGGTCGCATCATCGACGATGCCAATGGGGGCATCAGCCACTCCGAAGGCCAGGGCTATGGACTGCTGCTGGCTGTCGAGTTCGATGATGCTGCGGCCTTCGCCGGACTGTGGGATTTCACCCGCACCCAGCTTCTCATCCGCGATGACGGGCTGGCGGCGTGGAAATGGGATCCGAACGGCAATCCCCATGTGGTGGACGTCAACAATGCCACCGATGGCGATATCCTCATCGCCTGGGCCCTTGCCGCGGCCTCGGCGCGCTGGAACAAGCCGGACTATCTGCAGGCGGCCAACCGGATTGCCCGGGCAATCGCCGATCACATGATCATCGACGTGGCCGGCGCCGCCATGATCCTGCCTGGCGCGAAGGGATTCACCGCCGAGGATCAGGCGGATGGTCCGGTGGTCAATCCGTCCTACTGGGTGTTCGGGGCGTTCCCGACTTTTGCCATCCTGACGCCGGACCGCAACTGGGGGGCGGTGACGGCGGCCGGCAAGCAGGTGCTGTCCAGGGCCCGCTTCAGCTCGTGGCAGCTGCCGAGCGACTGGGTGGCGCTGGCAAATCCGGCCAAGCCGCAACCGGCAGAGGGCTTTGATCCCATCTTCGGTTACAATTCATTAAGGATACCCCTTTACCTTCTGGATGCCGGCATCACCGATCGCCAGATGCTTGCACCCTTTGATCGGGTCATGAACGGCAGCACGGCAGGGCCCGTGCAGCTTGTCGATGTCAAGACTGGAGGGGTGATCGAACAGGTGACAGATCCGGGGTATCGCATGCAGGCGGCGCTGCTCGCCTGTGCGTTGCGGGGAACGTCGATCCCGGCGGATCTGAAGAATTTCGAGCCGACTTTCTATTATCCGTCGACGCTGCATCTGATGGCGTTGTCGGTCGCGGCCAGGAGATATCCGCAGTGCGTGTCGGGCGGCTAGTCAACCTCATTGTGCTCGGTGGCGGCATCGCCCTGGTGCTGGGGCCGATTGCCGACGCACAGCTCAATCGCGACGGCGTGCTGAGCGGCGGCGGTGTGGCTTCCGCCGGAGCTGCCGGTCTGCCAGGTCTCACCGGGGACCGGGAGATCGAGATTGCGGCTCTCGATCCCGAAACCACAGGCTCGATCCGCGTCGATACGGATCCGGTCGCTGCGGGATGGGCCGAGTTTTCCGCCCCGGCGCCGGGCAGCCAGCAGGCGGAACGTCTGGCGACCCAGGCGGCGCTGCTGTCTTCGGTGGCGGCCCTCGTGCCGGCCCAGCCCCCCCATCGTGTCATCGCGAGCTCGCTCGGTGCGGAGGTTCCGCAGCCTGTGACGTCAGCCCGGGCTTCGTCCGGTCCGGCGTTTGGCAGTGCGATGGCGGCTGACTATCAGCTGGCGCAGGCGCCTGTGGCCCGCCCGGCGACCCCGTCTCCTCTGAATGCCCCCCTGTCGGTGTCGCCGGCGGCGCCGTCTGCGCCTGCCGCAGAAAGCGCGCCGACGGCACTTCCGACTGCCCCTCCGGTGGCGTCGCCCCTTCAGGAGTCGACGCTGTCGGCGCCTTCCGCCGCGTCGTCGCGTCCGGGACTGGCGGGTGGGGCAGCTACGGCCGAGCCCGTGAGCACGACCCCCCGGGCAACCGACAATCAGCCGACCGTCGGCCAGCTGCCGGAGCCGGATGACAAGGCGCTGCGCTATTTCGCCCAGCAGGGTGACATGCGCCGTCTGGAAACCGAAATCCAGCGCCTGCGCGCGCTCTATCCCAACTGGCAGCCGCCGCGGGATCTGCTGGAGCCTCAGGCCCAGCAAATGGAGGACCAGCTCGTCCAGCGGCTGTGGGATCTCTATGGCCAGAGCCGGTTCAGCGAGATCCGCGAGGCCATTGCCCAGCGTCAGGTGCAGGATCCGTCCTGGAAGCCGCCGGCTGACCTCATTGCCAAGATGGACGAGGCCGAGGCGCGCGAGCGCATCGTCAATGCCTCCGACCAGCAACAGTGGCGGCAGGTACTGCAGATTGCTCAGCGCAATCCGCAGTTGCTGGTGTGCGATTCCATCGACATCCTGTGGCGGGTGGCGGAAGCCTTCGCCAAGACCGACCGGGACGACCGGGCGCTCGACGTCTACGCCTATGTTCTCCAGAACTGCGACGAAACCGGTGACCGGGTGTCGTCCATGGAGAAGGCGCGCGAGCTGCTGCCATCGGACAAGTTCGACACCCTGTTCCAGTATGAGCGCAAGACTGCGGAAGGGGCGGGCGAGTTCAACGTCATCCGTCTCGACATGGCGCGCATTGCGCTGGGCAAGGCGGTGACCCAGGCCGGCTCGACCGTGGATCCGCAGACGCTGGCACTGCTGGAGGAGGAGGCGCGCAAGTCCAACTCCGCTGACGACGCCACTCTGGTCGGCTGGTATCTCTACAGCAACAACGATCCCGGGCAGGCGCTGGAGTGGTTTGACTTCGCGCGCAGCCATGGCGGCGACGCCAAGGCGTCCCAGGGCGCCGTGCTGTCGCTGCAGCGGCTGGAGCGGTTTGCCGATGCCGAGAAGATCGGCTTCGATACCCGCAAGCAGTCGCCGGATGTCATGACGGCCTATCTGAACGCGGTGTCGAGCTGGCTGGCGAGCCCCGGCCCGCCTTATGTGCCTGAGGCGACCCTGCAGCGTTTTGCCGGCGTGGTGGCGGACGAGAAGTCGCCGCTGGGCGCGCGCAGCCTCGGCTGGTATGCGCTCAACACCGGGCAGGTGCCGACCGCCATTGCATGGTTCGAGACCTCCCTGACCTGGGATGTCACCGAGGATGCCGCCTTTGGTCTGGGTCTGGCGGCCCAGCGTATTGGCGATCGCGGCCGCTTTGATCTGGTGCTGCGCACCTATGCCCCGCGCTTCCCCAAGCTGCCGGGCATGTTCGCTGAAGCCTTCCGGCCGCAGCCGCCGGAGCTGGAGACGGGCGGGCAGGGGGTCATCACCCCCGATGGCCGCATCTTCTTCCCCGCGCGTCAGCAGGCGCCGCGGCAGGTGGCGCCGCCGTCGGCCTCGCGCACGGAATCGCCCTACGCGCAGACCGTTGCCGCTGCCTTCCCCCAGGCGGAGGCGGTCGAGCCGACCTATGCCGTGGCCGGTGCCTATCCGGCGGCTGGCGTGACCGGGTCGAAAACGGCGGGACTGACGCCGGCCCAGGTGGTGATGACCACCCAGACCGGAACCCTGCCGGTGCAGCCGCTTGGCTCGGGCTATGGCTATGGCGCGCCCGGGCAGGCGATGGGCTATGCCGACACCGTGCCGGGTGCCCAGGCGGCGGCCGGTCAGGTGCAGGTGGCCCAGGCGACCACGATGCCGGGGGGCTATGTCGCCGTGCCCGGCTATCCGCAACCGCTGGTGCCGGTCCAGGCCGTGCCGCCGGGCTATGTCGAGGTGGCCAATCCGGCCGGCCCCGTCAGCGTGCCGGCGACCGTTGCGCCGGGGACGGTCTATCAGTCGGCGCCGCAGCAGATGTATCCGGTGACCAGCTCCGGTGCCGCGCCGGCCCGGGCTGCGTCCGGCGTCAGCACCAGCAATGCGGCGTCGTGCGTGGCGCGCACCGAGCAGGCGGCCCGCACCGGCCGGATCTCGGCTGGCGATGCGCTGAACCGCGGCTGGTGCCTGATGGAGCTCAACCGTCCCTCGGAGGCCGCCAAGGCCTTCGAGATGGCGCAGTCGCGCTCTCACGGCAACAAGACCGCAGAGGATGCGGCCTATGGTCTGTCGCTCGCCTATCTGCGGCTTGGGGTGACCCAGAATGCGGCGGTGGCGGCGACCAAGGCCCGCCAGACGCCCCAGCGTCAGGCCAACCTGCAGGCGCAGATCCTGTCCCAGCGGGCGGTGTCGGCCTACAATGCCGGCCGCTGCTCGGAAGTGTTCCTGGCGCTGGACGAACGGGCGCGGCTGGTACCGGAAAACCGGGATCTCATGCTCCTGCGCGGCTGGTGCTACTATAACAACGGCGATATTTCGTCGGCGACGAAGATCTTCCAGGCGCTGGACCAGTCCATGTCCACGGCGGAATCCCGGTCGGGCACGGCCGAGGCCTTCGATGTCATCAATCGCAGGCTGCATCATTACTAAGCCGGCGGGCGGGCCGACAGTCGGCCCGCGACGGGGCAGGGCGGGGGAGGGCCGGTCATGCGCATCCACGCGGCGGCACTCACCTATTTTGATGCGGTGCGGCGGGCGGGCTCCATCCGCGCGGCCGCCCGGCGCCTCAATGTGGCGTCGTCGGCCGTCAACCGGCAGATCCTCAAGCTGGAAGAAGAGGTGGGCACGCCGCTGTTCGAGCGTCTGCCCGGCGGCCTCAAGCTGACGGCAGCCGGCGAGGCGCTGGCGCGCCATGTCATCGTCGTGCTGCAGGATCTGGAACGGGCCCGCTCCGATATTGCCGGCCTGCAGGGCGCGCGCGTCGGCCATGTTACCATCGCCACCGTCGAAGGGGTCTGCGGCGCGGTGTTGCCGGAGGTGCTGTGCCGGCTGCGCGCGCGCGCGCCGCGGGTCACCGTCTCGGTCGAGACCATGGGGTCGTTCGCAATTCCGAAGGCGATCGCGGAAGGGACGGCCGATGTCGGCCTCGCCTTCGCCCTGCCGCGCCATCCGGAACTCAGGCAGGTGGCCATTGCCCGCTTCCGGCTGGGGGTGATGATGGCCCCGGACCATCCGCTCGCCGGCCGCAAGACCGTGAGCTTTCCGGCCTGCCTCGACTATCCGATCATCCTGGCGACGCCGGATCTCTCCATCAATCAGCTGCTGTCGCCGGTGATCTCGCGGCTGATGCGGCCGGTGGAGCCGATCATCACCGCCAACTCCATCGAGCTGATGCGGGAACTGGCTGAACGCGGTGTCGGCCTCGCCTTCCAGACCCGGCTGGGTGTCGAACGCCTGCTGCGCGACGGCCGCCTCGTCCATATCCCGATCGACGCCGGCGGGCCCGTGTGGAGCGATCTCGGCCTCTATATCCGCGCCGGCCGCTCGCTGCCGGCGACGCTGGATCTGTTCCTCCAGATCACCGCGGCGGAGCTGTCCGCCCGTGAGGCGGAAGAGCGCGCCCAGTTCGCGGATTGACCCTCTGCCCAAGAGAGAGGCGACCGGCGGTGCCTGAAACCGCTGAATCGGGCTGCCTGCATCCTGAGCAGACAGCCTGAAGGGCATGTGCCAATTTTTTAGCCCCTGATGCCGATCCGGCAGCGCTGCGCGCGAAACTCTGCGCTATCGCGCACAGGGGGCGTCCGTATCCTTGCGTATACCGACTCGCCGGAACGCAGGAATGCCGATGTCCCCCGCTGATTGTCCGCCCTCTCTAGCCGATGCGTCCGGGCGGACGCCGCTGGTGCTGATCCATGGCGCCTGGCAGGGCAGCTGGTCCTTTGCCGCCCTCACGCCCTTTCTGGAAGCCGCCGGCTTTGCCGTTCACGCCGTGGATCTGCCCGGCAACGGCAGCGACGCGACCCCGCCGGAGGCCGTCAGCCTGGAGCTCTATGTCGCCCATGTGGTGGCGGAAATTGCCCGTCTCGGCCGGCCGGTGGCCCTCGTCGCCCATTCCGGCGGCGGGGTGATCGCCTCCCAGGTGGCGGAAGCGGTGCCCGAGATGGTGACCCGGATCGTCTACATCGCCGGCATGATGCTGCCTGACGGCATGGGCTTTTCCGACCTGATTGCCGATCTCCTAGCCGATTATCCCGAAGTCTCCGGCATCGGCCCGCATCTCGACTGGTCGGCGGACCGGCTGACCAGCCGGGTGCCCGAGGCAGCGGCGCTGGCCTTTTTCTTCGATGACTGTCCGCCGGCGGCGGCCCGCGCCGCGGCGCGCGCGCTGACCCCCCAGCCGGAAGGCGGCCGCGCGGTGCGGCCGCATTTGACGGCGGCCCGCTTCGGCCGGGTGCCGCGGCTCTATGTGGAAGCCCGGGCCGATCGCTCGGTGGTCCCGATCCTGCAACGGCGCATGCAGGCGCTGGTGCCGGGCGCGGCGATCGCCTCGCTGCCGACCGGCCACGCGCCCCAGGTGGCGGCGCCGCAGCTGCTGGCTGAAACCCTTCTCCCGTTCCTCTCCGGCTGATGCCGGATCCTGTCGCTGCCTCCCCTGAACCGACCGCTTCAAGGAGTCTCGCCCCCATGTTCCGTGCCATCACGCGCCGCGCCGCCCTTGCGCTGCCGCTCGCCCTCGCGCTCGCGGGCGCTGCCCAGGCGGCCGAAAAGGTCACCTTCCTGATCGACTGGCTGCCGGCCGGCGACAAGGCCGTGCCCTATCTCGGCGTGAAGGGCGGCTACTTCGCCGCCGAAGGTCTGGATGTGACCATCCAGGTCGGCCGCGGCTCCTCGGATGTGGTGACCAAGCTCGGCACCGGCGCGTCCGATATCGGCACGGGTGGCCTCTCCGCGCTTCTGCAGGCCAAGGCCGAGAGCAGCGTGCCGGTGACGGCGATCGCCTCCATCTACACCATGCCGCCGGATGCCATCTTCACCACCGAGGGCTCGGGCATCACCTCGCTGAAGGATCTGGTGGGCAAGAAGATCGCCACCGGCACCTTCTCGTCGTCCAACGTGGTGTGGCCGCTGATCCTCGACGCCAACGGCATCAAGCCGGATGAAGTGTCGCTGCTGAAGGTCGATCCCGGCGCGCTCGCCCCGATGCTGGCTTCCGGTCAGGTGCCGGCCACCATCGGCTGGACCACCACGGCGCCGGGCTTCGTCGGCCCGCTGGCCGAGACCGGCAAGAAGATCTCGATCCTGCCGTGGTCGGATTTTGGCTACAAGAGCTACGGTCTCTCGCTGTTCGCCTCCGACCGGATGATCGCCGAGAAGCCGGAGACGGTGAAGAAGTTCGTCACCGCGTGGATGAAGGCGACGGCGGCTGCCGTGGCCGATCCGAAGGCCGCGGCCGAGGCCCTCAAGGCCATGGTGCCGGAAGTCGACGTTGCCGTCGCCGAGGCCCAGTTCAAGGCCTCCATCCCGCTGATGATCAACGACATCTCCAAGGCGGACGGCATGGGCGTGTTCGCGCCGAAGCTCCTCGGCGAAACCTGGAGCTGGGTGGCCAAGGCCCAGAACCTGCCCGCCGACAAGCTGGATCCGGCCAAGGCCGTCACCGGCTCCTTCCTGCCCTGATCGCGAGCGCATTTTCCCGTGCGCCGTAGCGAACGGAAAATGCTCTAGGGGGTTCGCGACCCCGGCGCGCTCCGGAAGGATCGGCCCCCGACGATCCCTGCGGTTTCTTCTGCGCCGGGTGCCCGCGCTGGCGTCCCGTCCACCGGCCTTCCCCCGAAGCCGGAGGGACGGGACGCCGATCCCGGGGACTGCCTTCCGGGCACCGGCTCCCGCCGGTCCGCCCGCCTGCAAGTGAGGACAGCCGTGCCGATGACAGATCCGGTGATCCGGTTCCGCGATGTCGCCCAGGTCTTTCCGGCCGGCGACGGTCGCTCCATCACGGCGCTGGAAGGCGTCGATTTCGAGATCGGCCGGCATGAATTCCTCGCCGTGCTCGGCCCCTCCGGCTGTGGCAAGTCCACCCTCTTGCGCCTGATCGCCGGCCTCATCCGGCCGTCCTCGGGCAGCGTCGAGATTTTCGGCCGGGAAGTGACCGAGCCGCGCGACGAGATCGGCATCGTGTTCCAGCGGCCGACCCTGCTGCCCTGGTTCGATGTGCTCGGCAACGTCACCTTTCCGATGCGCCACAAATATGGGCGGGTGACCGCGGCCGAAACGGCGCGCGCCCGCGACCTGCTGGAGCTGGTCGGTCTCAAGGATTTCGAGAAGAAGCGCATCGACGAGCTTTCCGGCGGCATGCAGCAGCGGGTCGGCATCGCCCGCGCCCTGCTGCTGGATCCCGATATCCTGCTGATGGACGAGCCCTTCTCGGCGCTGGACGCACTCACCCGCGACGAGATGAGCTTCGAACTGCTGCGCATCTGGTCGGAGCGGCCGAAGACGGTGCTGTTCATCACCCATTCCATCCCCGAGGCGCTGCTTCTGTCCGACCGCGTCATCGTGATGAGCCCGCGCCCCGGCCGGGTGCGGGAGGTGATCGACGTGCCGCTCGCCCGGCCGCGCTCCATGGAAACCTTCGCCGATCCCAATTTCACGCGGCTGGCCAACCACATCCGCGAGCGCCTGTTCACCAAGCCGGCGGTGGCCTGAGACCAGGGGGCATGCAAATGACCGCTGGTATTCCGTTGATGATTTTCCCGGCCTTCCGGGCAGGGGAAACTCATCCTGTCTTCAGCGACGTGATGCGGATGCATCCGGCGGAGCTGCTCTGAATGTCCATGATCGAACCGACGACGTCCGGCCCGGCCCGGGTTCTGGTCCGCTTTCTCGATCGCTTTGCCGCGGTCTTCACCTTCGCGGCGATCCTCGTGGTGTGGGAGGCGGCCTGCGTCGTCTTCAAGATCCCGAGCTTTCTGCTGCCGGCGCCCTCGGCGATCTTTTCCGCCGGCATCGCGGTGCCTCTCGACCAGTGGCTGGGCCATGTCTGGGCGACGGTGCGCGTGGCGCTGATGGGCTATTTCCTCGCCATCATCGTGTCCGTGCCGCTGGCGGTCGGGCTGGCGTTGTCGCGGGTGCTGTCCCGCACCCTCTATCCGATCCTCGTCGTCATCCAGTCGATGCCGATCGTGGCGGTGGCGCCGATCCTCGTCGTCACCCTCGGCTCGTCGGATCTGCCGCGGGTGGTGATCACCTTCCTCATCACCTTCTTCCCGATCCTGGTCTCGACCGTCACCGGTCTCCTGTCGACGCCGGAAGAGCTGATCGAGCTGTCGCGCTCCCTCAGGGCCAGCCGCACCCGGGAAGTGGTGAATATCCGGCTGCCCTATGCTGTCCCGCACATCGCCTCGGCGCTGAAGATTTCCACCACGCTGGCCATCATTGGTGCGGTCGTGGCGGAATTTGTCGCGGCGGAAAAGGGGCTGGGCTTCTTCATCGCCTTCTCCACCTCGTTCTTCAAGATTCCCCAGGCCTTTGCCGGCCTGTTTGCTCTGGTGGGTCTCAGCCTCGGCTTCTTCCGGCTGGTCGGCTTCCTCCAGCGCCGCTTCATCCCCTGGTCCCTGCCCAAGTCCGAACGGTGATCCCCGTGACCGAGCCCCTGACACTCCCGACCCTCGATCACGAGAGCCTGCTGCGCCGCGCCTTTGCGGTGGCGGAACAGTCCAAGGCGGCCGGCGATCATCCTTTCGGCGCCATTCTCGTCGGCCCCGAGGGCGACGTGCTGATGGAGCAGGGCAACGGCTTCACGGCGGAAGGTCACGACATGACCGCCCATGCCGAGCGGCTGCTGGCTACCCGCGCCTCCAAGGCCCACCGGCCGGAGTTCCTGGCCGGCTGCACCCTCTACACCTCGGCCGAGCCGTGCGCGATGTGCTCGGGCGCCATCTATTGGGTCGGCATCGGCCGGGTGGTCTATGGCCAGAGCGAGCATGACCTGAAGCTGATGACCGGCAATCACGCGGAAAACCCGACGCTGGACCTGCCCTGCCGGGTGGTGTTCGCGGCCGGCCAGCGCGACATCGAAGTCGTCGGCCCGCTGCTGGCCGACGAGGCCGCCAAGCTGCAGGCGGACTTCTGGGCCGGACACGGCCAATGAGCATCCGCCGGGCCGGCGCGCCCCTTTCTTCCCGGACAACAGAACTGGTGGGTCCGGGCGGCTGGTCCGCCCGGTCGGGGGATCGGGGGCAGATGCCCCCGAAGCAGCCATGACCATTCCGATCATCCGCCCGCGCACCCCGGAAGACGCACTCCTGATGCGCCGGTCCCTCGGCGAGCGCGCCCGCTATATTGCCGGCGGCACCGCACTTCAGCTCGCCTGGCCCGAGGGCCGGGCCGACCATCCGCTGGTCGATCTTTCGGGGCTGGACGCCGGTCCGCTGATGCGGATCGAGGACGACGGCGCCGTCACGCTTTCCGCCTTTGCCACGCTGGAGACGCTCCGCCGCCATGCCGGCCTTGCCACGCGGCTGCCGGTTCTGCCCGAGGCGATCGGGGCGATTGCGGCCTGGGGCGTGCGCGAGCTGGCGACGCTTGGCGGCAACATCGCCTGGCGGGCCGGGGATCTGGTGCCGCTGCTGCTGGCGCTCGATGCCTCTGTCACTGGCCTTGATGGCGACGTGGCGCTTTGCGACTGGCTGGCCGAGCCGGGGGAGGATCTGCTTCTCTCCGTCACCGTGCCGGCGCTTTCCGAGGGCACCCGGGTGATCTTCGAGAAGGTCGGCCGGCGCGCCGCCTTCTCGCCCAGCCTTGTCACGGTGGCCGCCGTCACCGGGCCCGCGGGCACGCGCATTGCGGTGGGCGGTGGCCCGGTGCCGCCGTCGCTGGCCGCCCTGCCGGCCGGGGCCATGCTCTCCCAGGAGGCGCTGGCGGCGCTGTTTGCGCTGCCGGCCGATGATTTCCTCTCCGGCCCCGCCCGCTCGCGGCTTGCTGCCCGGGTGCTGGCCGGCCATCTCGCGCGGGATCCGCGGGCATCATGAGCAGCGATTTTCTCAATCCCCGCATGGCGCCGCGGCCCGACGCGGCCGCCAAGCTGTCCGGCCGTCTGGTCTATCGCGGCGATGTCACGGCACCGGGCTGCCTTGTCGGCAAGGTGCTGCGCAGCCCGCACCCCCATGCCCGGGTGCTCTCCGTCGATACCTCCGCGGCGGAAGCGATGCCCGGCGTGCACGCCGTCATCACCGCCCGGGATGTGCCGCCCGGTTTCCTCTATGGCATCCAGCGCGTCGACCAGCCGGTGCTGGCGGTGGACCGGGTGCGCATGATCGGCGAGCCCGTGGCAGCGGTGGCCGCCGAAACCGAGGCCATCGCGCTTGCCGCCCGGGATGCCATCCGGGTGGAGTATGAGCCGCTGCCGGTGCTCTCGGATCCGGAAGCCGCCCTGTCGCCGGAGGCGATCGCGCTGCATCCCGGCGGCAATCTCTGCCACACCGCCCTGTTCGAGCGCGGCGATCTCGCCGCCGGCTTTGCCCGCGCCGCCCATGTGGTGGAAGGGGTCTACGAGACCCCGCGCCAGATGCATGTGGCGCTGGAGCTGGAAGCCGGCATCGCCATTCCCGGCGATGATGGCCGGCTGGTGGTGCACGCGCCGTGTCAGCATCCCCATGGCATCCAGCGCATCCTTGCCCGGGTGCTGGGCTGGGACCCCGCCCGCATCGACGTCATCGGCGATCCCGTCGGCGGCTCCTATGGCGGCAAGGAGGATCCCCATGTCCAGCCGGTGCTGGCGCTTCTGGCAGTGAAGGCCGGGCGGCCGGTGAAGATCGTGCTTTCCCGGGCCGAGGCCAGCACCTGCGGCATCAAGCGCCATCCGTTCCGCATCCGCATGCGCACCGGCTGCGATGGTGCCGGCCGTCTGGTCGCCCATGAGGTGGAGGCGCTGGCCGATACCGGCGCGTTCGCCAGCCATGGGCCGGAGGTGCTGGATACCGCCCACGAGAATGGCCAGGGGCATTATCGCATCGGCGCGGTGAAGCTGTCCGGCCGGCTCGCCTACACCAACAACGGCATTTCCGGCGCCTTCCGCGGCTTCGGCGCCCTGCAGATGCAGGTGGCGCTGGAAAGCCAGATCGAACGGCTGGCCCACGCCGCCGGCATCGACC
This sequence comes from Segnochrobactraceae bacterium EtOH-i3, assembly GCA_050689115.1. Classification (GTDB taxonomy): domain Bacteria; phylum Pseudomonadota; class Alphaproteobacteria; order Rhizobiales; family Segnochrobactraceae; genus JBBSSF01. The sequence goes on along the minus strand of JBOGCN010000002.1, from coordinate 22,773 downwards.
CGGTGCGCTTCCGGACCATGAATCTGCGCGCTGCCGATGCGCTGGGGCCTCTCGGCCAGCCGGTGCTGCCCCAGCCCGAGGTGGCGGAAGTCGGCCGGCGGCTCGTCGGCTGGCGGGCGCGGCTGGCGGCGCCCCCGGCCCCGGGCCCGCGCTTTCTCACCGGCGTCGGCACGGCTCTGGTCACCAAGGGCGAAGGCTTTGCCGGCGGTGCGCCCAATGCCGCCTGGGGCGCGCTGGCACTGGCCGACGACGGCCGCATCGAGCTGCGCACCGGCCTCACTGACATGGGGCAGGGGGCGCTGGCGGCAATGCCGGTGCTGGTCGCCCGCACGCTGGGCGTGGCAACGGCGGATGCCCGCGGCGTCACCGGCGACACCCGCCGCACGGCCGATGCCGGGCCGACCTCCGCCAGCCGCGGCACGCAGGTGGCCTCGCGGCTCGCCCGCATCGCCGCGCCGGGCTTTCGCGCCCGGGTGCTGGTGGCGGCCTCGCGGATGACCGGGCTGGACCCGGACGACATCATGCTCGGCCCCGGTGGCATCCACCTGAAGGGCGGCGGCCGCAACGCGCCGGTGCTGGATTTCGCGACGCTTGCCGCCGGCGCCGGGCCGCTGGTGGAAGAGGCCTTCATGCCGGCCATCGAAACCTATGCCGGCATCGGCGATGCCCATGTGATCTTCACCACCTGCGGCGCCATTGCCCGGGTGGTGGTGGACCGCTGGACCGGCCGCATCCGCGCCGAGCGCATCGCCGTGGTGCCGGCCGGCGGGCCGGTGCTGTCGCCGGAAGCCTTCAAGGGCCAGATCGAGGGCGGCGCCATCATGGCGCTCGGCTTCGTGCTGACCGAGGACCTGCCGGCCCGGGACGGCCGCTTCCTTGCCGACAATCTCGACCGCTATCTGGTGCCGACGCTGGCGGATTCCTGCCCGGTGGATGTGGATCCGGTGGAGGAGCTGGCCGCCGATGATCCCATCGGCTTCCGTGGTGTCGGCGAGATCGCCATGAATGCGGTGGGCCCGGCGCTGGCGACTGCCGTGTTCGATGCGCTGGGGACGGCGCCGAAGCGGCTGCCGGTGGATCCGGCGTGGGTGCTCGATGTGCTGGAGGAGAGCGGACGATGAGCGGGGATGCGTCCGGTCAGGTGGTGCAGTTCACGGTGGATGGCGAGCCGGTGTGCGTGATGGCGCCGCCGGACCGGCGGCTGATCGCGATCCTGCGCGATGATCTCGGCCTCACCGGCCCCAAGGAAGGCTGCTCCATCGGCCGCTGCGGCGCCTGCGTGGTGCTGGTGGATGGCCGGCCGGTGAATGCCTGTCTGGTGCTGGCCGCCCGGCTCGACGGCCGGGAGGTGACGACCATTGCCGGTCTCGGCGAACGCGCCCGGCCGGTGCAGGCGGCGCTGGCCGAAGCCGGCGCCGTCCAGTGCGGCTACTGCGCGCCGGGCCTCGTCGTCACCCTCACGGCGCTTCTGGAACGTCCGGATCCGCCGACGGATGGCGCGGAAGTCGCCCGTGCGCTTGCGGGCCAGATCTGCCGCTGCACCGGCTATGGCGGTCTGCGCCGGGCGCTTGGCGACCTCGGTCTGCCGGTGCCGGCCTGAGGCGGACGCGGAAAAGTGGGGCGCTGGATTTTCCCAAACGCTCTTTCTTTTTCCATCCCCTCCAAAGTGGGGTTGTCCGACGGGGCGGCCGGGGCGATGCTGCCTGTATCAGCTCTGCCCCTCGTCCCCCCTCAAGTAGCGGATCCCGTTTCCATGTCCCTGAAGCATTATCCCAAGGATGTTCCGGTCGAGACCATCGTCCACGCGCTGGAAACCGATGGCTATGCCATCGTCGATGATCTCGCGACGCCGGAGATCATGGACAAGATCCAGGCGGAGATGGCCCCTTATATTGAGGGGACCTCTTATGGTTACGACAATTATCTCGGCAAGAAGACCAAGCGCACCGGCGCGCTGATTGCCCGCTCGCCGACCTCGCGGGATCTTATCATGCACCCGCTGGCGCTGGGGGCGACGAAGGGGCTGCTCAAGAAGGCGACCCGGTTTCAGCTTCAGCTGACCCAGATCATCAGTGTCTATCCGGGCTCGCCGGCCCAGAAGCTGCATCAGGACGAGACCATCTGGGATTTCTTCCCCTTCCCGCAGGATTATCATGTCCAATGCAACATGCTCTGGGCGATGAGCGACTACACGGAAGCCAATGGCGCCACCCGGGTGGTGCCGAACAGCCAGACCGAGAAGGGCCGGCACTACAAGTATGAGGACAGCTTCGCCGCCGAAATGTCCCGCGGGTCGGCCCTGTTCTATACTGGCAAGGTGTTCCACGGCGCCGGCCAGAACGCCACCGACGGCGTGCGTCAGGCCCTCAACATCACCTATGCCGTCGGCTGGGTGCGCCAGGAAGAGAACCAGTATCTGACCACCCCGATCGAGGTTGCCCGCACCCTGCCGGACGATCTCCTGAAGGTGATGGGCTATCAGATGGGCTGCCTCGGCATGGGCTATGTGCGCGATTTCGAGGACCCGATGGTCACCGTGCGCGATCCCGGCACCGTGAAGCCGCTGGGCACCGATCTCCTCAAGGAAGGCTCCGGCGCCAATTCCGCGATCGCCGATTTCCTGTCCGATATTGCCGACTGATCGGCGGGCTGCCGCCCGCACCCGCCCGGGAGGCACAGCCTCCCGGGCCCTCCAGTTTTTCCTGAAGAAAAAAGGGGGTGGTCCGGAGGCCCACGGGCCTCCGGCCGGGGGCATCGGGGGCAGACACCCCCGAAACGCTACGGCACCTGCAACCGCGTGACCCGCGCCACCAGCGCCACGCGGCTGTCGCAGCCCATTTTCTGGAAGATCTCGCGCACATAGCTTTTGACCGTCTGGAGACGGAGGCCCAGAAGCTCGGCGATATCCTGATTGGAGGCGCCGGCGCAGATGAGTTCGACGACGTCGATTTCCCGCTTCGTCAGCCCGGCCTCGCCGGCCAGCCGGTCCTTCAGGCGCATGGCGCGCAGCCGCGCATGGGTCTGGAGGGTGAATTCCAGATAGTCGCGGATGGCTTCCAGCGTCTCGGCATCCTCGGGCAGAGGCGGCTCGCCGGAGCGGCGGGCGAGGCTGACGCCGGCATAGGCGACACCATCGGCAAAGAACAGCAGGTCGATATTGTCGACGACATCGTAGCTGGCCAGAAAGGCGCGATAGCGGGCGAAGTCTTCCGGCGCGATGCTGGAGGCTTCCCGGTCGAGCAGGCCCACCTTGGTGCCGGCTTTCACCAGACGACTGACCAGCAACGGATCGAACAGGCGCATCTCCGCCCGGTAGCGGTCGACGAGATCGCCGGGCATGTCGATGACAGCGTCGTTGGAGGTCTCCAGCGTCGGGTCGATCCAGTAGAACATCGCACCGGACACCTTCAGCGTGCGACGCAGGAAGGTGAGGGTGGCGGAAATCAGCCGGTCGGACCGGGGATCGCTGGGGGCTGTCATCGCGGTGCGGCCGGGTCCCTGTTGCATCGGGTTACGAGGAGTGATCGCCGCGGGGTGCTCCGGGCTTCGACTTCGCGGTCGATCCATGACAGGCAGGGGGCCGGCCCGACCGCGCCCGCGCGGGCCTTGCGAGAGGAGAGCCCGCCATGGACAGCCGCAGCCAGAAGGACCGGATGATCGCCGGCGATCTCTACCGGGCCGATGATCCGGAGCTGGTGGCCGACAGCCGGCGCATCGGCGCGTGGATGGCGCGCTACAATGCCAGTCTGGCGTGGTCGCCGGAGGAACGCCATCCGCTTCTCACCGAAGCGTTCGGGGCTGTCGGCGCGGGGGTCAATATCCGCCCGCCCTTCCATTGCGATTATGGCTATAATATCCGCCTTGGCGACGGCGTGTTCCTCAATTTCAACTGCGTGATTCTGGATGTGGTCGCCGTCACCATTGGCGCCGGTACCCAGATCGGGCCGGGCGTGCAGATCCTGACCGCCGATCATCCGCGCGATCCGGTGGAACGGGCGAGCGGCCGGGAGTTCGGCCGTCCCGTGAGCATTGGCGCCAATGTCTGGATCGGCGGCGGCGCGATCCTGCTGCCGGGGGTGACGGTTGGCGATGACGCGGTGATCGGCGCCGGGGCCGTCGTCACCCGGGATGTGGCGGCCGGCGCCACCGTGGTCGGCAATCCCGCCCGGCCGATCGGCTGAGGCGCTCATGCGGCCGGCGCCGGTGCGCGGCCACGGATAAATTCGGCGGCGCGCTCGCCGATCACGATGTAGGTGGCGGAAGACGTGGCCATCGGGCGGGGTCCATCGCTGCTCCGGGAAGGGGGGCGACTACAATTTGCGGATGCGCTTCAATTTTCATATTCGATATCGATAAGAAAAATACACCGTCTTTGAGAACTTTCTACTTCCGCCGATAAGATTTCCTGCTCGCTTTCGTTTCAGGATCCCACGCCCCCCGGTCCGGAAGGCGCTATCGGTCCGGCAGCCTCCCTTGCGGCGGGCCCATAGACGCCAGCGATGCGGATTTCACCTGCCGCCGCTGGTCGTCATCTATAATGTGTTGCTGCTCTATGGCGGCATCGTGCTGTCCCCCTTCGTTGCCGGCGTGGCGGGCCTCAGCATCAACTACGCCGCCTACATGGCCGAGGTGTTCCGCTCGGGCATCGGCGTCGTGCCGAACGGGCAGTGGGAGGCGGCCTCCGCCCTTGGCATGTCCCGGGGGCTGATGATGCGCCGGATCATCCTGCCGCAAGCGGTCAGGATCATCATTCCCGCGCTTGGAAACTTCTTCGTCTCCATCTTCAAGGATTCATCACTCGTCTCGGTTATCACGATGCGCGACCTGATGTTGAGTGGTCAGTTGCTCACCTCTGCGACCTTTCGGCAGCTTGAGATTTTCGCCCTCGTGGCAGTCATCTATTTTGCCATCAGCTATCCCGCGTCGAAACTCTCCGAGTGACTGGAATACAGATTCAGCCCGGCTTATCGCAAGAAGGCGAAGCGGGGGCCTCTTGTCCGGATCGGGCGGGCAGTTTAACTTGGGAGGTAATCCGGGAAAAATATTTCCGATTGGAGAGGCGACTCCGGCCGGAGGGCCCGGACGCGACGGCAGGCGGGAACGCGATGACGAAAAACAGGAACCGGCAGCGGACCCAGGCAATCGGCGAGCGGCTGAAAGAGCTGCGCTCCGAGCGGCGGATGACCCTGCAGGACGTCCAGAAGAAGACCGGCGTGGCGATCTCGACCCTGTCCAAGATCGAGAACCAGCAGGTCTCCGCGTCCTTTGACACGCTGACCCGCATCTGCAACGGCCTGGGCGTTGCCATCGAGACCTTCTTCAATCCGATGCCGACCATGCTCGCCTCGGGCCGCCGCACCATCACCCGGCGCGAGGATGAGGACGCCGTCTTCGAGACGGCGCAATATCGCTACAAGGTGCATTCCACCGAGCTCTCGGCCAAGGGCATGGTGCCCTTGGAAATGCGGGTGAAAGCCCGCAGCATCGAGGATTTCGTCGAGCTGAACCGGCATCATGGCGAGGAATTCGTCTTTGTCATCGCCGGTGAACTGGAAGTGCACACGGAATTCTATGCGCCCTTCCGGCTGAAAGCCGGGGAAAGCTGCTATTTTGACAGCGAGATGGGCCACGCCTATCTGTCCGTCAGCCCGGAAGACGCCCACATCCTGTCGGTGTGCTATGATCCGAGCCGCTCGTCGGCGGTCGGCACCTTCCTTTATGATGATGGCTCGACGGCGGAACCGGTCTGATCCCGTCTAACGCTCCGCCCTGCTGCCTCCTCGCCCCTCCCGGGGCCGGGAAGGCGCGGGTGCGTTCGTCGGGTGGCGGGCGCGGGGAGCCGTCAGCTTTTTGCAGCGTTGCTGATCTTCGGGAAAATTTTTCATTCAGGAAAATTTTGCTTCCCATTTTCCTGAACGCATTCTAGGCTGACCCCAGTTCCCCCTGAGACAGTCATGAGCGTTCGGGATCTGATGACCGCGCCTTCCTCCCTGCCGTCCCTGTTCCTTGCCGCCCCGCAAGCGGATGCCCTCCGGCCCCTGGACGGTGTCTTCTCCCGTGCCGAGGCCGCCCGGGCGGGCGCCGAGATCCGGGCCTGGTCCGGCTACACGCCCACGCCGCTGCTGGCCTTCCCGGGTCTGGCCGCCGCCCTCGGTCTCGGCCGTGTCTGGTGCAAATATGAGGCGCCGCGTTTCGGCCTCGGCTCCTTCAAGGCGCTGGGCGGGGCCTATGCCGTCATGCGGGCGCTGCAGGAAAAGGTTGCCGCCGCCACCGGCGAGACCGCCAGCGCGGCGGATCTGGAAAGCGGCCGCTTTGCCGGGATCACCCGCGGCATCACCATGGTGACGGCCTCCGACGGCAATCACGGCCTGTCGGTCGCCTGGGGCGCGCAGCGCTTCGGCGCGCGGGCGGTGGTCTATCTGCACCGGGCCGTCAGCCCCGGGCGTGAAGCGCTGATCCGCGAGGTCGGCGGCGACACCGTGCGCATCGCCGGCAACTATGATGACAGCGTGGCCGATGCTGCCCGGGTTGCCCGGGAAAAGGGCTGGATCCTGGTGGCCGACACCAGCGACGATCTCGCCGATCCCGCGCCCGCCCGGGTGATGGCGGGCTATGGCGTGCTGGTGCGCGAGGCGCTGGACGCGATCCCTGCGGCCGAGGCCCCCACCCATGTGGTGCTGCAGGGCGGCTGCGGCGGCATGGCGGCGGCGGTTGCCGGGCTGATTGCCGATCACTGCGACGATCTGGGCGCGCCGCGCCCGCGCTTCATCATCGTCGAGCCGGAAAATGCCGCCTGCCTGATCGCCACCGCGGCGGCCGGCGCGCCGGTGCGCATCGCGGGCGATCTGGAGACCATCATGGCCGGCCTGTCGGTCGGCGAGGTCTCGGCGCTGGCCTGGCCGGTGCTTCACCGGCTGGGCGCCCTCTACATGACCATTCCCGATGGCGTTGCCCGCGATGCCATGGAAGCCTTCGGCCGCGGAAGCTATGGCGATGCGCCGGTCGTCATCGGCGATGCCGGGGTGGCGGGGCTGGCCGGTCTCATCCATCTGGCGCGCTCGGCCGAGGGCCGGGCGCTCGCCGGTCTGGATGGGGCCAGCCGCGTGCTGACCATTGCCACCGAAGGCGCCGTTGACCGGGAGGGCTATCGCCGGCTCACCGGTCTGTCACCCGACGGCATCGCCGCCGCACCGGCGGACGCCTGAGGGGGAGGGGATGATGACCACCTGGACGATCGGTGTCGACACCGGCGGCACCTTCACGGATTTCTACGCCCGGCGCGATCAGGACGGGCTGACGCTCTATCACAAGCGCCCGTCCACGCCCCATGACCCCTCGGAAGCCATCCTGAATGGCCTCGCCGAGCTCTGCGCCCGGGAAGGCATCGACCCGCGCAGCATCAGCCGCTTTGCCCATGGCACCACGGTTGCCACCAACGCCCTCATCCAGCACCGCGGCGGCCGTGTCGCGCTGGTGGTGACGGAAGGCTTCCGCGACCTTCTGGAAATCGGCCGGCAGGTGCGGCCGCTGATCTATGACATGCAGGTGGACAACCCGCCGCCGCTGGTGCCCCGCGAACTGCGCTTCGAGGTGGCCGAGCGGATCACCAAAGGCGGCGTGGTGGTGACGCCGCTGACCGACACGGAGATTGCCCGGGTGGTGGACACGGTGACGGCGGCCAATGTCGATGCCGTCGCCATCTGCACGCTGTTCGCCTTCGCCAATGCCGTTCATGAGGCGCGGCTGGCGGCAGCGCTGCGGGCGGCGCTGCCGGGTGTCCATGTTTCGGCCTCTCACGAGGTGCAGCCGGAATTCCGCGAATATGAGCGCCTCTCGACCACGGTGCTGAATGCGTGGCTGCAGCCGGTCATGCATGGCTATCTGGCCGAGCTGGAACAGACCCTGAAGGCCCGCGCCCCGGATGCCCGCCTCGGCATCAACCAGTCGAGCGGCGGCCTGATTTCGGCGCCGCGGGCCCGCGAACTGCCGATCCGCACCGCGCTTTCCGGCCCGGCGGCGGGTGTGGCCGGCGCCATTGCCATCGCGCGCGCCGCCGGCGAGCCGGACATCATCACGCTGGACATCGGCGGCACCTCCTCGGACGTCTGCCTGATCCGCGGTCTCACCGCCGAGACGACCCATGATCGCTGGATCGAGGGCTATCCGGTGCGGCTTGCCAGCGTCGACATCAACGCGGTCGGCGCCGGGGGCGGGTCGCTGGCGTGGATGGACCGCGGCGGCCTGATGAAGGTCGGCCCGCAGTCGGCCGGCGCCGTGCCGGGCCCGGCCTGCTATTCCCGCGGCGGCACCGAACCCACGGTGTCGGATGCCAATCTGGTGCTCGGCCGGCTCTCGCCGGAGCTGCTCAACGGCGCCATGGTGCTGGATGGCGACAAGGCGAAGGCCGCGATCGCGCCGCTGTCGGCTGCCACCGGTCTCAGCCTGGAGCATGCGGCGCTGGGCGTCGTCGATATTGTCGTTGCCAACATGGTGCGGGCCATCCGCACCATCTCGGTCGAGCGCGGCCATGATCCGCGCGATTTCACCCTGATGGCCTTCGGCGGGGCCGGTGCGCTGCATGCCTCCGCCGTTGCCCGGGCACTCGGCATCAAGCGGGTGCTGATCCCGCTGCATCCGGGCCTGTTCTGTGCCGAGGGGCTGGTGGTTTCCGACCAGCGCGAGAATTTCGTCCGCACCCGGCCGATGGCGCTGACGCCGGAGAACCTGCCGGCAGCGGAAGCGGTGCTGGCCGAGCTTGCCGGCGAGGCCGACGACTGGTTCGTGCGCGAAGACATTCCGGCCGCGGCGCGCGGCGCCGATGTGACGGTGGACATCCGCTATGTCGGCCAGAATTTCGAGCTGGGCGTGCCGGTGGCGCCGGGCGAACGGCTCAATGCGGCGGCGCTGACGGCGGCGTTCTTTGCCGTGCACGACCGGGTCTATGGCTTCCACAATGCGGCCGCGCCGATCGAGCTGGTGAATTTCCGCCTCTCCGCCATCGGCCGCACCGGTGCCGCGCCGGACGCAGCTGTGGCACCCGATACCGTGGCGGCGCCCGAGCCGACGGGCTCGCGTCCGGTCTGGTTCGGCCGCGATGCCTGCCTGGAAGCGGCGATCTATCATCGCGCTGCCCTGGTGCCCGGCCAGAGCTTTGTCGGCCCGGCGATCGTCGACCAGCTCGACGCCACCACCGTCATCTTCCCCGGCGACCGGGTGACGGTGGATGCCAGCGCCAATCTCCTCATCGACGCGGCGGAGTGAGGCCATGTCCGAGACACTCGATCCCGTCACCCTGGAAATCCTGCTCTCCGGCCTCAAGTCCATTGCCGACGAGACCTTCATCGTCCTGATGAAGAGTGCCTATTCCACCAACATCAAGGAACGCAACGACCATTCCACCGCCCTCATCGACCCGAAGGGCCGGATGATCGTGCTGTCGGAGCGGTCCCAGCCCATCCATCTTTCGTCGATGCTGGGCCTCACCAATGCGATGCTGGCGAAATACGCGCTGTCGGACTTCAAGGAAGGCGACATCTTCGCCGCCAACGATCCCTATGCCGCCGGCGGCTCCCATCTGCCGGATATCAACCTGTCGATGCCGGTGTTCGTCGATGGCGAGCTGGTCTGCTTCATGTGCAACATCGCGCATCACGCAGATATTGGCGGCCTGACGCCGGGCTCCATGTCGGGCGGCACGGAGATCTATCAGGAGGGACTGCGCATCCCGCCGGTGCGCCTCTTCAGCGAAGGCAGGCTGAATACGGATATTCTGGATATCTTCCTGCTCAATGCCCGGGTGCCCGAGGAGCGCAAGGGCGATCATTTCGCCCAGATTGCCGCCTGCCATCTTGGCACCCGCCGCGTGCATGAGCTCGCCGCCCGCTATGGCCGCGACACCCTGACGACGGCCTTCGACGAGCTCATCGGCCGCGCCTTCACCCGCATGGCCGGCGCGGCGAAGAAGATCCCGGCCGGCGTCTATTCGTTCACCGACTACATGGACGATGATGGCTGCGGCGCCGTCGACATCCCGATTTCGGTGACGATCACCGTCGGCGACGATCCCGACGGCCGGGTGAAGGTGGATTTCACCGGCTCCTCGCCGGCGGTGAAGGGCAATATCAACTGCCCCTATCGCGCCACCCAGTCGTCGGTTGTCTATGCCTTCCGGGCGCTGCTCGATCCCGATGTGCCCAGCAATCAGGGCATGCTCGACATGATCGACCTCGTCGCGCCCGAGGGGACCATCGTCAATCCGGTGTTTCCGTCGGCGGTCGCCGGCCGGGCCAACACCTGCCAGCGCATCATCGACGTCGTGCTGGGCGCGCTCGCCCCCGCGTTGCCCGATGCCGTGGTGGCGGCTGCCAACGGCGCCAACACCATGGCGGTGTTCTCCGGCTCCGATCCGGAGACCGGCAAGCCCTATGTCTATCTGGAAACGGTGGGCGGCGGCTTCGGTGGTCGGGCGACGAAGGACGGCAAGGATGGCGTGCAGGTGCACCTCATCAACACCTCCAACCTGCCGGTGGAAGCGATCGAGAGCGAATATCCGCTGATGATCGAGAGCTACACCTTCGTGCCCGACTCTGGCGGCGCCGGCACCAACCGCGGCGGCCTCGGCCTCCGGCGGGTGGTGAAGCCGCGCGGCGGCCCGGCGATCTTCACCGGTCAGGGCGAACGCTTCCGCCATGCGCCCTGGGGGCTGTTCGGCGGGCTGGAAGGTGGCAAGGGCCGCTTCCGCTTCCGTGGGAGCGATGGCATCGAGCGCGATCTGCCGACCAAGCCCGGCATCGTCACCGTCGGCCCCGACGAGGCGCTGATCGTGGAAACCGCCGGGGCAGGGGGCTATGGCCCACCCGCGGGGCGCGATGCCGCCCGCATCGCCGACGATCTGGCAAGCGACAAATATTCCCGTGCCTATCTGGAAGACGCCTATGGCGCCGACCGGGTGACGAGCAAGGAGAGCGAGACATGACGGGTGCACCCGCGCAGAAGGTGCTGATCGCCGGTGGCGGCATCTATGGTCTGTTGACCGCCTGGTGGCTGGCGAAGAAGGGCGTTGCGGTCGAAATCTTCGACAAGGGGCCGCTGCCATGCCCCGGCAATTCCTCCCATGACGAGCACCGCATCACCCGGCATGCCTATGGCAAGCTGGAACACTATGCCCGCATGATGCCGCGCGCCTTCAAGGCGTGGGACACCCTGTGGGAGGATCTCGGCGTCAGCCACTATCACCCGACCGGCTCGCTCTATTGCCTGCGGGTGGAGGATGGCTGGTACGCGCCGACCACCCGGGCGCTGGACGAGATGGGCATCGGCTATCACGATGTGCCGCTCTCCGAAGTCGCCGAGAAATATCCCTATGTCGAGACCGACGGCCTCCTGCGCGCCGTCTGGACCGATGGCACCGGCTTGCTGTTTCCGATCCGCATCATGACCGATGTCGTCGTGCGGCTGCTGGAACTCGGCGTGAAGCTGCACGCCTATTCGGAAGTCACCGAAATCGACCCGGAAGCCGGCACGCTGGTGGCCAACGGCAAGACTTATTCCGGCGATCAGGTCGTGGTCTCCACGGGCCCGTGGATCGACCGGCTGGTGCCGGGCTTGCGCGGGGTCGCCGTGCCGTCGCGGCAGGCGGTTGCCTATCTCGCCCCGCCGCCGGATCTGATGCAGGCGTGGCGCACCGCGCCGATCGTCGTGGTGCGCGATGTCGGCGCCGGGCTCTATACCCTGCCGCCGCGGGCCGGTGCCCGGCTCAAGGTCGGCGATCACCGCTTTTCCCGCGAGGGCAATGCGGACGAGGACCGGACGGCGACCGAGCATGATCTCTCGGCGATCTGGCCGGGCTTCAACCGCTCCTTCGCCCGCTCGGGCGAGTACGGCCTGATTGAAGGCCGGGCCTGCTTCTACACCGTGACCGAGGACGAGGGCTTCATCGTCAAGTCCCTCGGCGCCCGCGGCTTCTGCGTCAGCGCCTGCTCGGGCCACGGCTTCAAGCTCTCCGCCCTCATTTCCTGGGGGCTTGCCGAGGCGCTGACGGGCGCGCGGCCGGCGGCGACCGTTGGCGACTGGGCCGCGGCGAAACTCTCGACGGAGGACTGGCAGTGATCAGCGCTGAGGAAAACGAAACCCTCGTCCGGGTCGGTCCCGGCACCGCCATGGGCGAGCTGATGCGGGAATACTGGATCCCCGCCTGCCTCTCGTCCGAGCTGGAGGCCGATGGCGCGCCGCTGCGCATTCCGCTGCTCGGCGAAAAGCTCATCGCCTTCCGCGATAGCGAAGGCCGGGTGGGCGTGATGGACCATCGCTGCCCGCACCGCTGCGCCTCGCTGTTCTTCGGCCGCAACGAGGAAGGCGGCCTGCGCTGCATCTATCATGGCTGGAAGTTCGACGTTGAGGGCAACTGCCTGGAGATGCCGAACGTGCCGCCGGGCCGGCGCTTCGAGGACCGGGTGAAGGCCAAGGCCTATCCGACGGTGGAGCGCAACGGCGTCATCTGGACCTATATGGGCAAGCGCCAGACCCCGCCGCCGCTGCCGGTGATGGAAGCCCTGATGGTGCCGGAAGGGGAGATGTACATCACCTGTGCGCTGCGCGAGTGCAACTGGCTGCAGGTGCTGGAAGGCGACATCGACACCTCCCATTTCGGCTTCCTGCACGCCGGCCACATCGCCGACGAGGATGTGGATCCGGAGGATCTCAACGCGCTCACCGTCCTCAACAAGCATCCCGACTATCATGTCGAGCTGACCGACTGGGGCAGCATGTATGCGGCCTACCGGCCGAGCGGCGACAATTATTATTATCGTGTCGCCCACTTCCTGTTCCCGTTCTGGACGATGTTCCCCGACGGGAAATTCTCCAGGAACGTGGTGGCGGATGCCTATGTGCCGCTCGATGACACCCACACCATGGTCTATAACTGGCTGTGGAAGAAGCGCGAGGGTGGTCTGCGCACCCTGAAGGACGGCTCGCCGATCGCCGGTCTCGACACCTTCGAGCAGAGCCTGCCGCCGACGTCCGACTGGTTCGGCCGCTGGCGCGGTGTCGCCAACAGGGACAACGACTATCTGATCGACCGCACCGCCCAGAAGCACACGGTGTTTTCCGGCGTGCAGAGCGTGACGGTGCAGGATCAGGTGGTCAACGAGTCCATGGGCGAGATTGTCGATCGCACGCTGGAACATCTGACCATCAGCGACCTCATGGTGACGCGCACCCGCAAGCGCATGCTGAAGGCCGTGCGCGACCACAAGGACGGTGCCATTCCGCCCGGTGTCGACAATCCGGACGTCTACACCGGCGCCCGCTCCGGCGCCTATGTCGCCCCCAAGGCGACGCCGTGGAAAGAAGCCTACGCCGAGGAAATGGCAGCCGGTGAATATCCCGGCCGTGCCTCCGAGGCGGCCGAGTGAGCGCACAGATGACCAGCGAACCGAAGTCCGGCCGTCTTGCCGGCAAACGCATCGTCTTCATCGGCGGCGTCACCAATATCGGCGCGGCCGCGGTGCGGGCGTGCGTGGCCGAGGGCGGCCGGGTGTTCATCGGCGACCTGAACGCCACGGCCGGTGCGGCGATTGCCGCCGAGCTGGGTGATGCCGTTCAGTTCCGCCGGCTTGACGTCACCGAGGAAGCCGATGTCGCCGCCTTCATGGCGGCGGCCGTGGACTGGCTCGGCGGCATCGATGCGCTGTGCCAGAATGCCGGCTATCTGCGCGCTGGCCGCATCGAGGATTTTTCCGCCGATGAATGGGACCGCATCTATGCGGTCAACATCCGCGCCCAGTTCCTCGGGGCCAAATATGCCGTGCCGCACCTGAAGGCGGCGGGCAAGGGCTCCATCGTCAACATGTCGTCGACGGCGGGCAAGCGCGGTGGCGGCGGGCGCACGGCCTATTCGTCGTCCAAGGGCGCGGTGATCGCCTTCGGCGTGTCGCTGGCGGCCGAGCTGGCGCCGTTCAACATCCGCGTCAACACCCTCTGCCCCGGCTGGATCGACACCGAATTCAACCGGCCGGCCATCGACTATATCGAGGAGACCATGGAGCTGGAGGCGCTGGTGCAGTCCGGCGTGCCGCTCGGACGGCAGGGCACCCCGGAAGAGGTGGCGCCGATGTTCGTCTATCTGATCTCCGACGAGTCGTCCTACGTCACCTCCCAGTCCCTCGTCATCGACGGCGGCGGCTACAACAGCTGACGACCCGCCGGTCGTCGCCTGAAAAAGCCGGACCGGCGCCCTCTCGGGGTGCCGGTCCGCCGCGCCGGCCGGGCGCTGCTGCCGGTCCGCGTCTGTCTCCCCGGAAAAAGTCGCTTCTCCGTAGAAAAGCGGACTTTCCGTGTTGACGAAACTTTTTCCTGAACGATAAATTTTCCTCACGGGATTGGAAGGCGGCAAACCGCTTCCGCACGATCGGGACCGCCGGACCGGCGTCTCTCCGCAAGCCAGCCAGAGTGTCAGCATCTCAAGAGACCGATCCCCGGACGAGCGGGATCAGCGAGGACCAGATGATGAGAGCACGGAAGATCTTCAGGGAGCTGACGCTGGCCGCGCTGCTCTCGGTCTCGGCGGCGGCGAGCGGCTTTGCCGGTGTCGCCCATGCGGAGACGACGGTGCGCGCCGTGCTGGGCTCCGATCTCCAGAGCCTCGACCCGATCCAGACCTCGTCCTATGCCACGCGCACCTTCGGCTATCTGGTCTATGACACCCTGTTCTCCCAGGACAGCAAGGGCGTGATCCAGCCGCAGATGGTGGAGAGCTTCACCACCAGCGACGACGGCAAGACCTGGACCTTCGTGCTGCGCGAGGACCTCTTCTTCTCCGATGGCAAGCCGGTGACGGCGGCCGATGTGGTCGCCTCCCTGAAGCGCTGGGAGAAGCAGGACGGCATGGGCGAGGAACTCGCCGACGCCACCGACAGCCTCGTCGCCAAGGACGACAGGACCGTCGTGCTGACGCTCGCCAAGCCCTATGGCCTGGTGCTGGACGCGCTGGCCAAGCAGGCCTCCAACGTGCCCT
Organism: Segnochrobactraceae bacterium EtOH-i3; assembly: GCA_050689115.1. Taxonomy (GTDB): domain Bacteria; phylum Pseudomonadota; class Alphaproteobacteria; order Rhizobiales; family Segnochrobactraceae; genus JBBSSF01. The sequence continues at coordinate 7,757 of JBOGCN010000002.1, read as the reverse complement.
TCATCATGCCGGCCCGGCTGGCGGCCACAGAGCCGACGGTCGCCGTCACCGAAGTGGTGGGGTCCGGTCCATTCCTGTTCAAGGCGGATGAATGGGTGCCGGGCTCCAAGGCGGTGTTCGTGAAGAACCCGGCCTACAAGCCCCGCTCCGAGCCGGCCGATGGTCTGGCCGGCGGCAAGGTGGTGAACGTCGACCGCGTCGAGATCCTCACCATCCCCGATGGCTCCACGGCCGTCTCGGCGCTGAAGAATGACGAGCTGGACTATATCCAGTATGTCCCCTTCGATCTGCTGCCGCTCCTGAAGGGCGATGACGGCGTCGTGCTGTCCCATCCGGAAGGTCCGGCCGCGACCATGGGCGTGGTGCGCCTCAACCATGCCAACCCGCCCTTCGACAATCCGAAGGTGCGCAAGGCCGCCCAGCAGGCGATCAACCGCGCCGAGGTTCTGGCCGCCATCGGCGCCGGCACCGACTATGGCAACGCCGACTGCGTCTCCATCTACACTTGCGGCTCGCCCTATGCCTCGGATGCCGGCACTGCCGACATCGTCAAGCCGGATATCGCCAAGGCCAGGGCGATGCTGAAGGAGGCGGGGGCCGAAGGGGCCAAGATCCGCATCCTCACCGTCACCTCGGAAGACGTCGAGCGCGCCTCCTCCGCCGTCATCGTCGACCAGCTGCGTCAGGCGGGCTTCGATGTGGAAGTCGAGCCGCTGGAGATGAACGCCCTCTTCACCCGCCGCAAGGACAAGAACCCGGTGGACAAGGGCGGCTGGAGCGCCTTCGTTACCAATCTCTCGGGCTATGATCTGGGCTCGCCGGTGACCAGCTATTATGTGGTGACGGCCTGCAACCCGAACTATCCCGGCTGGTCCTGCGATCCGCGCACCAAGGAGCTGGTGACGGCCTTCTATGCCGAGCCGGATCTGGAGAAGCGCAAGGTGATTGCCGCCGAGATCAATGCGCGGGTGACCGAGACCGTGCCCTTCGCCCTCTGGGGCGAGTTCACCCAGCCCTTCGGCTACAGCGCCAAGCTCTCCGGCGTGCTGCCGACCGGCGACCCGGTGTTCTGGAACGTGAAGAAGGCGGACTGATCCGCGCGCCTCAAGACGCGGCGCCCCGTTCCCCCCCCCAAGGGGCGGGGCGCCGTGATCCCTTCCCGGATGGCGGCAGCCCCTGCCGCGCTCCCCACAGACCGGACACCGGCGCCCCATGATCCGCTTCCTTCTCCACCGGGTGGCGATGACCGTCCCCCTCATTCTCCTGGTGGCGCTGTTCATCTTCTCGCTGCTGAACCTTGCCGGCGGCGATCCGGCCGCGGTGATTGCCGGCGAGGGGGCGTCCGCCGAGAAGATCGAGGCGCTGCGCACGGCGCTCGGCCTCAACGAGCCCTTTCTCGCCCGCTTCGGCGCGTGGCTGCTGGGGCTGGTGCAGGGCGATCTCGGCACCTCGCTGTTCACCCGCAAGCCCGTCACCGAGCTGATCGGCCAGCGGCTGGAGCCGACCTTCTCGCTCGCCCTTCTGACGCTGGTGTTCTCGGTGCTCATCGCCGTGCCGCTGGGGGTGATCGCGGCGTGGAAGGCGGGGTCGTGGGTGGATCATCTGACGACCGGCGTTTCGGTGGTCGGCTTCTCGGTGCCGGTGTTCGTCACCTCCTATGCCGCGATCTACCTGTTCGCGCTGACGCTCGGCTGGCTGCCGGTGCAGGGCTACACCCCGCTGGCGAAAGGGCTCTGGCCCTTCCTGTCGCATCTCATCCTGCCAGCGGCGATGCTGTCGATTTCCTATGTGGGACTGGTCGCCCGCATCACCCGCAGCGCCATGGTGGAGGTGCTGGGGCAGGACTACATCCGCACCGCCGCCGCCAAGGGCGTGAGCGAGCCGGAAATCCTGCTGCGTCATGGCCTGAAGAATGCCGGCGTGCCCATCGTCACCGCCATCGGCCTCGGCTTTGCCTTTCTCGTCGGCGGCGTCGTGGTGACGGAAACCGTGTTCGGCATCCCGGGCCTCGGCCGGCTCACCGTCGATGCCATCGCGCGCCGCGACTATCCCGTGATCCAGGGGGTGATCCTCGTCATCTCCGGGCTCTATGTCCTCATCAATCTGGTGGTCGATCTCAGCTATGCCCTCCTTGATCCGCGCATCCGCCAGTGACGGCGCATCCGTGCCCGCGCGCTGGGCGGGCGCGATCGTCCGGCATCCGGGGCTGGCGATCGGCACCCTCGTGTTGGTCGTTGTGCTGGCGGCAGCCATCGCCGCGCCCGTGCTCGGCACCGTCGATCCCAACAGGCTCAACCCGATGCTGCGGCTGAAGCCGCCCTCGGCCAGCGCGTGGTTCGGCACCGATCGCCTCGGCCGCGACATCTACAGCCGCGTCCTCTTCGGCGCCCGGGTGTCGCTGATCGTCGGCGTGTCGGTCGCGGTTCTCGTCACCGCCCTGGGGCTGACGGTGGGGCTGCTCGCTGGCTTCCTCAAGCGGGCGGATTCCATGCTGATGCGGCTGATGGATGCGCTGATGTCCATTCCGGCCGTGCTTCTGGCGATCGCCCTGATGTCCCTGACCAAGGCCAGCGTCGGCAATGTCATCTTCGTGGTGGCGCTGGGCGAACTGCCGGCCATGGCGCGGCTGGTGCGCTCGGTCGTGCTGTCGCTCCGGGAACGGCCCTATGTCGATGCGGCCATCACCTCGGGCACGCGCCTGCCCCTGCTGCTGGTGCGCCACATCCTGCCCAACACCGTCTCCATTCTTCTCGTGCAGGGCACCTTCGTGTTCGCCTCGGCCATGATCCTGGAAGCCGTGCTTTCCTTTGTCGGCGCCGGCACGCCGCCGGATGTGCCAAGCTGGGGCGCGATGATCGCCGATGCCCGCGGCACCTTCCAGATCGCGCCCTACACGGTGCTGTTCCCGGCGCTGGCGCTGTCCCTGACGGTGCTCAGCGTCAACATGGTCGGCAATGGCCTGCAGGCGGTGCTCGACCGTCAGGCCCGGCGGTGAGGGAGGCGGACATGTCCGGACCAACATCGACCCCGCTGGCGGTCATCGACGATCTCGTGGTGGAATTTGCGGGTGCCCGCGGCACCGTGCGCGCCGTCGATGGTCTGTCGCTGACCATCGGCGCCGGCGAGACCGTGGCGCTGGTGGGCGAAAGCGGCTGCGGCAAGAGCGTCACCTCGCTGTCCCTGCTGCGGCTGGTGAAGAAGCCCGGCCGCATCGCCTCCGGCTCCATCCGGGTGGAGGGGCGGGACCTGCTGGCGCTCTCGGAAAAGGAAATGCGCCGGGTGCGCGGCCGCGATGTCGCCATGGTGTTTCAGGAGCCGGCCACCGCGCTCAATCCCGTGCTGACGCTCGGCCAGCAGATCACCGAGCCCTTGCGCCTGCATCTGGGGCTCGACCGCAAGGCGGCCCGCGCCCGGGCGATCGAACTTCTCACCAGCGTGCAGATTGCCAGCCCGGAACGGCGGGTGGATGAATATCCGCACCAGCTGTCCGGCGGCATGCGCCAGCGGGCGATGATCGCCATGGCGCTCGCCTGCGAGCCGCGGCTGCTGATTGCCGACGAGCCGACGACGGCGCTCGACGTCACCATTCAGGCCCAGATCCTCCATCTGATGCGGGAGCTGAAGGCGCGCACCGGCACCGCCATCCTGCTGGTCACCCATGATCTCGGCGTGGTCGCGGAAATGGCCGAGCGGGTGGCGGTGATGTATGCCGGGCGCAAGATCGAGGAGGCGCCGGTGGCGACCCTGTTCGCCCGCCCGCGCCACCCCTACACCCGCGCCCTCATGCGGGCGACGCCGCGGCTGGATGATGATGACGAGAGCCCGCCGCGGCTGGCGGAAATCCCCGGCACCGTGCCGGTGCTGACCGGGCCGGCGACCGCCTGCTCCTTTGCCGATCGCTGCCCGCTGGTGGAGGCCCGCTGCCGGGCCGAGGTGCCGGTGCTGCGCGCGTTCGGCGGCGGCCATCACGTCGCCTGTCACCGCGCCGATGAGGAGGCGACCGCATGATCCCGCTTGCGCCCTCTGTCGAAGGGGCCCCGCCGCCGGTGCCGGCGCTGGAGGTCGACGACCTCGTGAAGCATTTCCCCGTCCGTGCCGACTGGCTTGGCCGGCCGACGGCCACGCTGCGCGCCGTTGACGGCGTGTCGCTGCGGGTGATGCCCGGCGAGACCGTGGGTCTGGTGGGGGAAAGCGGCTGCGGCAAGTCCACCGTCGCCCGGCTCATCATGCAGCTCCTGGAGCCGACCAGCGGCGCCATCGCCATTGACGGTCAGGTGACGCGCAATCTGCGCGGCGGGCCGCTGCGGCAGCTGCGCCGCGACGTGCAGATGGTGTTCCAGGACCCCTATGCGTCGCTGAACCCGCGCATGACCGTGTTCGACATCGTCGCCGAGCCGTTGCGCAATTATGGCGTGGCCTCGGGCAAGGAGCTGGTCGAGCGGGTGGCGGAGCTTCTCGCCTCCGTCGGCCTCGGCCGTCACCACATGGACCGGCTGCCGGGCGCCTTTTCCGGCGGCCAGCGCCAGCGCATCTGCATTGCCCGGGCCATCGCCCTCAATCCGAAGCTCGTCATCTGCGACGAGCCGGTGTCGGCGCTGGACGTCTCGGTGCAGGCCCAGGTGGTCAACCTGCTGATGGACCTGCAGAAGAGCAGGGGCATGTCCTATCTCTTCGTGTCCCATGACCTCAAGGTGGTGCGCCACATCAGCCACCGGGTCGCGGTGATGTATCTCGGCCGCATCGTCGAGTTCGCCGACAAGCGCACCCTCTATCGCCGCCCGGCCCACCCCTACACCGATGCGCTGCTCGATGCCGTGCCACGGCTCCATCCCGGGGCGACGGCGGGCCGGCGTCTGCTGGAAGGCGATGTGCCGAGCCCGATCGCGCCGCCGGCCGGCTGCGCCTTCCGCAGCCGCTGCCGGATGGCGGCCGAGCGCTGCGCCACGGAAACGCCCCTGCTGCGTCAGGTCGGCACCGGCCATTTTGCCGCCTGTCACCGGGCGGAAGACATGCTCCTGAAGGACGCCCGCGATGCGTGATTTCCAGCTGCCCGTCCGCTCGGCGGCCTATGGCGAAAACGGGATGGTCGCCACCTCCCATCCGCTGGCGACGCTGGCCGGTCTCGACGTGCTGAAGGCCGGCGGCAGCGCGGCGGATGCGGCGATTGCGGCGGCCGCCATGCTCTCGGTCGTCGAGCAGCAGAATGCCGGCATCGGCGGCGACACCTTCTGGATGGTTGGCCGGGCCGATGGCGCGGTCAGCGCCTATAACGGCTCCGGCCGCATGCCCGCCGCCACCGATCCGGAAAAACTGGCGGCCTCCGGCGGCGTCGGTCTCGACAGCATCCACTCGGTGACCGTCCCCGGCGCCGTCGACGCGCTGTGCCGGCTGCATCTGGATCATGCCCGCCTGCCGCTGGATCGCCTGCTGATGCCGGCGATCCGGGCGGCGGAGACGGGCTATATCGTGCTGCCCCGGGTCGCGCGCGACTGGGCGGCCAGCCGCGCCCGGCTCTCGGCCAGCCCCACGGCGGCGCCGGTGTTCGTGCCGGGTGGCCGGGTGCCGGAAGTGGGTGACCGCTTTGCCGATCCGGCGCTTGCCCGCACGCTCCGGGCCATTGCCGAGGATGGCGCGGCCGGGTTCTACGAAGGCCACGTCGCCGAGAGCATGGTGACGACGCTGCGGGCGCTCGGCGGCGTCCACACGCTGGATGATTTCGCCGACCATTCCGGCGCTGCCGTCACGCCGATTGCCACGACCTATCGCGGCCGCGAGATTCTGGAGTGTCCGCCGAACGGGCAGGGGATCATCGTGCTGATCCTCCTCAACATCCTCTCCGGCTTTGACATTGTGAAGGAGGCCGCGGATCCCGTCGGCTTCATCCACCTGATGGCGGAAGCCTCCAAGCTCGCCTATGCCGAGCGCAATGCGCTTCTGGCCGATCCTGCCTTTGCCGAGGTGCCTGTCGAGCGGCTGCTGTCGGAGGCCCATGCCGATCTTCTCAGGGCCCAGATTGACCGCAGCCGCGCCCAGCCGGCGCCGCGGCCCTTCGCCAATCCGCACAAGGACACGGTCTATCTGACCGTGGTCGACCGTGACAGGACGGTGGTTTCGTTCATCAATTCGATCTTCACCGATTATGGCAGCGCCCACTATGACGCCGGCTCCGGCGTGCTGTTCCACAATCGCGGCGCCAGCTTCTCAGGTGAGCCGGGGCATCCGAACAGCGTCGCCCCGGGCAAGCGCCCGATGCACACCATCATCCCCGGCCTGATGCGGGAAAATGGCACGCCGACCATGGGCTTCGGCGTCATGGGCGGCCACTATCAGGCCATGGGGCAGGCCCATTTCCTGATGAATCTTCTGGATCTCGGCATGGATCCGCAAGAGGCCCTCAGCGTGCCGCGCAGCTTCGGCTATGGCGCCGGGTTGCAGCTGGAAACGACGGTGCCCGAGGCGATGGCCGCGCAGCTGGCGGCCAGGGGCCATGTCATCGAGCGGGCGGTGGCGCCCATGGGTGGCGGACAGGCCATCCGCATCGACCCGCGCGGCGTGCTCGTCGGCGGCTCGGACCCGCGCAAGGATGGCTGCGCGCTCGGGTTCTGACGATCGCCGGGGGGATGCCGGGCACGCAAGTGCTGACCGCACCATGCGCCTGAGAACAGAAGATTTCTCATATGTCCCAAGGGCATGAGAAATCTGCACCGGACTGCCAAGGGATCCTTTTCAAGGACCTTTGGCATGGCAGCTTCCCGCCGGAACAAGGGGCCGGCGGGGAGGGACCGCTGCCCGGAGGTGCCGCGATCGACCGGCGCCTCCGGGGATCCGGTGGGCGCTGGCGGCGGTGTCGACTTCCCCGAAGGGGGCGGTACGGGAGCGTCCGGTGCGACGGCGTCCCGACGCAAGGATGGACAGACGCAAAAAAGGCCGGGCGGGCCCGGCCTTTCCTCAGCGTTTCGATTGTCCGTCAGTACATCCGTGATCGAAGATCAAAACGCTCTTTCTGCGGTCTCTGTGGAACTCGTCCGCTGCGTCAGCGCCTTCAGGCGCCGGTCACGGGCGACGTTCCGGACAGGACTCACGCAGCCTGCAGGTTCTCGGCAGCGCTCTTGCCGCTGCGGCGGTCCTGCACGACCTCGAAGGAGACCTTCTGGCCTTCCACGAGGGTGCTCATGCCAGCGCGCTCAACGGCGGAGATGTGGACGAACACGTCCGTCGCGCCATTGTCGGGCTGAATGAAGCCGTAACCCTTGGTGGTGTTGAAGAACTTCACGGTGCCGGTGGTCATGACGATTTCCTTTCAATCGTTCATAGTTGATCTGTCAGCGCTCGCCGAGTGCGGCGCCATCAGCCGAATCGATTTTGAAAGAGAAGATCGTCAGTTGTGCCGAGGCACGCAACAATTTGCAGTCACAAGATCGATGGGCAGACCCTAGGGGCCAATTGTGGTCGTGATAAGGCCGACAGTGTTTTTTTGGCAGGGGCCCGCCTGATTTTGTTTCCTGCCGCTTCCCGGTGTCGCCCGGGGGAGGGGGAGAAGCGCGATGGTCGGAATGCCCTCTCGGGCATCCCGGCCATATAACTGGCAAAGCCGACTGCATCAGAGCGGAGGACGGTGGTGAGCCCCCCGGTTTGCACGCTTGGGCATTTCAAACCGGACGCACGAGGTGCTGACCGAACCGTGCGCCTGAAGATCAGCAGATTTCCCATATGTCCAAGCGGCATGGGAAATCTGCATCGGACCGCCAAAGAGTCCA
>JBOGCN010000001.1:0-611673 GCA_050689115.1 Segnochrobactraceae bacterium EtOH-i3 | reverse complement strand
AGGGCTCTTTGGTATTCCGCTGCAAATTTTCCATGCCACTGGGGCATATGGGAAATTTGCAGTCCTCCAGGCGCTCGGGTGCGGTCGGCACTTCGTGCGCCTGATATTATATCGGCCGTTCCTTCTCTCTGGCAGGGCGAAAGTGCGGGCGTCTGGTCGCGGCGGGGCGTTGGCGCGCAGCCCTTGCGCGCGGACAAGGAATGCGGACACCCTGCCGGGTAGAACAGCCTGCCGCCCGCTCCCCGGAGCGGACAAGGCGGGCACGACGGAGCGCGACATGGGCCTTGATCTCGACACCACCTATCGGGCGATCCTTCAGGCGGCCCTGAAACGCTCCTACATCACCTATGGCGAGATTGCCGCCGCCCATGGCGTGACGTGGAGCGAGGCCCAGTCGGTGCTGCCGGCGCAGCTGGAAAGCCTGATGGGCATCTGCCACGCTGCCGGCTGGCCCTTCCTGCCGGCCATCGTGTTTCACGAGCCGGCGCTGGGCCATGTCGGCCCCGCCGGCACCCGGGAGCATCTGGTCGGCATCGCCCGCAAGCTCGGCACCTTCGTCAGCGACGTCAACGCCTTCATCCGCACGGAACAGGACCGGGTGTTCGAATGGGCCCCCACCGCCCCGCCGCATCTGCCGGGGGAGGCGGTGCTGGACGTCGACAGGTCCGAGACGCGTGACGTGCCCGACGGCAAAGATGGCCTCAGTGCCGAACGGATCTATCTGGCCATTCTTCAGGCCGCACGCAAACGCTTGTTCATTTCTTATGGGGATCTGGCTGCAGCCAGCGGAGTCGCCTGGGGTAAGGGGGTGCTGCGTCAGCTTGTCGAGATCCTGGATCGCATTAGCATTATGTCATGCCAACTTGGCTGGCCTCTGCTGCCGGTCATTGTCGTTGAAAAGAAGGAGCGGGAGACCGGGCGCCTCAAGTCGACGGTAGAACAAGCTCTTGTCGGGCTTGCGGCCCGCTTCGGGCGGGAAGTCGGAAGTCCGGACACTTTCGTCCCGGCAGAGCAGAAGAAGGTGTTTGCCTGGGCGAGCCATGCGCCCCATTCCCTTGCTGATGTGACAAGGGATTCGGAGGCCCTGGTCGATCTCGCGGTAGTTCCGTTTCCCGTAACCGAGTCGTTGCTGCTGACAACACCAGAGAGGCGATTTTGGCTTGTCGCTGTTGCAGGGGGCGGACAGGGAGAGAATGTCGAGCAGTTCATTTCTGAAAAGAAGATAATTTGTCGAAATTCTAGTGTTTTGCATTATTTTGAGCATATGCGCCGTGGCGATGCTGTTATCCTGAAGTCGTCATTTAATACACGATCGGATGTACCTTTTGATAGTAAAGGGCACATCGTCTCTGCAATGAAAATATACGCAATAGGGTTTATAAATTATATTTCATCTGATGGGGAGCATGCGTCAGTTAACTGGCGCACATTCCCGGATCCGAAGATATGGTATTTCTATACATTTGCCAAATCATTATACGAATTGAATCCGGGAGATCGTAATACAATTCAGCTTATACGATTTTCATTTTGTAATGAGGAGCAGGATATAGATTACTGGATAAATAATCCATATTGGGCTGAGCGATTTGGGGATGAGCGCCGCGAGGGTGGGGAGCTGCAGCGGGAAGATGGAGAGGCATTTTCTTTGAATCCCCTGCCGCTTCCGCCCTACACCCTCGCCGATATCGTGGCCGAGGGCGGGTTCCTTGCCGAGGATGTGCTGGCGCGGGCGCTGGATCGCTGGAAGGTGCGGCGGAACCTGATTCTTCAGGGGCCGCCGGGTACCGGCAAGAGCTGGCTGGCCCGGCGGCTGGCGGCGGTGCTTCTGGGCAGCCGCGATCCGCGCGCGGGGCTGCGGGCGGTGCAGTTCCATCCGGCGCTGTCCTATGAGGAGTTCGTGCGCGGCTGGCGGCCGGAGGGCGATGGCCGGCTGGCGCTGGTGGACGGGCCCTTTCTGGAGTGCGTGACCGCGGCGCGCGCCGAGCCCGACCGTCCGTTCGTGCTCCTCATCGAGGAGATCAACCGCGGCAACCCCGCCCGCATCTTCGGCGACATGCTGACCCTGATCGAGGACTCGAAGCGCCGCCCCGACGAGGCCATCGAGCTGTCGGCCCGGCGCGACCCGGCGGAGCGGATCTTCGTGCCGGACAATCTCTTCCTGCTCGGCACCATGAACATTGCCGACCGTTCTCTGGCCATGGTCGATTTCGCGCTGCGCCGCCGCTTCGCCTTTCTGGATCTGGCCCCCGCCTTCAATGAGCGCTGGCAGGACTGGTGCGTGACGGTCTGCGGGCTCGATGCCCCGCTCGTGGGCCTGATCCGCGATCGGCTGACCGCCCTCAACGCGGAGATTGCCGGCGATCGCGGCCTCGGCCCCCAGTTCCGCATCGGCCACAGTTTCCTGACGCCCCGGCGCGACGCCCCGCCTGCCGACACGGCCCTGTGGTTCCGCGAGACCGTGGAAACCGAAATCGGCCCGCTTCTGGAGGAATACTGGTTCGACAATCCCGACCGGGCCCGGGAAGCCGTGGACGCGCTTGTCGTGGGGTTCTGAGCATGGATGCTCCGGAACCGCGGATGATCGGCCGGGTGCCGGTGCGCAATATCTGGTTCCTGTTCCTGCACGCGGCGGATCTGGCGCGCTTCCTTGGCCGCTTCGATGCCGAGGTGGAGGCGGCGCCCGACCTGCCGGACCTGATCGCCCGGCTGCTCTGCCATGCGGTGGCGGAGCGGCTGCGGCGCAATCTCAGTCGCGGCTATGTGGACGCGTGCGCCGATCTCGCCCGGGTGCGCGGCGGCATAGATCTGGTGCGCACCGAAACCCGGGCGCTGCTGCGCAAGGGGCAGGTGGCCTGCCATTTCGCCGAGCATACGCTGGATACGCCCCGCAACCGGCTGGTGCGGGCGGCGCTGGAGCGGCTGGCCGGGCGGCTGGCGAAGCCCGCCCGGGCTGAGGCCTGCCGGGCGCTCGCCAGCCGTCTGCGTGCCGCCGGTGTCGGGGCGGAGCGGCCGGGCCGCGCCGAGCTTGCCGCCGACCGGGTGGCCCGCCACGAGGCCGACGATGCCCTGATGGTGGCGCTGGCCCGGCTGGCTCTGGATCCGCTGCTGCCCGCGGAGGAGGCCGGCGCCCATGCCCTCGCCCAAGCCGACCGGGAGGAGCGGCTGGTGCGGCGGCTGTTCGAGCGGGCAATCGGCAATTTCTATGACCGCACCCTGCCGCTGGATGCCGGCTGGCGGGTCAGCCCCGGGCGCCGGCTCGACTGGCAGGTGTCGGCGGCAAGCCCGGGCATCGCCGCCCTGCTGCCGGGCATGGTGACCGACATCCTCATCGAGAATGTGCCGCTTGGCCGCCGCATCATCGTCGACACCAAGTTCACCGGGGCGCTCGGCCGCTCGCGCTGGGGCGCGCCGACCCTGAAAAGCCCGCACCTCTACCAGCTCCACACCTATCTCACCAGCCAGGAGCGGGCGGCGGATCCGCTGTCGCTGACCAGTGCGGGGCTGCTGCTCTATCCGGTGATCGACCGGCCGGTGGACGAGGAGGTGACGCTTGGCCGCCATGCGCTGCGCTTTGCCACCGTCGATCTCTCGGCCTCCAATGACGCGATTGCGGCGCGGCTGTCGGGGCTCATCCTTGGCGCGGTCACTTCTCCGCCGTCGGCCGGTGCAGGCTGAAGCCCGGGCGGCCGACGGGAAGCTCCAGCCCGAGCCGGGCAAAGGGCGAGCGCGGCGGGGCGGGCACATGCACGGTGATGGCCTTTTCCATCACCGAGAACACGGCCGGGGTCCTGGTGGTGATCTCGCCATCGGTGTTGACCGAGCGCGGCCGGCGGGTCTCGATGCGCACCTCGCGGCCGCGGAAGGTCAGCACCTGCCGGTCGCGCTGCTGCAGGCCGAAGCGGATGATTGGCGCCAGCCGCACCAGATCGAGAAAATGCCGGGCCTCCAGGGCGAAGACATCGAGCTGGCCATCATCGATGGACGCATCCGCCCGCACCGTCATGCCGCCGCCAAAATGCACGCCGTTGCCCACGGTCACCTGAATGGCCCGGGTGACGACCTTCTGCCCGTCCACTTCGATGCGCACGCCGAAGCGGCGCATGCCCTTCAGCGCCCGCCAGGTGGCCACCACATAGGCGAACACCTTCAGCCGGCGCTTGAGCTCGGGATCATGGGCGCGGGCGATGGCCACCGGCAGGCCCACCGAGGCGGCGTTGAAGAACCAGCGGTCGTTCACCCGGCCAAGGTCGATCTGGCGGGTGTGGCCGGCGGCGATCACCCGGGCGGCGGCGGCCGGATCCGGCGGCAGGCCGAGGGTGCGGGCGAGATCGTTGGCAGTGCCCAGCGGCAGGATGCCGAGAGGCTTCTTCAGGTCCAGCAGCGCATCGGCGGCCGCATTCAGCGTGCCGTCGCCGCCGCCGATGACGATGGTGTCATGGGCCCGGCCGTGCACGCGGATCTTCTGGTCGAGATCCTCGGGGCTGTCGGTCGGGATTTCCGTCAGTGGGACACCGGCGACCTCGAAGGCCGAGCGGGCCGCCGAGATGCCGTCCACCGTCCGGCTGGAGCGGAAATTCGCAAAGAGCACGACACGGCGCGGCGGGGTCATCAGCCCTCCGGAGAACAGGCGGCCAGGGCGGCCGGGGGAGGGACGGAGTGTGGGGATGACCCGGCCCGCCCGCAAGGGGCCGGGTCATGCCTCTGCAAGGCTCAGTAGCCCAGCAGCTTTTTCGTGCGGGCGTGGTGGCCATAGAGATCCGGGCGCACCTCCACCCGGCCATGATCGTTCACCCAGTGGGTGAAATAGGCCAGATGCACCGGCACCGGCCGGGCCAGATCCACCCGCCGCTCGCGGCCGCCGATGAGGCTCTTCAGCCGCGCGCCATTCCAGCCCGGCTCCTCGGCAAAGAGGGCGTCGGCAAACTCGAACGGGTTGTCCACCCGCACGCAGCCATGGCTGTAGGCCCGGGTCGCATTGGCAAACAGCCCGCGCGACGGCGTGTCGTGCAGATAGACCGCATGCTCGTTGGGGAACATGAACTTGATGTTGCCCAGCGCATTGTCGTCGCCGGGCTTCTGGCGGATGCGCACCTGCCGGATGGTCTTCTCGTTCCACGACACCGAGGACGGGCTGACCACCTTGCCGTTCATCACCACCTCATAGCCGCGCCGGGAGAAATAGGCGTTCGGGTTGGCGCGGATGTTCGGCAGCATCTCCTTGGAGGCAATCGAGATCGGCACGTTCCAGTAGGGGTTCACCACCAGAAAGCGGATGGCATTTGAGAAGATCGGCGTCTGGGTCTTGTCCTTGCCGACGATCACCCGGCCGCGATAGGTCTCGCGGCCATTACGCACCACCTTCAGCTGATAGTCGGGAATGTTGACGAAGACATGCTCGCTGCCCAGATCCCGCGGCAGCCAGCGCCAGCGTTCCATGGAGGCGACAATGTCGGCCTCGCTGGCATTCACCGGTGCGTGGCCTTCCAGCGCCGACAGGGTGCGGCCGGTGATGCGGCCGTCGGGCTTCAGCCCGGCCTTCTTCTGGGCGGCCTTCACCGCATCGACGAGGGCGGCATCATAATAATCCGGCGCGCCGGTCGCCGGCAGCTTCAGCCGGGTGCGCACGTTCGCCACCCGCGGGTCGATGTCGCCGGGCTCCAGGGCGGGGCCGCGCGGGATCGGCGGATCATCGGGGGACCGCCCGCTGGCGCGCACCTTCGCCAGCTCCGCCTTCAGCCGGCGGAACTGCTCGTGGGGCGGGTTGAAGCTGTCGAGGGCGGCGGCCGGATCGCTGGCCGTCGACACCCGCACCAGCACCTCTGCCGGCTCCGGCACTTCCGGATCGGCGGTGATGAGGGGCGAGACGGCCCGCGGCGACAGCCGGCCGGACTGGGCGTGGCGGGCAAAGGTCAGCACCGCACGCTGCAGGTCCACTTCGGCGGCCGCCGCGCCATCGGCGCCGCGCGCCACCACGCTACCATCGGCGGCAATGCTGGTCACCCGGTAGGCGGCGGGGTCAAGACCATCCTCGCCGGCCCGGGCAAGGCGGGCCAGCACGGCGCGGCCAGCCGGCGTCACCACACCCTCCTGAATATAAAGCGGGGCGAAGGCGCGGGCGGAATAGAAGTCGGTCAGCGCCAGCCGCTCGGCCTCGCGTCGGCTGCTCTTGCCGGTATCCAGAGAGGCAAGTGCGGCCTGAAGCGCCGCCGGCATCGGATCCGGCAGGGTGGGCGCGCCGAGGGTGATGTCCGAGGGCGGCGGAGCCAGCGGCGGCCGCGGCTTCGGGTGGGCGCGGAACATCGGCCCGGCCGAAAGGGTGGCCGGCAGCACGATGCCGTCCTCCGCCGGGGCGACAGCCTCGGGAATCGGGGCGGAGCCGACCAGGGCGGGATTCGCCCGCGCCGCGCCACCGGCCAGCGGCAGGGCGCTCGCCAGCAGCAGCGCCAGCGTAGACCTTTGCATGAGAGTGCGGGCGCGCGACTCTGGGCGGCAACCGCCGGCCGGCGGCGCCTTTGGCGCCATCAGGACACCGGACACGGAGGAGGCGCCGGCAGGGCACGCTCCGGACGCAGGCGACGCCAGACCGAGCGGACGCCGGGCCGGCGGAAACTGGACAGCATCTTCAGTCACTTGTACGTCGACTCCTCCGCCGGGAACGCGCCCTCCGACACGCAGGCGCGCATTTTGCGGGAACTCTTGATCGAACCACCGTTCAGGCGTCCGATCGGGCGACCTCGCGCCTGGGTGTTGCACCTGATGCCGCCGGTCCGACCAAAGTTCGATTGGGGGATCTGTGGACGTCGACGAGGCCGGTTCGCATAATGCGCGCAAATTACGAAGCGGATCCTAACAACCGCTAACGATAATCCGACCGGAGGAAACCCGATGAGCGAAGCCGTCTTCCCCGTGCCCGCTGAAGTCGCTGCCCACGCCAAGGTTGATGCGGCCAAGTATGCCGAGATGTATGCGCAGTCCGTAAAGGATCCGAACGGGTTCTGGGGCGAGCATGGCAAGCGCCTGAGCTGGATCAAGCCCTACAGCATCGTCAAGAATACTTCGTACGACCCGCACGACGTGCATATCCGCTGGTTCGAAGATGGCACGCTGAACGTGTCCCAGAACTGCGTTGATCGCCACCTGGAGACGCGCGGCGATCAGGTCGCCATCCTCTGGGAAGGCGACGATCCGTCCGAGACGCGCAAGATCACCTACAAGCAGCTCTCCGACGAGGTGAACCGCCTCGCCAACGTGCTGAAGTCCAAGGGCATCGAGAAGGGCGATCGCGTCACGATCTACCTGCCGATGATTCCCGAGGCGGCGGTCGCGATGCTGGCCTGCGCGCGCATCGGCGCGGTGCATTCCATCGTGTTCGGTGGTTTCTCCCCGGACAGCCTGGCCGGCCGTGTCGATGACTGCGGCTCCAAGCTGGTCATCACCTCCGACGAGGGTCTGCGCGGCGGCCGCAAGGTGCCGCTGAAGGCCAATGCCGATGTGGCGCTGGAGAAGTGCCCGACGGTGACGACGATGATTGTCGTCAAGCGCACCGGCGGCAAGGTCAACTGGACCGAGGGCCGGGACGTCTGGTATCACGAAGAACTGGCGGCGGCCGATCCGGTTTGCCCGCCGGCGGAGCTGGATGCCGAGCATCCGCTGTTCATTCTCTATACGTCCGGCTCCACCGGAAAGCCGAAGGGCGTTCTGCACACCACCGGCGGCTATCTCGTCTATGCGTCCATGACGCATGAGTACGTGTTCGACTATCGCCCGGGCGAGGTCTACTGGTGCACGGCCGACGTGGGTTGGGTCACCGGCCACTCCTACATCGTCTATGGTCCGCTGGCCAATGGCGCGACCACGCTGATGTTCGAGGGCGTGCCGAACTATCCGACCGCCGCCCGCTTCTGGGAAGTGGTGGACAAGCACGAGGTCTCGATCTTCTACACCGCCCCGACCGCCATCCGCTCGCTGATGGGCGCCGGCGACGAGCTGGTGAAGAAGACCTCGCGCAAGTCGCTGCGCATCCTGGGCTCGGTCGGCGAGCCGATCAATCCGGAAGCCTGGATGTGGTACCACAACATCGTCGGCGAGGGCCGCTGCCCGATCGTCGACACCTGGTGGCAGACCGAGACCGGCGGCATCCTCATCACCCCGCTGCCGGGCGCCACGCCCCTGAAGCCGGGCTCGGCCACCCGTCCGTTCTTCGGCGTGCAGCCGGCGCTGGTGGATGCGGAAGGCACCATTCTGGAGGGCGCCACCGAGGGCAACCTCGTGATCCTCGACTCGTGGCCGGGCCAGATGCGCACGGTCTATGGCGATCACGAGCGCTTCGTGCAGACCTACTTCTCCACCTACAAGGGCACCTATTTCACCGGTGACGGCTGCCGCCGCGATGCGGACGGCTATTACTGGATCACCGGCCGCGTCGATGACGTCATCAACGTGTCGGGCCATCGCATGGGCACGGCGGAAGTCGAGTCGGCGCTGGTGGCGCATCCGAAGGTGTCGGAAGCCGCCGTGGTGGGCTACCCGCACGACCTCAAGGGCCAGGGCATCTATGCCTATGTCACCCTGATGGAGGGCGAGGAGCCGACGGAGGCGCTGCGCAAGGAGCTGGTGGCCCATGTCCGCCGCGAGATCGGCCCGATCGCCTCGCCGGACCTGATCCAGTTCACCGTCGGCCTGCCGAAGACCCGCTCGGGCAAGATCATGCGCCGCATCCTGCGCAAGATCGCCGAGGACTCCTTCGACTCCCTGGGCGACACCTCGACGCTTGCCGATCCGACCGTCGTCGACGATCTGATCGACCAGCGCATGAACCGCAAGGAAACCGCGGGCGCCTGAGGCCGGCAGAGGCGGGGAGGCTCTCCCCGCCCCAGCCGTATCCGTGATCTGGCCAAATGACAAAAAGGGCGGTGATCAGAACAGGATCGCCGCCCTTTTTTATTCAGTCTGCCATCTGTCCGGGCCCGGACCGGAGTGGTTCGGGCCCGGACAGCGCCTGTTCCGTGGATCATACCAGAGATCCTTGAAAAAGGACTCTCGGCTATTCTGTGCGAATTTCTCATAGCATTGGGGCTTATGAGAAATTCGCTGCTGTTGAGACGCACGGTGCGGTCAGCACGTCGTGCGTCTGGTATCAGGCGGCTTCGGCGAAGGTGATGGCGCTGGCCGAAAGCGACCCGACGAGGGTGTCGATCCTGACCGCGAAATCGGCCACGCCGTCGCCGCTCGCGTCGGCGAGCACGAGGGACTGATCGGCGTCATACCAGAGGCTGTTGGCGGTGGCGGTGGAGCCGGTGAAGCCGCCGGTCAGGCCGAGGCCGCTGATATCCAGGGTGTCGTAACGGGCGTTGAACGACACGATGGTGTCAAAGGCCGAGACCGAGCTGTCGGAAACGGCATTGAACACAAAGGTATCGGATCCGGCGCCGCCATCCAGAACGTCCGCACCAGCGCCGCCGATCAGCGTGTCGTTGCCGAAGGCGCCATAAAGGCTGTCGTTGCCGGCGCCCCCCGAGACCAGGTCATCGCCGCCGCTGGCGCGCAGGACGTTGTCGCCGTCATTGCCGGTGATGATGTTGTCGAGGCTGTTGCCGCTGACCTTGAGATCGGCCGCGCCGGTCAGGGTGATGTTCTCGACCTGGGTCGTGAGGATGTTGACATTGGCCGTGGCGATGATCGTATCGGTGCCGCCATCAGCGTCCTCGGTCACGATATCCCAGCGATGATCCACATAATAGGTGTCGTCGCCGTCACCGCCGACCATGGTGTCCCGGCCGGTTCCGCCGACAAGGGTGTCATTGCCGGCACCGCCCGAGAGAATGTCGTTGCCCTTACCGCCATCGAGATAGTCGTCGCCCGCATCGCCGGACAGCGAGTCGTTGCCGAAGGCGCCGTAAAGGCTGTCATTGCCGGCGCCGCCGGACACCGTGTCATTGCCGCCGCTGGCGCGCAGGACGTTGTCGCCGTCATTGCCGGTGATGACGTTGTCAAGGCTGTTGCCATTGGCCTTGAGGTCGGCCGCGCCGGTCAGGGTGATGTTCTCGACCTGGGTCGTGAGGATGTTGACATTGGCCGTGGCGATGATCGTGTCGATCCCGCCATCGACCTCCTCGGTCACGATATCCCAGCGGTCGTCGACATAATAAACATCATCTCCGGCCCCGCCCGTCAGCTTGTCCTTCCCGGCGCCACCATCAATGGTGTCGTTGTTTGCCGTCCCGATATAGACATCCGCCGCAGACGAGCCGATGAAGTGCTGCGCATAGGTATCCAGCAGGGCGTAGATGGTCGCAGCATCCTTGCCGCCGAAGGCATTATAGAGCGTCATCACGGCGTTATCTTCGACATTGCCCGTTCCGGCGGCGACATCGATATCGAGACCGCTGATGACAAGCAGCTCTTCCAGGCCCGTGATCGCGCCCTCGGCGCCGATCCCCTGGGTGCCGCTGGTTACCCCGTCAACCCAGGTGCCGAAGGTGATGGAGTCGATGCCGCCGGACAGCGCATGCGGATAGGACATGCCATAATGGATCCAGTCATAGGCGATCTCGTCGCCTTCCAGGATCACGGTGTTGCTCGAATCGGCAAAGCTGTAGGCGAGCTGATCGCCGTTCATGTAGTAGGTGCCACCGAAAACAGAGTCCGGAGTGCCAGCATAGAACTCGTAGCTGGAATCTCCACCGGCAGCGAAATAGGTATCAATGTAGGTATTGTAGTTGATGCCAGTGGTGATGGCAGAGGCGTCGATGGTGATGGCGCTCACAGGACTGTTCTCCGGGTCAACTGAACTGGGCTGGATTGGGCGTCAGAAGGGGGGCGTTGGGCCGTCATAGGCCGTGCCGATCAGGGGCCGACGCGGCTCCTTCTGGGCCGTCCAGCGTCATGCGGTGACGGACAGGCGTGACCTCCGCCCGAACAATGCGCGGGCCACCGGAAAGCGCGTTTCCAGCCCGGCGAGCCCGAGGGTCTGTCTGGAGCAGAAGGGTCATGTCCATCCGTCGGCCGGTGTTGGCCGGGTCCGGGTCATGCCGTGGGGCAAACGGCCCCGATCCGCCCGCGGACCTGAGCGGGAGGGCACGACTCTGACGGTACGTCACGGGGCGGCATGACGGTCCGGACCGGCCTGTTCTAGGGAAGGCGGGTGACGACCGACGCCAGCGCGAGCGAGCCCAGCGGTCTATTGCTCTTGCGAGGCGTTATCGACTTGCAAGGCATAGGCGTGAGTGATGCCCCAGTCAAGCAGGGAATCCGAATTTCGGAATCCTGATTCCATCAAGGATTAGAATAAATAAAATAATACTGTATCCGGTCGCCCCTTGAGAGGGCAGCGATCAGACTTTTCGGGAGTTATTATAATCGCCCGGCCTGTGTGAATGCCGACAGGACCTGTTGGCACAAAGGGCGGCAAAGGGGCCGTCCGATGATCAACTGCTGCACGTGATCCGGTGAGATTTTCTCTCGCCGTAACAGGCTGACGCAACACTCTCTCTTGCCAAAGAGGATGGGGAGGGTGTCCGGCGCTGGTGCGCAAGGCCGCGCCGGTGAAAGAGCTGCGGTGCGGACAAGAAAAGGCCGCCGCGAGCAGGGCGCGCGGCGGCACAGGGGGCGATATCTGTCAGACTTCAGACCGTCAGGCTGCCGCGCCGGCGGAGCGAATGGCGGCGATGTTGGCGGCATAACGATCCGGGCCGCCGGAGAACACGGCGGACCCTGCGACCAGCGCCGTCGCGCCGGCCGAGACGATCGCGCCGGCATTTGCCGGGGTGACGCCGCCATCCACTTCGATGGTGATCGGCCGGTCGCCGATCATCGCCTTGAGGCGCCGGACCTTCTCGACCATCGCCGGAATGAAGCTCTGGCCGCCGAAGCCCGGGTTGACGCTCATGACGAGGATGAGGTCGAGCCGGTCGAGCACATATTCGATGGCGCTTTCCGGGGTCGACGGGTTGAGGCTGACGCCGGCCTTCTTGCCGAGCGCGCGGATTGCCTGCAGGGAGCGGTCGAGATGGGGGCCGGCCTCGGCGTGGACGGTGATGTAGTCCGAGCCAGCGGCGGCGAAGGCCTCCAGATAGGGGTCCGCCGGCGCGATCATCAGATGGACGTCCATGATCTTGGTCGTGTGCGGGCGCAGCGCCTTCACCACCATCGGACCGATGGTGAGGTTGGGGACGAAATGTCCATCCATGACATCGACATGGATCCAGTCGGCACCGGCGGCGTCAATGGCGCGGACCTCCTCGCCGAGACGGGCGAAATCGGCGGACAGGATCGAGGGGGCAATGATCGGCGCGGCGGACATGGCCTTGGCTCCGGCTGCGACAGAAGGGCAGGATTTGCCGCCTCGTCTAACACGGTGGTCGCGGAATGGAACCCCCGGGGCCCTTCAGTTTCCCAGAAGCCCGCTGGTGACGTTGATGGCCAGGGCGAGAACACAGGTGTTGAAGAGAAAGCCCAGCAGGGCATGGACGGTCACCACCCGGCGGAAACGGGAGGTGGTGACCGACACATCCGAGACCTGGAAGGCGGCTCCGACGGAGAGCGAGAAATAGACAAAATCCATGTAGGAGGTCGGCCGCTCGCCCGGGAAGGCGAGGCCGCCATATTCCTGTCCATCCCGGTCCCGGTCCTCGAAGTAGAGATGGGCGTAGTGAATGGCAAACACGGTGTTGAAGAGCACCCAGGAGACCACGAGGGTGAACGCGCCAAGCGCCAGTCCGGTGATCTGGGTGCCGCGTTCGGGGTGGGCGTCGATATCGGCCAGCGCCCCCCCGATCGCCACCAGGCTGGTGGCGACCGTGGCCATCGCGAGGACGAGAATCACCCATGGGCTTTCATCATCCTCGGCGGCGTGGAGGCGGATATCGGCCTCGCTCTTGGTGAGAATCAGCCGCCAGATCCAGGCCAGATAGAACAGCGCCCCGGCATTCCAGCCAATGAGGGCCGCATGGCGTATCCCGAGATCCGAAGCGGCAAGCGCGCCGGCAATCATCACCAGAGCCGCCAGAATCATGCGGGTCCGGCGCTTGATCGTGGGGCGGGCAGCGGGGAAGGGGCCGGACATCGGGCGATGTGTATCCGTCTGGCGGGCGCGAAAGGAGCGCGATGATGCCCTAATTCTGCCGCCGTGTATTCAGATCCCATTCAAGCCTTCCGCGACATGTTTGCCCCTGTCGCTGGACCGGATTCGGGAAGGCAGGCCGACAACAGGACGAACGGGAGACCAGTCATGGCTACGCTCGATGTGCTCACCAATCGCGGAATCGATCCGGATGGATTTCTGTTCCGTGTGGTGGATGACGGAGGTTATAGCCGCTGGTCATCCAGCCGGATTGTGCTGAGCGAGGACGTCCATGGCGACTCCGTCTACGTGACCGGGTCCGGCTTCGTCTGGAACTCTGCGGGCCAGGTGGTTGGCGGGACGGTAACGGGCTGGAGCCTGGTGGCCGATGGCGGCTATGTCGCCCGGGTGGCCGGGCTGTCGACCGACGCCAACAGCTTCTTCGCGGCGGTCGAGGATGTCTGGAACCAGGATTCCTTCGCGGCTCTGGATGATATTCTCTATGGCACCGTTCGCTGGGACAGCTATGGCGGCGCGGGTGCGGACTATCTGACCGGCGGGGACTTCAACGACACCCTGACCGGCGCCGCGGGCAATGACACGCTGTTCGGCGGACGCGGCTATGATCTCGTGGACTATGGCGCCGAGCGCGGCGCCTACACGGTGGCCGTCGATCTGGCGGCCGGAACGGCCACCGACACCTATGGCAACACCGACCGGCTGTCCTCGATCGAGAACATCCTCGGAACCAATGGCGGCGACGACCTGCGCGGCACCAATGGCCGCAACGCCATTTCGGGCGGCGCCGGCAACGATCTGATCTATGGCCGTGGCGGCATCGACGGTCTTTATGGTGGTGCCGGGCAGGATACGATCTATGGCGGCACCGGAAACGACCTGCTGAAGGGCGACAGCTATTCCGACCGGCTTTATGGCGAGGACGGGCGGGATCGTCTCTATGGCGGAAGCGGCTCGGACCGCCTCTTTGGCGGCAATGACAACGACGCCCTCTATGGTGACTCCGGCAATGACCTTCTGTCCGGCGGTGCGGGCAATGACCAGCTGTGGGGCGGCACCGGCAATGACCGGCTGACTGGCGGCTCGGGGGCGGATCTGTTCCGGTTCGCGACCGGATTCGGCCGGGACACCATCACGGATTTCAGCTGGTCGGACGGTGACCGGATTGATCTGCGCGCAGTGTCCGATGTCACCCGGTTCTCCGATATTGTGAAGCTGACCAACAGCTCCGGCGATGCTGTCGCGGTGATGGGGGACGACCGGATCACTTTCACCCATGTGAGCTGGGCCGATCTGCGCGCCAGCGACTTCCTGATCGTCTGACCCCGCCATCGGCCATCGGAGCACCGATGGCGTGGTGCGCGGTCAGGACGGGAATATCTGCTGTTCTTCAAGGGCAGGGGTCCGGTGGTGCGGACCCCTGCCTGTTTTGCGTTCCGGCCAGCCTCCGTCCGGTTGCGCCAGCGTTGCATCCCCTTGACATCAGAACGCGATGAGCGCTGCATGCTGCCCGTGCATGTGGTGTCCCGCGCTGCCGCAAGGTGGCCGGGATGAAACGGGAACGGGGTATGGCCAGCCGGCCACAAGCCCCGACCGCCCCCGCGACTGTGAGCGGCGAGCGACCTTCCATTCATGTCACTGGAGCCTGCCTTGGGACGGGCTTCGGGAAGACGGAGGGGAGCGCCACGACCCGCGAGTCAGGAGACCGGCCACATCCGCACGGACAACGCTTGAGCGCCGTCGGGTGAGACGGCAAGGGAGCAGCGATATGCATATTGAACCCGGCCTCGTGGCAGACGGGCGGATCTGGCTGAGCTATGTGACGGCGGCAGGTGCTGCGGGCGTCACGGCGAAGTTCGCCTGGGAGGCGATCCGCGAGCGTGGTCTCGTGTCTCTCCTCGGCCGCAGCGTGGCCACCACGGCCCTCGTCTTCTCCTTCTTCGAGGTGCTGCCGCATTATCCGGTGGGCGTGTCCGAGGTGCATCTGATCCTCGGCTCCACCCTGTTCCTGATCTTCGGCGTGGCGCCGGCGGCGATCGGTCTGGCGCTTGGCCTGCTGGTGCAGGGCCTGTTCTTCGCGCCCTTCGACCTGCCCCAATACGGCATGAACGTGACGACGCTGCTGGTGCCGCTGTTCGCCCTGACGGCGCTGGCCCACCGCATCATCGCCCCGGATACCCCTTATGTGAACCTGAAGTACCGGCAGGCGCTGGCGCTCTCGACGGCCTATCAGGCCGGCATCGTCGCCTGGGTGGCGTTCTGGGCCTTCTACGGTCAGGGCTTCACGGCCGAGAACTTTGCCGCCATCAGCACTTTCGGCGGCGCCTATCTGCTCGTCATCCTGGTGGAGCCGCTGGTGGATCTGGCCGTGCTTGCCGCCGCCAAGACCCTCAACGCGCCGCGGGGCAACCCGCTGCTGGAGCGGCGCCTGTTCCACGCCGCCTGATCCCGGGATCTCCCTGAGAAAATGAAACGGCCCCGGCGGAGCGCTTCGCCGGGGCCGTCTGCATTCGGGGGATGACACACAGGACGGGCTGACCGTCTCGCCCTCTCCCGGGCTCACTCGCTCTTCTCGCGGTCCTTGTCCAGGATGGCATAGCCGAGCGGCAGGACGGTGGTGTACTTGATCTGCTCGATGGCGAAGGTGGTGCTGACATCGGCAATGTCGATGCGCGCCACCAGCCGCTTGTAGAAGGCATCATAGGCCTCGATATCCGGCACGACGACGCGCAGCAGATAATCGACCTTGCCGGCCATGCGATAGAACTCCACCACCTCCGGCATATCGCGGATGACACTGGCGAATTTCGTCAGCCACGCCTCCGAATGCTGGTTGGTGATGATGGAGACGAAGGCTGTGACCTTGGTGTTCACCTTGCGCGGGTCGAGCACGGCGACGCGGCGGGTGATGACGCCTTCCTCTTCCAGGCGCTGGATGCGGCGCCAGCACGGCGTGGTGGACAGACCGACCCGGCGCCCGATCTCGGCGACCGGAACGGTGCAGTCCTCCTGCAGGATCGTCAGGATCTTGCGGTCTGTACGGTCGATCATGGGAGCCTCCCGGACTGGATCGTCCGGCCGCACACGCGGCGGAGAATGACATTGCCAACCGGAGCCGGTTTCGCGCCGGTTTCGGCGCTGCATCTCGACGTCCGGAGAATAGCCTATTCGATAGAGACCCGCTTGATCCGCGGCAAACGAAAATCATCTCGCCTTATGGGCCATTCGGGGAATGGATTTTCTTTGCGGGCGATGATCCCGAGTCACGCTGCGGACAGCACCCGGGCGACCGTGGCGCGCAGCCGGGGCAGCAGCTGCTCGTAAAACCAGGGGTTGTGTTTCAGCCACGCCGTGTTGCGCCAGGAGGGATGCGGCAGCGGGATGATGAGCGGGGTGCGCGCCGGCAATTCTCCCGCCGCGAAGGCCGAGACCGTCGCCGTCAGGGTCTCCCGGGCATCCGGGCCCAGATGCCAGCGGATGGCCGGCAGGCCGATGGCAAGCACCAGCTCCAGCGCCGGCAGCTCCGCCATCACCGCCGCCCGCCAGGCCGGCGCACACTCCCGGCGCGGCGGCAGGTCGCCGCCCCTGGCGTCCTGCCCGGGGAAGCAGAAGCCCATGGGCACGATGGCGATGCGGCGGGTGTCGTAGAAGGTGGCGGGGTCGATGCCCATCCAGTCGCGCAGGCGATCGCCGGACCGGTCGAGAAAGGGCGTGCCGGAGGCGTGCACTTTCGTGCCCGGCGCCTGACCGGCCACCAGCAGCCGCGCGGTCGCCTCCGCCCGCAGCACCGGCCGCGGCGCGTGGGGCAGCGGCGCCCCGCGGGGCGCCTCCACGCACAGCCGGCAGGCGCGGATGCGGGCGAGGAGCGCCGTCAGACGCTCCGCCCCTTCAGGATCGGCAGGCTTGGGACCGGCCATGGCGTTCCCTCCACTGCCCGAGCTGTCCGCCGGAGGGAGCGGGCGCCTGCCGGCTTGACCACGGGCGGGGATCATACCAGACACGCAAGTGCTGACCGCACTTGAGCGCCCGAAAGGCAGCGGATTTCTCATATGCTCCAAGGGTATGAAAAATCCGCACCGGAATGCCAAAGAGCCCTTTTCAAAGGATCTCCGGTCTCAGTCCTTCCCGTCGACGCCGGCCTCGGCAAAGGTGCGCATGCCCGAATGGACGGCCGCGGCCGCCTTCAGCACGCCGCAGGCGATCGCCGCGCCAGTGCCCTCACCCAGCCGCATGTCGAAATCAAACAGCGGGCGCACGCCGAGGCGCGCCAGCACCGCCTTGTGGGCGGGTTCGGCCGAGACATGGGAGAACAGGCAGTGGCTGATGGCCGTGGGGTCGACGGCGTGCAGCACGGCGGCGGCGGCGGTCGTGACGAAGCCGTCCATCACCACCGGCACGCGCTGGAAGCGGGCGGCGAGGATGGCGCCGGCCATGGCGGCAATCTCGCGTCCGCCGAGGCGCATCAGCACGTCCAGACCATCCCCCGTGGGGCTCACCCGGGCGACGGCGGCGGCCACCGTTTCGGCCTTCAGGCGCAGGCCCTCGGCATTGACGCCGGTGCCCGGGCCCACCCAGTCGGCAGCCGTGCCGCCATAGAGGGCGTGATAGATGGCGCTGGCCACCGTGGTATTGCCGATGCCCATTTCGCCGAGGCAGAGCACATCCGGCCCGTCGGCCAGCGCTTCCATGCCGAAGGCGATGGTGGCGGCAAGACCGGCTTCGTCAAAGGCATCGGCTTCGACGATATCCGGCGTCGGATGATCGAGAGCCAGCTCGAGCACCTTGAGACCGATGTCATAGCTGCGGCAGATCTGGTTGATCGCCGCGCCGCCATCGGAAAAATTCTTCACCATCTGCTTGTTGACGGACAGCGGATAGGCCGAGACGCCGCGCTCGGCGACGCCATGGGCGGCCGCGAACACGGCAGTCAGCGGACTGGCCACCGTCGGCGGCGCCTTCGACTGCCAGGTGGCGAGGAACACGGCCAGCTCCTCCAGCCGGCCGAGGGAGCCGGCGGGCTTGGTCAGCTGGGCATCGCGCGCCACGGTCTTCTCGGCGGAGGCCGTGTCCGGGCCGGGCATCGCCGCGATCAGCGAGCGGATATCGTCGAGCGGGTTCCGGACGTCGGTGGTCATGGGGGCTCATCCTGGCGGGAAATCGGTCGTGTCGGGGCCGGTCGGCGGGCCGGCCGCTCGCCCCGGGGGCGCGGAGGCGTTATAGGCTCGAAGCCGCCCCGCGCCAAGGAATCCTCCCCGTGACCTCGCCCTCATCCCCGCCAGACCCCGCCGTCCCGCCCGCCGTGGCCTCAGCCGGCGGTTTCGCGCTGTGGCTGGCGGAGCTGGCCGCGGCCCTGCGCTTCTTCTCCCGCCTGCCAGTACCGCGCCTGGGCCCGGCCGATGATCCGGCCCGGGCACCGCGATTCGCCACCGTCGCCCGGGTCATTCCGCTGGCGGGCGCCGTGCTCGGCGTGCCCGGGGCGCTGGTGGCCGGTGCCGGCGTGCTCCTCGGTCTGCCGCCCTTCGTCATCGCCGTGTTCGCCATCGCGGCGCTGGTTGCTGTCACCGGCGCCTTCCACGAGGACGGACTGGCGGACACCGCCGATGGCTTCGGCGGCGGCTGGAGCCGGGCGCGCAAGCTGGAGATCATGAAGGACAGCCGGCTCGGCTCCTATGGCGCCACCGCGCTGGTGCTGGTGCTTCTGGCCCGGGCCGGACTGCTCGCCGCCCTTCTGGAACGCGATGCGCTTGCCGCCATCCTGATGCTGATCGTGGCCGGCTCTGTCGCCCGGGCGGCAGCCCTCGCTCTCGTCTCCTCCCTGCCGCCCGCCCGCGACACCGGGGCGGCGGCCGCCGCCGGCCGGCCGGAACGGGCGAGCCTTCTGATCGGATCGGCCATCGCTCTTGGCCTCGCGCTGGCGCTGCTTGGCCCCGTTGCCGGCCCGGGCGCGGCGCTTGCGGCAACGGCTGCGGCCTTTCTGGCGGCCTCCGCCGTGGCGCGGCTGGCGCTGCGCCAGATCGGCGGGCAGACGGGGGATGTGGCGGGAGCTGCCGAACAGGCCGGCGAGGTTGCATTCGCCCTCGCCCTCCTTATCGTCCTTCCCGTGTGAACCTCCTGGCGATGAAGGAGAGCCGATGAAGAGCCCGTGCATCAACGTCTGCCGCATCGATCCGGCCTCCGGCCTGTGCCGGGGCTGCAAGCGCACGGTGGAGGAAATCACCCGCTGGACGCTGATGACCCCGGCCGAGCGCCGCAGCATCATGAAATCTCTGCCCGATCGGGCGACTCCGGAAGGCTATCTCGGCAAATGACCCGGCGCTCCGCAGCGGAAATCGCGTTCCGCATCATCCTCGTCGTCGTGCTGATCGCGCTTGCCGCCTTTGCCTTCGGCTTCGGCGAGCATGGCACCGACGGCGGCTTTTTCTCGCCGGTGTGGGCGCGGGTGCTGTCGCTTGTGCTGCTGCTCATGGTCATTGGCGCCGGCATCACCCGGCGGCGCCTGCCGCGCGGCCATGTGCTGCGCAGCATCCTCATCTGGGGCGGACTGATCCTGGCGCTGATGCTGGGCTACAGCCTGGTGAAGAGCCTCGGGCTGGTGATGGCGCCCTGAGGCCCGCCCAGCCCCGAAAGCCCTTCAGCGCCGGCGGAACAGGCTGACCACCCGGTGCAGCCGGCGCCGGGCAAGGGCGTGGATCTGGCGCAGCTCCATGTCCACCTTCTTCAGCGGCGAATGGGCCTCGGCGGTGGCCTCGGACAGGCGCTCGACGACGATTTCCGGCGGGCAGGGCTGGTCCGTCACCGGGTCCACATAGCGCGGATAGAGAATGAGGGCGGTGGCGGCCAGTTCGTCGATGCTCAGCCGCCGGGTGCGCCGCGGACAGGCGAGTGCATCATCGGTGAGGCCCCAGCCGGCATAGAATGGCAGGCCATGCACCCCGACCTCCAGTCCGCGCAGCAGCGCCTCGAAGCCGGCCAGCGACGTCATCGTCTCCACCCGGTCGACCTGGGACAGCATGGCCGCCATGGACACATCGGTGACCACGAGATCGACCAGATCCACCAGATCTTCCGCCGGAACCGCACCGGCGCGATCGCCGAACAGCACATCCGGATGGGGCTTATAGATCAGGAAGGCATCGGGGAAGCGCAGCCGCGCCGCCTTGATGAGGGCGAGATTGCTCTTCACCACCGGCGAGCCCAGGCGGATGGAGGCGTCATCCTCCACCTGACCCGGCACCAGCACCTTCAGCCGGTCGGCCGGCAGGTCCAGCACTTCCGAGGGCGCGTCGTTATATTTGGACAGTCCGCGGGCGACCACCAGCTCGCGCAGCGCCCGGCCGCGGGCGACCAGGGTCGGATCGTCGGGGAAATTCTGCGCCAGCGCCTCGAAGCCGCTCGGCCGCGAGCCATCGAAGTGGATGCCGATCGGGTCGATGACCAGCGACATCGGCCGGACCCGCGCCAGCCCCAGCCCGACCGAGCGCAGGAAGCCATCCTCCATGCGCTTCAGCGGCACCCGGGCCGCCTTGCACTTGGCGGCCAGATCCGGCGGCTCCCGGGCTGCCCAGATCACCACGGATCCGCCCGCGGCCGACGCCGTGGCAATCGCGTCGCCATCCTCGGCCAGCCGGTAGAACCCGGGGGTACCGGACGCTCCCTCCAGGAAGCGCGCGACGGTGGCACGGTTCCAGGCCGGAATCGCGATGCAGGAAGCCGGGTCATTTTCCAGAAAGCGGTCGCGCAGGAAGGCCAGCCGCTCCACGCCGTCCTCGAACGGAATGATGGCGCCGCTATAGGGGTCGACATAGCGGCTGTAGCCGATGAGGGCAGCGCCGGCCAGCGCCTCCAGGGTGGCGGTGCCGCGACGCTCGCGTGGGGCGGCGGTGCGGTCGTCGGTCAGCCCCCAGCCGGCAAAGAACGGCGCGCCGAAGCAGGTGACGGGCACGCCGGCCATCAAGGCCTCGAAGCCGAACCGGCTGGACACCGTATAGAGCCGGCAGGCGCGCTCCAGCAGCGCCCACGGGTTCACGGCCCGGTCGATGATGTGCACCGGCGCATCGCGCAGCCGGTCGGCGAGGAAGCCGCGCCGGCTGCCGGTCACCACATTGGGATGGCAGGTGACGACGATGTGGCGGCCCGGATTCTCCGTCAGCGCCGCCGTCAGCATGTCCTCGAAATTGCTGGCCCCGGCGCCGCAGACGGAAATGTCGTCATCGGTCTGGTCGATGAGCAGCACCACATCCTGTCCGGCCGGCAGTTCCAGCTCGGCCGCAGTGGCCATCGGGGCGTAGTTATATTTGGACAGCCGCAGCTCGCGGATGGCGGCCATGGCGGCACGCGCCCGGTCCGGATCGCCCTCGGTCATCTCGCGATGGACAAGGCTTTCCAGATCGCTCGGCCGGCATGGATCATAATGGATGCCGGTACGGTCCATCACCCAGCCGATCACGGGATCCTTGCCGCTCGGCCGCACCGAACGCAGGAAGCCCCCTTCCAGCGCCACGAAGGGCGGGCCGTCGCCCGCCGGCCGGTCGGTGCCAAGGCCCACCAGCATGTCCACCCGCGGTCGGCCAAGGGCGCGCGGGCGCACCGGAGCGGCATCCAGCAGAGTGGCGACATCCTTTTCCAGCCGCCACAGCTGGGGCGACACCATCAGCGCCCGGGAACCCGTCCGGGGATGGGGAACTGTCTGCCGACGCGCCATGGCCGCTCGCCCCTCTCGTCATCTCTTGGCGTGGAGAGTGGTCCCGGCCGAAAGTCCGGCCGGGACGATCGCGTCGCAATGGCGGATTCCGGCGCCCCGCGCCATGACTTCCGCCAAAGCCGGGCTCCGGATCACTCCGGATGGGGCTTCGTCCGATCCCGCTCCGGCGGTAAACGGATGACCGCCGGGAGATCCGGCATCAGACCCGGGCGGCGCTCCGCGGCACCTTGGTGAACAGACGGAAGAAATTCTCCGTCGTGGCCTCTGCCAGCACCTGCGGGCTGACGCCCTTCACATCCGCCAGCTGGCCGGCGGTGTAGGCGACGAAGGCCGGCTCGTTGGTCTTGCCGCGCTTGGGCACCGGCGCCAGATAGGGCGCATCGGTTTCCACCAGCAGCCGGTCCAGCGGCACGATGGCCGCCGTCTCGCGCACGCTGGCTGCCGCCTTGAAGGTGAGGATGCCCGAGAAGGACACATAGGCCCCGAGCTTCAGACACGTCTCGGCCAGTGCCTGCCCCGACGAGAAGCAGTGCAGGAGGATCGGAAAGGCCCCCTTCGCCATCTCGTCGGTGAGGATTTCGGCCGTCCAGTCGTCGGCATCCCGGGTGTGGATGACGAGGGGCAGCCCGGTTTCCCTGGCTGCCGCGATGTGGCGACGGAACAGGGTGGCCTGCAGCTCCCGCGGGGCGTGATCGTAGAAGAAATCAAGGCCGGTCTCGCCGATGGCCACCACCTTGGGGTGATTGGCCAGCCGCACCAGCTCCTCCGTCGTCACATCCTGCTCGGCTTCCGCCTCATGGGGATGCACGCCCACGGAACAGAACACCGTGGGATTTTCCTCCGCGATGGCGCGGACGGCGGGAAAGGTGCGGATCTTGGTGGAGATCGACACCATCAGCCCGACGCCGGCGGCATGCGCCCGCTCGATCACGCCGGCCCGATCGGCGGCGAAATCCGGGAAGTCCAGATGACAATGACTGTCGACGAGCATCAGTCCGCCTTGGCCTCCGGTTCCACATAGCGCGGGAATACCGGCGCCGGGGCCGGCAACTTCGTGCCGACCGCCAGACGCCCGGCCGCACCAAGGGCGGCAAAGCTGCGCTCCTCCCCGGGCACCGCCAGAAGGTCCAGCAGCCGGCCGCAGGCTTCCGGCATCACCGGCTGGGCGAGGATGGCAATCTGGCGGATCACTTCCGCCGTCACATAAAGCACCGTGCCCATGCGCTCGGGATCGGTCTTCCTGAGCGCCCACGGCGCCTCGCCGGCGAAATAGCGGTTCGCCTCCGCCACCACCGCCCAGATGGCGTTGAGGGCGGTGTGGATCGACTGGGCATCGAAGGCCGTGCGGCAGATTTCGAGCAGCGCATCGACGCGGCCGAGGATCGCCTGGTCGGTATCGCTCAGCTCGCCTGGCGCCGGCACGACGCCATCGAGATTCTTGGCGATCATCGACAGCGAGCGCTGGGCCAGATTGCCGAGATCGTTGGCAAGATCAGCGTTCATGCGGCCGACGATGGCCTCGTGGCTATAGTTGCCATCCTGACCGAACGGCACCTCGCGCAGGAAGAAGAAGCGCACGGCATCGACGCCATAATGCTCGGTCAGCGTGAACGGATCGATCACGTTGCCCACCGACTTCGACATCTTCTCGCCGCGATTGAACAGGAAGCCATGGGCATAGACCCGCTTCGGCGGCTGAAGACCGGCCGACATCAGGAAAGCCGGCCAGTAGACGGCATGGAAGCGGACAATATCCTTGCCGATGACATGGAGATCCGCTGGCCAGAACTTCTTGAAGCTCTCGCTTTCGGTATCGGGAAAGCCGACGCCGGTGATGTAGTTGGTGAGGGCATCGACCCACACATACATCACATGCTCCGGATCATCCGGCACCGGAATGCCCCAGGAGAAGGTGGTGCGCGAGACCGACAGGTCCTTCAGGCCGCCCTTGACGAAGCTGACCACCTCGTTGCGGCGCTCGTCGGGACCGATGAATTCCGGATGGGCCTCATAATGGGCCAGCAGCCGCTCCTGATAGGCCGACAGGCGGAAGAAGTAGCTCTTTTCCTCCACCCATTCCACCGGCGTGCCCTGGGGGCCGCGCCGCACGCCATCGGGGCCGACCACGGTTTCGCCCTCGGCATAGAAGGCCTCGTCGCGCACCGAATACCAGCCGGCATAGCTGTCGAGATAGATGTCGCCATTGTCGCGCATCCGCCGCCAGATTTCCCGGGTGGAGGCGGAGTGGGCCGGCTCGGTGGTGCGGATGAAGCGGTCGAACGAGACGTTCAGCTTCTCGTCCATGGCGCGGAAGATCGGCACGTTGCGATCGGCGAGCTGGCGCGCGGTCATGTTCTCGCGCGCGGCCGTCTGCACCATCTTGATGCCGTGCTCGTCGGTGCCCGTCATGAAGAACACGTCGAAGCCGTCGAGGCGCTTGAAGCGCACGAGCGCATCGGAGGCGATCGCCTCGTAGGCGTGGCCGATATGGGGCGCGCCATTGGGATAGGCAATCGCGGTGGTGAGATAGAAGCTCGGCCGCTCGGTCATGAAATCAAGGCTTCCGGCATCGGGCCCGCGCAACACGCGGGACGGGGAACGGGGCCATCCGCGGCCACCGGCCCCCTGGAAGAGGCCGGCGAGCGGACGGCAGACCAGACGACCGCCGGCAACAGCCGGCAGCCCTCACGGTCGGTCATCAGAACGGGATAGGCGCGGATCCCCCCGGAATGCAAGGTCCTCCTTGCCTTGCGCCGCACGGAAGCCCCGTTTCTGGCGCGCAGGCGCCGGAATCGCGTGCGGCGGAGGCACCCATTCCGGGGCCGGGAGACGATCCGGCCGCGGGTCCGTGCAGCCGGCTGCCCCGGGTTCTGGCTGCGGACCGGGGCCTCCGGCCGGGGCCTGGCAGCCTCACACCCGGATGCCGAGGCGGCGGGCCCAGGCGAATCGCGGCGGGGGATCGACGAAGGCGCCGGGCTCGTTGAGATCGTTGGCGAGGATCCGGGCCGCCATGCCCTCTGCCGCCACCGGCAGACCGGCACGGGAGTGGATCGAGCCGCGCACATGGAGGGTGGCGGCCACCGAATCGAGAAAGGCCTCGAGGAGGCTGACATCCGGCGCCGCGGCGCTGGCCCAGAACGCATCGAGCGGACCGGTGAAGACGAGGCCCTCCACCCGGTAGAGGGCGGGGGCAAGCGTCGTCACCGGCACGCCGGCGCCGAGTGCCTCAAGAGCGGCCGACGAGTTGACGGTGACGAAGCCGGAGGCGCCCGTCAGCAGCGGCTTCAGCCCGCCGCCATCGACGAAGTGCACCCGCCCGGCGACGCCATGGGCCGCGGCAATGCGGGCGGCGACGGATCCCAGCCGCGTCAGGCCGTTGTCGAGAGGATGATTCTTGATGACCAGATGGTCGCCGGCCGGGGCAGCGCGGGCGAAGGAGGCGATCACCGTTTCCAGCACCGGCGCCATGCCGGCGAAGGGGGAGTTGTCGCGGATCTGGAAATCGCCGTCGAGCTGGAGGGCGAGCACATGCCAGCGCGGGATGTCGGCGCCCAACCGGGCGGCAAGGGCTGCTGCGGCGCGGTCGCGCTTTTTCTCGGCCAGCAGGCGGAAAATCCACGCGCCATAATCCAGCAGCGGATGGTCCGGGGTGTGGCGGCGATAGAAGGGGAACAGCGGCCGGCCGGCGACGGCGACGAGATTATAGATCACGTCCGGTACCGCCACGAGGAAGAAGGAACCAGGATAGCGCACCTGCCGATCCCGCGGCGGCACCCGGGCGGCAATGGCGCGGATGGCGGCGGGGTCCTCGGGAAAATGCGAGGCCAGCGCACAGCCGTCGCGCTCGATCAGCATCCAGTCCGGCCGCAGCAGGCCGAGCTCCGTGGCGATCACCTGCAGACCATGGGCCCGGGCCACCGTGCCGGCGATGCGGTGATAGATGCGCCGGTCGCCATGCAGGACGATGTCGGTGACGCCCTCGCGGGCGATCAGCTCGGTGAGGAAGGGGCCGAAGGCCGCGGGACGACCGCGAAAGGCGATGGCGCCGGGGCGACGCCAGTGCAGCACGTCGCCGAGATTGAGGTTCACCCGCAGCACCCGGCAGCCGGCGGCTTCCAGCCGGTCGGCGATCAGCCGGTAGAGCGGGGAGAGCGGTCCTTGCAGGAACAGGACGGTGCGCATGGGCCGTCAGAGCACCGACATGCCGAGGGCGTGCGCCCGCTCCAGCCGCGGCGGCGGGTCGACGAAGGCGCCGGGCTCGTTCACCTGACCGGTCAGGATGCGTTCGGCAATGGCCTCGGCGGCGGCGCTGCGGCCGGGCTCGGCGTAGAAATCGCCCTTCACCTGGGTGGCCAGCGCCAGCGCCCGCACGAAGGCGGCGCGGAAGCTCGGATCCGGATGGGGGCTCTGGGTCCAGAAGTCGTCAAGCGGCCCCTGGAAGCTCAGGCCGTCGATGTCATAGACCGCGACCCCCAGCACCTTCAGCGGACAGCCGGCCTGAATGGCATGCAGCCCGACGGTGGAGTTGACCAGCACGGTACCGCGGGCGTGGATGAGCAGGCGGGAGAGGTCGCCGCCGTCGATCAGTTCCACCCGGCCCTCCAGACCGAGAGAGCGGACCAGCTTCGGCACGACCGAGGTCCAGCGTTCCATGCCGTTGTCGAGGGGATGGATCTTCACCACGAAGCGGGCATCAGCCGGCGCATGATCGCGGAAGGAGCGCAGGGTTTCCTCCAACGCATCCTTCAGGTGAACATAGGGCGAGTTGATGCGGATCTGGTAGTCGTTCTGGCGCTGCAGCGGAAAGACGAAATAGGGGCGTCCGCAGGTCACCACGTCCTGCACCACCCGCTCGGCATGTTTGCGGTTGCGCCGGCCATTGATGAGGCGCGGCAGCCAGCTCACATAGTCCAGCACCGGATGATAATAGAAATCCGCATGATAATGCGGGAAGGCCGGCTTCAGGAACACGTTGGAGAGGCTGTAGACCATCTCGCCGACGGCTTCCTGGGCAAAGGTGTGGCGATAGTGGCGCGTGGGATCCGGCCGCGGTTCGCCGCGGGCGATTTGGCGGATGGTCTCGGGATCAGTCGGGAAATGGGAGAGGGTGCCGAGGCCGCCGCGCTCGATGGTGATCCAGTCCGGCCGGAGATAGCCGAATTCGACGGCATAGGCGCCAAGACCGCGGGCAATGGCAATTTCCCGGGCCGGCCGGTGATAGGGCAGGCGATCGCCATAATAGAGGATGTCGGTGATGCCCTCGCGTACGATGAACGCGTCAAGCCAGGCTGCCCAGTCTTCAAACCGTCCGCGATAGGAAATGGTGTCGCGACCGTGCCAGAGCAGCCAGTCACCGATCGACACGTTGATGCGGCGAACCCTGTGCCCGCGCCGCTGGAACTCCTGGCCGAGAGCCTTGAAGAAGCCCGAAGGCGGTCCCTGAAGAAAGAGAAGGGTCCGCACGCTCGTATCGCTGCTCATTTTGGCTCCGAACCACCCGCGTCGACAGGCCGGCTGTCGGCTATCGCGCTCCGGATGTCAAGCCTGAGCGGCAGCCCCGTCGGATGATCCGGCGGGGCTGTGGCTTATCAGTTGGAAATGTTCGAGACGCGACCCCAGGCATTCAGCGCCGGGGAGATGATGGTCAGGAACTTGCCCAGCTCGGCGGTCGGATGATTGGCGACATAAAGGACATCCTTGTCGCGCATCTCGAAATAGCGCGCGAGGAAGAACACCTTGGGATCGCGCATGTTGAGCCGGTAAATGGTCGGCACCTTGGCCCCGGCCGGAACGGCGCGCGCCTTCTCCGGATTGATGGCCCGGGCGACGGCGGCATCTTCGAAACGGAAGATGAACACGCCGTTCGGATCGGCCACCATGTTGTTGAGGCCACCCGACTGGGCGATCGCTTCGGCCAGCGTGACGGTGCGGGCCTGGAAGGCGATCTTGGCCGTCTGCTGGGTGGCGCCGAACACCGTGAAGCTGCGCGGCTGGCTGGCCAGCAGCAGGCTGTCATTGGGGGCGAGCAGGACGTTGTTCGCCGGGTTGTCGAACAGGTCCTCCATCACCGCCGACGCCGTGCGGTTGCCACGCCGCAGCGTGACCACGGTGTCATAGGTGTTCGCCTTGGAGCCACCGGCAATGGCCACGAGGTCGAGCACCCGCACGCCGTTCGGCGTAATGGGGTAGCGACCCGGCTTGACCACATCACCCATCACCATGGCGCTGTTGGCCAGATTGTCGGCCACCAGCACCTGGACCTGAGGCTGGATCGCCCGGTCGCCCAGCGCGTCCTCAATGGACATCCGGACGGCATCGACGGACCGGCCGGACGCCTTCACGGCGCCGACATAGGGCACGAAGATCCGGCCGGAGGAATCGACGACAGTCTGGATCGAGGTCGCCTTGGCGGCACCCGAGGAGAACAGACCGTTTTCGCCGGCTTCCCAGATGTTCACCGCCAGACGGTCACCGACGCCAATCGGCTGCTCGACGCCGGCACTGCGCAGGGAGAAGGTGTTGGCAAAATCCCGCGCCCGGTACTGGCCGGCGACATTGGCGACCTCGGGGGTGATGTCGACCAGAAGGAATTCGCTGCGAGACAGCGACTGAATCTCGGAGGTCTTGATATCAGCCCCCGACGGCCCGTCGCCCGGCAGTGCAGCGCAGCCGGTGAGGGTCGTGAGCGTGAGCAAGAGAGCGAGAGTGCGCGCCATGCGGGTTCGTTCATCCAGATCTGATGCGGAACGCTTAACACCAATGCGAGGTTTGCGCCATAGACGTCCGGCGCCAGCATGAGCGTCCCGCATCAAGCATCGGCCCTTCTTGATCGGGGCGGGAGGATATCATGGTGCAGATATCAGGCCGGAATGGCAACCTGTAGAGCAGAAAAAAGTCCGCACCAGGCAAAATAAACCCCTTTCCCTGCACTCATGGTTGTTCGATCAAGCCTCCGGTTGGGGCATAAAGATTTCATTAACCTTGTTTGGACGGTCGAAAAGAAAATGCTCCACGAACCGGTTTTGCCGAGTTCGTGGAGCACATGTCATGCCAAAGGCTGCAAGAGCAATTGCCGACGCGCCGGCGGAGGGCGGGGGCCTCACTTCCTCCGGGGTGAGTTGCCGATTTGCATCTCTTTCCGGGGGCTCAGGCCGGTGCACGTCGGGCTGACGGCCTGCTGCGCCTGACGGGCCGCGGACGTCTCCTCTGCCTCGATGGCACAAAAAGCCCGCATCGGGAGGTCAAATCCGTCTCCGGGGCTCTGGTCTCAGGCCGTGGTCAGAGGTTCCGGCCGGGGGGCGGTTTTGCGATCAAGCGCAATGCGCTGTTCGGTCTTCGGATCGAACAGGCTGGCGCGGCCCATATCGACCAGGAATCGCATCCGTGTGCCGGGGGCGGCGGCCTCGTCCGGGTGGATTCGCGCCTCCACCTCGATGCCGCCCAGCGTCAGGAACACCATGGTGTCGGCCCCCGTCGGCTCGGTCAGTTCGATCATCGCCTCGAACGGGGCATGGCGGCCCGACGCTGCCTCTTCCTCCCGCCACGGCGACACATGCTCCGGACGGATGCCGAGAACGACGGATTCGCCCAGCCGGTCCGCAATGGAGTGGGACCCCGTCGGTAGCGGCAGGAAAGTGGTGCCGCCATCCCGGTTCGCGACCGCAACACCGATGCGGTTGGCATCCTGCACCACGGTCGCCGGGATGAAGTTCATGGACGGGGTGCCGATGAAGCCGGCAACGAACATGTTCGCCGGCTCCCGGTAGATGGTCTGCGGATCGGCGAACTGCTGGACGATGCCGCCCTTCATCACCGCCACCTTGGTGGCCAGCGTCATGGCCTCGATCTGGTCATGGGTGACATAGACGATGGTGGCCTTCAGCCGCTGGTGCAGCTTCTTGATCTCCACCCGCATCTCCACCCGGAGCTTGGCATCCAGATTGGACAGCGGCTCGTCGAACAGGAACACCTGTGGCTCGCGCACCAGCGCCCGGCCCATGGCGACGCGCTGGCGCTGGCCGCCGGAGAGCTGGCTGGGCTTGCGGTCGAGCAGATGGTCGATCTGCAGCAGCTTCGCCACCCGGGCGACGGCCGCCTCGCGATCGGCCGCCGGCACGCCGCGGATTTCCATGCCGAAGGTGATGTTCTTCTTCACGCTCATGTTGGGGTAGAGCGCATAGGACTGGAACACCATGGCGATGTCGCGGTCCTTGGGGTGGACGTCGTTCACCACCCGGTCGCCGATGCGGATGTCGCCCGAGGTCGGCGTATCCAGACCGGCGATCATGTTGAGCAGAGTGGACTTGCCACAGCCCGACGGCCCCACCAGCACCAGGAAGTCGCCATCCTCGATCTTGATGGAGATGTCTTCCAGAACGGTGACGCTGCCATAGATCTTGCGCAGATGTTCAATCGAAAGGGCGGCCATCGGTTCAACCTTTCACGGAGCCGGCGGTCAGACCGCGCACGAAATATTTGCCTGCGATGATATAGACGAGGAGGGTCGGCAGGCCGGTGAGAATGGCCGCGGCCATGTCGGCATCGTAGCGTTTCACCCCGGTGGTGGTGTTGACGATGTTGTTGAGGGCCACCGTCATCGGCTGGGCATTGCCCGACATCATGGAGACGCCGAACAGGAAGTCGTTCCAGATCTGGGTGAACTGCCAGATCAGCGACACCATGATGATCGGCGTCGACAGTGGCAGGAAGATCCGGAAGAAGATGGTGAAGAAGCCCGCGCCATCAATGGTCGCCGCCCGCACCAGCTCGTCGGGGATCGAGACATAGTAGTTGCGGAAGAACAGCGTGGTGAAAGCTGTGCCATAGATCACGTGGATCAGGATCAGCCCGGCAGTGGTGGAGGAGAGGCCGAGCCAGCCCAGCGTCTGGGCCAGCGGCAGCAGCACCACCTGGAACGGGATGAAGCAGCCGAACAGCAGCAGCGAGAACATGATGTCCGCCCCACGGAAGCGCCATTTGGTCAGCGCATAGCCGTTGAGGGCGCCCACCGCCGTGGAGATCAGCACGGCCGGGATGGCCATGCGCACCGAGTTCCAGAAATAGGGCTGGAGGCCGGTGCAGTTGACGCCGACGCAGGCTTCTGACCACGCATAGCGCCAGGCATCGAAGGTGACGACCCGGGGCAGCTCCAGGAAGGAGCCGTCGCGGATCTCGTCCGGCGACTTCAGCGACGTGACCACCATCACGTAGAGCGGCGCCAGATAATAAAGAGCGAACAGGATCAGGATCCCGTAGAGCAGGACCCTGAGGAGGCCCTGACCGGAGAGCCAGCCGGACCGTGCGCCGGCAAGACCGGAGGCAGCCAGATCAGCCATGACGCGGCCCTCTCAGCTCGGAATAGAGATAGGGGACGATGATCGCCATGACGGTCGCCAGCATCATCATGGCCGAGGCGGCGCCGATGCCCATCTGGTCGCGCTGGAAGGTCATGGCGTACATGAAGGTCGCCGGCAGATCGGTGGCATAGCCCGGGCCGCCGCCCGTCAGCGCGATGACGAGATCGAAGCTCTTCACCGCCAGATGGGAGAGGATGACGATGGCCGACAGGAACACCGGCCGGATCGACGGCAGGATGATGCCAAGATAGATGCGCGGCGCGCTGGCACCATCCATCTGGGCAGCGCGGATGATGTCGTGATCGACACCCCGGAGGGCGGCCAGAAACAGCGCCATCACGAAGCCCGAGGACTGCCAGACGGCGGCAATCACCACCGTGTAGATCGCCATGTCCGGGGTCACGATCCAGTCGAAGGAGAAGCTCTCCCAGCCGAGGTCGCGCACCAGCCGCTCCAGACCGAGGCCGGGATTGAGGATCCACTTCCACGCGGTGCCGGTGACGATGAAGGAGAGGGCCATCGGATAGAGGAAGATGGTGCGCAGCATGCCTTCGGCGCGGATCTTCTGGTCGAGCAGGATGGCGAGAAACACGCCGATGACCAGGCAGACCAGAATGAACAGGGCGCCGAAGATCACCAGATTGGAGATGGCCACATGCCAGCGCTCCATGGACCACAGGCGCTCATAGTTGCGCAGGCCCGAGAGATCATAGTTCGGCAGCATGCGCGACTTGGAGAACGACACCCAGGTCGTCCAGGCGATGAAGCCATAGACGAACACCAGCGACACCAGAAAGGTGGGCATCACCACCAGACGGGACAGGTTGTCCTGAACGAGGCGCCTGAACCCGGAGCGCGGCGGGGCGGATGCGGTGGCCGGCCGGGGCACACTGGCCGGCACGGACGCCGCATCGCGGGAAAGAGCGGTCGGAGCCAAAGCCCGTCTCCTTCTCAGCAGACTGGGGAGTGGAACGGGGACGCGCCGGAACCGGCGCGGATGCTCGCGGGACGGTCAAGCGTCTGCCGTGCGCGCGGGCGAACGGGCGGCGCTCTCGTCTCCTGAACCGACGCATGGTCAGGCGAACCGGGACAGGCTGGGCCTGACCATGCTCCTCCCCGGCCGGGCTTGAACCGGGCAGCGGGAAGGGAACGCGTCGGGGGCAGGGAGGCTGCCCGCCATCCGTCCGGCCGGGGACACGGGGAAAGGCCGGCCGGGGGATGGCGGGCAAACCCCTCCGGGCGATCGCGGACATCGCTCCGGAGGGGCAGGTCTGCGATCAGCCCTTGGAGAGCTTCACCGCCTGCGCGAGCTTCTTGACGGCATCCGCCGAGCTCATGTCGGAGTTGAAGTGCTGGGTCACCACGTCGACGATGGCGCCTTCGACATTGCCCGGCAGCGCCATCTTGTGGGCGAAGGAGAGCACCAGGGCGTCTTCGGCCTGGGTCGCTTCCAGATCCGCCTTCGACTTCTTGGCGCAGTCATCGAACTTGGAGAGGTCGACGACGGTGGAGGCCGGGATGGAGCCCTTCAGCAGGTTGAACTCTTCCTGGAACTTGTCACCCATGATGAGCTTGGCCAGAAGCTGCTGGCCGGCCTGGGCGTTCTTGTCCTTCACCTTGAACATGGCGAAGGAGTCGGAGTTGAGCGAGTAGGCCGGCTTGCCGGGCACTTCGGCGCAGAGATAATCCTTGCCCGGCACCTTGCCGGCGGCCGAGAACTCGCCCTTGGCCCAGTCGCCCATGATCTGCATGGCGGCCTGACCGTTGATGACCATGGCCGTCGACAGGTTCCACTCGCGGCCCGAGAAGTTCGGATCCACATAGCCGCGGATCTTGCGCATCTGGTCGAACACCTGAACCATGGTGTCCGAGGTCAGCGCGTCTTCGTCGCCTTCGATGATCGCCTTGCGATAGAAGTCCGCACCGCCGATGCCGAGGACGACGGCCTCGAACACCGTCGCATCCTGCCAGGGCTGGCCACCATGGGCCAGCGGCACGATGCCGGCGGCCTTCAGCTTGTCGGCAGTGGCGTTGAACTCGTCCCAGGTCTTGGGGGCCTCGGCGCCCACCTTGGCCAGCACGGCCGGATTGGCCCACAGCCAGTTGACCCGGTGGATGTTCACCGGCACGGCAACATAGTTGCCCTCGGGCTTCAGCACGGTCTGCAGCACCGGCGGGATCTTGTCGTTCCACTTCTCGGCATTGGCCACCGGATCGAGATCGGCGAGCACGCCTTCCTCGGCCCAGTTGCTGATGGCCGGGCCCTTCAGCTGCACGGCGCCGGGCGGATCGCCGGCCAGCACCCGCGAGCGCAGCACGGTCATGGCCGCGTCACCGCCGCCGCCGGCCACCGGTGCATCCACCCACTTGCCGCCATGGGCCTCGAAATCCTGCTTCAGCGCGCGGGCCGCGGCCGCTTCGCCACCGGAGGTCCACCAGTGCAGGACCTCGACAGTGGGCTGATCGGCGGCAAGCGCGGGAAAAGCGAGGAGGCCGGCCAGCGCCGTGGTGGCGGCAAACAGGCGGCTCTTGGTGTGAAGCGTCATCTGGTCTTCCTCCCGGATGTCGGCGACCGTTCATGCGGTCGCCCGTTGTTTGCGCCATCCTGCCTGTGGACGCAGCAGCGCGCACTGACTTCCGCGTAACGGTTTGTTTCAGTCGTCCGTCGGGAAACCGTCCGTTACACGAAACCGCCGCGGGACGTCACAAAGCGGACACGCCGCCTTGCCGAGCATGCCCCGATGACGCCAGAAAGAGGGCGCGGCGGCCATGAGCCGGCCGGAATCACCGGATCCGACGGGCACCGGACGAGGAAGACGAGATGGACGGGGCGGTTGTTGCCGATATCGGCGGAACGAATGCGCGCTTTGCCTGGATCGGCCCCGATGGCCGGCCAACCGGCGAACGCTCCCTGAGGGTTGCCGACTATCCCGGCCTCATCGAGGCGCTGGAGGCGTTTCGCGACGGGCGCCGGGTGCGGGCGGCCTGTGTCGCCATGGCCTGCCCGGTGGAAGCCGAGGAAGTGCGCCTCACCAACGCCGATTTCGGCTTCACGAAGACAGCGGTGCGGCGACATTTCGGGCTGGAAAATTTCGCCGTCATCAACGACTTCACCGCCCAGGCACTGGCGCTGCCGCATCTGGATGCCGGCGAGGCCGTGGCCATCGGCCCGCAGATTTCCGCCCCCGCCGGCCTGCCGCTGGCAGTGCTCGGCCCCGGCACCGGCCTTGGCGTCTCGGGCCTTCTGCCCGTCGGCCCGCGCTGGGTGCCGCTTTCGGGGGAGGGTGGCCATGTCTCGTTTGCGCCGCGCGACCGGGCGGAATGCGACCTCCTGATGGTGCTGAGCGGCCGCTTCGGCCGGGTCTCGGTGGAGCGGATCCTGTCCGGTCAGGGGCTGGTCGATCTGCACACCGCCCGGGCGGAACTGGCCGGCACCCCCTATGCCGTGGCGCCGCGCGCCGCCGACATCACCGCCGCAGCACTTGCCGGCGATGCCTTCGCGACGGGCACCATCAACACCTTCCTCGGCATTCTCGGCGGGGTCGCCGGCGATCTGGCGTTGACGCTCGGTTCCTTCGGCGGGGTCTATATTGCCGGCGGCATCGTGCCCCGGGTGCAGCCGCTTCTGGAGGCGAGCCCGTTCAGGGCCCGATTCGAGGACAAGGGCCGCATGGGCCGTCTGCTGGCGGGCGTGCCCACCCGGCTGGTGGTCGCGCCCTGGCCGGCCCTCGTCGGCTGCGCCGCCCGCCTCCGGGAGATGGTCGCCGTCTGACCGCCGCCAGGTCCGCAAAGACTCCGCCGGGCCCCCGGGGCCGTGCAGAAGTCCGCAGTCCTCCGGGACGCCACGGGCCCGCAGCCGCTGCTTCAAGTCCCGGCCGGGGAGCGGCCGGGACCAT
Organism: Segnochrobactraceae bacterium EtOH-i3; assembly: GCA_050689115.1. Lineage (GTDB taxonomy): Bacteria > Pseudomonadota > Alphaproteobacteria > Rhizobiales > Segnochrobactraceae > JBBSSF01. The sequence continues at coordinate 576,639 of JBOGCN010000001.1, read as the reverse complement.
GCGGCCTTGAGTTCGCCGCAGTTGGACAATAAGGTCTCCATATTATTCGCCTTCAACGGAAGCTCCGGGGAAGCCTGCCGCGGTCATGCCCGGCGGGGTGCCGGCGCTCCGGTGTTCGGGAAGGTCCGGCAGTCCGGATCCCGGGCGCCCCGTCCTTCTGCGTGGTGACCGGCCGGCGGGCTGGTCCGGCTTGCCGTGTGCGACATGACGAATCTCGCCTCTCCGTCGGGCTCCCTGTCTGCTCCCTCCGTGGCGCCGCCGTCGCTGGCGCTGCTGGCGGTGCTGGCGAGCATTCCGTCGCTGGCCTCCAACATCCTGCTGCCGTCGCTGCCGGCGATCCGCAGCGAGTTCGCCACCTCCACCACCACGGTGCAACTGACCATTTCCGTGTTCTTTGCCGGTCTGGCCGTCGGTCAGATCGTCATGGGCGCGCTGTCGGATCGCTATGGCCGCCGGCCGGTGATCCTGGCGGGCACGGCGCTGTTTGTCGCCGGCTGTGCGCTGGCGTCGGTGGCCGGCAGCATCGGCATGCTGCTGTTCGCCCGTCTGCTGCAGGCCCTGGGCGGTGGCGCCGGGGCGGCGATCTCGCGGGCCGTGGTGCGCGACAGCTATCCGCGCGAGCGCTCGGCCGCGGTCATGGGCTATCTCATGATGGCGATTTCCGTCGGCCCGATGCTTGGGCCCGCCCTTGGCGGCGTCATCGAGGATCATTTCGGCTGGCGGGTCGGCTTCGAGACCCTGACGGCGCTGTTCTGCATCATCTTCGCCATCATCTGGTTCAATCTTGCCGAGACGAACCCGCTGGAGCGGCGCACGACGAACGGGTTCGGCGGGCTGATGCGCAATTTCGTGCTGCTCGGCCGCGAGCCGGTATTCCGGCAATATTGCCTGACCCTCAGCCTGTCCTCGTCGGTCTACTTCTCCTTCATCGGTGCCGGACACCATGTGGCGACCCATGTGTTCGGGCTGTCGCCGTCGCTGTTCGGCATTTCCATGGTTACCCTGTCCATCGGCTTCCTCATTGGCGGCTACAGCGCCGGCCGCATGGTCGCCCGCTTCGGCATCGTGAAGGCGATCTGGATGGGCAATGCGGTGACCCTGTGCGGGCTGGCGCTCATCATCGCCCTGTTCGCCCTGGGGGTGAACCATCCGCTCAGCCTGTTCCTGCCCATGGTCATCATCGGCTCGGGCAATGGCGCGCTGGCGCCGACGGCCACCGCCGGCGCCGTCAGCGTGCGGCCGGATCTGGCGGGTGCCGCCTCGGGCCTCACCGGCTTCCTGCAGATCGGCGTCGGCGCCGTCACCACGGTGCTGATGGGTATCCTGATCGACATGGGGCTGTGGGACGGCACCGCCTGGGTGCTGATCGTCTCCATGAGCGTGGCCGCCGGCCTGTGCTTCATCGCCAGCCGCTTCCTGCCGGTGGATCGCTGAGCCTCAGTCGGGCAGGGGGCAGACGTCTCCGTTCCTGAAAAAAGGGCCGCCCCGACAGCCGGGACGGCCCTTTTTTCATGTCCGGGATCCTGTTCCATCTCCGGGATCCCGCCTGACAGGCAGGTAAGATCCCGGCACGGGCATCCGGATGCGCCCGGCAGCAGCGGCGCGCACACGATCGCCGACGCCATTACTGGGCGGACCGGCGACGGCGCCTGTCGGATCTTGGAACTGCACAGCCTCTGGAAACGCCGGGCTCAGAACTCGACGTCGAGCTCTTCCAGCTCCTCGGGCTCGGCCTTGGCGGCCTCCGCCCATTCGATCATGAAGGGATGGGCCAGCACGGTGTCGCGATAGGCGGAGAGCTGCGGCGGAAGCTTCACGTCATAGGTGCGGAAGCGGGCGCAGACCGGCGCATACATGGCGTCGGCCAAGGTGAAGCGATCACCGAACAGATAGGGCCCGCCATAGGTGGTGAGCGCCTCGGTCCAGATGGTGGTGATGCGGTCGATATCGGCCTGGGCGCCGGCCCAGATGCGGAAATTCGGATAGAAGGCCTTGATGTTCATCGGCAGGGCCGAGCGCAGGTTGGCAAAGCCCGCGTGCATCTCGCCGGAAATGGCGCGGCACAGGGTGCGCGCCTTCAGGTCCGCCGGCAGCAGGCCAGCCTCGGGAAATACCTCGGCCAGATATTCGGCAATGGCGAGGGTGTCCCAGACCTTGATGCCGTCGTGCTCAAGGCACGGCACGAGGAAGGACGGCGACAGGAGAAGCAGCTCGGCCCGCGTCGACGGGTCGTCGCTGGACGAGACGACTTCCTGGAAGTCCAGCCCTGCCATTCGACAGAGCAGCCAGCCGCGCAGTGACCAAGACGAATAATTCTTGCTGCTGATGGTAAGTGCCGCACTCATCACCGATCTCCCCCACCCCGGACGCTCCCGCAGCATAACCGCCGCACGGACCGATTTGAACAGGAGTGTGTGAATTTTGCCGGGCACGCAATGCGGCAAAACCGAGCGCCGCTGCGCATTCCTGTGATTTTTGGCCCGGATTGCCCCCAAACGGGCACGGCCACAATTTTAATCTCGCAGTGCAGCAAAAATCGGATTAGCGTGATTCAAGGCGGATGCGACCCTCGTGCCCGGGGACACGAATCGCATCTTCGTGGGGCGCCATCAATGGATCGAACTTCGACATGATGTACTCGGCCTATCAATCGCAAGAAGATCTCATGGCGCCGGTCCGTTACGCCGCCAGGATCGCCACCACCCTGTTCGGTGGGGCCTTGCCCTTCGTGAAGAACAATCCGGTCATCCGGAATGCAGCCGCTGCGGCCGAGCTGATCTCGCGCTCGAGCTTCTCCCACGAGCGGCCGCCCTTCGAGATCCACACCGTCTTTTCCGGCAACCGCGATGTGGCGGTCAGCGAGGAAAAGATGATGTCGACGCCGTTCGGCACGCTGCTTCACTTCCGCAAGGACATGGACGTGCCCGGCCCCAAGGTTCTGGTGGTCGCGCCGCTGTCCGGTCATTTCGCGACTCTTCTGCGCGGCACCGTCGAGACCCTGCTGCAGGATCATGACGTCTATATTACGGACTGGCACAATGCCCGCGACGTGCCGCTGAGCGCCGGCCGCTTCGGCTTCGACGATTATGTCGATCACGTCATCCAGTTCCTGGAATATCTCGGGCCCAGCTCCCATGTGCTGGCCGTCTGTCAGCCCTGCGTGCAGGTGCTGGTGGCCGCCTCGGTGATGGCCCAGACCCACAATCCGTGTCAGCCGGCGTCCATGACCCTGATGGCCGGCCCGGTGGACACCCGCATCCACCCGACCAAGGTGAACGAGCTCGCCACCTCCAAGCCCATCGAATGGTTTGAGGAAAAGCTCATCGCCACCGTGCCGTTCCAGTTCCGCGGCGCCTTCCGCAAGGTCTATCCGGGCTTCGTCCAGCTCATCGCCTTCATGTCGATGAATCTTGATCGCCATGTGAAGGCTCATGTCGATCTTTATGATCAGCTGGTGCTCGGCGACATCGAGGCGGCAGAGAAGACCAAGGTTTTCTATGACGAGTATTTTGCCGTGCTCGACCTGCCGGCGGAGTTCTATCTGGAAACCATCCGCTGGGTGTTCCAGGAGCATCTGCTGCCGAAGGGCGAGCTCTATTATCGCGGCATGCTGGTGGAGCCGAAGGCGATCCGCCGCACGGCACTGCTGACCGTGGAAGGTGAACGCGACGACATCTGCGCCCTCGGCCAGACGCTGGCGGCCCATGATCTGTGCACGGGGCTGCGGCCGCATCTGAAGCGCCACCATATGCAGCCGGGCGTCGGCCATTATGGCGTCTTCAACGGCAAGAAGTGGCAGCACCAGATCTATCCGATCGTGCGCAGCGTCATCCAGCAGTTCGACGCCTCGGCGGTCTGAGGCCGCGCTTTGGACCGGGACCCGGGCCGGGCTTGACCTTTCCCGATCCGCCGGCTGATCCTCCCGCGGGGGCCCGCTTCGGGTTCCCGCGCGAGCGATGGCCATGACCGATCCTGATCTCTTTTCCCGTCTGGGCGCAGCGCTCGCCATCGGCCTGCTGGTCGGTCTGGACCGTGGCTGGCAGAGCCGGGACGAGGAGGGGCGCCATGTGCGCGCCGCCGGCTTCCGCACCTTCGCCCTCATCGGGCTCGGCGGCGGCCTCGCCGGGGCGCTGTCCCATGTCGCCGGGCCGATCGTGCTGGCGGCGGCCTTTCTCGGCTTTGTCGCGGTGCTGCTGGTGTTCCGTCTGCTCCAGGCGACGGTCGAACAGGATTATTCCGCGACGACGCTGATCGCGGCCCTCGTCACCTTCCTGCTCGGCGCCTATGCCGCGGTGGGGGATGTCGCGGTCGCGGTCGCCGGCGGTGTCTCCGTCACCCTGCTTCTGGCCCTGCGCGAGCCGCTGCACCGCTGGGTGCGCTCGCTCTCCTGGGACGAGCTTCGGGCCGGGTTGACGCTCCTGGCCATGACCTTCCTGCTCTTGCCGGTGCTACCGGACAGGGCACTGGACCCGTGGGGGGCGCTCAATCCCTACCGGATCTGGATGGTGGCCATCATGATCGCCACCATCTCCTTTGGCGGCTATCTGGCGATCCGGGTGCTTGGCGAAAAGCTCGGCGTGCTCGCGGCGGCGCTGGCCGGCGGCCTCGCCTCGTCGACGGCGACCACGGTGACGCTGGCACGCCTTGCCCGTCTGCATCCCGGCTCGGCGCGGCTGCTGTCGGCCGGCATCCTGATTGCCGGGGCGGTCATGGTGGTCCGGGTCGGGGTTGTGGTGTCGGTGCTGAATGTCAGCCTGCTGCCGGGCCTGGTCGTGCCGCTTGGCGTGGTCGCGCTGGTGCTCGCCCTCTCGGCGGCGCTGCTGATGTATGGCAACACCGCGACCGAACAGCCGGACCTCGCGCTCTCCAGCCCGCTGGATCTCGGCACCGCGCTGCGCATGGCCGCCCTCATCGGCGTCATTTTGCTGGCGACGGCTCTCGCCCGGGATCAGGTGGGGGATCGCGGCGTGCTCATCGTTGCCTCCATCTCGGGCATTGCCGATGTGGATGCGATCACCATTTCCATGGCCCAGCTCGCCCGCGATTCCGGTGATCATCGCCTCCCGCTGCAGGCGATCGCCATTGCGGTTGCAGTCAACACCCTGGCGAAGGTGCTGATGGCCGGCTGGATCGGCGGTCTCCGGGTGCTGGTGTGCGCCGGCATCGGCAGTCTCGTCGCGGTGCTAGCCGGGGCCGCCGCGGTGCTGCTGTCCGTCGGCTGATACTGAAGATCCTTTGAAAAGGACGCTTTGGTGTTCCGGTGCGGATTTCTCATGCCCCCGGGGTATATGAGAGATCCACATGGCTTCAGGCGCGGGAATGTGGCCAGCCCTTCGGGCAGCTGGCATGATCTCCGGGCCGATTGATCCGGCCCGGCAACGGGTGCATGACGGTCGCCCGAGCGTGAGGAATGGTCCGCGGGTCCGGGGGGACTGGCGGCCGGCAGAGCGGGGGAGGCCACCATGCCCGATCTCCAGAAGGTGCTGGACGAGATTGTCGACCGGATGGCGCTGGAGACCGAGCGCGGCAAGGTAGCCGACTATATTCCCCAGCTCTCCCATGTGGACCCGGCCAAGTTCGGCATCGCCGTTGTCACCGCCGATGGCGCGATGCATGTGGCGGGGGATGCCGAGGAGGCCTTTTCCATCCAGAGCGTCTCCAAGGTGTTCACCCTCACCATGGCGCTTGGCAAGGTGGGCGAGGCGCTGTGGCGGCGGGTGGGGCGGGAGCCCTCGGGCACGGCCTTCAACTCCATCGTGCTGTTGGAGCGCGAGAATGGCGTGCCGCGCAATCCCTTCATCAATGCCGGCGCCATCGTCGTCACCGATGTGGTGCTGGCCGGCCATGCGCCGCGCGAGGCGATCGGCTCGATCCTGCATTTCCTGCGCTTCCTCGCCGATGATGACAGCATCATCATCGACAAGGCCGTGGCGCGCTCGGAGCAGGCGACCGGCTACCGCAATGTCTCTCTTGCCAACTACATGAAATCCTTTGGCAACATGGTGCACGAGCCGGAAATGACGCTGGGCGTCTATTTCCACCAGTGCGCGATTGCCATGTCGTGCCGGCAGCTGGCCATGGCCGGCCGGTTCCTCGCCACTGACGGGCGCAACCCGGGCACCGGCGGCCGGGTGGTACCGCCCTTGCGCGCCCGCCGCATCAACGCGCTGATGCTGACCTGCGGCCAGTATGACGGCTCCGGCGATTTCGCCTTTCAGGTCGGCATTCCCGCAAAAAGCGGCGTCGGCGGCGGCATTCTGGCGATCGTGCCCGGCAAGGCCTCCATCGCCGTTTGGTCGCCGGGGCTGAACGCCAACGGCAACTCCCTGCTGGGTACCCTCGCGCTCGAATATCTGGCGCAGGTCATGGGCTGGTCGGTGTTCGGTCCGTGAAACCGGAGGCCGTGCCGCAATGTGGCGGGCCTCACGGCCACGAGATCGAGCCGCCGGTACCGAACAGCACCGCCTCGGGAATGGCGGTGATGCGCAGCACGGATTCGCCGTCGCTGGTCAGCGCGCTGATCTCGACGAGGGCGTGACCATCCGGCCCGCCGCCGGTGCCGGGCACGGTGACGGCATAGGTCAGCCGCGCCGTCTTGCTGGTGCGTCGGTCGTCGCGTTTCTTCTGTTGGCTGGTGGCCTCGAACAGGTCGACGAGCGGCTCCAGCCGGGGCGAGGTGCCGATCACCATGCACACCGACTTGTCGGTGAGGGCGACGGCGAAGGGGCCGGATACGCCCTGCACCGGCCACGCCGCGCCGCTCTCGCCGCCCAGAATCGCCTGGGCGCTTTCGGGTGGCAGCGGGCTGACCCTGGCGGCGGAAAAGCGGGTGGCCACGGATTTCGGGGTCGTGAGATTCGCCAGACACGCGGAGCGGAACAGCGCGAGGAACTCGCCTTCCGCCTGGGCGGCCCGGGCCGTCCCCGACGCGATCGACAGGCCGGCCACCACCAGGCCGGCAATCCATCCACGCGCGCCCATGCTGTCTCCTGGTCTGAAGGGCCCCGGTCCGGGAGCTGCGGATGCAGGTCCGGGCGCGGCGCCAGAGCTCCTTTGTCCGGAGCCCCCATGAAAATTTCGGCCGCGAAAGTGCGGCATTCCGCGGCGTCTGTCGACGCCTCCCGGCGGGACCCGTCGTCGCGGCGACTCGTCGGCGGGCCCCGGTCCTGCTAGTGTGGGCTGTCCCGTTTCACCGGATCCGCCGCCCATGTCCACGCCTGCCAGACCCCGCCGGACGTCCGCCCGCCCGCTTGCCGATCTGGTGATGCCGGTGATCGGGGCGGCGTGCCGCAAGCGTGGCTTCGCGGCGGCCGAACTCATCACCTTCTGGCCGGAGATCGTCGGCGAGGAGCTGGCACAGCGCGCCCAGCCGGACCGGCTGGTGTGGCCGCCCGATCCCGATGACATGGACGGTGGCGCCACCCTGATCGTGCGGGCCGAGGGCCGGGCCGGGCTGATTCTGCAGCATTCCGCCCCGCAGGTGCTGGAACGGCTGAATGATTTTCTCGGCTGGCGGGCGGTGGTGCGGCTCCGGGTGCAGTCGGTGCCGCCGCGGCCGGTGGAGGAGAAGCCGGAGCGGCCCCAGCGCCCGCTCACCCGGCGCGAAACCGCCCGTCTCGACCGTCTCGGCCGCAGCTTTTCCGAGCCGGATCTGGGGGCGGCGATCGCCCGTCTGGGGCGCGCGGTGCTGTCACGATCGCGTGGGGCAGGGTCCTGAGGCCCGATCGGCACTGGCGGCCGTCCCGGCATCGCCTTATTTCTCCGTCGTCACTATTCCGGATGGCCCCGGCAGGATGCCGGGGCACCGCCAGGACAAGATGGGCGCGGGATCCGCGCGTGACGGAGGTCGGATGTCGAAACTCACCCGCAGGCAGCTTCTCGATGGCGCCCTGACCCTTGGCCTGACGGCCGCGGCTCTCTCGTCGGGCCTGCTCCCCGGCGCCGCCCTGGCGCAGGGCACCAAGATTGACCCGGCCAAGCTGCTGGAGCCCGGCCCGATCCCGGATCGCGTGCTCGGCAGCGCTGATGCTCCGGTGACCGTGATCGAATATGCGTCGCTGACCTGCAGCCACTGCGCTCACTTCGCCACGACGACGTTCCCGGAAATCAAGAAGAAATATATCGATACCGGCAAGGTCCGCTATATCCTGCGCGAGTTCCCGCTGGATCCGGTGGCTGCCGCCGCCTTCATGCTCTCCCGGTGCGCGCCGGAAGACAAATATTATGATGTGGTCGATCTGTTCTTTGAAAAGCAGAACGACTGGGCCTTCACCAACCGGCCGCTGGATTCCCTGAACGCCATGGCGAAGCAGATCGGCTTCAGCCAGCCGGAATTTGAGGCCTGCCTCTCCAATCAGTCCTTGCTCGACGGCGTGAACGCGGTCAAGGATCGCGGCAACAAGCAGTTCGGCGTGAATGCGACGCCGACCTTCTTCATCAATGGCGAGCTGGCCCGCGGTGCGATCTCGATGGACGAGTTCGAGAAGATCGTCGAGCCGATGCTGAAGGGCTGATCCGCCCGACCGGACCTCATGTCCTCCGGCGGCGCGACGGCTGACCGGAGGAGAGGCCAGCCTTGAAATTCACGAAGCTCCGGATCGCGGGGTTCAAGACCTTCGTCGATCCGGTCGAGGTGGCGATCGAGCCGGGCCTCACGGGCATCGTGGGGCCGAATGGCTGTGGCAAATCCAATCTGGTGGAAGCGCTGCGCTGGGTCATGGGCGAAACCGCCTACAAGGCCATGCGCGCCTCGGCCATGGAAGACGTCATCTTTTCCGGCTCCGGCCGCCGCCCGCCGCGCAATTCGGCAGAAGTCGGCGTCGTGCTGGACAATGGCGATCATCGCGCTCCGGCGCTGTTCAATGATGCCGATGTTCTGGAAGTCTCCCGCCGCATCGAGCGCAACGAGGGCTCGGCCTATCGGGTGAACGGCCGGGATGTGCGCGCCCGCGACGTGCAGATCCTGTTCGCCGATGCTTCCACCGGCGCGCGCTCGCCGGCCATGGTGCGGCAGGGCCAGATTGGCGAGCTGATTGCCGCCAAGCCCGTGGCACGCCGCGCCATCATCGAGGAAGCCGCCGGCATCTCCGGTCTGCATGCCCGCCGGCGCGAGGCGGAAATCCGCCTGAAGGCCGCCGAAACCAATCTCGCCCGGCTGGAAGATGTCATCGGCGAAATCGCCGTGCAGCTGGAAAGCCTCACCCGGCAGGCCCGGCAGGCGGCGCGCTATCGCGCCCTCTCGGCAGAAATTCGCGCGTCGGAAGGGCTGCTGCTGGTCATCGAGCGCCGGCAGGCGGCCGATGCCGTGGCCGCCGCCGAATCCGCCCTGATGGCCGCACGCAACGGCGTCGCCGATGTGGCCGCCGTTCAGGCCCATGCGGCGCGGGATCAGGCGCTGGCCTCCGCCGCCATGCCGGCCCTGCGCGATGGCGAGATGGAGGCCGCTGCCAGCCTGCAACGCCTGAAGCTGGAGGCCGAATCCGCCGAGGCCGAGGCCCGGCGCGCCCGCAACCGCATGGCCGAGCTCGACCGTCGTCTGGCCCAGATCGAGGCCGACCGCGAGCGTGAGCGCCGGCAGGCGGAGGAAGCGGCGGACGAAGTCGAGCGGCTGACCATCGCTCTGGAGGACATGGCGGCCGAAGAGGCCGAGCGCGAGGACACCTCCGCCGAGGGACAGGCGATGCTGGAGGAGGCGGAAGCCCTTCTGGCCGAAGCCGAATCCGCCCTTTCGGAGCTGACCTCCGCGGCTGCCGAAGGTTCTGCCCGGCGCGCCGCTGCCGTGCGGGCGCTGGCCGATTCCGAGAGCCGCGCCTTGCGGCTCACCCGGGAACGGGAGACGGCGGCAGCCGATCTCGCCCGCTTCGAGGCCGATTCCGACAGCGCCGAGGTGCTGGAGGAGGCGCGCATCCGGGTCGAGGAAGCGATTTTCGAGCAGGAGACGGCGGAAGAGCAGGCGCTGGAGAGCGAGCGCGCGGCAGAGGCTGCCCGGGAGGCGGAGGCGACGGCGCGCAGCCGGCGCGACGACACCGAACGGCTGGCCACCCGGCTCGAAACCGAGGTGCGCACCCTCGTCTCCGTGCTGGGGGCGGGCCCCGACCGGCGCTTTCCGCCGGTGCTGGACGCCGTCACCGTGGCGCCGGGCCTTGAGGCGGCGTTGGCCGCAGCCCTGGGTGATGATCTGGCGCTGCCGACAGATTCGGCCGCGCCGGCCTTCTGGTCCCTGAACCCGTCAGCCTCGGCCGATCCCGGCCTGCCGGAAGGTGCCGATTCTCTCGATCGCTATGTAACGGCGCCGCCGGAGCTCGCCCGGCGTCTGGCTCAGGTCGGCATCGTCTCGGCGGTGCAGGTGGAGCGGATGCGGCCGCGGCTGAAGCCCGGCCAGCGGCTGGTCAGCCGCGATGGCCAGCTGTGGCGCTGGGATGGCGTCACGGTTTCGGCTGGCGCTGCCAAGGGCGCGAGCGAGCGGCTGGCCCAGCGCAACCGTCTGACGGAGCTCAGTGCGGAAGCGACCGCTGCCCGCGCGGCCGCCGATTCTGCGGCTCCTCTGTTCCGCGCCGCCGAATCCGCGGCCCGCAATGCCGCCGGTGCCGAGCGTCTGGCACGCGAGGCGGCACGCACCTGTCAGGGTCGGCTGGCAAAGGCCCGCGCGGCGCTGGCGGAAGCCGAACGGCTCGCCGCAGATCGCAGCCACCGGCGCTCGGCGATCGCCGGTCTGCTGGCGCGGCTGACCCGGGAGGCCGGCGAGGCCGAGGCGAGCGTTGCCGATGCCCGGGCGGCACTGCAGGAGCTGCCCGAGGCCGTCAGTTTCGAGGCGCCGCTGGCCGAGGCGCGTGGCCGGGTCAGCGATGCCCGGGCGGCCGTTGTCGACCGGCGTGGCCAGCTGGCGACCGCCATGCGGGAAAAGGCGTTGCGGGCGGAGCGGATCGCCATGCTCGCCCGGGATCTGGAGGTCTGGCGCGGCCGGGCAGGGGCCGCGACGGATCAGGACCGGGTGCTGGCGGCCCGCGCCAGCGAGGCCGCGTCCGAACGGGCCGATCTGGAGGGCGCACCGGAGGCGGCGGAAGAGTTGCGCGCCGAGCTGATCGAGCGGATTGCCGAAGCTGAGATCGCCCACGAGACCGCCGCCGATGCCCGGGCCGAAGGCGAGCGCCGGCTGGCGCTGGCCGACCGGGCGGCGGCAGAGGCGATTGCCGCCGTCGGCGAGGCGCGCTCCGGCGAGGCCCGGGCCGAGGAACGGCTGGCGACCCAGCGCGAGCGCCTGAGTGCGGCGCGGGCGGGAATCGGCGCCTTCCTGGAGAGCCTGCCCGAGGGAGAATCGCTGCCCGACATCGCGCCGGGACAGCCGATTCCCGATCCGGCCGCCGTGACGGCCCGCCGGGAGCGTCTGGTCTCCGAGCGCGACCGTCTGGGCGGCGTGAATCTCAGGGCCGAGGAAGAGGCGCGCGAGACCGGCGACCGGCGCGATCGGCTGGAATCCGAGCGCACCGAGCTGGCCGAGGCGATTCGACGGCTGCGGCAGGGCATCCAGACCATTGATTCCGAGGCCCGCGGCCGTCTGGCGGAAGCCTTCCAGCAGGTCGATCAGCGCTTCCGCGAGCTGTTCTCCCATCTTTTCAGCGGGGGCGTGGCCGAACTCACGCTTGTTGATTCTGAGGATCCGCTCGAAGCCGGGCTCGATATTCTGGCGCGCCCGCCGGGGAAGAAGCCGCAGACCCTCACTCTTCTGTCCGGCGGAGAGCAGGCGCTGACGGCGATGGCGCTGGTGTTCGCCGTCTTCCTCACGAATCCCGCCCCCATCTGCGTGCTGGACGAGGTGGATGCGCCGCTGGACGACGCGAATGTCGAGCGTTTCTGCACCCTTCTGGACGAGATGACCCGGAGGACCGAGACGCGATTCCTCGTCATCACCCACAACCCCATCACCATGGCGCGGATGCACCGTCTGTTCGGGGTCACCATGGCGGAGCGGGGGGTCTCGCGGCTGGTATCCGTCGACCTCGCCGAGGCCGACCGGATTCTCGCCTCCTGAGCGGCGGCGGCGTCTGACGGAAAGACGGTGCCCGCGCGGCGAAGATGTGGAGAACCGGGGAATCCGACCGAATGTCGCAGGGCACTTCCGCAGCCAATTTCCATGTCAGTGCAAGAATTTCCGGGACACTCGGCAATCCTTGACGGTGACCGGGCACACCACTATGGTGCGAGCCGATTTCAGGGGCTGGCAGGTCTTCTAAAAACAGCACGCTGGCACGCTCTGGAGCGATCACCGACAGGTGATCCGGAGCGGGTAGGCACAGCGCAGCGGACATGGTCCGATGCCATGTCGGAACGGATCCGGATGGATCCGATGGAGACAGACATGAGCGAGAAAGGCCACCGGGATCGTGGACAGAGCGACGCCGACGCGCGGCGCTCCGATCTGGATGGCCGTCTCTCGGATCTCAAGCGGCGCATGGCCGAACGTCAGCCCAAGCGCGAGGCGCAGCAGGCGGCGGATGCCAATGCCCGGGGCTATGCCCAGGCGATGCGGCTGTCGAGCGAGTTTATTGCCGGCATTGTTGTCGGCGGTGCGCTGGGATGGGGATTTGACGAGCTGGCCGGGACCCGGCCATTCGGGCTCATCATTCTTCTTCTTCTCGGCTTCGCGGCGGGTGTGGTGAATGTACTCCGGGCTGTCGGACGCATGTCCGAGACCGAGTTCACCACCCGGCGCAACCAGAAAAAGGACGGCCCGGCTTCCTGAGGAAGCAAAATCCGGTGCCGTCTAATGCCAATGGCCGATGGGTTGGCCGCTGGCAAAGTGCTATGAGCGTCGGGCCGCCCGATCGGGGCGGACGACAGACGACAGAAGTCATGTGACGTGAAGGGGCCTGGACGGTGTCAAGCGATAAGGTCGATCCGATCCACCAGTTCCACATCAATTCGATCGTACCGATCCAGATCGGTGACTTCGACGTCTCGTTCACCAATTCCGCGCTGTTCATGCTGGTGACGACCGCGACGGTCGCGATTTTCCTGGTGGCCGGTACGGCCAGCCGCAGCCTGATCCCGGGGCGCTGGCAGGCGATGGCGGAACTCTCCTATGAGTTCGTCGCCAAGATGCTGAAGGATGCCGCCGGCAAGGACGGCATGCGGTACTTCCCGTTCGTGTTCGCGCTGTTCATGTACGTGCTGACCGCGAACCTCTACGGCATGTTCCCCTACTTCTTCACCACGACCAGCCATATCATCGTGACCTTCACGCTCGCGATGATGGTGATCCTGACGGTGGTGATCTCCGGCCTGATCAATCACGGCCTGCACTTCTTCAAGCTGTTCGTGCCTTCGGGCGTGCCGGCGGTGCTGATCCCGCTGGTGACGGCGATCGAGATCATCTCCTTCCTCTCCCGTCCGGTTTCGCTCTCGGTTCGTCTTTTCGCCAACATCCTCGCCGGCCATATCGCCGTGAAGGTGTTCGCGGGCTTCATCGTCACCCTCGGCGCGCTTGGTATCGGTGGCTGGCTTGCGGCGATCCTGCCGCTCGGCCTCACCATGGCCCTGACGGCGCTTGAGTTCCTGGTCGCCTTCCTGCAGGCCTATGTCTTCGCGATCCTGACCTGCATGTACCTCCACGACGCGCTGCATCCGGGCCACTAAGACCCGCCCGTCTGCACGCCTCAATCTACCAACCCAACCTACTCTGTCCCGAAGGGAGTTAGTCATGGAAGCGGAAGCTGCGAAGTACCTCGGCGCTGGCATCGCCTGCATCGGCATGGGCGCTGTGGCCATCGGCCTCGGCAACATCTTCTCGAACTACCTGGCCGGCGCGCTGCGCAATCCGTCGGCTGCCGATGGCCAGTTCGGCCGTCTGATCTTCGGCTTCGCGGTGACGGAAGCCCTGGGCATCTTCTCGCTGCTGGTCGCGCTGATCCTCCTGTTCGCGTGATCGCCCGACCGGCGGCTCCGGATGAAGTCGCCAAGGCCAGCTTCCCGGTGCCCCGTGCACCGGGAAGCTGTTGCCACAGCGGGGTCCGGAGGAGGAGGGTGGGGTCTTGTAGATCCCGTGACCTTCTCGACGGTTGGGTCGGTGTCTAAGGGCACCGGGCCGTGACGGTCCGCCGGACGCAGTCGTCAACCCGAGACATTCCGAGGAGCCGCTTATGGCCACGGAGTCTGCCGTCAATAATGCGGTCCAGACACTGGAGACCGTCGAGCATCATCAGGTCGCGTTCCCGCCCTTTGACAGCTCGACCTTCGCGTCCCAGATCTTCTGGCTCGCGATTTCCTTCGGCGTCCTCTTCTACCTGATGCACAAGGTGATCGTGCCGCGCATCGGCGGGATCTTCGAGGACCGTCAGGGCCGGATCCAGGGTGACCTGGCCGAGGCCGAGCGGATGAAGCAGGAATCCGACGCGGCGATTGCCACCTACGAACGCGAGCTGGCCGATGCCCATCGGGCCGCTGCCGCGCTCGCCAATGACACCCGGGCCCAGCTGAACGCCGATCTGGCCGCGCGCCGGACCGAGGTCGAGACCAAGCTGGCCGCTGATGTCACGGCTGCGGAAGCCCGCATTGCCGAGATCAAGGCTTCTGCCATGGCCGAAGTCGGTACGGTTGCCACGGACACCGCTGAAGCGGTCGTTCAGGCGCTGCTGCCGGTGTCGGTGACGCGCAAGGCCATCTCGGCGGCGGTTTCCGGCGTCCTGAAGGACTGAGGAGCGGATCCATGAATGCCACCTCTCTGGCCACCTTCTGGGCCTTCGCCGCCGTCATCCTGTTCTTCGGCGTCCTGACCTATCTCAAGGTGTGGGGCAAGCTGGCTGGCGCGCTCGACTCGCGTTCGGAAGGGATCCGCAAGGATCTCGACGAGGCCCGTCGTCTGCGCGAGGAGGCTCAGGTTCTGCTGGCCGAGTATCAGCGCAAGCGGCGTGAAGCCGAGGCCGAGGCTCAGGCCATCGTTGCCGAGGCCAAGCTCGAGGCCCAGCGTCTGACTGCCGAGGCCACCGTCGCCCTGGAAGAGATGGTCCGTCGCCGCACCGCGGCTGCGGAGTCCAAGATCGCCCAGGCCGAGACCCAGGCCATTGCCGAGGTCCGCGCCAAGGCTGCCTCGGTTGCCATCGCGGCCGCTGAGAAGATCCTCGTCGACAAGGTCAAGGGTGCGGTTGCCGAGAAGATCCTCACCCAGAGCATCGACAATGTGAAGGCGCGCCTAAACTGAGGGTGAGCCTTCCGGTCTGGCCGGTCGTCCGCGACCGGCTCCCTGCCGCCGATCGGCCCTGCCGCTCGGCGGTTTTTCTTTTTTTGGCCCGTGTTTCTGTTCAGTGCAGCAGCTGCAGGCGTCGCGGCGGGGGCGGCGTTGCGTCGTGAAGCGGGGTCCGTGCGTCGGTCTCTGTGACAGCTCGCGTTGAATGGACTGTTGGCCGGGGAGGCGCGGCTGAGGTCCATCACGCCATCGGGCGGCGGCTTTGTTCTGTGGATGCATGCGGTCGACACTTTCCCGTGCGTCCGCCCCCTTTGGGAGCCGGTGCGCTTGCAGGCGCGCCCAGCCCGTCTGCTCTGTCGTCGCCCCTGGTTCCCGCCTTGTGGATCTCCCTGACCGGATGGACCGGCCCAGAGCGGGGTGACGGGTTGCCGGGGCGTGTCCTCTCATAGTCTCGCCGGACGGACGGAAGCATCCCCGAGTGATCGGGTGTGATGTCAACCGGGTGGTGTGCGGCTCTACAGGGACCTCCACGAGACGCGCGCCTGTAGAGCTCCCGATCCCGGTGGCGAGGACTCTCTGGATTCAGTGTGATTCCGAATGAAGGGCGCGGCCGCGGGTTCGTGTTGACAGGATGGGGGGGAATCGGTTCATTGGCACTGCGAGTGAATTGCAAAAGCGCCGCGTCCCCTGATTCCCCAGGAACGGGCCGGGCAGCGCGCATAAGGGAGCTCTGGGCCATGGCAGTGCGGATGCATCGACGCGGCGGAATCGGACGACTGGTGGCGGCCCTTGTTGCGGGCGTTGCCTTTGCCGGCCCGGCTCTCGCCGACGGTCAGGTGAATGTCTACAGCTACCGCCAGCCCGCTCTCATCAAGCCGATGCTCGACGCTTTCACCGCCGAGACCGGCATCAAGACCAATGTGGTGTTCGCCCAGGCAGGTCTTGAGGAGCGCATCGCCACCGAGGGCACGAACTCCCCGGCCGACGTGCTGCTGTCGGTCGATGTGGGGCGTCTCGATGCGGCCGCGAAGGCCGGCATCACCCAGCCGATCGTCTCCGAGGTTGTCGTTGCCGACATTCCTGCCCAGTATCGCGATCCTGATGGCAACTGGGTTGGCCTCACCCAGCGCGGCCGCGTGGTCTATGCCTCGAAGGATCGGGTGAAGGACACCGAGATCACCTATGAGGATCTGGCCGATCCCAAGTGGAAGGGCAAGATCTGCACCCGCTCGGGGCAGCATGTCTATAATATCGGTCTGTTTGCGTCGCTGGTCGCCCATCATGGCGTCGACAAGGCGACCCAGATCATCGAAGGCATCAAGAACAACCTCGCCATGAAGCCGACGGGCGGTGATCGCGAGCAGGCCAAGGCGATTGCCGCCGGCCAGTGCGATATTGCCCTCGGCAACACCTATTATGTTGGTCTGATGGAGACCAACGAAAAGGATCCCGAGCAGAAGAAATGGGCTGAGGCGATCCGAATCATCTTCCCGAATGCGAATGATCGCGGCACCAGCGTGAATATCTCGGGCGTTGTTCTGGCGAAGAATGCGCCGAACAAGGCGGATGCGATCAAGCTGATCGAGTTCCTGACCACCGACAAGGCGCAGGAACTCTATGCGACCGCCAACTTCGAATATCCGGTCAAGCCGGGCGTGCCGATTTCTCCCATCGTTGCAGCCTGGGGGCCGCTGAAGGCCGATCCGCTGCCGCTGGCCGAACTGGCCGCGGACCGCAAGCAGGCCAGCGAAATCGTCGACAAGGTCGATTTCGACGCCGGCCCGAGCAACTGACAGGATCATTGATCCTGACCTGACTTCCGCCGGTTTCGAGGGGACGGCTCAGCCGGCGGTTGGTGGCCGCGGTCGCTTTCGGGCGACCGCGGTTGCCGCCATTTTGACACTCTTCTTGACCCGCCGCCCTGCGGCAGGGGATTTGATCTCAGGAGAACGGACCATGACCGGATCGATGATGCTGACCCGACGCAGCCTGCTGGGGGCGGCCTCGGCGCTTGCGCTCGTGGCGTCGGTTCCGGGCATCGCGCGGGCGGCAGCGCCCACGGCCGAGGCGGTCGTGGCCAGCTACGCCGATCTTGCCGCGGCGATGTATGGCGACTCGCTGATTGCCGCCAAGTCCCTGCAGGCCGCCATCGCCGCCTTCCTGAAGGCGCCCTCCGAGGACACACTGTCTGCTGCCCGCGCCGCCTGGGTTGCCGCCCGCGTGCCCTATCAGCAGACCGAGGGCTTCCGCTTCGGCAACCCGATCGTCGATGACTGGGAGGGCAAGGTGAATGCCTGGCCGCTCGACGAGGGCCTGATCGACTATGTGGATGGCGCCAGCTACGGCGAGGAGTCGGACGAGAATCCGCTCTACACCGCCAATGTGATCGCCAACACCACGATCAAGATCGGCGACGAGGTCATCGACGTCACCACGATCACCCCGGAGCTTCTGGCCGACAAGCTGCAGGAGGCCCAGGAGGTCGAGACCAATGTGGTCACCGGCTATCACGCCATCGAATTCCTGCTCTGGGGGCAGGATCTGAACGGTACCGGCCCCGGCGCCGGCAAGCGCCCGGCCACCGACTACAGCCTGACCGCCTGCACCGGCGGCCATTGCGAGCGACGCCGCGCCTTCCTGGAGGCTGCCACCACGCTGCTGATTTCCGATCTGCAGGAGATGGTCGACAACTGGGCCGCCGATGGCGCCGCCCGCAAGGAGCTGCTGGCCAAGGGCCCCGAGGGTGGTCTCTCCACCATCCTCACCGGCCTCGGTTCGCTGTCCTATGGCGAGCTGGCCGGTGAGCGCATGAAGCTCGGCCTGATGCTGCACGATCCGGAGGAGGAGCATGACTGCTTCTCCGACAACACCCACAACTCCCACTATTATGACGAAGTGGGCATGAAGGCCATCTACGAGGGCAGCTACACCCGGCTGGATGGCACCAAGGTGGGCGGCGCGGGCCTTGCGGCCTATGCGGCGGCCAAGGCGCCGGAGGCGGCCGCCCGGGTGGCCAGCGCGTTCGACGCCACCATGGCCAAGATGCAGGTGATGAAGGACACGGCCGATCAGGGCAAGATGGCCTATGATCAGATGATCGGGGCCAACAACCCGGAAGGCAACAAGATCATCTCCGACGTGGTCGATGCGCTGGTCGCCCAGACCCGGGCGATCGAGGGTCTCGTCTCGGCGCTGGGGCTGAAGATTGAAGTCGAAGGCTCCGACAGCCTGGATAACCCGTCCGCGGTTGCCCAGTAAGCGGGTGATCCCCGCGTCTGTCCCGGTCCGGCCTTTGGGGCCGGGCGGGGCGGGCCGGGCAGGGTGAAAGAGCGGAAGGCCGGCGCCCCCGGCCTTTTGTTGTTTCCGGATGCTTCCCGCACGGATTGCATCCGGTGTCGAACGAGGGTCCTCCTGATGCTGACACCGCGCCGCGCGCTGTCCCTGTCTGCGCTTCTGGTCTCCGCCCTGCTGCCGCTGGTGCCGGCGCGGGCGGACGGGCTCGACAATGCCCTGGGCAAGGCGGTGTTCGATCGCATCTGGGTGTCGGGGGGAGCTTCCACCAAATCGGCGGATGGTCTGGGGCCGCTTTATAATGCGCGTTCCTGTGCCGGCTGCCATTCCGGCTCCGGTGGGGGTGCAGCCGTGCGCGTCGGGCCCGATGGCACGCTGTCTGGGCAGGGGCTGGTGGTGCGGATCGCCCGGGCCGATCATGCTCCCGATCCGGTCTATGGCCGGCAGATCCAGACCCGGGCCCTGCCGGGCTTTGCGCCAGAAGCGCGGATCCGCCTCTCTCTGGTGCCGGATGCGGGGCGGTCGGGGCTTGACCGGGTGGTGATTGCCGCCAGCCACTGGTCGGCGGGAGAGCCGGATGGTGCGACCGGCCTGTCGGTGCGCCGGGCCCCGCCGCTCTTCGGCCGCGGGCGCATTGCCGCGGTCGATCCGGCCGCCATCCGAGCCAATGCCGATCCCGATGACCGGGATGGCGATGGCATTGCCGGTCGCGTGGGCGAGACCCCGGACGGCCACCTCGGCCGGTTTGGCTGGCGGGCGGAGGAAGCCGACATCCGGGATGCCGCCACCGGCGCCTTCGCGCTGGATCTCGGCCTTTCCACCTCGGATCGCCCCGATCCCGCCGGCGACTGCACCGATGCCCAGCCGGCCTGTCGGGCGGCGCGCAGCGGCCGGGACGGGATTTCCGGCGCGTTCGAGGTGTCGGATCCGCTGGTGGACGTGCTGGTCACCTATGTGGCCGGGCTGGAACCGGCAAGTGGTGCCCGGGCAGCGCTTGCCAGCGATGATGCGGCGGCGCGGGGCGCGGCGATTTTTGCCGCCACCGGATGCGCGGCCTGTCATCGCCCGGCGCTGGCCGGGCGGGATGGCCGGCCCCAGACCATCTATTCCGATCTGCTGCTGCATGACATGGGGCCGGGGCTGGCGGAGGCCGATGGCGACGCCTGGCGCACGGCGCCGCTGATCGGCCTGTCGCGCGCCCGGCCCTCGGCCCGGCGTTTCCTGCATGATGGCCGCGCGGCCACCCCGGAAGCCGCCATTGGCTGGCATGACGGGGAAGCCAGAGCGGCGCGAATGCGCTATCAGGATCTTGCCGCGCAGGACCGCGCGGACCTGATCGCCTTCCTTGAGGGATTGTGATGCGTTGGTTCCGTCCGGCGGCGCTGGCCGCAGTTCTGGGTCTTGTGGGTATTGGTCAGCAGGCGGTTGCCCAGCAGACGCCCTCGGCAACCGCCGAGACCGATGCGCGCGACCTGCGCGTGGTGGCCGCGGCGGTCTCCGGCTATATCCGCCCGGCCTATGCCGCCTTCGCCGCCCGGGCCGCGGCCCTCAATATCGCCACCGCCGCTTATTGCACCGGCCCGACGGCCCTGAGCCGCACGGCGCTGGAAACGGCCTTCCGCGAGGCGGTGGAAGCCTATGCCGGCATTGATTTCCTGCGCTTCGGCCCGGCGGCGACTGACACCCGCATCGAGCGGCTGTTCTATTTCCTCGATCCGCGCAACGTGATGCGGCGGCAGCTCGCCCAGCTTCTGGCCGAGAATGCCGATCTGACGCCGGAGGATCTCGCCGGCCAGAGCGTGGCCGTGCAGGGCCTGCCAGCGCTGGAGGCGCTGCTTCTGTCGAAGGAGGGCGATCCGGCAGCCCCCGGCTTTGCCGCCCGCTGCCGGCTGGCGACGGTGGTTGCCGCCAACATCGAGGCCATCGCCAGCGATCTGAACGGTGCATGGAATGATCCGACGGCCGGTTATTCGGCGCTGCTGACCAAGCCCGGCCCCGACAATGCGGTCTATCGCACCCCGCGGGAATCGGCGACCGAGATCCTGAAGGCGATTTCCACCGGGCTGGAGCTGCTGCGCGACCAGCGCCTGCTGCCGGCCATGGGCAAATCCGCCGAGGACGCCAAGGCATCGCGGCTGCCCTTCGTTGCCTCCGGCGACACCGGCGCCTTCGTCGCGGCGGAAATCGCTGGTCTGGCCGAGCTGTTCACCGCCTCGGGCCTCGGCGATGGCCTGCCGGCGGATTATGACTGGGCCGGCGGCTCGCTGCTGTTCGAGCTGCAGAACGCCCGCACCATCCTCGGCAAATTGCCCGGCCCCGTGTCCGAGGCGATCACCACCGAGGATGGCCGCACGGCGCTGGGGGCGGTGCGCAACGCCCTTGGCGCGGCGCGGGAGCGGCTGGTGCAGGATGTGGCGGTCGGCAACAATCTGACGGTGGGGTTCAATTCCCTTGATGGCGATTGATCGGCGGCGCGCGATGGGTCTCTTCGGTGGACTTCTGGCCGGCCTCGGGCTGGGCCGGCCGGCGCGGGCGGCGGGGCCGGAGGGCTTCCTCGCCTGTGCCCGCATGCCCGATGGCGCCCATGTGCTGGCGCGTCTGGACCGCGCTGGCGCCACCGTCCGCAGCTGGGCCCTGCCGGAACGCGGCCACGCCATGGCGGTTGCCCCGGATCATTCCCAGGTGGTGGTCATCGCCCGGCGGCCGGGAACCTACGGGCTGGCGATCGACCTTGCCGGCACCCGCGATCCGGTGGCCTTCGAGGCGCCGGACGGGCGGCATTTCGAGGGGCATGGCGCGTTCTCGCCCGATGGCCGGCGGGTGTTTATCGCCGAGAATGCCTATGAGGAGGACGGGCGCAGCGCCGTCGGCATCTATGATGCGACCGCCGGCTTCGCCCGGGTGGGCGAATATTCCGGCGGCGGCATCGGCGTGCACGAGCTGATCCTTTCAGCCGACGGCCGCTCGATCCTCATTGCCAATGGCGGCGTGCGCACCCATCCGGATTTTCCGCGGCTGGAGCTGGAGCCGGATGCGATGGAGCCGTCCGTCGTCATTCTGGATGCCGCCACCGGTGTCGAGACGGCACGCTTCGATGCGCCGGCGGAGCTGCGCCGCCTCAGCCTCCGGCACATGGCTCTGGATGCCCGCGGCACCATCTGGATCGGCGCCCAGTGGCGCGGCAATGTCGCCGACGACGTGCCGATGATCGCCCGGGTGTCGGCGGCGGACGGGCTGCGCTATGTGGTGCTGGATGCCGCCAGCCGGCGCGGCTTCAAGGGCTATATCGGCTCGGCGGCGGCGGATCCGAGCGGGCGCTACATCGCCTTTTCCAGCCCGGTCGGTGGCCAGATCACCCTTGTGGACAGCGAGACGGAGAAGGTTGTCGGCGAGGCACGTCTGCCCGATGGCTGCGGTGTCGCCCCCTTTGCCGACCGCACCATTCTGGTCACCTCCGGCCTCGGCGCCGTCGAGACGCTGGCCCCCGGCAGCAGCCGGCTGATCGCGACTTCGGCGATCGCCTGGGACAATCATATGCGCGCGGTCTGACCACGCGTGGGTTATGTCGTCTCCCGCTGAAGGGGATGGCAAAGGAGATCCGATGAGTGCCCCGGAGCTGATCGCGTGCCTGTCGACAGATCCGGTGGCGGATCGCAGTATCATGCCAAAGTTCAAAAAGGAAACCTTTGGTATTCCGATGCGGAGCTCTCATCACTCCGGAGCAAATGAGAGTCTTCTGCTCTTCAGGCGCTAAAGTTGGTCAGCACTTCAGGTGCCCGGGATAATCTGAAGGGCTCTTGTCACCTTCAATCGGGAGAAGACGGGGCCAACCACCCATGAACCGCTCCCTATCGCCCTGAAGGATGACGTGGACGATACCGTACTGACGCTGTCCACGGCCCGGGGAGCGGCCTGTTTCTGCCCGTCGCTACTGGAATGAAAACACCCCGGCTTCCGTGTGGAGCCGGGGTGCCCATGGGCGGGCGTGATTATCCGGGACGGGGACAGGCTGGGCCTGCCCCTCGTCCGAATTGCGCTCAATGGCCGTGGACGTAGATGCCGGGGGCCTCGTCGACGATCGGCACGCCATTGTCCGGGGCGCCCATGGTCGGCGGGGTGACCTGACGGCCGGTCGAGCGGTCGTCCAGCCAGGCAACGAAGGTCGGCCACCAAGAGCCGGCCCGCTCGGGCACGGTCTCCAGCCACTCGTCGGGGCTCAGCACTTCCACGCCGAGGGGTTGATCCCGATAGCGATGATGGGCCTTCTTGTTGGTGGGCGGCGAGACGATGCCGACATTGTGGCCGCCGGAGGCGAGGATGAAGCTGACATCGGTATCGGCCAGCAGGTGCACCTTGTAGACCGAATGCCACGGCGCGACATGGTCCCGCTCGGTGCCCACCGCCAGGATCGGCACGCGGATATTCTGGATGGCGATCGGCTTGCCTTCGACCATGTAGGAGCCGGTGGCGAGCTCGTTGCGCAGGAACAGCCGGCGCAGATATTCCGAATGCATCCGGAACGGCATCCGGGTGGCATCGGCATTCCACGCCATGACATCGTTGAGGGACGGGCGCTGACCGAGGAGATATTCCCGGATCAGCTTCGACCACACGAGGTCATTGGAGCGCAGCGCCTGGAAGGCACCCGCCATCTGCTTGGCATCCAGATAACCGCGGTCCCACATCAGGGCTTCCAGGAAGGCGACCTGACTGTCATCGATGAACAGGTTGATTTCGCCGGCTTCGGTGAAATCGGTCTGGGCGGCCAAAAGGGTGAGGCTTGCCAGCCGGTCATCGTCGTTGCGGGCCATGGTGGCGGCGGTGATCGCCGACAGGGTACCGCCGAGGCAGTAGCCGACCATGTGCACCCGCTTCTCCTCGCCGACGATGGCGCCGATGACATCCAGCGCCGCCATCACGCCGAGGGTGCGATAGTCATCGAGACCAAGATCCCGGTCTTCCGCAGTCACGTTCTTCCACGAGATCGCAAACACGGTGCGGCCCTGGGAGACGAGATAGCGGATGAAGGAGTCATCCGGCTTCAGGTCGAGAATATAATATTTCATGATCCAGGCCGGCACGATCAGCACCGGTTCGGCCGCCACGGTCTCGGTGGTGGGCGAATACTGGATCAGCTCGATGAGGCGGTCGCGGAATACAATCTTGCCGGGGGTGATGGCGACATCCTTGCCAGGCACGAAGGCATCGGCGGAGGCATCGCCCTTGCCGGTGAAGTTGTTGCGCGCATCCTCCAGCGCATTGGAGAGGCCAGCCATGAAGTTGCGGCCGCCGCTCTCTTTCGCGGCTGCCAGCACCTCCGGATTGCTCCACGGCAGGTTGGAGGGCGAATACATGTCGATGAGCTGGCGGGCGGCAAAGGACACCATGTCGAGATGGTGCGGGGAGACGCCGCGCAGATTTGAGGTGGCGGCCTTCCACCAGTCCTGCACCAGCAGGAAGGAGGCGGCCTGTAGCCGGAACGGCCAGACCTTCCAGCCGGGATGCTCGAAGCGGTGATCGCCGGGGGCCGGCGGCACGGGCATCGGCGCTTTTTCGTCCACGGCGCCCTGCACGGCATATTTGGCCAGCGCTTCCAGATGGGTGGCGGCGAGCTTGCCGAGGGCGATCTGCCGGCCGGGGGCGGCGGACAGATGCATCATCCAGTCCATGTAGGCGAGCATGGAGCCGAAGGGCGACATGCCGCCGGTGGCGCGCGCCAGAAAGGCCGCGGTCGCGTTGTCCATGGCATCCAGCGCCGGGCCGGCCGCGTGCCAGGGATCACCATGGGCCAGCCGGCCGGGGGCCGCCGCGCTGCGGCCGGCCACAGGGGGAGCGCTCTCGCTCCGGGGCTTTACGGGGGCGTTCATGGGGGCGGACTCCAGAGAAGGGGCGCGCCGGCACGCTCGCAAGTAGCGGCCCCGCGCGAAGGGGGGATCGAATGACCGACCAGCTGGCTCCGGGGACCGGGGAGGCGGCCCCGCAACGGACCCGTCCGGACGGGATACATCTCCATCGCCGATTAGATCTTTCGTCGCAATGACACCAATCAAGGAACGGACAACGGCAATGGCCGGGGGAATGGCCGGCGGCCAGTTTGCCGGCCGGTGCCGGGGCGGCGGATCGGCTCTGGACCCGGCGGCAAAATCAGGTTACCCGGCAAAGCATCGCCGCGTTCTTGCCGCGCGGAGCGCCTGCCATTTTCCGCCGCTTGCCGGCATCTTCCATCGGTCGCGACATGCCGCTGTCCGTTCTGGCCGCGCTTCTGGGCGCCGCCCTTCTGCACGCCACGTGGAATGCCATCATCCGCCAGGCCCCTGATACCGTGACCATGACGGTTCTGGTGGCGACGCTGGCCGGCGGCCTCGCGGCGCTTGCCCTGCCATGGCTGCCGGCCCCGGCGCCGGAAAGCTGGCCCTTTCTGGCGGCGTCCGCGGTGTTCCAGACGCTTTATTATGGGCTGGTGGCCGCCACTTACCGGGTGGCGGAGATGAGTCTTGCCTATCCGCTGATGCGCGGCAGCGCGCCGCTGATCGTGGCGACTGCCGGGGCGGCGCTGTTCGGCGAGGCGCTTCCACCGGCGGCCTGGGCGGGAATCGGGCTGATTTCGGCGGGCATTCTCGGCCTCGGTGGCGTGGCCTGGGCCGAGGCCGGGCGCGGCGCCGGGCTGGCGCTGGTCACTGCCGGGGTGATCGCCTGCTACACCCTGATCGATGGCGCCGGGGTGCGCCGCTCCGGCGCGCCGGTCGCCTATACGCTGTGGGTGTTCCTGCTGACAGCCCTGCCGCTGCTGGCGGTCGCGCTGGTGAAGCTGCGGCCGGCGCTGCGGGCGGTGGGCATGCGTGACTTCGGGCTCGGCCTTCTGGGCGGCGCGGGCACGCTGGTCTCCTATGCCGTGGCCCTCTGGGCGATGACCCGGGTGCCGGTGGCGGTCGTGGCCGCACTCCGGGAAACCTCCATCCTGTTCGCGCTCATGCTGTCCGGCCTGGTGCTGCATGAACGCATCGGCCGGGCGCGGCTGGTGCTCGGCTGCGTCATTGCCCTGGGCGCCGTGGCGTTGCAGCTGGCCTGATACCAGAGATCCCTGAAAAGGGACTCCTTGGCATTCCGATGCAGGTTTCCCATGTCCTTGGTGCATATGGGAAATCTGAAGTTCTTCAGGCTCACGGTGCGGTCAGCACGTGCGTGCCTGGCATGAAGCCTCTCACCATCTGAGGAGACGGGGGCCGAGGAGGAGGCCGAGGCCGCCGGTGATCAGGGTGGCGAGGCTGTACCAGACGGCGACGAACAGCGGCGAGTCGTCCGGGCAGTGGAGGGCATAGAGCGCGGCGCCGATGCCGGCGGCCACCAGCCCGGCGGCCAGACCGGCCATTAGCGGATCCGCCGGCGCCATGGCCCGGCCAACGAACAGCAGCGCACAGAGCGGCCCCAGCGCCAGCAGCGGCACATTGACCAGACAGACTGCCCAATTATGGCCGATCAGGCGCTTCAGCCATTGCTCCTCCGGCACCAGCGCAAGTTCCAGAAGGGCGCCGGAGACGACCAGCACCGCCGGCACCAGCAGGGCCAGCACGGCAGCCCCGGGCGTGCCATCGGGCCGGCCGAGGCGGAACAGCCAGACCAGCGCGGCGGCGGTGAGCAGCAGGGGCACGGCGATCTTGAAGGCGATGCGGGCATCGAATGCGGCGACAAGATCCGGCCGGAGACCGAGCACGGCGAGGAAATAGGCGAGCGCGGCCAGAAGGCCAAGGGGCAGGGCGAGGAGCAGGCGGCGCCGCGGCCGCGGGGGCGGCGTGGCGCTGTCGGCAACGAGGGCGGCAATCAGATCATCCGTGTGCATGGCCTCACCCTGCGAACCGCGCTGCAATCGCCTTCAGCCCCCGGTGCAGCGCCACCCGGGTTGCCCCTTCCGACAGGCCCAGCCGGAGGGCCGCCTCGCCAATGGAGGCGCCCTCGACGGCAATGGCCCGCACCGCCTCGCGCTGGCCGGCGGGCAGCGCCATAAGGCCACGTTCCACATCCCGTGCCAGCCCCGGCTCGGCGCTGTCGGCCGCCGGCAGGATCTCGGCGAAGTCCTCGATGGGCAGATCGACCCGCCGGCCGCGCCGGCGGAGCGCATCAATCAGCTTGTGGCGGGCAATCGCCCGGAGCCACGGGCCCACCGGCAGGGCGGGATCCCAGCTGCCGCGCTTCAGATGCACCGCCAGCAGGATTTCCTGCAGCACATCCTCGGCATCCGCCAGTGGCAGACCGGCGCGCGCCAGCCCGGCCCGGGCGGCGGCCCGCAGCACCGGGGCGATGACCTTGAGGAAACGGTCATAGGCCCGGGCGTCTCCGCCGCGGGCGGCCAGCATCAGTTCCGTCCAGACCTCGTGCCCCATGATCCCGCCCGATGTGGGTCTCGTGTGCGTCTTCGGAAAACCAGGGGTGATCGTTACAGAAAAAATGTCGGTCTCACAGTCACGTGACCGCGAAAACAGGGCGATCACGGATGCGTGTGGGCTGTAACGCCGGGGGCGGGGCCAGCGAAATCCTGATCGGGAACGCCGGCAACCGGCCGTCCCGCCGGGGCCCCGAGAGGCTCCGGGTCTTCCATCCGTCGCACAGGAAACCGCCATGTCCGTCCAGACCACGGCTGCCGCTCTGCTCTGCGCTCTCACCGGTGTCGTCGCCTCTGCCGCCCTGCCGGCGGCGGCGGCCGATCAGGCCAAGGAGAAGTGCTTCGGCGTTGCCCTCAAGGGCCAGAATGACTGTGCCGCCGGCGCCGGCACCACCTGCGCCGGCACCTCCAAGGTGGACTATCAGGGCAACTCCTGGAAGCTGGTGCCCAAGGGCACCTGCACCACCATGAAGCTGCCGGACGGCCGCCATGGCTCGCTGATGCCGCTGATGCGCGACATGCCCAAGGGCTGAAGCCTTGCCCGCGGCCGGCCGGGGAATGGGCCCCGGCCGGCCCCGTCCCTTGCCAGCGGAGCCGGTGCCATGTCCCTGCCATCAGGGCTTTCCCTGTCGCCCCCGGTGCGCCATCCGGTGCCGGCAGCGGCCGGCCTGTCGCTGAAACCGCAGCATGCCGACGCGATCCGCGCGCGCCGGCCGGCCATCGGCTTCTTCGAGATCCACGCCGAAAACCACATGCTGGCCGGCGGGCCGATGATGCGGCTGCTCGACGAGATCGCCACGGACTATCCGATTTCGGTGCATGGCGTCGGCCTGTCGCTGGGCGGGCCGACGCCGCCGGACCGGGACCATCTGAAGCGGCTGGCCGCGCTGGTGGCGCGGGTGCAGCCGGGGCTGGTTTCCGAGCACATCGCGTGGTCGGCAGTGCCCGGCCGCGTCCTCGGCGATCTCCTGCCGGTGCCCTATGACGAGGCCAGCCTGCGCCGGCTGACGGAGCATGTGGATGCGGTGCAGAGCGCCCTGAAGCGGCGCATCCTGATGGAAAATCCGTCACGCTATGTGCGCTTTGCCGCCGACCGGATGAGCGAGCCCGCCTTTCTGGCCGAGCTGGTGGCGCGCACCGGCTGCGGGCTGCTGGTGGATGTCACCAACATCCTGATTTCCGCCTGCAATCACCACACCGACCCGTGCGCACTCATGGATCCGTTGCCGGCCGGCGCCATCGGCGAAATCCATGTTGCCGGCCATGCGGTGGTGCACGAGGCCGATGGCGGCGTGCTTCTCGTCGACGATCATGGCTCGGCGGTGCCGGCGCCGGTGTGGGCGCTGCTGCGCCGTCTCGTCTCCCGCATCGGCCCGCGCCCGACCCTGATCGAATGGGATACCGATGTGCCGGCCTTTGCCGTGCTGGAGGCCGAGGCGGATATCGCTGGCCGGATCCTTGAGGATGCCATGCATCCCGTGCCGGGAGGCCGCCATGACCTTTGACGACGGGCTGGCCGAGCCCTTTGCGGCGTTCGTGGCAGCCCTTCTGGCGCCGGAGCAGCTGCTGCCCGCCGGCCTCATGGCGGACGGCGACCTTCAGCGCCGCTTCGCCATCCACCGCACCGGCGTGCGCCGGGTGTGGCGGGAGGGGCTGGCGGCGCAGTTTCCCGTCACCCGCCGGCTGGTCGGCGACGATTTCCTGATGGCGGCTGCCGATCTCTTTGCCGAGGCCTGTCCGCCGCTGTCTCCGGTGGTGGCCGAGGCCGGCGCCGGGTTTCTGGCCTTCCTCGCCGGCTTCCCGCCGCTCGGGGAGATGCCGGTCGTGGCTGATGTGGCCCGGCTGGAATGGGCGATGGTGGAGGCCGGCGGTGCCGCTGAGGCCACGTCGTTGCCGCTGGCGGCACTGGCCGGCGTCGATCCCGCCCGGCTGGCCGGCGCGCGGCTGGCGCTGCATCCGTCGCTGCGGCTGCTGACGACGCCAACGCCGGCGCGCTCGGTCTGGCTGGCCCATCAGGAGGCCGATCCGCCCGCCACTGTTACCGACTGGCAGGCCGAGCACACCCTCGTGCTGCGCCCGGAGGCGGCGCTTCAGCTCGCCGCTCTTGGGTCCGGCGAGAGCGTCTTCATTGCCGCGCTGGCCGAAGGCGCCGCCATCGAGCGGGCCGCGGCGGAGGCGGCGGACGATCCCGGCTTTGCGCCGGGACAGGCGCTGACGGAGCTGTTCCGCCGCGGCGCAGTCATCACCGTGCGGATGGACTGAGCAACCTCAATTTCCCTTTTTGAACACGAGGATCCGGCATGATCTTCCTGTCATCCGAGAAGCTGCGCGGGGCGACGTCCGGGGTCGCCCGGGTGACGGCGTTGCTGGCGCGCTTTCCGCCGTCTCTGGCGGCGCTGGCCCTGCGGCTGGCGGTGGCCGGGCCGTTCTGGCGCTCGGGGCTGACCAAATGGGAGGGCTTCGGCCGGCTCTCGGACAGCGCCGTCTATCTGTTCTCGGAGGAGTTCCGGCTGCATATCCTCGGACAGGAAATTCCATTTCCCTATGCTCAGATAACAGCCTTTCTTGCCGGATCAGGTGAAGTGATCCTGCCGCTGCTTCTCGTCCTCGGCCTCGGCACCCGCCTTGCGGCGCTCGGGCTGCTGGGCATGACGCTGATTGTCCAGCTGACGGTGCCCGATGGCTGGCGCGACTATCATCTGCCATGGGCGGCCATGCTGATGGCGCTGCTGGTCATCGGCCCGGGACGTCTGTCCCTGGACAGCCTGATTGCCCGAAAAAACGGATAGAAAAGGGAGAGGGTTCGGGAGGCCGCGGCCTCCCGAACGGGGGCTTTGGGGGCAGTCGCCCCCAAATCATTCCGCCGCCGCGACCCCGACCATGGCCGGATCATAATTGAGGATCGGCGCCAGCCAGCGTTCGGCTTCCTCCACCGTCCAGCCCTTGCGGGCGGCATAGTCTTCCACCTGATCGCGCTCGATGCGGCCGACGCCGAAATAGAAGCTGTCCGGGTGGGAGAAATAGAGCCCGGAGACCGACGAGGCCGGCCACATGGCGCAGCTCTCGGTCAATTTGATGCCGGTGACGGCCTCGGCATCGAGCAGGCGGAACAGGGTCTGCTTTTCCGTGTGGTCGGGCTGGGCGGGATAGCCCGGCGCCGGGCGGATGCCGGCATAGGATTCCGCAATCAGCTCGGCCGGGGTGAAGGCCTCGTCCGGGGCATAGCCCCAGAGCTCGCGCCGCACCCGGGCGTGCAGATATTCCGCAAAGGCCTCGGCAAAGCGGTCGGCCAGCGACTGGCTGAGGATCTTGGAATAATCATCATTGGCCGCCGCGAACTTCGCCGCCACCTCGTCCTCGCCGATGCCGGCCGTCACCGCGAAGCCGCCGACATAATCCGCCTCGCTGCCGAGCGGCGCCACGAAATCCGACAGCGCCGCATTGGCGCGGGCGCCATCGCGGGCAATCTGCTGGCGCAGCGTGTGGAAGGTGGCGAGCATGTGGGTGCGGGTCTCGTCGGCAAAGACGACGATGTCATCGCCCACCGCATTGGCCGGCCAGAAGCCGACGACGCCCTTCGCCGTCAGCCAGTTTTCCCCGACCATGCGGTCGAGCATCGCCTGGGCATCGCGGAACAGGGCGCGGGCCGGCTCGCCGACGGTGGGATCGTCGAACAGCAGCGGATAGGTGCCCTTGATTTCCCAGGCCGAGAAGAAGGGCGTCCAGTCGATATAGGGGACCAGATCGGCGAGCGTCACTTCCACCGGGCGGATGCCGAGGAAGGACGGCTTCACCGGGGGATGGCCGGCAAAATCCGGCCGGAACGCCTTCCTGCGCGCCTCCGCGATGGCCAGACGCCGGCGCGCCTCCAGACCGCGGGCGTGGCCATCGGCAATCTTGCGATAGTCGGTGCGGATCTCGTCGACATAGGCCGCGCGCTCGCCGCCGATGAGCTTCTGCACGACGCCGACGGCGCGGCTGGCGTCCGTCACGTAGACGGCCTGACCACGCTTGTAGTTCGGATGGATCTTGACCGCCGTGTGCACCCGGCTGGTGGTGGCGCCGCCGATGAGCAGGGGAACATCCATCCCCAGCCGCTCCATTTCGGCCGCCACATGGCACATTTCATCGAGCGACGGCGTGATGAGGCCGGAGAGGCCGACCACATCGACCTTCTCGGCGACGGCCTTTTCCAGAATGGTCTTGGCCGGCACCATCACGCCGAGGTCGATGACCTCGTAGTTGTTGCACTGGAGCACGACGCCGACGATGTTCTTGCCGATATCGTGCACGTCGCCCTTGACGGTGGCGAGCAGGATGCGGGCCGCGGCCTCGCGGGCATCGGCCCCGGTGCGCCGCTTTTCCTCTTCCATGTAGGGCATCAGCACGGCGACGGCCTGCTTCATGACGCGGGCCGACTTCACCACCTGGGGCAGGAACATCTTGCCGGCGCCGAAGAGGTCGCCGACGACATTCATGCCGGCCATCAGCGGCCCCTCGATGACATCCAGCGGCCGCGGCAGGGCCTGCCGGGCGGCCTCGGTGTCCTCGACGATGAACTCGGTGATGCCGTTGACGAGAGCATGCTCCAGCCGCTTCTCGACGGGCCACGTCCGCCACGTCAGATCCGCCTCGCGCTTCTTCGCGCCATCGCCCTTGAAGCGGCCGGCGATTTCCAGCAGGCGCTCGGTGCCATCCTTGCGGCGGTTGAGGATGACGTCCTCGCAGGCCTCGCGCAGCTCCGGATCAATCTCGGCATAGACGCCGAGCTGGCCGGCATTGACGATGCCGAAATCCATGCCGGCCTGAATGGCATGGTAGAGGAACACGGTGTGCATCGCCTCGCGCACCGGCTCGTTGCCGCGGAACGAGAAGGAGAGGTTCGACACGCCGCCGGAGACATGGGCATGCGGCAGGTTCTGGCGGATCCAGCGCGTCGCCTCGATGAAGTCGACGCCGTAATTGTCATGTTCCTCGATGCCGGTGGCCACCGCAAAGATGTTCGGATCGAAGATGATGTCTTCCGCCGCAAAGCCGATTTCCTCGGTCAGGATGCGGTAGGCGCGGGCGCAGATGGTGGTCTTGCGCTCGAAGGTGTCGGCCTGTCCCGTCTCGTCGAAGGCCATGACGACGACGGCGGCGCCATAGGCCATCACCGTTTCGGCATGCTCCCGGAAGGCGTCTTCCCCTTCCTTCAGCGAGATGGAATTGACGATCGCCTTGCCCTGAACGCACTTCAGGCCGGCCTCGATCACCGACCATTTGGACGAGTCGATCATCACTGGCACCCGGGCGATGTCCGGCTCGGAGGCGACGAGGTTCAGGAAAGTGACCATCGCCTTCTCGGAATCGAGCAGGCCCTCGTCCATGTTGACGTCGATCACCTGGGCGCCGCTCTCCACCTGATCGCGGGCGACCGCCAGCGCGGCGGCATAGTCGCCGGCGGTGATGAGCTTGCGGAAGCGGGCCGAGCCCGTGACATTGGTGCGTTCGCCAATATTGACGAAGGAGGCGATCGGGGCGGTGGTCATCGGAACGTCCGGTCTGATCGGGAGGGCGTCGGGGCGGGGCGGGCGGAAAACCGCCCGTCAGGAGGCGAGCTCGAAGGGCTCCAGACCCGACAGACGCATGTGCGGGGCAATCACCGGCACGGGGCGGGGCGCCTTGCCCGCGACCGCCTCGGCAATCGCCTGAATGTGATCCGGCGTGGTGCCGCAGCAGCCGCCGACGATGTTGACGAGGCCAGCCTCGGCAAACTCGCCCAGCAGCGCGCCCATGGCTTCCGGGCTCTCGTCATAGAGGCCGAACTCGTTGGGCAGGCCGGCATTGGGATAGGCGCACACCAGCGTATCGGCGACGCGGCCGAGCTCGGCGATGTGGGCGCGCATCTCCTTGGCCCCCAGCGCGCAGTTCAGCCCGATGGAGAAGGGCTTGGCGTGGCGCAGGGAATACCAGAAGGCGCTGGGCGTCTGGCCGGACAGCGTGCGGCCGGAGAGGTCCGTGATGGTGCCCGACAGCATGATCGGCCGGTCGACGCCGCGGGTCGCCATCGCCTTCTTGGCCGCAAACACCGCCGCCTTGGCGTTCAGGGTGTCGAACACCGTCTCGATCAGGATGAGATCGGCGCCGCCGTCGATGAGGCCGAGGGTCGCTTCCTCATAGGCGGTCACCAGCGCGTCGAAGGTGATGGCGCGGAAGCCCGGATCGTTAACATCAGGCGAGATGGAAGCCGTGCGGTTGGTGGGGCCGATGGCGCCGGCGACGAATTTCGGCCGCTCCGGCGTTGCCACCCGGGCCGCCGCCTCGCGGGCCAGCCGCGCGCCCTCGCGGTTCAGCTCATAGGCGATCGCTTCCATGCCATAATCGGCCTGGGCGATGGTGGTGGCGGAGAAGGTGTTGGTCTCCACGATATCGGCGCCGGCGGCAAAATAGGCGGCGTGGATGTCGCGGATCGCCTCGGGCTGGGTCAGGATCAGCAGATCGTTGTTGCCCTTGAGATCCCGGCCGAACTCCTTGAAGCGGTCGCCGCGGAAATCCTCCTCGGAGAGCTTCAGGCGCTGGATCATGGTGCCCATGGCGCCGTCGAGGATGAGGATCCGCTCTTGGGCCATGCGGCCGAGGGTCTCGCGGATCCAGGCACCGGAACGGGGCTCGGCGGTCATGGGGTTCCCTCCTGACGGGGACAGGGTCATTGCGGGGCAGACCGTAGCAGCCCCGCCCGAAAGCAGAAAGGCCGGTCTCTCCGGAAGAGTCCGGAGGGCCGGCTGCTCCGGGATATAAACATATCCTTATGTGTTGATGCAAGGGCAGGGCGGCGCGATCCGCCGGCGGGGCGGGGGAAGGATGTTGCGCTGCGGGCGCGGGAGGGGGCAGCCCTTTGCGTCATCCGCGTTCTGCCGTCATGGACACGGGGCAGACGGCGCTGTAACCGGAAGCATCCTCAAGCTCCCTTCAAGCCGGTGGAGATGTCAGAATGGCCTACGAAACCCTTCTCGTTGAACGGCACGATCGCGTCGCGCTGGTCCGCCTCAACCGGCCGAAGCAGCTGAACGCCCTCAACAAGCAGCTCATCCACGAGCTGGTCACGGCCCTGAGGGAGCTCGATGCCGACGCCGGCATTGGCGCAATCGTGCTGACCGGCTCGGAGAAGGCGTTTGCCGCCGGCGCCGACATCGTGGAAATGTCGACCCTCTCCTTTGCCGATGCCTTCCTCACCGATCACATCACCGAGATTGACGGCATCTCCGGCATCCGCAAGCCCATCGTGGCGGCGGTGGCGGGCTATGCCCTGGGCGGCGGCTGCGAGCTCGCCATGCTGTGCGACTTCATCCTTGCCGCCGACACGGCGAAGTTCGGCCAGCCGGAAGTGACCCTGGGCGTCATCCCGGGCGCCGGCGGCAGCCAGCGGCTGACGCGCCTCGTCGGCAAGTCCAAGGCCATGGAAATGGTACTGACCGGCCGCATGATGGGCGCCGAGGAAGCCGAACGCGCCGGCCTCGTCTCGCGCATCATCCCGGCCGCCGAGCTGGTGGACGAGGCGCTGAAGGTGGCAAAAAAGATCGCCGGCTTCTCGCTGGTGGCCACCATGGCCGGCAAGGAAGTGGTCAATCAGGCTCTGGAAACCACGCTGGTGGAAGGCGTGCGCTATGAGCGCCGCGTGTTCCACGCGCTGTTTGCCAGCGAGGACCAGAAGGAAGGCATGAGCGCCTTCGTCGAGAAGCGCCCGGCGGTGTTCAAGAACCGCTGAGTCTTCGCGACCGCTCCCGATCGGGGCCCTGTGCCCGGTCCGTCTCCGGATCGGGCCGGGAACCGGGAGAAGCGGCCGTGGGTTGACGCCCTGTAAACCCGGACCCGGCTAAACCGGAGGCCGGATTTTCAAGGGAGAACACGCTCATGCGCCGCACCGGCCTCCTCGTGCTTGCCGCTCTCGCCGTCACCAGTGCCCCGGCGAGCGCGGCTTCGCTGTGCCCGGCCGGCACCCAGAATGTCCGGATCACCGTCAAGGGCGGCGATCCCAAGGCGCCGGTCGTCGTCATGCCCTATGAGGGCGGCGACTTCAGCACCAGCGATGCCACCCGCTGGGAATTCGCCGATGCGCCCGCCGGCGCCGCCTTCGAGGCCGCCTGTTCGCCGGTTGCCACCGGATTTGCCGGGGCCACCCGGGTCGACATCCCCAAGGGCGTCGCCGAGTGCGCCTTCCGCAAGGGCAGCCTCAACTGCTACTCCGAGAAGTGAGCCCGCGGCGCGGGCCGGGATGATCGGTCTGCGCACAGCTCTGTCGGACGTCGGCGATTTGATCGCCCGAATGCCTTTCCCCCCGTGCGTTTGATCCCGCATTGCGCTATCAGAGTCTCCGCGCGGGCTCCGGCCAGGGGGGACCGGCCGAACACGCGCGCCCGGCAGGGCACCGGCAATCGCGTCCGAGGAAACGCGGCCGGTGTCGCCGTCATGACAAACCCGTCTTCCCGGCCCCCGAAGGACTTCCGTCATGCCCGCTTATCGTTCCCGTACCACGACCCACGGCCGCAACATGGCCGGTGCGCGCGGTCTCTGGCGGGCGACCGGCATGAAGGATTCCGATTTCGGCAAGCCGATCATTGCCGTGGTGAATTCCTTCACCCAGTTCGTGCCGGGGCATGTGCATCTGAAGGATCTCGGCCAGCTCGTCGCTGGCGAGATCGAGAAGGCCGGCGGCATCGCCAAGGAATTCAACACCATTGCCGTCGATGATGGCATCGCCATGGGCCATGACGGCATGCTCTATAGCCTGCCGTCGCGCGATCTCATCGCCGACAGCGTCGAATATATGGTGAATGCCCACTGCGCCGACGCGATGGTGTGCATCTCCAACTGTGACAAGATCACGCCCGGCATGCTGATGGCGGCGCTGCGCCTCAACATTCCCACAGTCTTCGTCTCCGGCGGGCCGATGGAGGCCGGCAAGGTGGTGCTGGGCGGCAAGAAGCACGCCCTCGACCTGGTCGACGCCATGGTCGCCGCCGCCGATGACAAGGTGAGCGATGCCGACGTCGCCGTGATCGAGCGCTCGGCCTGCCCGACCTGCGGTTCGTGCTCGGGCATGTTCACCGCCAACTCCATGAACTGCCTGACGGAAGCCCTCGGCCTGTCGCTGCCGGGCAATGGCTCGGCGCTGGCCACCCATGGCGCCCGCAAGCGGCTGTTCGTGGAAGCCGGCCACCTGATCGTCGATCTCGCCCGCCGCTACTACGAGCAGAATGACGAGCGCGTGCTGCCGCGTTCCATCGCCTCCTTCGGCGCGTTCGAGAACGCCATGACGCTTGATATTGCCATGGGCGGCTCGACCAACACCGTGCTGCATCTGCTGGCCGCCGCCCACGAGGCCGGCGTGAACTTCACCATGGACGACATCGACCGGCTGTCGCGCCGGGTGCCGGTGCTGTGCAAGGTCGCCCCGTCGGTGGCCGACGTGCACATGGAAGACGTTCACCGCGCCGGCGGCATCATGGGCATTCTGGGCGAGCTGGCCCGGGGCGGGCTGGTGCACACCGATCTGCCCACCGTCCACGCCGCCACCATGGCCGAGGCGCTGGACCGCTGGGATGTGACGCGCTCCAACTCCGATGCGGTGCGCGGCTTCTATCGCGCGGCGCCGGGCGGCGTGCCCACCCAGGTCGCCTTCAGCCAGAACAGCCAGTATGACAGCCTGGACACCGACCGCACCAAAGGCGTCATCCGCTCGGTCGAGCATGCCTTCTCCAGGGATGGCGGTCTGGCCGTGCTCTCCGGCAACATTGCCGTGGACGGCTGCGTGGTGAAGACGGCGGGTGTCGACGAGTCGATCCTGAAGTTCACCGGCACGGCGAAGATCTTCGAGAGCCAGGATGCGGCCGTTTCCGGTATTCTCGGCGGCCGGGTGCAGGCGGGCGATGTGGTCGTCATCCGCTATGAAGGCCCGCGCGGCGGTCCGGGCATGCAGGAAATGCTCTATCCGACCAGCTATCTGAAGTCGAAGGGCCTCGGCAAGGCGTGCGCGCTGCTCACTGATGGCCGCTTCTCCGGCGGCACCTCGGGCCTCTCCATCGGCCACGTCTCGCCGGAAGCGGCGGAAGGCGGCACCATCGGTCTGGTGGAAGAGGGCGACACCATCGAGATCGACATCCCCAACCGCACCATCAACCTTGCGGTTTCCGAGGAGGTGCTGGCGGCCCGCCGCGCCGCCATGGAGGCGAAGGGGGCGGCAGCCTGGAAGCCGGCGGAAGCGCGGCCGCGCAAGGTGTCCACGGCGCTGAAGGCCTATGCGGCCTTCGCCACCAGTGCCGCCCGTGGCGCGGTGCGTGATCTGGGTGAGCTGTCGTGAGCCCGGCGGCCCTCGCGCCCCTCGGCAATCCGAACGAGCCGCGCGACGTCATCGTCGTCGGCTCGATCAATGTCGACCTGATGGTGCGCTGCGAAAAGCTGCCCCAGCCCGGCGAGACCGTCTCCGGCGGCCGGTTCGAGCGGCATTTCGGCGGCAAGGGCGCCAATCAGGCCGTGGCCGCGGCGCGCTCGGGGGCCCGGGTGATGTTTGTCGGCGCTGTCGGCGATGATGCCTTCGGCACCGATTCCGTCGTCGATCTCGATGCCGAGGGCATCGAGGTGGCGGCGATCGCCCGCATGCCGCACATGTCCACCGGCATTGCCGCCATCATGGTGGACGAGCGCGGCGAGAACCAGATCGCCGTCGCCTCCGGCGCCAACATGGCGCTGGATGCCCAGCGGGTGGAGCGGGCCTTCGTGGGCCGCACCTTCCCGCGCGATGGCGTGTGCGTGCTGTCCTTCGAAGTGCCTGACGCGCCCCTCGTCCGGGCGGCGCGGCTGGCGCGGGATGCCGGCATCCGGGTGCTGATGTGCCCGGCGCCGGTGCGGCCGATCCCCGAGGAGATCGTCGCCACCAACCCGATTCTGGTGATGAACGCGCTTGAGGCCATCGCGCTGGCCACCGCCATGACCGGCAAGCCGCTGGCCACCCACCCGGAAGCCGCCGCGGCCCTGTCGGACCTCACCAAGGCGCCCATCATCATCACCCTCGGCTCCCGCGGTGCGCTGCTGTTCGAGCGCGGCCGGCTGACGCCCTTTGCGGCCCATGACGTGCCGGTGGTCGATACGACCGGCGCCGGCGATACGCTGGTCGGCGTGCTCGCCGCCGAAATGGCCCGGGGCGAAATTCTGGCCGAGGCGATCCGCCGGGCCAATGCCGGCGCTGCCATATCCGTCGGCGTTGCCGGCCCGCGCGAGGGCGCGCCGAACCGGGCGCGCATCGACAGCTTCCTCCAGACGGCGAAAGTCCGGGGCTGAGCCCCCGATCCGGCAGGTGATCCGGGGGCTTTCCCAAGGATCCCCCGGGCCGGGCGAATGCGAAACCGGGAGGTGGGGTCCATGATCGAGCTTGTCGCCATCGGCCGCATCCACACGCCCTATCGCACGCTGGCGGAATGCCCGAAATGGCCGGCCGTCGATGGTCCGCCCAGCCGCATCGAGGTGTTCGAGCCCTTCCGCGACGGGCTGTTCGGCTTCAGCGATCCGACGGTGGACGTGCTCTACTGGTTTGATCGCGCCGACCGCACCCGGCTGCGCATCATCAGCCATCGGGCCCGGGAGGAGCGCGGCGTGTTCGGCGCGCGCTCGCCGACCCGGCCGAACCCGATCGCGCTGGCCCGGGTGGCGGTGCTGGAGCTGCGGCCGGATGGTCTGCTGGTCTCCGGTCTCGACTGTCTCGATGGCACCCTGCTTATCGACCTGAAACCGGGCCGGGACTGACCCCCTTCCACCGGACGCGAAAACGGCCCGCCGCGGGGAACCACGGCGGGTCGTTTGTCTTTAAGGAAAGGATCAGAACCGGATCGACAGACGGCCGTTCAGGCCGTGCTCCTCGGCATCCGAGGCGAGCTGGCCCTGATAGGAGAGACCGAGGGTGGCCGACTTCGCGAGCGTCACATCGACACCGGCCGACAGCGCCGCCGCATCCCGGGCGATCGGCGCGCCCTGAACATCAAAGGCGCTGCTGCCGCTGGCAAAGGACAGGGTGCTTTCCGGCGTCACGTCGCCATAGGCGTGGATCCAGCCGGCCTCCGCCTTGAGGGTCACCGGCACCGGGCCGACGCCGAGGGTGGAGGCGGCGCGCAGGCCCAGGGTGGTGAAACCGGTGTCCGTGCTTTCGCCGGCCCCGGACAGCGCCGCCACGCCGCCCGTCTCCTGGAAGCTGTCCGTATCCAGATGGACATAGGCCGCATTGGCGAAGGGCTCGAACGAGACGGGGGCCATGTCCCAGCGATAGCCGAGCTCGCCGAACATCTGGAAGGTGCCGGCATCATAGTCGGCCGAGAGCGTCTCGCCGCCACCGGGCAGGCTGACATTGCGGTCGGTCGACAGGCTGTTCCAGCTATAGGCAAGGCCGGTGCGCAGACCGATCCGGTTCCAGTCGGCGCCGCCATAGAGGCCGGCATGATAGCTCTCGCTGGAGCCAGAGGAGGAGCGGGCATTGATGCCGAAGCTGGTGCGGCTGTAGCCGGCCAGAACGCCGGCGCGCCAGAGGTCGCCGATGGGCAGATCCGCACCGGCGAGGAAGCCGCCGATGGTGCTGGACACGCTGGCCGCGTTGCCATCGCCATCCAGCGTGCCCCAGGCGCCGAAGCCGCGGCCCCAGATGGAGAGCTTCTCGGAGCTGACCGCAGCCGGCACCGGACCGTCGGCGCCAAGCTCGGTCACCGGTGCGGCCGTGGCCGCCACCCCGGCAAAGGCCGCCCGCACCCGCTCGGTCGCGGCATCGCGCACAAAATGGCTCTGGCCGATCAGCACGCTTTCCGCCGAGGCGTGGATTTCGCCGGAGAGCTGGGTGAAGGCGGTGCGCGCCTCCGGGGCCGTCATGAAGGCGAGATCATTATAGAGTGCGCCGCTGGCCATCAGGGTTTCCGCGGCGATGGCCACGGCGCGCTGATTGCCGGTGGTCGTCACATCGGCAAAGGCGACGGCGCTGCGCTGGAGATCCAGAAACACGCTGGTCGGATCATAGGCGAGCGCCACCTCCACGAAGTCCATGCCGTCGAGGAAGCGCGCCGACACCGATCCATAGCTGCCGCTGACGCCATCGGCCGAGGTCAGCACGGTGTAGCGGGTGTTCACCTTCAGATCGTCGGCGGATTCCCGCACCACCGTCATTTCGGCGAGAGCGCTGATGGTCGTCTCGCCGCTGACGGCGATGCGGTCGGAGGTCGTGGCGCCGGCGATGCCGGCGACATAGACCGAGCCGGCTCCCTGGAGGAAATCGCCATTGACGCCAAGGGTTGCCGTGACCCTGTCAACATCGAGGATGCTGCCCGGCGAGACCGTACCGTCGCCGCCGGCGGTCAGGTCGCCGACGCTGCCAATGCCGGCAAGGATGCCGCCACCCGCCACCCAGGTGGGGGAGACGTTGCTGCCATCGACGGCCAGCGTGCCGCCCAGCACCGTGGTCGGGCCGGTATAGGTGTTGGCGCCGGTCAGGATCAGCGCGCCTTCGCCACGTTTCACCAGATCGCCGACGCCGGAAATATCGTTCGCCCACACCGAGACAGTGCCCTTGGTGTCGACATCGAACACGCCGTCATAGCGGAATTCGCCGGGGCCGTTGACGGCGGCCCCGAGGTTCAGCATGCCCTGACCATAGATCTCCGGGTCGCCCATGTCGGTGGCGGTGGTCAGGATGGTCTCGATGGTCTGGCCGGCGGTCATGTAGGGGAAGGCTTCGCGCACTACGGCGGCGGCGCCTGCCACATGGGGGGCGGCCATGGAGGTGCCCTGGTCGTTCTGGTAGGTGGCGGCCGAGGGATCTTCGGCATCGGGCCAGGTGGAATAGATGCCGTCATCGGCGCCGGTGTTCATGTCGCCACCGGGGGCCGCCAGACACCAGTCCGCCGCCGCACCACAGCGGTTGCTGTAGCTTGAAATCTCGCCATTCTTGTCGACGGCGACCACCGCAATCAGCGTGCCCTTGAGATCGGAGAAATCGAGATTGCGGACAGACGGGTCCGACGGATCGAGGAACTCGTAGGTGCTCTCGTCGTCGATGTCGAAGCCTTCGGCGCCGGCATTGGAGATGATGCGCAGCGCGCCGCTCTGCAGATTTTCCGGCGTGATGAGCGGCAGCATGCCGTTGCCATCGGGGATCGATGAGGCAATCGGCTGTTCGGCATATTCATTGCCCGCGGAAAATACGAGCACGACATCCTTGTCGGCGGCTTCCTTCAGGGCATCATGGGTGTCGATGAGATTTTCGACACTGTCATAAAGCGGCTGATATTGCAGGACGGTGTAGTTCGGCTGGATGACATAGTTGCCATCAATGATGACCGGCTGGCCGTCGGCGTCGGTGAGCAGCATGCCGAGGGTGGGCGGGCCATAGCTGCCATTGATCACCTTGGCGCCGGCCTCGGCAGCATAGCGGATTGCGGTATTGGTGGGGTCCGTATCGGGCACGATCGGCTCGATGCCGACGGCGCGGATGGGCAGGATCGTGGAATTGTAGGCGACGCCCTGCATGCCCACGCCATTGCGGGCGGCGCCGATGATGCCGGCCACATGGGTGCCATGGCCGGCGATCTCGCCATCCTCCCCGATTGTCGGCATGACATTGGACAGAGACTGGTCGTCGCCGAGATTGAGGGCATCCGCCGAGACGCGGCCGGTGAATTCGGGATGACGGACATCCAGACCGCTGTCGATCACGGCGACGGTCACGCCCTTGCCGGTCAGGCCCATCTGATAGGCGGTCAGCGCATTGATGGCGCCGAGGCCCCAGTTGGCGCGATATTCGGCATCGGCCGTGGGCTTCGGTGCGGGCAGGGCCTGCTGGGCGAATGCGAGGGCCGGGGCACAGAGCGCCGTCGTGGTTGCCAGTAGCCGAAGGCCCAGATGTCGCCGCATGCTCAGATCCTGTCTCCGGGCGCCCCCGCGGATTCCGGCCGGCGGGGACAGCTCCAGAACGCGACCTGCGGCCGGCTTATCCGGGAAGGGCCAGCCGGCCGCTCCCCGCATCTCCGACACACCGCACACCAGCACCACAGACCCCGCTCCGGCGGATCCCGGAACGCCACTTGAACGCACTCATAATACCGTCCGGATGACAGCCCGACGTCAGGGGCCCGCCACCACGGCAGTCAGAGTGCCATGATCGGGGCCGCCTCGCATGCCGATTCTCATTGATGCCCAAAGGGGATCTGATCCACCCGGACAAATATGCGTGTGAGCACATGGGATATTTCCGAAGCCGGAAGGTCCCCGTTTCCGGCGGGGTCCGCGGAGCTTCGCCCGGCTCACGCGCACACTCATGTTGCGGCGGGCTATGCGGGTTTCCCGGAATTGTGAGGCCAGCACGCTCAAATATGTTTCGGCCATCAAGGCAGAATTTGTCAAATAGTTCGAGTCTCTGTCCGAGGAAGTGGTGCGTCTGGTCACCGGTCAGGTTTTATGATGGCAAGAAGACGATAGGCTACCGCCTTTCACGCGCACCATGCGATTCACACGTCGCGCATCTGGCATGACACCGGAGCTGAAGAAAAAGCACGTCTCCAGCCCGGTGGCCCACACTCCGTCATCCCGTCAAGCGCGGGAGGGCGCCGCTATTTTGGGGCCTCTTGGGGCTGGCCGGCGGAGTGGCGCGGATGTTCTGTCACGCCGCCCAGGAGGTCGCCAGCCGTTCGGCCTGGCTGATGACTTCCCGCACGGCGGCGCTCTGGAGGTCTGGCGGATAGCCATGCTTGCGCAGGATGCGCTTGACCAGCAGGCGCATGCCCGCCCGGGCGCTCTCCCGGTGCGACCAGTCCACGGTGACCTTCGCCTTGAGCTTCACCAGAAGCTCGTGGGCGATGATCTGGAGAGAGGCATTGCCCATCATCTCCACCGCACTCTGATTTTCGGCCAACGCGTCATAGAAGGCGATTTCGTCTTCCGACAGTCCCTGTTCCTGTCCGCGCAGACGGGCGGCGCGCATGTCGCGCGCCATCTCGATCAGCTCCTGCAACACCTCCACCGTGCTGATGGCGTT
This sequence comes from Segnochrobactraceae bacterium EtOH-i3, assembly GCA_050689115.1. Classification (GTDB taxonomy): domain Bacteria; phylum Pseudomonadota; class Alphaproteobacteria; order Rhizobiales; family Segnochrobactraceae; genus JBBSSF01. Next base: position 533,754 of record JBOGCN010000001.1, on the reverse strand, counting down.
GGTGTGATAGCGGGCGATAGCGGCTTCGAGCCGCTCGGAAAAACGCCTGCTTTCCACAATGTGGGTGCGGCTGCGCGAGCGGATCTCGTCGTTCATCAGCTTGCGCAGGGCTTCCAGCGCCAGGTTCTTCTTTTCCATCTGCTGTACTTCGGCGAGGAACTCGTCGGACAGGATGGAAATATCGGGTGTGGTGATGCCGGCGACCCGGAGAATGTCGACGATCTCCGTCGAGACCACGGCCCGGTCGAGGATCTGCTGGATGGCGAAGGCGCGGTCGGCGCCGGAGACGCCGGCAGGGGTGGCGGTCTTGACGAGGGCGGCGCGCACCGCCTGGAAGAAGCCGACATCCTCCCGGATCGCGCGCGCCTGATCGGTGGCGGCGGCCAGGGCGAAGGCCCGGGAGAGCGCCAGCACCGCATCCTGAAAGCGCCGGCGTTCGCGCTTCTGCGCCTCCTCGGTCGTCTCCCGCGCCGCGGCGGCATGCTGGTGCGCGAGGATCCACTCCATCGCCTCGGCCAGCACCAGAAAGGGCCGGTCCGCCGTGCCCGAGCGCCAGCTTCGATAGTCGAAGCCATGGAACATGGCCACGACAATCTCATATTTCTCCAGAAGAACCGCAATGGCCTCGGCTTCGTCGATGCCGGTTTCCTGCCGGTCGGCATTGGAGTACTGGCCAAGAGCGGTCTTCAGGTTCTGGGCGACGCCGATATAATCGACGACGAGGCCGGCCGGCTTGTCGCGGAACACCCGGTTGACCCGGGCGATGGCCTGCATGAGGCCATGGCCTTTCATGGGCTTGTCGATATACATGGTGTGCATGGCCGGGGCATCGAAGCCGGTCAGCCACATGTCGCGCACCAGAACCAGCTTCAGCGGATCGGTGGGATCCTTGACCCGGCGGGCGAGCAGATCACGCCGGGCCTTGCCGCCGATATGGGGCTGCCAGTCCTCGGGATCGGCCGCGGAGCCGGTCATCACGACCTTGACCACGCCGGCGCTGTCATCGTCGCTGTGCCAGGCGGGCCGCAGCGCCACCAGATGGCGATAGAGCGCCACGCAGATGCGCCGGCTCATGCACACGACCATGGCCTTGCCATCCAGGGCGGCCATGCGCGCCTCGAAATGCCGCACGAGATCGGCCGCCACCAGGGCGAGGCGCTGCTCGGAGCCGGCGAGCGCTTCCACGGTGGCCCAGCGCCGCTTCAGCCGCTCCTGCGCGTCAGCCTCCTCGTCCTCGGTCAGCTCCTCGATGTCGGCATCCACCTTCGGCTTCATGTCCTCCGGCAGGGAGATGCGGGCGAGCCGGCTCTCATAATAGATCGGCACCGTCGCGCCATCTTCCACGGCGCGGCTGATGTCGTAGATATCGATATAGTCGCCGAAGAGCGCGGGTGTGCTGCGGTCTTCCTTTTCGATCGGCGTTCCCGTGAAGCCGATGAAGGAGGCATTGGGCAGGGCATCGCGCAAATATTTGGCAAAGCCATAGGACAGCTGGCCGCTATCCGGCGCCACCTTGGCGGCAAGGCCATATTGCGAGCGGTGGGCCTCGTCGGCGATCACCACGATGTTGCGCCGCTCCGAGAGCAGCGGATAGGCGGTCGCGCCGGCAGGCGGCGCGAATTTCTGGATGGTGGTGAAGATGACGCCGCCGGAGGCACGGGTGAGGGCGGCCTGCAGATGCTCCCGGCTGGTGGCCTGCACCGGCGTCTGGCCGATCAGGTCGCGGCAGAGGGAGAAGGTGGAAAAGAGCTGGTCGTCGAGATCGTTGCGGTCGGTGACGACGACGAGGGTGGGGTTTTCCATCCGCGGATGGTGCACCAGCTGGCCGGCATAGAAGGCCATCAGCAGGCTCTTGCCCGAGCCCTGGGTGTGCCAGATGACGCCGATGCGCCGGTCGCCGGGAGGGTAGCCGGCCACCCCGGGCAGGCCGAAGCTGGCGGGCTCCTCGGCCATGCCGGTCACATCGGAAGCGCTGTTGAGGGCCAGCGCCCGCAGGGTGGAGACGACGGCCCGGCGCACCGCATGCACCTGATGGTAGCCGGCGATGATCTTGGCGATGCCGGAGCCGGTCTCGCCGAACACGGTATAGTAGCGCACCAGATCCAGCAGCGTCCGCTGCTCGAACACGCCATCGAGCAGGGGGAACAGTTCCAGCCCCCGGGCCGCCCCGGAGGCGCCCTCTGCGCGCCAGTGCATGAAGCGCTCCTGAACCGCCGTCAGCGAGCCGACCCGGGCAAAGAGGCCATCGGAAATGACCAGCACGGCATTGGTGCGAAACAGCGCCGGAATTTCGCGCCGGTAGGTCTGGAGCTGGTTGAAGGCGCCGGAGATGGTGGCCGTCTCAGAGCCCGGAGCCTTCAGCTCCAGCACGCCGAGGGGCAGGCCGTTGACGAACACCACCACATCGGCGCGGCGGCGGCTGCCATGCTCCACAACGGTGAACTGGTTCGTCACCAGCCAGTCATTGGCCGCCGGCAGATCGAAATCGACGAGCCGCACCCGGTCACCGCGGATGGTGCCGTCGACGGCATAATATTCCACCGGCACGCCCTCGACGATCATCCGGTGCAGGCGGCGGTTTTCCTCCACCAGGGTGGGGCGCTCGCTGGCCAGCACCTTGCGCAGGGCATCGCCGCGGGCCTCCTCGGGAATGTGCGGGTTCAGCCGGGCGATGGCCGCGGCGAGACGGCCGGCCAGCAGGGTATCACCATAGGCCTCGCGCTCCGGCGCGCTGCCATCCGGCCCGATCTCGGCATCCCGCGCCCGGACATAGCCAAGCCCCGCCAGCCGGTCGAGCACCGCCTCCTCAAGGGCGGATTCGGACAGAGGGGCCATCAGCGAGTCTCCGGTAAAATCAGGTCCGCATCAAAGCACAACCTCCAGAGCCCGCGGAAGGGATGGCCCGCAGATTTCCGGTGGTGGCGGAGCAGCGGCGCTCATGTCACCCCAGCCACACTCTCCGCCGCCTCGCCGACCCGGATTTCCCCCGACATCAGCTTCGGCAGCAGCAGATCGCGGGTGGCGGCGAGGGTGCGGGATTCCAAAGTATTATTCTTAATTTTATCATCAACTGGATTTACAATATGCTGAAAAATATAGATTAAATCCTTCGATGGCGATAATATATTAATTTTATTAAACTGAGATTTTGTGATTGCCCCAAATACCGTTCCCGTATTTTCAAATTTTCTTAATTCTGACTGTATGCTTAAGAGGGCATAAAAGCCATAACTTGTGGCTTCAGTTTTGTGTCGCACGGCAGCTAAACCTCGGCCGATGCAGCATACATCCAAGGCCAAATTAATATCTCCAACAGGAGCCCTGACACTGATTAGGGCGTCCTTCGCTTGAGCTACGCGAACAGGGTGGGTGCAGTATTTTCTATTTTCGGGGTACCGAAAACCAAAATCTGTCTTTCCCTGAAAGAATGGTAGCCCTTGATTTTCATCATTGTACGTATCACCTGGGGGCGATTGCCCCATGGTGATGTAGAACTCTTTCTCAACATCAGCGATGCTCCACCCCTCCGGCAACCCGGCGTCATCCAGCCGATCCGGAAACAGATCCCAGATTTCCGGCGCGAGATAGGGCGCGCGGCCCTCCATCTTTGCGCGGGTGGGGCCGAAATCGACGAACCAGTCCCGGAACAGCGCCCGCGCCGTCGCTTCCAGCGTCTCGTTCATCTGCCGGTTCAGCTCGATTTTCTTGTTCAGCGTACCTAGAACAGATAATATTCGGTCCTGTTCAAGGATTGATGGAAGATCGAATTTAATTTTCCGTGCAGCACCGACATTAAAATGCTGCTGTACGGCTCCAACCGTGTGGGCATAGATGTATTTTCTTGCTGTATAATTTATAATAAACGACAAATATTCTGCCCTAATTTCAGGGCCGACACGAACTATCACGACGTCAGAGCAATTTGATTCGGTCATCCACTCAGGAACAACGGTACAAGATCCGGGTTTTCCCGTTCTGACGATGACCACATCACCAGGATAAAGCGATGATTTCTTGATTTTATTGTGAAATTTATGAGAAATATATTTTAAATTTTCAAAATTTATAGTAAAGGGTTCAATATTTAGAGATCGCAAAAATGGCACACCGCTATGCGTGTACTCGTCCGCCATAGGGCCGACGTACCCAACCGTTATTTCGGCTGCCACTTGCTCCAGAGTCACCCTTCGCCAGCACAGAGTCATGACGCAAGTCTCGCTAGAAGATTGGATATCTCCGCACTGAGTACGGCGGACTGTGCAAGTTGAGTGTCTAGCTCCGAACGTAGTTTGGCAAAGCGCTCGGTGAAGGGCACGTCGTCGGCCTCCGCTTCCTCGGCGCCGACATAGCGGCCCGGGGTCAGCACGTGGCCATGGCTGCGGATCTCTTCCAGGGTAGCGGCCTTGCAGAAGCCGGGCACATCGGCATAGGCGCCGCCTTCACCGCGCCAGGCATGGTAGGTGTCGGCGATGCGGGCGATCTCGTCGTCCGACAGCTCGCGCCGGGTGCGGTCCACCATGTGGCCGAGCTTGCGGGCGTCGATGAACAGCACCTCGTCGCGCCGGTCGCGCAGCTTGCCGCGGCCGGCCGTGCCATTGGAGCGGTCGCGGGCGAGGAACCACAGGCAGGCCGGAATCTGCGTGGAATAGAAGAGCTGGCCCGGCAGGGCCACCATGCAGTCGACCACCCCCGGCGCGCCACCGACGCCTTCCACCAGCGCCCGGCGGATATCGCCTTCGCCGCTCTGGGTGGACGACATGGAGCCATTGGCCAGCACGACCCCGGCCACGCCCGTGGGCGCCAGATGGTGGACGATGTGCTGCACCCAGGCAAAGTTGGCGTTGCCCGACGGCGGCAGGCCATAGGCCCAGCGCGGATCTTCCCGCAGCCGCTCGCCGCCCCAGTCGGAAATATTGAAGGGCGGGTTGGCAAGGATGAAATGCGCCTTCAGGTCCGGCAGGGCGTCTTTGTGGAAGCTGCCATCGCTGTTCCACTGGATATCCGCATCAATGCCGCGCACTGCCAGGTTCATCCGGCACAGGCGCCAGGTTGTATAGTTGCTCTCCTGCCCATAGACGGCAATATCGCCGACCCGGCCGCCATGATCTTCCATGAAGCGCTCGGACTGGACAAACATGCCGCCGGAGCCGCAGCAGGGATCATAGACCCGGCCGCCAAAGGGCTCGATCATCTCCACCATCACCCGCACCACCGAGCGCGGTGTATAGAACTCGCCGCCGCGCTTGCCCTCGGACCCGGCAAACTGGCCGAGGAAATATTCATAGACCCGGCCGAGCACATCCCGCGCCGCGTTCTTTTTCTGCTCCAGGTCGATGCCGGAAATCAGGTCGATGAGCTCTCCCAGCATCACCGCATTGAGGGCCGGGCGGGCATAGTCCTTGGGCAGAACCCCCTTCAGGACCGGATTGTCCTTCTCGATGGCGATCATCGCCTCGTCGATCAGCCGGCCGATGGTGATCTGCCGGGCGCTGGCCTGAAGATGCGACCAGCGCGCCAGCGGCGGCACCCAGAACACGTTCTTTTCCGCATAGGCGTCGCGGTCTTCGGCGTCTTCCGGCTCGGTGGCCAGAAGCTCCGCCCGGTGGGCCTCGAAGGTGTCGGAGATGTGCTTGAGGAAGATCAGGCCGAGGGCGACATGCTTGTAATCCGACGGCTCCATGTTGCCGCGCAGCTTGTCGGCAGCCTTGAACAGCTCGGTCTCGAAGCCGAGATCGCCGCCCTTTGCCGCCTCCGTCTCCGCCTTTGCCGCCCTGCGGCCGCGGGTGCGGGCGGGCGGGGCCCCGGCGGCCGGCGCCTGCAGGTGGGCAGCGGGACCCGCCGCCGGGACCGGGGCCGACGGGGGCATCGGTCCGTCGGGCGCGTGCCCTTCGGCCAGGGCCACCGAGCCGCCGCGTCCGCGCCCGGGCACGATCCGGCCGTCCTCCACCAGCGCCGCCTTCACCGCCGCATAGGTGGCCTCCGCCCAGCCCAGCCCCTCGCGCAGACGCCCGTTGCCGGCGGAACCACCCAGCTCCGCCAGAACCGCAAGGAAGCGTTCCTTCTGTGCATCGCGAGTCATGGCTGCTCCCTGGTCGTGCGCGTCACCGGATCGGGTCTTAATCCAGGAAAGCAGGCCTCGGCCAGCGGCAAAACCCCGCGCGGAACACACCGCTCCCGGCGCGTGAGCCGGCAAGGACCCCTGAGGCAGGCGGACGCAGAGGGCCGGGATGAATGGACGGGCAGGCTGGTGCCGGCTGAGGGGATCGAACCCCCGACCTTCGGTTTACAAAACCGCTGCACTACCGCTGTGCTAAGCCGGCATCCGGAAAGGGGCCTGTCACCGGGCCTCTTCCATCGGCGCTGCACCTAGCATAGCTTGATCGGCATGACGAGTCCCGCGCGGGACATTGTGGATCGCGGGACATTGTGGATGGTGTCCGACGAAGAGAAAAACCGGCGCGTCCGTCCGTTGTCGCGGCCGGGGCGGGCCGGTATCCTCTCCGGCGGCGTAGAATCGCCGCTTTCTCGCGGTGGATTTGTGCATGACCAGACACGGAGACCGGTGGCCCATGCCGCATTCGATCCTGATGCCGACACGCAGTGCCCGCGCCCTTTTGCTGGCCCTGGCCTTCGCGCCAGCCCTGGGGGCAGGCGTGGCCCGTGCGGACGGGGCGTGGAGTGCCTCTGGCGAGCGTCCGCCCCGCCTCGGCCAGTTCTCCCAGACGGCTCCCAACGGCAACGGCATCAATTATCTGCTGCCCCCCGGCCAGAAGGCCGTGCCGTGGAATGTGCCCGCCAGCGAGCAGATGCAGCAGATGGGCGCCCGGGTGCCGGCCTCGGCCCAGCCGTCCGACATGGACGCCTGCGCCCGCAAGCACCCGTCCTATGATGCGTCCACGGGCCTTTACCGGACGGAAAACGGACGCTGGAAGCCCTGTCCCTGAGCCCGCCTGACCGACGCACGTCCGGTGCCCGCGCGCCGGGCGGGCGGCCTGCTGGTCGTGACGGGGGTCGTTCGATGGCACCGCGCCTCATTGCGCCTTGCCGGTTGGATGCGAATTTCCTCCGCCTTTGGGGGTGTGCGGAAAGCCGCTGATTTCCGGGCCCCCGGCGTCCGCGCGGGTGTCCCGCCGATGAGGAGCCTTGACACCCGTGAGTCTGGAGTCCGTTCGCGCTTTCTTTGCCGAGAAGGCGCCCGATATTGCCGTGATCGAGCTGGAAACCTCCACCGCCACTGTCGCGCTGGCGGCCGAGGCCCATGGCGTCGAGCCCGGCCGCATCGCCAAGACCCTGTCGCTGCGGGTCGCCGATCGGGTCGTGCTGGTGGTCGCCCGGGGCGATGCCCGCCTCGACAATCGCAAGCTCAAGGACACCTTCGGCGGCAAGCCGAAGATGCTCGGCGCTGACGAGGTGGTGGCGCTCACCGGCCATCCCGTCGGCGGCGTCTGCCCGTTCGGGCTTGCCACCGATCTGCCGGTCTATTGCGATGTGTCGCTGAAGGCCTTCGACGAGGTGGTGCCGGCCGCCGGCGATGTGCACACCGCCGTGCGCATCGGCACCGAGCGCATGGCCGCCCTCGTCAATGCCGAATGGGTGGATGTCTGCCAGCCGCCGCTCGCGGCGTGATACCAAGGAGCCTCAAAGAGGATCTTTGGTATTCCGATGCGAATTTCTCATGCCCTTGGAGCAGATGAGGAATCCGCTGATCTTCAGGCGCACGGTGCGGTCAGCACCTCGTGCGTCTGGTTTGATCCGGCCTCATTCGGGGGCGACTGCCCCCGATCCCCCGTCCGGGAGGACCAGCCTCCCGGACCCGCCAGTCTTTTGTCTGGAAGAGGTCACGCCGTCAGGCGGGCAGCGTGCCAGGCCAGATGCTCGGCCATGAAGGTCGAGATGAAATAATAGGAATGGTCGTAGCCGGCGCGGCGGTTCAGCGTCAGCGGAATGCCGGCGGCCGCGCACGCGGTTTCCAGCAGCTCCGGCCGCAGCTCGCGCTCCAGGAAGGGATCGGCCGTGCCGATGTCGACGAGCAGATCGTCGACGCGATGGCCGTCGGCAATCAGCGCCACGGCATCATGGCGCCGCCACAGCCCCGGCGCCGCGCCGAGATAGGCGGTGAAGGCCTTGACGCCCCACGGCACCACGGCCGGTGCCACGATGGGCGCAAAGGCCGAGACCGAACGCCAGATCCCCGGATTCTTCAGCGCCAGCGTCAGCGCGCCATGGCCGCCCATGGAGTGGCCGAACAGGCCGGCGCGGCTGAAATCGACCGGGAAATGTTCCGCAATCACCGACGGCAGTTCCGAGGTGATGTAGCTTTCCATGCGGAAATGCGGCGCAAAGGGCGCCTCGGTGGCATCTACATAGAAGCCCGCGCCCTGACCCAGATCATAGGCCGCATCATCGGCCACATCGGCGCCCCGCGGCGAGGTGTCCGGGCAGACGACGATGAGACCGAGCTCGGCGGCGGCCTTCCGGTACTCGCCCTTTTCCATGACATTGGCAGGAGTGCAGGTGAGGCCGGACAGATAGGTGACGACCGGGCAGGGGCCGTGCGCCGCCTGGGGCGGCACGAACACGGCGAAGGTCATGTCCGTGCCGGTGACTTCGGAGCGATGGCGATAGACGCCCTGTGTGCCCCCGAAGGAGGCATGGGTTTCGAGGGTTTCGAGCGTGCGCATGCGGGTCCTCCGGAATGGGGAAAGGCCGGGCGGAGGCCGCCCGGCCGTCAGATCGGATCAGGCAGGCGGCCCGATGCCGCCGCGCCGGCTGGTTTCAGAAAGTCACCACCGAGCGGATGGACTCGCCATGGTGCATGAGGTCGAAGGCCTCGTTGATCTTCTCCAGCGGCATCACATGGGTGATCATCGGGTCGATCTCGATCTTGCCGTCCATGTACCAGTCGACGATCTTCGGCACGTCGGTGCGGCCGCGGGCGCCGCCGAAGGCCGTGCCCTTCCAGGTGCGGCCGGTGACGAGCTGGAACGGACGGGTGGAGATCTCGGTGCCCGAGGGCGCCACGCCGATGATGACGCTTTCGCCCCAGCCGCGATGGCAGGCTTCCAGCGCCTGCCGCATCACCTGCACGTTGCCGGTGCAGTCGAAGGTGTAGTCGGCGCCGCCCTTGGTCAGGTTGACCAGATAGGGGACGAGATCGCCTTCCACTTCAAGCGGATTGACGAAGTGGGTCATGCCGAAGCGCTCGCCCCACGCCTTCTTGTCGTTGTTGATGTCGACGCCGACGATCTGGTCGGCCCCGATCATGCGCAGGCCCTGGATGACGTTGAGGCCGATGCCGCCGAGGCCGAACACGATGGCGCGGCAGCCGACTTCCGCCTTGGCCGTGTTGATGACGGCACCGATGCCCGTGGTCACGCCGCAGCCGATATAGCACACCTTCTCGAAGGGCGCGTCTTCGCGGATCTTGGCAACCGCGATTTCCGGCAGCACCGTGTAATTGGCGAAGGTGGAGGTGCCCATATAATGGAACACGTCGCGGCCTTCACAGCGGAAGCGCGAGGTGCCATCGGGCATCACGCCCTTGCCCTGGGTGGCGCGGAGCGTGATGCAGAGATTGGTCTTCTGGGACAGGCAGTATTCGCAGGAGCGGCACTCGGGGGTGTAGAGCGGGATCACATGATCGCCCTTCTTCACCGAGGTGACGCCGGGACCGACATCGACCACAACGCCCGCGCCCTCATGGCCGAGGATGCACGGGAAGATGCCTTCGGAGTCGAGACCCGAGAGGGTGTAGGCGTCGGTATGGCACACGCCCGTCGCCTTGATCTCGACGAGAACCTCGAAGGCCTTCGGGCCTTCCAGCTGGACGGTGGTGATTTCGAGAGGCTTCTTCGCCTCGAAGGCGACAGCGGCGCGCACGTCCATCGGGGGCACTCCCTTGAGGGCAGCAGGAAACGGGGATGCGCCCGGATCCGCCAGCGCTGCCCCGGATCGGGCGGCGCGGCTGGACGGACGGGCGAAAGGGCGAGGGATTCCGCCGGCGATTCAGGGGGGCACACCGGCAGAGCGTGGGCGTTTTCTGGACCGGATCGCCGCCGGGTTCAACCGCGTGATGAGGGAAAGCGCGTAGGCAGCACAAGCAACCGGCTGGATCCGGCAGGCGAGACCCGCTGTGCGGGCGTGCGGACGGCCGGCGTCAAGCGACCGGTCGTTGCCGAACTGTTAGGAAATTCCGCGCGATACTCGGTCGGATCATCAGAGGGCCGGGGTCCGTTCTTCCGAAAGGCGAGGCCCGGCCAGACGCAGCAAGCAGGCAGGTTCGCACCGCGATGGGATTCCGTTATCAGGATTCAATTGTCCTCTCCCTTCCGTTTGCGATCGCCATCGGTCTGGCGGTGGGTTTTCGCCCCTGGGAGAGGGTGGCCGTGCCGCCGTCGCCCGGCCCGTCAGCCATGGCCCCGGCCGAACCCGCGCCCCCTGCCGCTCCGCCGGCCGTGCCGCCGGCGCCGGCCGAGGCCATGCTGAAGACGAAGCCGAGCTTTGATGTGGTGCGGGTGGAGCCCGACGGCGCCTATGTGATTGCCGGCCGGGCCGATCCGTCGGTTACCGTCACCCTCATGATTGATGGCGCCGCGGCCGACAGCGAGCCCACCAATGCCGAGGGCGGTTTTGCCATCGCCAGCACCACGTCGATGCTGCCCGGCGATCATGACCTGACCCTGAAGGCCCGCGCCGCCGATGGCACGGAGCTGCTGTCCGACGAGCACGTCACGGTGATCATTTCCGCCGATCGCGACCAGCAGCCCGTGGTGGCGCTGGCCGATCCGGAAGCGCCGACCCGGGTGTTGCAGCAGCCGGACGATGCGCTGGAGGGCGCCACCGTGCTCATCCGCGCCGTGGAAGCGGATCCGGGCAGTGTCTCGGTGTCCGGCAAGGCGGCGGCGGGGCAGGTGCTGCGGATCTATGTGGATGATGCGCTCATCGGCAGCGTGACGGCGGGAGCCGATGGCAGCTTCGCCCTGAAGACGCCGATGGCCCTGACGGCGGGGGATCATGCCGTGCGCGTCGACCAGCTCGGCGCCGATGGCGGCGTCACCGCGCGTTCCGAGGTGAGCTACGCCTATGCCCCGACGGTCGCCAGTGCGGACACGTCCGCCCCGGCCCAGCCGGCAACGCCGGAGGGCATGCGCCGTATCATCGTGCAGAAGGGCGACAATCTCTGGAAGTTCAGCCGGCAGTTCTATGGCGCCGGCGAGCGCTACACCACGATCTATCAGGCCAACCGGAACCACATCCTGGATCCCGATCTCATCTATCCCGGCCAGGAATTTCTGGTGCCGGATCGCTGAGGCGGAAAAGTCCGCCCAAGGAAAACAGCCTTGCGGACCTGAACTCTGATGGCGTCCAGCCGGCGGACGGGCCGCCGGCTGGAAAGTTGGCCATTATACCAGACGCACGAAGTGCTGACCGCACCGTGCGCCTGAAGATCTACAGATTTCCCATACGCACCAATAGCATGGGAAATCTGCATCGGAATACCAAAGAGTCCCTTTCAGTCATCTTTGGTATTACACCGGACGGATCAGCACATGCTTCTTGCGGCCCAGCGACAGCTTGACCACGCCGGAGGCCGTCAGGTCGGCCCGGGTGATCGTGGTGCGGTCGGCGGTCACCGTCTCGTCGTTGAGCTTCAGGCCGCCGCCGGCGATCGCCCGGCGGGCCTCGCCGTTGGAGGCGGCAAGGCCAGCCTTGACGAAGGCGGCGAGCACGCCGAGGCCGGCGTCGAACTCGGCCGCCGGCACTTCGACGGTCGGCAGGCTCTCGGCGAGCGCGCCTTCCTCGAAGGTGCGGCGGGCGGTCTCGGCGGCTTCCTCGGCAGCCGCCCGGCCATGCAGCATGGCGGTGGTCTCGGTGGCGAGGATCTTCTTGGCCTCGTTGATTTCCGAGCCCTCAAGCGCGCCGAGGCGCTCGATCTCGTCCAGCGGCAGATCGGTGAAGAGCTTCAGGAAGCGCACCACATCGGCATCCGCGGTGTTGCGCCAGAACTGCCAGTAGTCCCACGGCGACAGCATGCCCGGATTGAGCCAGACGGCGCCGGCGGCGGTCTTGCCCATCTTGGCGCCCGACGCTGTGGTGATCAGCGGGCAGGTGAGGGCGTAGAGCTCGCGGTCGTCGATGCGGCGGCCGAGTTCCATGCCGTTGACGATGTTGCCCCACTGGTCGGAGCCGCCCATCTGGAGGCGGCAGCCATGGCGGCGCGACAGCTCCAGGAAGTCATAGGCCTGGAGGATCATGTAGTTGAATTCCAGGAAGGACAGCGGCTGCTCGCGCTCCAGCCGCATCTTCACGGAATCGAAGCTCAGCATGCGGTTGACCGAGAAATGCCGGCCGACATCGCGCAGGAACGGGATGTAGGCGAGGGTATCCAGCCAGTCGGCATTGTTCACCATGATGGCGTCGGTGGGGCCGTCGCCGAAGGTGAGGAAATTGGCAAAGCTCTTCTTGATCGACGCCATGTTGGCGGCGATCGTCTCGTCGGTGAGGAGCTGGCGCGCCTCGTCCTTGCCGGAGGGATCGCCCACCCGGGTGGTGCCGCCGCCCATCAGCACGATCGGCTTGTGGCCGGCCTGCTGCAGGCGGCGCAGCATCATGATGCCCATCATGTGGCCCACATGCAGGCTGGGGCCGGTGGCATCAAAGCCGATATAGGCGGTCACGATCTCCCGCGCGAGCCGCTCATCCAGGCTCTCCAGATCGGAGCACTGATGGATGTAGCCGCGGCTCGTGAGGACGCGCAGGAAGTCGGATTTGAGGCTCGTCATCGCAAGGCGGGTTCCTTCGGACCGTCGGACCGGCCGCCCGGATTGGCGATCGGTCCCTGTGGACAGCGGGCAAAGCCCGCCCGGACCGCCGGATGCGGCCATGGGCGGCTTGTCATTGCCCGTGCGGCCTCCTCATAACGGAAGCGCAACAGAATTTCACGGGGGGCAGAGCAGAGATGATGACGACAGCCGACAGCGTTGCTCCGGTGCGTCGCGCCATCGGCCTGATGAGCGGCACCTCGCTTGATGGCGTCGATGTCGCCCTGGTGGAAACCGATGGCCGCGGCGTCGTGCGTCCGGGTCCGGCCGGCGCCTTTCCCTATGCCGCCGAAGACCGCGCCGTGCTGCACCGCGCCCTGGACGCCGCCCGCGACCTGACCGACCGCACCGCCCGTCCGCCGGCGCTGGCCGAAGCGGAAGGTGTCATCACCCGCCGGCACGGGCAGGCGGTGAACGCCTTTCTCGCCAGCCACGGCATCGCGCGCGACAGCATCGACGTCGTCGGCTTCCACGGCCAGACCGTGCTGCACCGGCCGGAGATCGGCCTGACCATCCAGATCGGCGACGGGCAGGGGCTGGCCGACTGTCTCTCCCTGCCGGTGGTGCATGATTTTCGCGCCCGCGACATGGCAGAGGGCGGCGAGGGCGCGCCGCTGGTGCCGGTGTTCCACCGGGCGCTGGCGGAGGCCGCCCACCTGCCGCTGCCCCTCGGCGTGCTCAATCTCGGCGGCGTCGGCAACGCCACCTGGATCGGCCGGGATGGCCGCCTGATCGCCTTCGATACCGGCCCCGGCAATGCGCTGCTGGATGATTTCATCCGTGCCCGCACCGGGCTGACCATGGACACCGACGGCCACTTCTCCGGCGCCGGCCGCATCGACATTCCGGCCCTGCAGGGGCTGCTGGAGCATGAATATTTCGATCGCCCGCCGCCGAAGTCCCTCGACCGCAACGCCTTCTCGCGGGCAGCCGTCGACCGGCTGACCACCAATGACGGGGCGGCCACGCTGGCCGCCTTCACCGTCGGGGCGGTGGCGCTGGGCGCGCGTTTCCTGCCCGAGGCGCCGGGGCTGTGGATCGTCGCCGGCGGCGGCGCCCGCAACCCGACCCTGATGACCCTGCTTGCCCGCCGCCTCAAGGCCGAGGTGAAGACGGCCGACGCCATCGGCTGGTCGGCGGCCGCGCTTGAGGCCCAGGCCTTCGGCTATCTGGCCGTGCGGGCGCTGGACGGCCTGCCGCTGACCTTCCCGGGCACCACCGGCGTGGAACAGCCCGTCACCGGCGGCGTGCTCGCCCGCCCCTCCAGGGCAATGGCGGATTGAAAAAGGGAACGGGTCCGGGAGACCCCGGTCTCTAGGGGCGAGGGATCGGGGGTAGACGCCCCCGAATGGACTGGCACGGCGCAGAGATCCATAGGCATTCCCGACCCACTCCGCCGAGCTGAATGAATAGGAAACTCCGATTAATCGGCGCTACCTATTCACTATCTCGCCCCCTGTCCCGGTTTCCGGCCTGCTATAAGGGGCGCTCCGGAATCGCTTTCCTCATGGGATGCTCGCCATGGACCTATTTTTCGCGCCCTTCGCCTGCTCGCTGGCCAGCCGCATCTGCCTTTATGAGGCGGGGGCCGGCGACAAGGTGACCTTCCGGCAGGTGAACCTGCGCAGCAAGACGCTGGTGGCCGACGGGACGGACTTCCGCGCGGTCAATCCCGGCGGCATGGTGCCGACCCTGAAGACCGACGATGGCGCCATGCTGTGCGAGAACCCGGCGGTGCTCACGTGCATTGCCGACCAGTTTCCCGCGGCGCATCTGGGTGGCGACACCCCGGCGGAGCGCTATGCCATCCTGCGCTGGCTGAGCTTTGCCGGCACGGAGCTGCACAAGACGGTGTTCACGCCGCTGTTCAGCCCGATGGCCAATGAGGGCGCCAAGGAGTTCGCCCGCGCCTGTCTTCCGTCGCGCCTGGCGCTGCTGGAAACCCATCTGGCCGGACGGGAGTTCGTGGCCGCCGACCATTTCACCATCGCCGACGCCTATCTGACGACGGTGCTGAGCTGGACCAAGCCGCTGGCCATCGACATCTCCGGCTATCCCGTCCTCACCGCCTATCTCGGCCGCATGCATGCCCGCCCGGCGGTGGCCAAGGCCTTCGCCGACGAGACCGCGCTGCTGAAGCCGGCCGCCTGAGGCTGACAGGCCGGAGGATCGGGGGCTCCGGTCGTCCGGCCTGTCCATCGGTGCCGTCTGTCGCTGGGGGCGCCCGGGATAGGTGCTGCCGATATATGTTTTTCATAGGCAAGACCGATCATCGGTCCTGCCTATGAAATCCTCCCGCTCTGTCCCGAGGGTCCGCAATTCTGCCGCGCTTCTCACCCACACCCTGATGATGATCCCGCTGTCCGATACTCCCGATCGTCCGTTCCTTGGCGTCGTCCGCTCGGCGAGCGGCCGCATCTGGCTGCCGCGGGTGGCCGGCGCCACCGCCCAGACGGCGCTGGCGATCGCCCAGCGTCATGGCCTTCCGGAAATCATCGCCCGGGTGCTGGCCGGGCGCGGCGTGGGCGTGGACGAGGCGGCGCACTTTCTGGAGCCAACGCTTCGGGCCCTGATGCCGGACCCGTCGACGCTGACCGACATGGACCGCGCTGTCGAGCGCATCGCCCGGGCAGTGATCGACGGCGAGAAGATCGCGATCTTCGCCGATTATGATGTGGATGGCGCCACCTCGGCTTCGGTGCTGTGCCGGCTTCTCACCAGCCTCGGCACGCCGCCGGTGGTCTATGTGCCGGACCGCATCACCGAGGGCTATGGCCCCAATGCCGAGGCCATCCGCCGGCTCGGTGATCAGGGCGCGCGCCTCATCATCACCGTCGACTGCGGCGCCACCAGCCATGAGGCATTCGCCGGCGCGAAGGCAGGCGGGCTCGATATTGTCGCCCTCGATCATCATCCGGCCGGGGAAAGCCTGCCGCCGGCGGAAGCGATCGTCGACCCCAACCGGCAGGATGATCTGTCGGGACAGGGCCATCTGGCCGCCGTCGGCGTCACCTATCTGACCGCCGTGGGGCTGTGCCGGCTGCTGCGGCAGAAGAATTTTTTCTCCAAGGATCGGCCGCCGCCGGATCTGCTGGCGCTGCTTGATCTCGTCGCGCTCGGCACCGTCTGTGATGTGGTGCCGCTTGTCGGCCTCAACCGCGCTTTCGTGGTGAAGGGGCTGGAGGTGATGAAGCTGCGCCACAATCCCGGCCTGACGGCGCTGTCCGATGTGGCGCGGCTGGGCGGGCCGCCATCGGCCTATCATCTGGGCTTCCTCATCGGCCCGCGCATCAATGCCGGCGGGCGCATCGGCGATGCCGGCCTCGGCGCGCGGCTGCTGTCCTGTGATGACCGGATGGAAGCCGAACGCATCGCCGCGCTGCTCGACCGGCTGAATGGCGAGCGGCAGGCCATCGAACAGGCGGCGCTGGCGGAAGCGGAAACCATCGTCGCCGTTCAGGGCGAGACGCCGGTGCTGGTGGTCTCCGGCGAGGGCTGGCATCCGGGCATCGTCGGTCTGGTGGCCTCACGATTGAAGGAGCGCCATCGCCGGCCGGCCATCGCCATCGGCTTTGACGAGACCGGCCGCGGCATCGGCTCCGGCCGCTCGGTGCCGGGCGTCGATCTGGGGGCTGCCATCCGGGCGGCGGCGGAAACCGGCCTTCTCCTCAAGGGCGGTGGCCACGCCATGGCCGCCGGCCTCACGGTGATGAAGGACCGGCTGGCGGAGCTCTCGGAGTTCCTCGACACCCGGCTGGAGGCCGATGTGACGGTGGCGCTGGCCAACCGGGCGCTGAAGCTCGACAGCGTGGTGACGGCGGGCGGGGCGAAGCACGATCTCGTCACCCTGATCGAGAAGGCCGGGCCCTATGGCGCCGGCCATCCCGAGCCGCTGTTCGCGCTGCCCGGCCATCGCATCGCCGATTCCGGCATCGTCGGGCAGGGCCATGTGCGGGCGACCTTCGTTTCGCCGGACAATCAGCGGCTGGAGGCGATCGCCTTCCGGGCGGCAGAGGAGCCGGTGGGCGAGCTGCTGCTCGGTCGCCGCGGCGGCAATGTCCACGTGGCCGGCGCCCTGCAGCTCAACCATTTCGGCGCGACGCCCCGGGTGCAGCTGCGCATCCTGGACGCCGCCGACCCCGCCGACTGCCGCGACTGACAAAAAACTGAAGGGGCCGGGAGGCCGGTCCTCCCGGTCAGGGGATAGCATTTTGATCTCACGCATTTTCTTCACGCGAACCGGTATCCACTTCGCTTGAAAATGCTCAAGGGGCAGACGCCCCCAAATCACTTCCGTGCCTGTAGTCCCGCCTGCTAATCTTCCCTTACAATTCCGCCCCCGCGAAAGGCGCCTCCTCATGAACCAGACGGTCACTCCGCCGAAGTTCGGCATTGGCGCCAGCGCGCGGCGCAAGGAAGATCCGGCCTTCATCACCGGGCACGGCCGCTATGTGGCGGATGTGACGCCGCCGGGCACGCTACATGCCGCGCTCGCCCGCTCGGTGATGGCGCACGCCCGCATCACGATTTCCGGCCTTGAGGCGGCGCGCGCCGCCCCCGGCGTGCGGCTGGTGCTGGGGCCAGACGACATCGCCGAGTATGGTCACCTGCCGTGCGTCTATCTGATCCGGCAGGAGGATGGCAGCAAGGTGCAGCCGACGCCGCGGCCGCTGCTGGAAGGCTCGGTGGTGCGCCATATCGGCGAGCCCGTGGCCTTCATCGTCGCCGAGACCGAGCGGCAGGCCAAGGACGCGGCCGAGCTGATCGAGATCGACTATGAGCCGCTGGAGACCGTGACCGAGGCCGAGGCGGCGCTTGCCGATGACGCGCCGCTGGTCTGGCCGGAGCGGGGCAGCAATCTCGCCTTCTCCTTCACCCATGGCGAGGAAGCCGCCACCGAGGCGGTGTTTGCGGGCGCCGCGAAGACGGCGCGGGTGAAGCTCGTCAACAACCGGGTGGTCTCCAACTACATGGAGCCGCGCGGTTGCGTGGCCGAGTTCGACGCTGCCAGCGGCCGCTTCACCCTGACGGCCCCCACCCAGGGCGGCCACGGCATGCGGCGCATTCTGGCCAGGGACATCCTGAAGGTGCCGGAAGAGAGCATCCGCGTGGTGACGCCGGATGTGGGCGGCGGCTTCGGCACCAAGATGTTCGTCTATCGCGAGCTGCCGCTGGCAATGATTGCCGCCCGCGCCGTTGGCGCCCCGGTCAAATGGGTCGGCGACCGCGCCGAGCACTTCGTCGCCGATGCGCAGGGCCGCGACAACATTGCCGAAGCCGAGCTGGCGCTGGATGAGGACGGCCGCTTTCTGGCGCTCAGGGCCAATATCCTGACCAACATGGGCGCCTATCTGCACCAGTTCGGCCCGGGCATCGCCCATATCGGCCCGACCATGCTGCCCGGCGTCTATGACATTCCGACCCTCTTCATCCGCACCCGCGGCGCCTTCACCAACACCGTGCCGACGGATGCCTATCGCGGTGCCGGCCGGCCGGAGGCGGCCTATGTCATCGAGCGGCTGGTGGACGAGGCGGCGGCGGTGACGGGGCTGGCGCCGGACGAGATCCGCCGGCGCAACTTCATCCGGCCGGAGCAGATGCCCTACACCACCCGGACGGGCCGCATTTATGACACCGGCGAATTCGCCGGCCATCTGGCGCGTGCCCAGGAGGTGGCGGACTGGGCGGGCTTTGCGGCCCGCGCCGAGCAAAGCGCCAAGGCCGGCAAGTTCCGCGGCATCGGCCTCTCCACCTATATCGAGATCTGCGCCTTTCCGGGCTCGGAGCGGGCCGAGCTCTATCTCGACACCGACGGCACCGTGACGCTGCTGATCGGCACCCAATCCAACGGGCAGGGCCATGCGACGGCCTATGCCCAGGTGGTCGCCGAAAAGCTGGGGCTCGATTATGACCGCATCCGCGTGATCCAGGGCGACACCGATGCGGTCCGGACCGGTGGCGGCACCGGCGGCTCGCGCTCCATCCCCATCGGGCTGCCCTCGGTCGATGTCGCGTCGCGCTCGCTGGCCGACAAGATCCGCCAGATCGCCGCCGACGAGCTGGAAGTCTCGGCCGAGGATGTGGAGCTGGTCGCTGGCCGGGCGCTGGTCATCGGCACCGATCGCACCATCGGTCTCGACGCCGTGGCGAAGGCCGCCGGCAGCCGGGAGGCGGTGACCGGCGAGGGCGAGGTGAAGCAGGACGGCGCCACCTATCCCAACGGCACCCATATCTGCGAGGTCGAGATCGACCCGGACACCGGCGTCATCACCATCCTCTCCTATGTGGTGGTGGATGATTTCGGCGTGACGGTGAACCCGATCCTGCTTGCAGGTCAGGTCCATGGCGGCATCGCGCAAGGGATTGGTCAGGCGCTCGGCGAGCGCACGGTCTATGATGCCGATGGCCAGCTCATCACCGCGTCCTTCCTCGATTATGCCATGCCGCGGGCCGGCGACATGCCGTTCTTCCACTTCGAGACCCGCAATGTGCCGTCGACCTCCAACGCGCTGGGCATCAAGGGCGCCGGCGAGGCCGGCACCATCGGCGCGGGGCCGGCGGTGATGAATGCGGTGGTGGATGCGCTGTCGCGCGGCGTCGGCCTGCGCCATATCGACATGCCCGCCACGCCGCTGAAGGTGTGGGAAGCGATCCGCGCCGCCAAAGGCTGAGACTGACGGGACGGGCAGGGCGCCCATCCCGGATTTCTTGGGCTATGAGAGAGTGGCTTCCTGTCCCGGAAAGAAGATCTCCATCCGCAGATCTGCCTGTCCGGCGTCAGGTCCCGTCAGGTGAGGAATTCCACCTTGCCACTGTCGAGATCATAATAGGCCGGGACGATCTTCACCTTTCCGGCTTTTACGAGACCGGCGACGATTTCGGATCGACCGGGCAACGCCGCCGCGGTGTGGCGGGCGCTTGCCTTGATGGTGTTGGTGACGAAATCGCCGGGCTCGTCCTTCGTCGTCCGGGCGACGCTGACGATGGGCGCAATCATCGGGCCGATGGAACCCGGGAAGGTCGTCCCATTCTTCACCACATCACAGGCCGCAGCGACGGCGCCGCAGCGCTGATGCCCCATGACGACGATGAGCGGTACGCCCAGATGGTCGGCGCCATATTCCAGGGTGCCGAGCACGTCAGTGTCGGTGAGGTTGCCGGCGTTGCGCATGACGAAAAGTTCGCCAAGACCGAGGCCGCCGAACACCAGCTCCGGCGGCACCCGGCTGTCGGCGCACGAGAGCACCGAGGCCCACGGCGCCTGCCCGCCGGCGACCGACGCGCGCTGCTCTTTCAGATGGGCGGCACAGACTTCGGCATCCGCGACATAGCGGGCATTGCCGGCGGTCAGCTTTTCCAGCGCCTCATCGGGCGAGAGATGGGTGGCCGCGCCGGAGGCCCGGGCAGGTGCCGGCAGCAGGGCCGCGATCCCGGCCATGCCGGCCAGCGCCAGAAATCCGCGCCGGCCAAATGTTGTCCGCTCACAGTCCCTGCACATCAGCTTGCCCTCCCGCGTGCCCTCTTCCAAGGTTGCGCAAGCCTCTCACGGGATCGCAAAACGAGTGGGGGTCGCTTTTCCGCCGGCACGACTTCACAGCGGGCGGTGATTGTGCGGCGGCCGGGTGGACACTGCAAAATTGATTTTTCTGACCTGAAGGTCAGATTTTCTCCCGGATCAGCGGGAGTGAAGCGCGGTCTTTTCTGCGATGCCCCCTTCCGGAAATTGATCGGTTGCCTTATCTAATCGGCATCGTCACAGGAACCCTCATTTCGCCCGAATCGGAGCAGAGAGGGGCCTTCGCTGATGCATCAGGGGGCGCCCGTCCGGTCGCCCCTTTTTCCGCCTCCGGGACACCCCGGGGCGTGATTTCATTCCCGTTGGCGGCTGCCCCCCGGCCGCCCGAGTTGACCCGACCCCTCGCGCCCTCAAGGACGCCCGCCGGCCGGGCCGCATGGCCCCCGCCCGTCTGCCGCAACCGGCTGCCGGACCCCGGGCCCCGTGAGAGTTCCGCCCGGCTGGTTCCGGGCGCCCGAGGAGGCGAGACGTGAGCGTTCAGACGGCAGACCCGGCCCAGATAATCGGGACCGGCGCACGGGCCAACCCCATGCGCGGCATCGTCTTCAAGCTGATCGCCACCTTCTTCTTCTCCGGCATGGTGGTGGCCCTGCGCTGGATGGGCGATCGCATTCCGCTCGGCGAGGCGGTGTTTGCCCGCGCCTTCATCGGCGCCATCCCGGTTGTCGTGCTGATGCTGTGGACCGGCACGCTGAAAAAGGCGATGCGCACCCAGAACCCGATGGGGCATCTGACCCGTTCGGTGATCGGCGTGACGGCGATGTTCCTCACCTTCGCCGCCTACAAGGGTCTGCCTATCGCTGATGCGGTGGCCATCGGCTACACCATGCCGTTCTTCGTCATCATCCTGGCGGCGGTGCTTCTGGGCGAGTCCGTGCATCTGTTCCGCTGGGTGGCGGTGGGTATCGGCTTCCTCGGTGTGGTCGTGGCCCAGGGGCCGCATTTTCTGGCCGAAGGCATCGGCGGTGGCAACCTGATGGCCAACGCCACCCTGATTGCCGCCGGCTGCGGCCTGCTGGGCGCGGTGATGTCGGCAGGCGCCAGCGTCACCGTGTCGGTGCTGACGCGCACGGAAAACCCGAACACCGTGGTGTTCTATTTCACCATGTTCTCGGCACTGGCCGCCCTGATGACCGCGCCGTTCGGCTGGGTGATGCCGACGGCGATGGATCTGGCTGTCATGCTCGTCTGTGGCCTGCTCGGTGGTCTCGGCCAGATCTTCATGACCATGGCCTATCGCCATGCCGACGCCTCCACCATCGCGCCGTTTGAATATTCGTCCATCGGCTGGACGGTGATCGCCGGCATCCTCGTGTTCGAGGAACTGCCGACGCCCCTCGGCATCGCCGGGGTGATGATCATCATCGGTGCCGGCCTGTTCGTGGTCGGCCGCGAGCGCAAGTCCATCACTGCCCCGGTCGCCCGCACCACACCGTCGCTGGCGAAGTCCTGAGCGGGCAGGACATTGGAAATCGGACAAAAGGCCGGGTCATCCCGGCCTTTCTTGTGTCTGGCTCGGTGATACCAGACGCACGAAGTGCTGACCGCACCGTGCGCCTGAAGGACTGCAGATTTTCCATATGCCCCAAAGGCATGGAAAACCTGCACCGGAATACCAAAGAGTCCTTTTCAAGGATCTTTGGTATGATCCGTCATCGTCATCGTCATTGTCAGCGCCGCCCGGCCGTCCTCCACTCGCAGCAGGCCATCGGCCTGGTCGGCGATCTCGGCGGGGGTGTGGATGGAGACGAGCACCGTGGTGCCCGTCTGTTTCCGGGTCTCGTCGACCAGTGCGATCATGTCGGCGCGCAGCCCCGGATCAAGGGCGGCGAAGGGTTCATCCAGCAGCAGCAGCGGCCGGGCACGCGCCAGCGCGCGGGCCAGCGCCACCCGCTGGCGCTGGCCGCCGGAGAGTTCCCCCGGTCGCCGGCCGCCGAAACCGTCGAGACCGACCCGGGCGAGCGCTTCGGCCACGGTGCGCTTCTGCCCGGCCGAGAGCCTGAGGGAGGGATCGAGGCCGAGACCGACATTCTCGTCCGCTGTCAGATGCGGAAACAGGTTGTTGTCCTGGAACAGGATGGTGAGCGGCCGGCGGGCGGGCGGCAGGGCGGTGATGTCGGCACCCGCCACCCGGATGCGGCCGGCAGCCGGCGCCAGGAAGCCGGCGATCGCATCCATCAGCGTGCTCTTGCCGCCGCCGGATGGCCCGGTGACGGCCACCAGCGCGCCGGCCGGCACCGACAGGTCGGCCGTCAGGCGAAAGCCCGGGCGGGCAAGCACGAGGGTGTCAAGATCCAGCATGTCGGCTCCGGCCGAAACGGGCAGCGAGCCCGAACAGGGCGAGTTCAAGCCCGGCGATCAGCAGGGCAATGGCGGCGGCATCCGCCGTGCGATAGGCGCCAAGGGCGCGCGCCAGCAGCACCGGCAGGGTGACGAAATCCCCGGAGCCGAAGAAGGCGGCGGCCCCCAGATCGCCGAAGGAGAGCGCGGCCGCAAAGGCGAAGGCGGTGAGGGCCGGCGCCTTCACCAGCGGCAGATCGACCAGCCGGAAGCGGGCGAGGCCGGCGACACCGAGGCTGTCGGCCAGCCGGCCGAAGCGGGCGGCACTGGTCATCAGGGGCGGTGCAATCTGGCGCAGCACGAAGGGCAGCGCCATCAGCGCATTCATCAGCGCCACCAGCGGCAGAGCGAGCGCGAAGGGATCGGCCACGTCCCGCAACACGACGAACAGCCCGGCCGAGAGCGCGATCGGCGGCAGGGCAAGGGCGGCCAGCGCAGTCGCATCGAACAGCGGCGCCAGCCCGGGCCGCCGGGCTTTCGCCGCCCGCTGGCCGAAGGCGAGCGCAAAGGCCAGCCCCAGCGCCCCCAGCCCGCCCAGCAGCGCCACCGACAGGCTGGAGAGAAGCGCCGCCCCGACATCGGCATCCAGCAGCGACGGCAACGCCCGCACGCCCGAGACGGCGACGGCGACCAAGGGGCCGAGGAGCAGGACGATGGCCGCGGCAATCACCAGGGCGTCGAGCCCTTTCAGGGCCGGCACCCGGGTATCGGGCCGGGCAATGGCGCGGCCAAGGCCGGCAGTGTCATCCTCGCGCGGACCGATGCGGGCGACGATCAGGGCCACCGGCAGGCAGATGGCAATCTGCACGAGGCCGAGCACGGCGGCGCGGGCGAAATCCGCCTCGAAGCGCACGGCCTCGTAGATGGCGACTTCCAGCGTCGCCAGACGCGGACCGCCGCCCAGCGTCAGCACGATGGCAAAGCTGGTGAAGCAGAGCAGGAAAATGAACCCCGCCAGCCCCGGCAGCGGTCGCAGGAGAGCCGGCCGGTCGATGAGGCGGAACACGGCAACCGGCCCCATGCCGAGATGGGAAGCCAGCCGCCATTGTTCCGTCGGCACGGCTTCCAGCGTGGCCAGAAACACCCGGGCCGAAAGCGGCGCGTTGAAGAACACATGGCCGATGAGGATGCCCGGCCAGCCATAGAGCCAGCCGCCGGGATGAAGGCCGACAACGCCGAGAAGCGCGCCCGCGGCGCCGGAGCGGCCGAAGAGCGCCACCAGACCGAACACCGCCACGATGGCCGGCAGCACGGCGCACAACAGCATCGCCGTCAGCAGCACGCCGCGGCCGGCAAAGTGGCTGCGCCGCGCCAGCGCCAGCGCCAGAAGCGCGCCGAAGCCGAGGGCCAGAAGGGTGGAGAGCCCGGCCTGCAGGAAGCCGGTGGCGACGATGCGGCCGACCTGATCCCAGGCGACGGCACCCTCGCCGCCGGCCGCGAGCAACCCCAGAAGGGCCGCCGCCACCAGCGCGGCCAGCAGGCCGGCAACCCCGAGACCGACGAGAAGGGCTCGCATCCCGCCGGGCCTCAGCGGCCGAGGGCCGCCGTCCACGCGTCGATCCAGGCGCGGCGGTTGTCCTTCACCGCTTCGGGCGAGATCGCGACGGTCTTTTCCGGCCGCGGCAGCTCGGCAAACACCGGCGGCAGACCGGCGGCCGGCGTCACCGCCGGGTACATCCAGTTGCCCTCGGGAATGGCCGACTGGAAGCCATCGGAGAGCATGAAGCCGAGGAACTTTCGTGCCAGCTCCGGGTTGGGCGCGCTCTTCGGCAGGCCGGCGATTTCCACCTGGGCAACATGGCCCTCGGGGAAGATCGCGGCGGCATATTGAGGCTTGCTCTCGGCCAGGATGTGGTAGGCGGGCGAGGTGGTGTAGCTCAGCACCATGTCGGCCTCGCCATCGAGAAACAGGCCATAGGCCTCGGACCAGCCCTTGGTCACCGTGACGATTTTCGGCGCCAGCTTCTTCCACATCGCCGGCGCCTGATCGCCATAGACCGCCTGCATCCACAGGAGCAGGCCGAGGCCGGGGGTGGAGGTGCGCGGATCCTCAATCAGGATCTTCACCGGCGCGTCGGTCTCGATGAGTTCCGTCAGGCTTGCCGGGGGCTTGGCCAGCTTGGTCTTGTCATAGACGAAGGCGAACCAGCCCCAGTCAAAGGGCAGGAAGGTGGCATCATCCCAGCCGCCGGGGACGTCCGTCTTGCCGACGGTGACGCCATGGGGCTGGAACAGGCCGGAGGCGGCGGCCTCCGCCATCAGGCTGGTGTCGAGCCCAAGCACCACATCGGCCTTCGAGGCCTTGCCCTCCAGCTTCAGGCGCGACAGCAGCGTCGCGGCATCATCGGTGGCGACATATTTCAACGTGCAGCCGCACACCTCCTCGAAGCGCTTCTTGATGGTGGCGCCGGGGCCATATTTTCCGGCAAAACCGGAATAGGTGTAGACGGTCAGCTCGGGCTTTTCCGCGGCGCGAGCCGAAAGCCCGAAGCCGAGGCCGGTGGCCACAAGGGCAACCCCGAGAAGCGCGCGGCGGCTGAGGCCGGCAAGGCGGGCGGCGGACATGGCTCTTCCTTCCCCGAAGGGCAGCCGGGTCGCAGGCCCGGATGCCGGAGCGTCCTCGGGGTGCCGTCCAGTCCGGAACGAAGGCGGGGGCAAGGGCTGGTCTGCGGGCGGACGACCGGGCGGCAAGGGGCCATCCCGAGGGCGTGCCCACGTCTCGATCCCTCCGCCGGTACGAGCCGGATCAGGTTCGACGGGTTGGCGGAGGATCATCCGCCTCTCAGCCCTTGACCGGGCACCCCACGAGACTGGTTGAGATCCGTCTTAGCGGAGCGCCGGGGCCGGTTGCAAGAGGCGCGCGCGGGGGCCGCACGTCGCAGCCGGGGGGAGGATCTCGTAGCGGCGGGAGGACCGCGCCCGGAAAGTCCCGGGCGCGGCAGGGACTCACTTCGCCGGGGCGTTCCTGGCCAGCCAGGCATTCATCCAGGCGATTTCCTTTTCCTGCGCCGCGATCACCGCCTCGGCGAGCTTGCGCACCTCCGGGTCGGTGCCGAACTGCAGCTCGACCTTGGCCATGTCGATCGCGCCCTGATGATGGGGGATCATGCCGCGCACGAAATCGACATCGGCATTGCCGGTGTAGGGAATGGCCATGTCGGTGTGCATGCGCGTCATCGCCGCCTCATAGGCGACCGTCGACGGCGCGGCATTGGTGGCGGCCGGGGCCGTGCCGTGCATGGTGCCATGGTTCATGGCGCCGGGCTGCATCGGCATCGCACCCGGCTGCATGGGCATGGTGCCATGGGTGGAATGGTCTGTGCTCTGGGCGGCCACCGGGGCGGCGGCGAGCAGCAGGGCGCAGAGCAGCGGGAAACGGATGGAACGGGTCATGTCATCCTCCGGTGCCGGCACGGGAACCAAGGCCCGGATGCCGGTCACGCTGGATCAGAAGGAAAATTTCGGGTGTGCGGAGATTGAGGGCGCGCGCGTTAGCGCGGCGGCCGCTCGGCAACGCCCGGGACATGACCGGCGGGAACCGGGGATGGCGGCAGGGGCTCGCTCAGGGCCACCCGGACCGGCAGCGGCAGGACGGGTGCGGGCAGGGCAGCGGCCAGCGTGCAATGCTGCGCACAGGCGATACGGGCGAGGCCGTCGCCCGGATGGCAGGGCGCCTGGGCATGGCCGGCGGCCGCCCCGGACAGCGCCGTGCCATGGGCGTGGGCCGGCATGGCCGCAGCTCCGCTCGCCCCGAACACCAGAGCCTGGGCGAGGAGGAAAAGACCGGCCAGAAGGGCAATCAGCCCCGCCGGTCGTCCGGGGGCGCGGCAACGATCCATGGCGCCGAGGATTGCCCGACCCGCCCCCGCGCCGCAAGCCCCCGTCTGCGGGGCCGCGATCACGAGACGGTGTGCGCCCGTCCGTTCCCCCCCGGAGGGCACGAAGGCTTCCCGCGCCCGTCAGCCTTCCGCGGGCGGCACCGGCTGGTGACGTTCGCGGAAGGGGCGCTCCTCCATCATCAGGAAGGCGAGGAAGCCGATGCCGAGGCAGGCGGCGGCGGCGGCAAAGATGAGCGGGAAGCGGGCGGCCACATCGGCCGGGAAGCCGCCGGTCTCGCCGCCCGGGCCCAGCAGCATCGCGCCGAAGCCGGCCACCAGAATGGCGCCGCCGAGCGAGCGGAAGAAGTTCATCACCGCGGTGGCGGTGCCGACCTGATGCGGCGGCACGGCATTCTGCACGCTTACCGTCATCACCGGGAAGCAGGTGCCGATGCCGAAGCCGACGACCATCAGACGCAGCAGAATATCCACCAGCTGGGTGGGCGGCAGCACGGCAAAGCTCGCCAGCACCAGCGCGGCGATGCCCTGGGCGATCAGCGGCGGGCGCTTGTAGTGCTTCACCCGGGCCATCACCTTGCCGGTGCTGGCCGAGCCGACCACGGTCATCAGCATCATCGGCATCATGGCGAGACCGGAGCGGGCGGCTGGCAGGCCGATGCCCATTTCCAGATAGACCGGCACATAGATGATGAGGGCGATGAACACGCCCATGGTGAAGAAGGAGGCGATGGTGACGCGGATCACCACCGGCTCGAACAGCACGCTGAGGGGCAGGAAGGGCTCCGGCGCCCGGGCGATGCGCCACGAGAACAGCCCCCACGCCAGAAGGGCGGCGGCGGCCAGCCCCAGCGCCTCCGGTGCCGTCCACGCGAAATTGCGGCCGCCATTTTCCAGCAGGAACAGCAGCAGGATGGTGGCGCCGAACATCAGCACCGCGCCGAGATAATCGAGCTTGTGGGGATGGGCGACCCGGGGCAGATGGCGCAGCCGGTCATAGGTCAGCGCCAGCGCCAGCCCGCCCAGCGGCACGTTGATCCAGAAGATCAGCGACCAGTGCAGATGCTCGGCAAACACGCCGCCCAGCACCGGGCCGGCGATGGAGGAGACCATGAACACCGAGCTGATATAGCCCATGAAGCGCATGCGCTCGCGCGGGGTGGCGATATCGGCAATCACCGTCTGGCTGATGGCGATGAGGCCGCCGCCGCCCAGCCCCTGCACCGCCCGGGCAAGGATGAGGCCAAGCATGGTGGGCGCCACCGCACAGGCGACCGAGCCCAGAATGAAGATGAGGATGGCCGAAATCAGCACCGGCCGCCGGCCGTGGATGTCGCTGAGCTTGCCATAAAGCGGCGTCACTGCCGTAGAGGTGAGCAGATAGGCCGTCACCACCCAGGGCAGCAGGTCCGCATCGCCGAGATCCGCGCCGATGGTGGGCAGGGCGGTGGCGACGATGGTCTGGTCGAGGGCCGACAGGAACATCGCCAGCAGCACGCCGAACAGGATCGAGCGGACAAGCGCCGGCGCAAGCGGCCCGGCGGCACCCGGGGCGGGAGAAGCAGTCATGGCGAGCCTTCGGGGAAGCGGCACCCGGGGCCCCGCGCGAGGGGGGCAGCCGGATGCGAACAGGAGGCGGGGCCCGCGACAGAAAGTCCCTCGGGCCTCCCCACGCCTAATGGCCGGCCGGGCCGGACGCAAGGGTGATCATTCCCGCAAGTCGGCCACGGCGGGAAATGCCGGCTCCTCAAGACGGTGGCCCGAAAGCCGGCCGTCATCAGTTGTCGTCGAAGAAGCGCTGGCGCCACTGGCGTTCGCCGATGGTGCAGAACTCGTCCCGGCTGACGGATGCCTTCTGCACCGGCAGCGGACCGGCGGGCATGCGCCCGGCAATCTCCATCACCATCTTGCGTCGGATGGCGTCGGGAAAATCCGCCGTGTCGCGCACCGGCACGACGAAGGCACCGGGGCCGCCGATCACGCAGCGGCTATAATAGGCGTCGAGATCGGCCATATCGAACGGGCTGGAAAAAGGCCGGGTGAGCATCAGCGGCAGGCCGTTGATGGTGATGCCGGCGGCCAGCACCCGGTCGCGCGCGTCTTCCACCGGGCCACCCTGATTGTTGGGACCATCGCCGGACATGTCGATCACCCGGCGCAGGCCGCGGATGTCGTTGCTCTCCAGCAGGTGGCTCGCCCGGGAAAGCGCTGCCGAGATCGAGGTGCGGTAGACCCGGCTGAGGGGCGCCGCGGCGATGGAATCGGCGAAGGCGTCGATGGAGGCCGGATCCGACAGCACCTGCCAGTCGACCACCACGGTCTGATCGTCGGCGCCGGCCCATTCCATGTAGAGGACGGCAATGCGGCCGATGAGACCCTGACCGATGGCCGCCCGCACCTCGCCGGAGCGCAGCGCCGCCACATAGCCATCGCGCTGCAGGCGCTGTTCCTGGGGATCCATGGAAAAGGACACGTCGACCGCCAGCACCAGCTCGACATCCACCTCGGCGGGACCGGCGGCGTGCACATCGGCCGGCGCCAGCACGGCAAGGCCGGCAACGAGGGCGCCGAGCAGCAGGCCGCCGACCAGAAAGCCGAGGGACCGGCGGCGGTGGCGCACGCGCCGGGGCCGGCAGGAGCGGCCGGATCGACCGGGCCGCCCGGACGAACGGGCCGCGGCAGAGGGCGGGTCGCAGGCAGGCGGGGGTTCCATGGGGGTCGGTCCTCCGGGCTGTCGCTTCGGGCGCCCGTTGAGGGTCCGCCGGCCGGCGGAGGGCACCCTTGGCCGAAGTGTGACAGAGGGACGACGCCGGGAAAAGCCCCGGTTTCCGAGGAAATCCGCGAAAGAAAGCAGCCGGCCTATTCGTAGAGACCGCACTCGGCCGGCTTGCGGCCGGAGGCCGGCAATGTCTCGGCGACCACGTCCCGGCCGGCGATTTCCAGCACCAGCTTGCGGCGGATGGAGGCGGCGAAGCTCTCCAGCGAGCGCACGGGGATGAGGAAGGCGCCGGGGCCGCCGATCACGCAGTCCTGATAATAGAGGTCGAGATCCGGCACGGCATACCAGTCGTTCGGGCCCTTCAGCATCAGGGGCAGGCCGTTGATGGTGATGCCGCGGGCGATTGTCATGTCGCGGGCCAGCCGCACATGAGTGCCCTGATTGTTGGGGCCATCGCCGGACATGTCGATCACCCGGCGCTGGCCGGCAAAGCCGTTGGCCTCGAACAGCCCGGAGGAGAAGGCGAGCGCAGAGGAGATGGAGGTGCGCTGCACCGTCCTCAGCGGCGCCGCGCGGATCTCCTCGGCAAAGGCGCGGGCGGCGGCCGGGCCGTCGATCAGGTGCCAGGGCGCCACCACGCGCTGGTCGTCGCTGCCGCCCCATTCCACATAGGTGACGGCGATGCGGCCGATGAGACCTTCCTGGATCGCCTGTCCCACTTCCTCCGACACGATAGCCGAGACATAGCCCCGGCGCTGCACGTCCTGCTCGTCCTCGTCCATGGACTGGGAGATGTCGACGGCCAGCACCAGCTCCACATCCACCTCCTGATCGGCTGCCAGCGACGGACCGGCCGGAAGGGACAGGAACAGGGCGGCGGCGCAGGAGAGCGCGCGGCCAAGTCGCTTCAGGAAAACCGTGACGTGACGCATGGCGGAGACCTCCGTCCGGATCCCGTGCGGCACGGCGCGGTCAATCGCTGGCCGGGGCCGCCGGCCGTGGCGGTCTCTGGCACCGCTCCGCCCGATGAGAAGACCGGAAACCCGGTCTGGCGAAGCGTTCCGTTTCCTCGCGGCCCGCTGGCCGCCAATCGCCTCGGAGAGAGCCGGAAGCGGCCCGGTCCGGGGCAATCGCCCATTCTTTTGCGTTGCAACATGCAATGCACGCGTCGTGCCATTTCGCGGCGGAGATGGTCGGCGACGGACGGGGCAGGGAGCGCGCATGAGAGAGGACGAATCGTCAGCCGGCGAAAGACGGTTCCGCCTCTGGCAGGACAGCGGGCGGCAGCGGGCAGCGCGCCCCCGGGAGCCGCAAGGGGGTGCCCATTATCCAGGCACCGCGCGGCTTTCTGTCGGCAGCCGCTCCGCCCCCCGGGACGGCAGGCCGCGGGGCGGGCAGGGAGAATCCGCATGCAAAGGCCGGCGGGCCGTGTCACTCTTTCCCGATCCGTTTGCCCTGTCCCGGAAAGCGGGGCCGCAATCCGTCTGGAGGAAGCATGATCGGCACAGGACTGACCCGGCTTGGCACGGCGCTGGTGGCGTTGATGGCGGTCGGCACGGCATGGGCGGCCGATATCCAGCCCGCCGTGGTGTACGATCTGGGCGGCAAGTTCGACAAGTCGTTCAACGAGGCGGCCTTCACCGGCGCCGAGAAGTTCAAGGCCGAGACCGGCGTTCCCTTCCGCGACTTCGAGATCCAGACCGACGCCCAGCGCGAGCAGGCGCTGCGCAATTTCGCCCGGCGCGGCGCCTCGCCCATCGTCGCCATCGGCTTCAGCCAGGCCGCGGCGCTGGAAAAGGTCGCCAAGGAATTCCCGGATACCAAGTTCGTCATCGTCGACAGCGTGGTCGAGCTGCCGAACGTGCGCTCGGTGGTGTTCAAGGAGCAGGAGGGCTCCTATCTGGTCGGCCTGCTCGGCGCCATGGCCTCCAAGACCGGCAAGGTCGGCTTCGTCGGCGGCATGGATATTCCGCTGATCCGCAAGTTCGCCTGCGGCTATGTGGAGGGCGCCAAGGCGGCCAACCCGAATGTGGTCGTGTTCCAGAACATGACCGGCACCACGGGGGCGGCCTGGGCCGATCCGGTGAAGGGCGGCGAGCTCGCCCGCTCCCAGTTCGATCGCGGTGCGGATGTGGTCTATCACGCCGCCGGCGGCACCGGCCTTGGCGTGCTGGAGGCCGCGGCCGAGGCCGGCAAGCTCGGCATCGGCGTCGATTCCAACCAGAACCACCTGCACCCCGGCCATGTGCTCACCTCCATGCTGAAGCGCGTGGATGTGGCCGTCTACAAGGCGCTGGAAGATGCCAATGCCGGCACCTTCACCGGCGGCGTGGAAGTGTTGGGCCTGAAGGAAGGCGGCGTGGGCTGGGCCCTCGACGAGTACAACGAGAAGCTCATCACTCCGGAGATGAAGGCCGCTGCCGACAAGGCGACTGCCGACATCATCTCCGGCACCATCGTCGTCCATGACTACATGGCCGACTCGTCGTGCCCGGTGCAGTGAGCACCTCTCCGGTCGATGCCGGCCGGCGGGCCTTCGTGCTGGCGCTGGCCGGCGCGGGGCTGGCCGGCTGCGCCGGTCTCGGCAGCCGCACCCCCGTCACCGTGCGGGTGGTGCCTGTCGAGACGGCGCCGGTGCTGGCGCTTCTCAATGGCTACCGCGCCCGCAATGGTCTCGGCGCCCTCGTCCGCAATGCCGTCCTTGACGAAGCGGCGGAGCGGCAGGCGCTGGCCATGGGCCGGGCCGACCGGATGAGCCACTCCCTTTCCTTCGGCGACGCCCTGCCGCGCCGGGTCGCGGCCGTCGGCTATGAGTGGGAGACCATCGCCGAAAATCTCGGCATGGGGTACCGCACCCTCGACGCGGCCTTTGCCGGCTGGATCGGCTCGTCGGGCCACCGGGCCAACCTGCTGAAGGACAACGCCACGGAGTTCGGCATCGCCCATGTCTGGCGCGAGGAGTCGCGCTATCATGATTATTGGTGCCTGATCCTCGGGGCGCCCCGGCAGTCCCGCGCCTGAGGGCATCCGCCCGTTCCGCCTTTCCGTCCGAGGAGTCCGTCGCCCCGTGACAGTTCCCGAACCGCCGGCCATCGAACTCGTCGGGGTGGCCAAGAGCTTCGGCGCGGTGCGCGCCAATCACGACATCAATCTCCGGATTGCCCGCGGCTCGATCCACGGCATCGTCGGCGAGAATGGCGCCGGCAAGTCGACGCTGATGTCGATCCTCTACGGCTTCTATCAGGCCGATGCCGGACAGATCCGGGTGAATGGCAGGGAAGTCGCCATCCCCGACAGCCGGGTGGCGCTCTCCCTCGGCATCGCCATGGTGCACCAGCATTTCATGCTGGTGGAGCCGTTCACGGTGCTGGAAAATGTCGTCCTCGGCGCCGAGGGCGGGATGCTGACCGGGCCGGCGCTGACCCGGGCCCGGGCCGAGCTGGAACGCCTCGGCCGCGCCTTCGATCTCGCCGTCGATCCCGATGCCGTCACCGGCACGCTGTCGGTGGGCGAGCTGCAGCGGGTGGAGATCCTGAAGGCGCTCTATCGCGGCGCCGACGTGCTGATCCTGGACGAGCCCACCGGCGTGCTGACGCCGGCGGAAGCCGATCATCTCTTCCGCGTGCTGGCGACCCTGAAGGCCCAGGGCA
The DNA here is from genome assembly GCA_050689115.1 of Segnochrobactraceae bacterium EtOH-i3. GTDB lineage: Bacteria > Pseudomonadota > Alphaproteobacteria > Rhizobiales > Segnochrobactraceae > JBBSSF01. Next base: position 500,812 of record JBOGCN010000001.1, on the reverse strand, counting down.
AGACCGTCGTTCTCATCACCCACAAGCTGCGCGAGATCATGGCCGTGACCGATGCCGTCACCGTGATGCGCGCCGGCACCGTGGTGGAAACGAAAGCCACCGCCGACACCGATGTGGCGGAGCTGGCGGGGCTGATGGTCGGCCGCCGGGTGCTGCTCACCGTCGAGAAGGGCCCGGCGACCCCGGGCCGGCCGGTGCTGGAAGCGGAAAATCTGGTGGTTCGCGACGCCCGTGGCGTCACCCGGGTGAAGGACGTGTCGCTGACGGTGCGCGCCGGCGAGATCGTCGGCATCGCCGGGGTCGCCGGCAACGGCCAGTCGGAGCTGATGGCGGCGCTGGCCGGCATCCTGAAGCCGGTGTCCGGCCGTGTCCGCATCGACGGCGCGGCCTCCGCCGGCGATCCGCGCCGGGTGCGCGGGCAGGGCCTTGCCCATGTGCCCGAGGATCGCCACCGCATGGGCCTCGTCACCGCCTTTGCGGCCAGCGAAAATGCCGTGCTCGGCTATCAGTCCGATCCGGCGCTGGGGCCGGGGCCGCTGATGGCGCCGTCCGCCGTGCGCGCGGTGGCGGAAGCCGCCTTTGCCGCCTATGACGTGCGCCCGCCGGACGTGCGGCTGAAGACGGCGCTGTTTTCCGGCGGCAACCAGCAGAAGATCGTGCTGGCCCGCGAGATCGAGCGCGACCCGGTGGTGCTGATCGTCGGCCAGCCCACCCGGGGCGTCGATATCGGCGCCATCGAATTCATCCACCAGCGGCTGGTGCGTCTGCGCGATGCCGGCAAGGGCATCCTGCTTGTCTCCGTCGAGCTGGACGAGATCCGCGCGCTGAGCGACCGCATCCTGGTGATGTTCGATGGCCGCATTGTCGGCGAGCGGGAGGGCGGGGCGGATGAACGCTCGCTGGGCCTGCTCATGGCCGGCGTCACCGGGGAGGCCGCCTGATGCGCGCGCGCAAGGCCCTGCCGGGCTGGGTCGATTATGGCCTGATCCCGCTTCTCAACGTCACCTGCGCCTTCCTCGTCTCCGGCCTCGTCGTGCTGGCCATCGGCGCCGATCCGCTGGAGGCGGTGCAGATCCTCGTCTGGGGCGCCTTCGGCTTCGGCGAAGGCATCGGCTTCACCCTGTTCTATGCGACGAACTTCATCTTCACCGGTCTGGCGGTGGCGATCGCCTTTCATGGCGGCCTGTTCAATATCGGCGCCGAGGGGCAGGCGGCCCTTGGCGGCCTCGGCGCGACCTTGGTCTGTCTCGCTCTCGATCGTCTGGTGCCATGGTGGGTGACGCTGCCCTTTGCGGCGCTGGCAGCCGGGCTGTTCGGCGCCGGCTGGGCGGCCATTCCGGCGTGGCTGCAGGCAAAACGCGGCAGCCACATCGTCATCACGACGATCATGTTCAATTTTCTGGCCGCCGCCCTCATGGGCTATCTGCTGGTCGACGTGCTGGTGGCGCCGGGCTCCATGCAGCCGGAAACCCGCACCTTTGCCGCCGGTGGCCGGCTGCCGCCGCTGCGTGAACTGTTCCCCGACATCGGTCTCGGACAGGCTCCGGTCAATGTCGCCTTCCTGCTGGCCCTCGTCGCGCTGGTGGCGATCTGGGTGCTCGTCTGGCGCACGCGCCTTGGCTACGAGATCCGCGTCTTCGGCGCCAATCCGGTGGCGGCCAGCTATGCCGGCATCTCGGCGACGAAGATCACCATGATCGCCATGATGCTCTCCGGCGCGCTGGCCGGCCTGATGAGCCTCAACGAGATCATGGGCTATCAGCAGCGGCTGCTGCTCGATTTCACCGCCGGCGCCGGCTTTGTCGGCATCGCCGTGGCGCTGATGGGGCGGGCCCATCCGGTGGGCATCTTCCTGGCCGCAGTGCTCTTCGGCGCGCTCTATCAGGGCGGGGCGGAACTGGCCTTCGAGATCCCGGAAATCTCCCGCGACATGATCGTCGTCATCCAGGGTCTGGTGATCCTGTTTGCCGGCGCGCTGGAAAATCTGTTCCGGCCGGCCCTCGTCCGGCTGTTCGTCCGCCGGGGAGGGATCTGATGGACGCCTTCACCACCCTGATCCTGATCCTCGATTCCACCGTGCGGCTGGCAACGCCGCTGATCCTGGCGGCACTCGCCGGTCTGTGGTCGGAGCGCTCCGGCGTGTTCGACATCGGGCTGGAAGGCAAGATGCTGGTGGGAGCGTTTGCCGCCGGCACGGTTGCCCATCTCACCGGCTCGCCCTGGGCGGGGCTGGGAGCGGCGATCCTCGCCGCGGTGGCGCTGGGCCTCGTGCACGGCTTTGCGACGATCACGGCGCGCGGCAACCAGATCGTCTCCGGCGTGGCCCTCAATTTCGTGGCTGTCGGCCTGACGGCGCTTTTGGGGCAGGCGTGGTTCCAGCAGGGCGGCCGCACGCCGGCGCTGCCGGGCTCGGCTCGCTTCCAGCCCATCGAGCTGCCGGGGGCGGCGATGGTCGCCGACGTGCCGGTGCTGGGCGGGCTTTATTCGGAACTGCTCTCGGGGCATAATCTCCTTGTCTATCTGGCCTTTCTGGCGGTGCCGGTCACATCACTCGTTCTTTTCCGCTCCCGCTTCGGCCTGCGGTTGCGCGCCGTCGGTGATAATCCGGCAGCGGTTGATACCGCGGGTATCAGCGTGACGCTGCTGCGCTACCGGGCGGTGGTGATCTGCGGCGTGCTGACCGGGGTTGCCGGGGCCTATCTGTCGATTGCCCAGTCGGCGGGCTTCATCCGCGACATGACGGCGGGCAAGGGGTTCATCGCGCTGGCGGCGCTGATCTTCGCCAAGTGGCTGCCCGTGAACGTCCTGTTCACCTGCCTGCTGTTCGGATTCCTCGACGCGGCCGCGATTCGGCTGCAGGGGGTCTCGGTCCCCGGGATCGGTCTCGTGCCGGTCCAGATCTTCCAGGCGCTGCCCTATGCGCTGACTGTCATTCTTCTGGCCGGCTTCATCGGCCGTGCCGTGCCGCCGCGTGCTGGCGGCGTCGCCTATGTCAAGGACCGCGGATGAGCCCCCCGAGCGACCCAGACCTCGACGACCCCGCTATCGCCGCGCTGTTTGCCGCCGCCCGGGAGGTACGTGCAAAGGCCCATGCGCCCTATTCCCGCTTCCAGGTCGGCGCTGCCCTCGTCACCCGGACGGGAACGATTTTCGCCGGCTGCAATTGTGAGGTGGCGAGCTACCCGGAAGGCTGGTGCGCCGAGACGACCATGCTCGGCAGCTTCGTCGCGTCAGGTGGCGGCGAGGTTGCGGCCGTGCTTGTCATGGGCGCGGGGCCGCGGCTGACGACGCCCTGTGGCGGCTGCCGCCAGCGCCTGGCCGAATTCTGCGCTCCGGACACCCCGGTCCTGATCGCCGATCCCGCGGGCGTGCGCGCCCGCTTCACCGTGGCCGGGCTCCTGCCGGCCGGTTTCATTCTCCAGGAGGACGCATGAACGCCCCCGTCTACTTCACCCCCGCCGCCGATCGCGTGCGGGCCGCGCGCCCCGGCCGCTACCCCATCGGCCTGGTGCTCGGCTCCGGCCTCGGCGGGCTGGCGGACGGGATCACGGAGGCCGTGCGCTTTCCCTTCGCCCATCTGCCGGGCTTTCCGGTGTCGGGTGTCACCGGCCACAAGGGCGAGCTGGTGGCCGGCCTGCTGGCCGGCATTCCCGTGGTGGCGCTCTCGGGGCGCACCCATTTCTATGAGACCGGCGACCCCACGGCCATGCGGCCGGCCATCGAGACTTTGGCGGCCCTCGGCTGCGAAACGCTGATCCTGACCAATGCCGCCGGCTCCACCCGGATGGACATGGCGCCGGGCAGTCTGATGGCTCTGTCGGACCACATCGCCTATTCGGGCCTCAATCCGCTGATCGGCGAGCCGACGGACCGGCGCTTCGTGCCGATGAATGATGCCTATGATCCGGCGCTCCGGGCCCGGCTTGGCCGGGTGGCGGCGGCCTGCGGCCAGCCCCTGCATGCCGGCGTCTACATGTGGTTCTCCGGCCCGTCCTTCGAGACGCCGGCGGAAATCCGCATGGCGCGGATGCTGGGGGCGGACGCCGTCGGCATGTCCACGGTGCCGGAAACCATCCTCGCCCGCTTCTACGGGCTGAAGGTGGTGGCGCTGTCGACCATCACCAACTTCGCCGCGGGCCTTGCGCCCCATGCGCCCTCCCATGGCGAGACGAAGGAAGTGGCCGGGGCCGCCGCCGGGCGGCTGTCGCGCCTCATCATGGCCTTCCTGTCGGACCTCGCGGCCGATCCAGCCGCGCACGCCTGACCGCCCGTCCCCGGATCGTCCCGTCGCTGTCCGGGCCGGCCCTTGCTACGGGACGGCCCTTGCGGAACAGGCCGGACCGGGGCCACGCTGTCCTGACAGGCACGTGAGTGCTGACCGCACCCGGGCGCCTGAAGGACAGCAGATTTTCCCTATGCCCCGAGGGCATGGATAATCTGCATCGGAATGCCAAAGCCTCCTTTTCAAGAAGCTTTGGCATCACAGCCGAACCCCGCTCCGGAGGCCTTCCCGTGGACGCCACCGCCATCGCCCAGCGTGCGCTGCCGCTGCTCGACCTGACCGACCTTGCCGATGACGCCACCGAAAACGGGGCGCGGCATCTGTGCGACCGGGCGGAGACCCCGTTCGGTCCCGTCGCCGCGGTGTGCCTGTGGCCGCGTTTTGTCAGCCTTGCCAAGGATGTGCTGCGCGACAGCGAGGCCAGGGTCGCGACCGTCGTGAACTTTCCGGCCGGCGGCGACGACACCGGCGCCGTCATTGCCGAGACCGAGCAGGCTGTGGCCGATGGCGCCGACGAGATCGATCTGGTGATTCCCTGGCGCGCCCTGCTGGAGGGCCGGCCGGGCTTTGCCGAGACCCAGATTTCCCGGGTGCGCCGGGTGCTGCCCCGCGGCGTGCTGCTCAAGACCATTCTGGAAACCGGCTCCCTCGGCAGCGCCGCCAATATTGCGCTGGCCGCCGATGTGGCGCTGGCCGCCGGCAGCGATTTCCTGAAGACCTCCACCGGCAAAGTCGGCATCGGCGCGACGCCGGAGGCGGCGGAAATCCTGCTGACGAAGATTTCCGGCGCGGGCCGCCCCGTGGGCTTCAAGGCCTCCGGCGGCATCCGGTCGCTGGCCGATGCGGCCACCTATCTGACGCTGGCCGACCGTCTCCTCGGGGAGCACTGGGTGAGCCCGGACACTTTCCGCTTCGGCGCGAGCGGTCTTCTCGATGTCCTTCTGGCCACGCTTTCGGGCGCGGCCGCCCCGGCTGCCGCGAAAGGCTACTGATCCCATGCTGCTGCCTCAGGAAATCATCCGCCGCAAGCGCGATGGCGGCACCCTCAGCCGGGCCGAGATTGCCGAGTTCGTGGCTGGCGTCACCGATGGCCGGGTGGCCGATGCCCAGGTGGCGGCGCTGGCCATGGCGATCTTCTGGCGCGGGCTGGAGCTGGACGAGCGCGTGGGCCTGACGCTCGCCATGCGGGATTCCGGCACCGTGCTCGACTGGGCCGACATTCCCGGCCCCGTGCTCGACAAGCACTCCACCGGCGGCGTCGGCGATATGGTGTCGCTGATCCTGGCGCCAGCAGTGGCCGCCTGCGGCGGCTATGTGCCGATGATTTCCGGCCGCGGCCTCGGCCACACCGGCGGCACCCTGGACAAGCTGGAGTCCATTCCCGGCTACAATGCCACGCCGGGGCTGGCGGACTTCCGCCGGGTGACCCGGGATGTGGGCTGCGCCATCATCGGCCAGACCAGCGAGCTGGCACCCGCCGACCGGCGCATCTATGCCATCCGCGATGTCACCGCGACGGTGGAGACGCTGGACCTCATCACGCCCTCCATCCTGTCGAAGAAGCTTGCCGCCGGGCTCGATGCGCTGGTGCTGGACGTCAAGGTCGGCTCCGGCGCCTTCCTGCCGGATCTGGAGGCCGCGGAAGCGCTGGCCGACAGTCTGGTGACGGTGGCGACCGGGGCAGGGCTGCCGACGGTGGCGCTGCTGACCGACATGGATTCCGCCCTCATTCCCGCCGCCGGCAACGCGCTGGAAGTGCGGCTGGCCATCGACGTGCTGGCCGGCCGGCTGGTGGCGCCGCGGCTGCTCGGTATCACCGCAGCCCTTGGCGGCGAGATGCTGGTGGCCGGCCGTCTGGCCCCCGATGCCGACACCGGCGCCCAGCGCATCGAGGAGGCGATCCTTGGCGGGGCCGCGGCCGAGGTGTTCGCCCGCATGGTCTCGGCCCTTGGCGGCCCGGCCGATCTGATGGAGCGGCCGGATTCCCTGTTGCCCTATGCCCCCGTGGTCATTCCCGTCTATCCCGAGGGACAGGGATTCGTGACCGCCACCGACATGCGGGCGCTGGGGCTTGCCGTCATCGCGCTCGGCGGCGGCCGGGTGCGGCCGACGGACCCGATCGATCCCGCCGTCGGCCTCGATGGTCTCGCCGGTCTCGGCGATCTGGTGGGGCCGGGGGCGCCCCTCGGCTTCGTCCATGCCCGCGATGCCGCGACGGCGGAGGAGGCGGCGCGCCGGGTGCGCGCGGCCTATCGCGTTGAGGCGGAATGGGAACCCGCGCGTCCGCCGCTGCTCATTGATCGCGTCGGGAAGTGGTAATATTTTACCGCATTCGCAACCGACTGGAAATCAGTGCTTTTTCCGCTCCGGTCACACTTGACGCGGGGCTTCGGGACCGGTATCAACCGCCCCGGATCGCAGGGTCGGTTTCCCCTCAAGGAAACAGGTTCTGCGGGAGTGACGGCGCCGCGGGGTGCGGGTCCTGATGAGGGATCTGCCGACGGGCCGGACCGGTGCCCTTCTTGAAAGGGATGCCGGCCGGAGCACCTGACCCGCCAGAGAGCGCGCCGGACGATTTCGCGCAACCCCGCAAGGGAATGCCGGCTGCGGATCGACCTCTGAGAAGAGGCGGAGCGGGGCCTTGGAGCATTTCCGGACGATAAGGCGGAACGCCAAAGATGAAGACCTATTCGGCAAAGCCCGCCGAGGTCGACAAGAAGTGGATCTTGATCGACGCCGAGGGCCTCGTTGTCGGCCGTCTTGCCGCGATCGTGGCCAACCGGCTGCGTGGCAAGCATAAGCCGACCTTCACCCCCCATGTCGACTGCGGTGACAACGTGATTGTCATCAATGCTGACAAGGTGGTGCTGACCGGCCGCAAGTACACCGACAAGGTGTATTACTGGCACACCGGTTATGCCGGCGGCATCAAGGAGCGCACCGCGCGTGCCATCCTCGAAGGCCGGTTCCCGGAGCGCGTGCTCGAGACCGCCGTGCGCCGTATGGTGCCGCGTGGCCCGCTCGGCCGCCAGCAGATGAAGAATCTGCGCGTCTACGCCGGTGCTGCCCATCCCCATGAGGCGCAGCAGCCGACCGTGCTCGATGTTGCGAGCATGAATCCCAAGAACAAGCGGAGCGCCTGACCATGGCTGATCCGATCTCCTCGCTCCAGGATCTGGGCGATGTTCTGGCCTCGGCTCCCGTCGTTGACGAGACCCCGGTCCGTGAGCCCCAGATCGACGCGTTCGGCCGCGCTTATGCGACCGGCAAGCGCAAGGACGCCATCGCCCGCGTGTGGGTGAAGCGCGGCACCGGCAAGATCTCCGTCAACGGCAAGGACTATCTGGACTATTTCGTCCGTCCGGTCCTGCAGATGATGCTGCGTCAGCCGTTTGGCATCGTGAACCGCGATGGCCAGTATGACGTGGTCGCCACCGTTGCCGGCGGCGGTCTGTCCGGTCAGGCTGGCGCCCTGCGTCATGGCCTGTCCCTGGCGCTGACCCGCTATGAGCCCGAGCTGCGCTCGATCCTCAAGAAGGAAGGCTTCCTGACGCGCGACAGCCGTACCGTCGAGCGCAAGAAGTACGGCAAGGCCAAGGCCCGCCGGTCCTTCCAGTTCTCCAAGCGCTGATTTCGGACCGCTCGCGCGGACCATCTCTCGCTGGCACGATCTTCAGCGGGCGCCCCGGCAACGGGGCGCCCGTTCTGTTTTGTCCGGCCGGGGAGGCCCCCGGGGGCGCCTTCGGGTGGTCGCTGGTCCTCGGGCGCGCAGGATCCGGGATCCTCAGGCGGCTTGCTCGCAAAGCCGTGTGCGAACAACCCGGAGCTGTCACACTCCTGAGACCTGATTGGTGTTCAACGGGCCCGTTCCCGCCGGGACAGGGGCCCAGTTGCCGGGCCTGCCGATTCCCCGGGGGCGTCGCGCCGGTCTCCGGCCCTGCCGGAGCGGGCAGGTGCGGAGCCGGGACAGAGCCCGGCGATCCGGTGTCCTTCTGCCGGTCGCCGTCCGGAATGGTGCCTGTCCGTCGCGAGGACGGCCGGCGCCCCAGTTCGACGGACCGGTAGAGCCATGACCGAGCGGACCGAACCGCGCCACTTCCGCACCCTGTTCCTGTCGGACATCCACTTGGGGACCCGCGGCTGTCAGGCGGATCTCCTGCTGGATTTCCTGCGCTATCATGATGCCGAAACCATTTATCTGGTGGGCGACATCGTCGATGGCTGGCGGATGCGGCGCGCCTGGCACTGGCCCCAGGCCCACAATGACGTGGTGCAGAAGATGCTGCGCAAGGCGCGCAAGGGCGCCCGCATCGTCTATGTCCCGGGCAATCACGACGAGTTCCTGCGCGATTATCTCGGCACCCATTTTGGCGGGGTGGAGGTGGTGGACCACACCATCCACGAGACCGCCGATGGCCGCTCCTTCCTCGTCATCCACGGCGACCATTTCGACATGGTCGTGCGCCATGCGAAGTGGCTCGCCTTCCTCGGCGACTGGGCCTATGGTGTTGCTCTCAATCTCAATACCGGCCTCAATCTCATGCGCCGGCGGCTGGGCCTCACCTACTGGTCGCTGTCCGCGTGGGCCAAGATGAAAGTGAAGAACGCGGTGAATTTCATCGGCCAGTTCGAAGAAACGCTCTCCTCGGAGGCCCGCCGGCGCGGCGTCGATGGCGTCATCTGCGGCCACATTCACCACGCGGTCATCCGCGAGGTCAACGGCATCACCTATGTGAACACCGGCGACTGGGTGGAAAGCTGCACTGCCGTGGCGGAGAGCCATGATGGCCGGCTGGAAATCATCCGCTGGACGCGCCGGCCCGAGCCCGAGGCGATGGCGCTGCTGCCGGCGCCCGAGTCCCAGGCTGCCGCCTGATGCATCTGCTGATCGTGACGGATGCCTGGGCCCCGCAGGTGAACGGGGTTGTCCGGACGCTGGAACGACTTGTGATCGAGCTCGAACGGGCCGGGATGCAGGTGGACCTGCTTACCCCCGCCGATTTCCGCTCCATTCCGTGCCCGACCTATCCGGAAATCCGCCTGGCCCTGACGACGGCCCGCAATGTGTCCCGTCATATCGAACGCTTCGCGCCGGACCATCTGCACATCGCAACCGAGGGGCCGCTCGGCCTCATGGCCAGGGCTTGGGCGCTGTCCACCGGCCATCGCTTCACGACCAGCTATCACACCCGCTTTCCGGAATATGTCGCCGCGCGGCTGCCGATCCCGCTGAAGTCCAGCTACTGGTTTATGCGCCGCTTCCACAATGCCGGAGCCGGCTGCATGGTGGCGACCGAAACTCTGGAACGCGATCTCGCCGCCCAGGGCTTCACCAACCTGATGCGCTGGCCGCGGGGCGTGGATCATCATCTGTTTCGCCCGGACTATGCGCCGGTGCTGGACCTGCCACGGCCGATCTTCATGACCGTCGGCCGGGTGGCGGTGGAAAAGAACCTCGCCGCCTTTCTGGAGCTGGATCTGCCCGGCACCAAGGTGGTGGTGGGCGACGGCCCGGCCCGCGCCGATCTGCAGGCCCGCTTCCCCGAGACGGTCTTTGCCGGTGTTGCCGCCGGCGAGGCGCTCGCCGCCCTCTATGCCTCGGCAGATGTGTTCGTGTTTCCGAGCCGCACCGACACTTTCGGCAACGTGGTCCTGGAGGCGTTGGCCTGCGGCGTGCCGGTGGCAGCCTATCCGGTGATGGGTCCCCTCGACATCATCGCCGACTCTGGCGCCGGCGTGCTGGACGCCGATCTGCGCGCGGCGGCGCTGGCGGCGCTGAAGATCCCGCGGGAGGTGGCCCGCGCCTACGCGCTCACCTTCAGCTGGGAGGAGAGCACGCAGCAATTCCTGCGCAATGTCGAGCGCGCCATGCAGATTCCGCCGCCGCCGGCGGTGCCGACCTATTTCTGATCCCGTCGTCGCCGCAGAACGGTCCTTTTCACCGGCGGAAGCGCGTCCCATATCAGCGGGATCCCTGGGCACCAGCCCCGTTTCCGGAGATCCGACATGCCCGTCGCCCGTCCGCTTCTTGCCCTTGTCCTTGCCGCTGCGGCCGTGCTGGCCGCACCCGGGGTCAAGGCGGCGGATCCCGAGCTGGTCTTCAAGCGCTCGACCACTTTCAAGATGCTGACGCCGAACGACAAGCTGGCGGTTTATGCCATCGACGACCCGGAAGTGGAGGGTGTCGCCTGTCATTATACCGTGCCCGAGAAGGGCGGCGTCAGCGGCATGCTCGGCATAGCCGAGGAAGTGTCGGATATTTCTTTGTCGTGCCGTCAGGTTGGCCCCATCCGCTTCAGGGACAAGCTGGAGCAGGGCGACGAGATGTTCCGCCAGAGCCGCTCGCTGTGGTTCAAGAAGATGCGGATCGTGCGTGGCTGCGACAAGACCCGTAACGTGCTGGTCTATCTTGTCTATTCCGACAAGCTGGTCGATGGCAGCCCGAAGAATTCCACCTCCAGTGTGCCCCTGATGCCGTGGGGCACCGAGGCTCCGCCGCGTTGCGCCGACTATTTCGACTGATCCGCGGATAACCGGCCCGGTTCTCGCGCCCGCCGGCGCGGCCTCGGGATCCTCCGGACGGTCCAAGATTCGCCGAAATGCCGGTGGCTTGTCCCGCGCCGGTTCGGGTCGGCGGCGCGCGTTCCGCCGGGAGGTCGTCCATGTTTTCTGATCTGTCGTCCCGGCATCCGATGCTCGGCCATATCGCCGGCCTCGCGCTCGGATTTGCCATTCTGGCGCTCGCCCTGCATTTCCTCGCCGGCGAGATCGGGACGTTCGATCCCGGCGCTGTCAGGGCGGCGCTGGACGGCATGCGCCCGCCGGCCGTCGGCGCGGCGCTGGTCGCCACCGTCGTCGGCTTCGGCGCCATCGCCCTCTATGAACGCGGCGCCCTCCACATCATGGGGCGCCGCGATGTGCCGGACCGGCTGGCCATCGAGACTGGCTATGTCGCCAACGCCATCGGCTATGTGCTTGGCTTTCCGGCGCTGACCGCCGGCGCCATCCGCTGGCGCGCCTACAGCGCTGCCGGCATGGGGCCGGGAGCGGTTGCCACCCTGACGGCGGTCTCGTCGGCGACGCTGTGGGGCGGCATTGCCATCGTGTTCGCCCTGGCGCTTGCCTTCGACCCCGGCAGCACCGCCGGCCTCGTCGGCCTGCCGGCCGAGACCGACCGTCTCATCGGCATCGCCCTGCTGATCGGCATCTTCCTCTTTCTCGCCGCCCTGGTGCTCGGCCCCCGCCATGTCAGCCTGCGCGGCCGGCAGATCGCGCTGCCCGGCCGGGGGCTCGTCGCCGCTCAGGTCGGCCTCGGCCTTCTGGATATTGCCGCGGCGATCGCCACCCTGTGGTTCCTGCTGCCGCCCGATGCCGCGGTCCAGCCGGGCCAGCTCGCCGGGGTGTTCGTCGTTGCCATCGTGCTCGGTTTCGTCAGCCATGTGCCGGGCGGCCTCGGGGTGTTCGAGGCGCTGATGATCGCGGGGCTGCCCCAGGTGTCCTCGGATTCCCTGCTGGCCAGCCTGATCGCCTTCCGCATCGTCTATTATCTCGTGCCCTTCGTGCCGGCGGTGCTGCTGCTCGGCTGGCGCACGCTGCTGGCCGAAGATACCGGCGCCGGCCGCGTCGCCCGCCTGTCGGCGCGCCTGCTCGGCCCGCTCGCCCCGTCGATCGCCACCGGCGCGGTGTTCGTCGGCGGCATCGTGCTGATCATGTCCGGTGCCCTGCCGGCGGAAGGCGGCCGCATGCACTGGCTGCACCATGTGGTGCCGCTGCCCTTCGTCGAGACCTCCCACCTCATCGGCTCGGTGGTGGGCGTGGTACTGCTGATCCTTGCCCGCGGCCTGCTCTCGCGCCTGCGCAGTGCCTGGCGGGTGACGATGGCCCTTTTGGCCGCGGCCATTGTCGTGTCCTTCATCAAGGGCTTCGATTATGAAGAGGCGCTGGTCTGCGCCCTCGTGATGGGGCTGCTGCTCGTCGAGCGCAAAGCCTTCTATCGCCGCGGCTCAGTGCTGGATCAGCCCTTCTCGCCGGCCTGGGTGTTCGTCATCGCCCTGGTGGTAGCCGCTTCGCTGTTCATCGGCTTCCTGTCCTTCTCCGATGTGGACTACTCCAACCAGCTCTGGTGGGATTTCCACTACAAGGGCGATGCGCCGCGCTTCCTGCGCGCCTCCCTCGGCGTCGTGGTGACGGCACTCGGCATCGGCCTCTATGCCCTCATCCGCTCCTCGCGCCAGCGCGATGTGCCAGCCTCCGAAATCCCGGAGACGGTGCGCACGCTGGTGGCCGCCGCCCCCCAGGCGGAAAGCTGCCTGGCACTCCTTGGCGACAAGAATTTCCTCGTCAGCGAGGATGGCTCGGCCTTCCTGATGTACCGGATCGAAGGCCATTCCTTCATCGTCATGGGCGATCCCGTCGGCGCGCCCGAGGGGCAGCGCAAGCTGGCGTGGAAGCTGCGCGAGATGGCGGACGCCCGCAATGCCCGGGTGGTGTTCTATCAGGTGACGCCGGAGCTGCTGCCGCTGTTCGTCGAGATGGGCCTCGGCATCTTCAAGATCGGCGAGATGGCCCGGGTGAGGCTGGAGAGCTTCACCACCGACGGCAAGGCCGGGGCGGACTTCCGCTATGTGCTGAACCGGGGCCGCAAGGACGGGCTGGAGTTCGCCATCCTGCCGGCGGCCGAGGTGCCCGCCCACATGGCCGAGCTGGCCGCCGTTTCCGATGCGTGGCTGGGCGAACACCGCACCGCCGAGAAGGGCTTCAGCCTCGGCCGCTTCGATCCCGCCTACCTGGCCCGCTGGGACTGCGCCATCGCCCGCCGGGAGGGGCGCATTGTCGCCTTTGCCAATATCTGGCGCTCCGGCGGCAAGGCGGAATATTCCATCGACCTGATGCGGCATCTGCCCGATGCCCCGAACGGGGTGATGGACTTCCTGTTCACCAACCTCATTCTGGCCGCCAAGGCGGACGGCTTTGCCTGGTTCGATCTCGGCATGGCGCCGCTGACCGGCCTCAGCGATCATCCGCTGGCGCCGGCCTGGAACCGGGTGGCGCGGCTGATCTACGCGCACGGCAATCAGCTCTACAATTTTGCCGGCCTGCGCCGCTACAAGGAGAAGTTCCGGCCGGACTGGGAGCCGCGCTATGTGGCCGGCCCCAAGGGCTTTGCCGCAGCCAGCGCCATGTTCGATGTCGCCACGCTTATTGCGGGTGGCCGGCGCCGGCTGTTCTCTGCCTGAGGACCGGGGGCAAGGCCGGTGCACTGGATCGCCGGCGCTCCGGGCGGATGCAACATGCGCCTTCGGCGCAGTCGGCAGAAGGCTCCCCCGAGGAGAGTGGGAAGAGACCATGGGATGGCATGACTACCCCTCGACCAGCGAACTCGGCTGGCGCGCCGGTCTGGTGTTCGGCCTGGTCGCCATCGGCATCGGGGCAGGCTTCTTCTTCGCCCACCGGCCGCAGCCCCATCGGGTGAGTCTGGTGCTCGATTCCGGTTCGGAGGTTACCGCGCTGGTCCCTCCGGGCGGGGCGCATCTGGTGGCAGCCACCTTCGCGCCGACCGGTGACAAGCTCGCCGGCGAAATGACCCACCGCCTGCTGGATGATGGTGTCGCCGTCATCGAGATCCCGCTTGACGTCTATGGCGCCCATCTCGACCGGGAGGCCAAGGACGACTGCCATTATGTGCTGGGCGACGTGGAGGATCTCTCCCACAAGCTGGAGCGCACGCTGGCTTTCCCCGTCTATCGCCGTCCGGTGATCGTCGGCGTGGGGGCAGGCGGAGCCTATGCCTATGGCGCACTCGCCCAGTCACCGCCGAACACGGTGGCCGGCGCCGTGCTCGTCGGCTTCGATCCGGCCATTGGCACCGTGCGGCCCTTCTGTCCGGAAACGAAATCCGTCGCCCGGGCCGACGGCCGCTTCGACATCGCCGCGGGCTTCGTGCCATCCGAGGACGAGCCCGCGCGTACCGCTCTTGTCGCGCCGCTGGCGGCCTTCACGCGCACCCCGGATCCGGTGCTCACGGCCATCACCGAGGGGGCGCACGCGGATCCGCCGGTGGTCGTCACCAGCACCGGGGTGCGGGAGGCGGCCATAGCGGCGCTCGACATGGCCAATGCGGCGGCGACCGCAGACGGCACCGTGCCCGTCGACATCATCGACCCCGCCTGCAAGACCGACACCATGGCCGTGATCCTCTCCGGCGACGGCGGCTGGCGCGATCTCGACAAGACCATCGGCGAGCGGCTGGCCGCCCGCGGCATCGGTGTGGTCGGTGTCGATTCGCTCGCCTATTTCTGGAGCCGCAAGGATCCGCCCCAGGTCGGCAAGGATCTCGGCAGCCTGATTGCCCGCTACCAGACGACGTGGAAAGCGAAGCATGTGCTTTTGATCGGCTACTCCTTCGGGGCCGATGTGCTGCCGGCCTCGTGGACGCACATTCCGGAATCCATCCGCCAGGCCATCGGCCTCGTGGCGCTGCTGGGCTTCTCGCCGCGGGCGGATTATGAAATCAGCATCGGGGCTTATCTCGGCACCAGCTCCGGCGATGCCGACACTGTTGCCGCCGCTGCCGACCTGCCGCTGGACCGGGTCGTCTGCATCGCCGGGGAGGAGGAGGGCGCCGACAGCGCCTGCAGCGCCCCGGTCTTCGACAAGGCCGAGCGCATCACCACCCCGGGCGGTCATCATTTCGACGGGGATTATGCGGCACTGGCCGATCGGATCGTTGCGGCCTTCGCACGTCGGTCGGGGGATGCGCTGCCGGCCACATGCCCCTGAAAGGGTTGGGATGTGTGGCCGCGCGGCATCGGCCGCGGGGTCACGGGGGCGTGACAGGAATCTTAACCATGCTGTGTGATTCCTGCCACGGCGTCCGGGTTTTCCCCCTGGAGGCGCTTGCCTGACAGGCTGGCGCGCTTGACGGGGCAGGGGCAATCGGGAAACTGTCCGACTTGTAATCCGGGGGACAGGCCTTCGGGGACTCCGGAGGAAGGGCCTTCGGGGACGTGTCGCGAAGAGCGGGAGCGAATGCGCATGAGGCGATCAGCAGACCCAGTCGTGTCCGTCACCGGATCGGTCCAGACCGGTGCGGGCATGCTCGGAACGGTGGGGCGCATTGCTTCTGTCGCCCTGGTTGGCCTGATGCTGGCCGCCTGCTCCTCGACGACCGAGGCGCCCCAGGTGGTTTCCAAGGGCAAGATCGACCCGCGCTATGGCGTGGCGCCGAGCCCGCGGGTGGTCGGCGAGAATGACCCGGTTCCCCAGGGCGGCGGTCGCTACATGACCGGCAAGCCCTACCGGATCGGCGCCCGCTGGTTCACGCCGATGGAAAATCCGGTCGGCTATGAAGCCGTCGGCATGGCCTCCTGGTATGGCCGCAATTTCCATGGCCGGCGCACCGCCAATGGCGAAGTGTTCGATGCGGAGGCCCTGACGGCTGCCCATCCGACCCTGCCGCTGCCGTGCTATATCCGCATCACCAATCTCGACAACGGCCGCTCCATGACGGTCCGCGTCAATGATCGCGGCCCCTACCATGGTCGTCGCCTGATTGACGTGTCCCATGACACCGCCCACATGCTCGGCTTCAAGACGGCTGGCACCGCCCGGGTGAAGATCCAGTATGTTGGCCCGGCCTCCCTGAAGGGGAGCGACCGCAACATCCTGCTGGCCTCCTATCGTGGCCCGACGGACATGCGTCCGGCGCCGACGACTCCGGCCGGGGCGCGCGAAGTGCTGATCGCCTCCGCCGACAAGCGCCCGGCCGATTTCGGCTGGGGCTCGGCGGGCAAGCCGTCTCTTCCGGGTGTTGATCTCTCCCGCAATCGCGCTGTCGACCCGCAGTCGCAGCGGGTGCTGCCGGGGACCTATCCGACGGCTGCCGCGCCGGTTGCCAAGAAGCGCGCGCCGGCGCCCGTTGTCCCGCAGTCGGTCACCATTGCCAGCGCCCTGCCGAGTGCGCCGGTTCCGCAGGCCCGTCCCGGTGCGGACAACGCCATGCCGGAGACCGATGACGGCTTCTACCTGACCGCCAACGCCGCCGAGCGGGCTGCCGAAGGCGGTCTCGGGCAGGTGGTCGAGGCGACCGGCACCGAGACGGTGGCCGCTGTCGACCTGTCCGCGCCGATGCCGCGGGCCAATCCGAAGGGCATGCATCCGTCGTCGATGCCGACGGCGTTTGCGCCTCCGGCGGCCGCTCATGCGCCGGCCGAGGACGCCATTGCCGACATCATCGGCACCGGCTCCGTGCCGGTTTCCGAATCCGCGCCGCGCGGCAATATTCCGTTCGGCTTTGCCGAGCCGGCTCCGGCGGCCTCTGCGCCCGTGCCGCATCCGGCTCCGGTGAATTCCTATGCGGCGGCCCCGGCCTCGCGCTTTGATGCCATTGAGCAGCTGCTGTCGGCCGATGCCGGCCCCGGTGCCGCCTCGGTGTCCTTCAGCAAGAAGCCCGCGCACTGAACCGGAAAGGGTGGCCCTCCGGCCAGCTGCAATTGACAGGATGAAGGCCGACGCCTCGCTGGCGGCGGCCTTTTTTCTTTTCCCCGGGTTCATTGTCCGGATCGCTTGCAGAGGCGCGCCGGACAGGGCAGGGTCGCCGGGCCCGGATCGGGGGAGCCGGGATTTGATGCCAAAGATCCTTGAAAAGGACTCTTTGGTATTCCGCTGCAGATTTCTCATGCCATTGGCGCATATGAGAAATCTGCTGTTCTTCAGGGGCGCGGTGCGGTCAGCACTTCGTGCCCTTGGTATGACAGGCCGCGGGGAGCCCAGAGGGCAGGGATCGAGCCGGAATGATGCGCAGCAGCCTCAGGACCGAGCTTTCCGACACACCCCGTCGCCGGCCGCATCCCGGGTGGTTTCTCACCCTGGAAGGGGGCGAGGGCGCGGGCAAGAGCACCCAGATTGCCCGGCTCGCCCGGGATCTCGGTGCCGCCGGTCATCTGGTGGTGAAAACCCGGGAGCCGGGAGGCACGCCCTTTGCCGAGGATGTCCGCCGGGTGCTGCTGTCCGGCGGAGCGCGGCGTCTGGGCGTCGATGCCGAGGCGATGCTGTTTGCCGCCGCCCGGGCCGATCATGTCCAGAAAATCATCCGCCCAGCCCTTGAGGCCGGACAGGTTGTGCTCTGCGACCGGTTTCTGGATTCCAGTCGCGTCTATCAGGGCGCGGCGGGGTGCAATACCGGCCTGTTGCGTGCCCTGGAGCGGGTGGCCATCGGTACCGCCCGGCCAGACCTGACCCTCATTCTCGATCTGCCGGCAGCCGAGGGGCTGGCGCGGGCGCGCCGGCGGGCGGCAGCCGGCGGTGACACCGTGCCCGATCGCTTCGAGGGCGAGGCGCTGGCAGTGCATGAGGCCCGCCGCGCCGCCTTCCGGGCACTGGCCGCGGCCGAGCCGGAGCGCTGTGTCCTCATTGATGCCTCCGGCTCCCCGGAGCAGGTGGCGGCCGGGATCCGCGCCGTGATCCGGCAGCGGCTGCCGACACTTGGCCTTGCCGCCGCGGAGAGCATCTGATGGCCCCGCGCGGTGCTCCCCGGGTTCTGGACGGGGTCGAGAGCGAACCGGATCTTCTGCCCGATACGCTGCCACCGCGGGCCCAGACGGCGCTGATCGGACACCACGCGGCGGAAGCCACGCTATTGGACGCCTATCGCTCCGGCCGGCTGCCCCATGCCTGGCTGATTGGCGGTCCGCGCGGCATCGGCAAGGCAACGCTCGCCTTCCGCTTTGCCCGCTTCGTGCTTGCCCATCCGGACCCGCGGGCACCGGACGTCGCGGCCGCACAGGATCTCTCGGTGGCGCCGGATCAACCGGCTGCCCGGCAGGTGATCGCCGGCGCCCATCCGGATCTGCTCCACCTGACCCGGCCATGGGATGACAAGGCCAAGCGCTTCAAGCAGGATCTGACGGTGGATGCCGTCCGGCGCATCGTGCCCTTTTTCGGCTCCACGGCCGGCGAGGGCGGCGCCCGGGTGGCGATCGTCGATCCGGCCGACGACATGAACCCCAATGCGGCCAATGCGCTGCTGAAGCTTCTGGAGGAGCCGCCGACCGGTGGCCTGTTCCTCATTCTCGCCCATGCGCCGGGCCGGCTTCTGCCCACCATCCGCTCGCGTTGCCGCCGGCTGATGCTGGAGCCGCTGAGCGAGGACGAGGTGTCGGCCGCGCTGGATCTGGTCGGCATCGACGCGCCGGCGGCCAGCCGCATGGACGCTATCGCCCTTGGCGAGGGCAGCATCCGGCGCACCATCGCTCTCATCCGCGGCGGCGGGGCGGAGGTGGACCGGGCCTTTCAGGCCCTGGTCGCCCGCCTGCCGGCTCTGGATCCCCGCGCGGTCCAGGCCTTTGCCGACCGGCTGTCGGGACGTGATGGCGATGCCGCCTACGAAATCTTTCTCGACCGGCTGCGTGCCTTCCTTGCTGTCCGGGTTAGCCAGGCGGCCGCCAGTGGCGCGCCATCCAGCCAGCTGATGCCCTTTGCCGAGCTGTGGAGCCGGCTCGACGAGCAGGTCGACCGGGTCGAGGGCTACAATCTCGACCGGCGCCAGCTGGTGGTCGGCCTGATCCGCTCCCTTGGCGAAGCCGCCCGCCGCGCCGCGCTCTGATCGTCCAAGCGATCTCTATTGCAGCGCAGCAGGCGCTGCGCGGTCGCGGCACAAAGTCCGCTCGCCTGCAAGATCCCGGCACGGGCAGGGAACCGGACGCGGCCTTCTGCGATTGAAGAAGAGGACCCGAATTTTCTTCAGACCGGAGGCCATGCGCATGTATCCTGACCGTACCGCATCGGACCAGGGCGACCGCCACGTTCCCGTGGACGCGCCCGCCGGCGGAATCCGGGAGGCAGGACCGGTGAACACGGCGCTGTTGAATACGTCCTTTCTCAATGACTTCCTGTCGGCAGTGGCCGAGCGCGGGCGCGCGCTTCTGGAGCTGCGCCGGCAGCGCGGGCTTGCCGGCGAGCCGGTGACGGAGCTGCTGGAGGCGCTGATTTCCGAGCGCGGCGAGGCCTCCGGCGTCGCCATCGCCCGCGAAATCCTGTCAAGCTGGGAGCGGCTTGATTCGGACGGGCGCGAACGCTTCCTGAAGACACTGGCCGAGCGCTTCGGCCCCGATGCCGAGGCGCTGGAGCGCGCCATCAGCGCCTATCAGGCCGAGCCCGGGCCAAAGACCGCGGCCGCCCTTCATGCCGCTTCGGCCGGACGGCGGGAGGAGCTGATCCGCCGCCTCAATCTGGCCCCCGGCGGCACGGCGGCGCTCATCCACATGCGCGAGGATCTGCTCGGACGTCTGCGGACGGCGCCGGAGCTGACGCTGCTGGACAATGAGTTCGAGGGGCTGTTCACCTCCTGGTTCAATCGCGGCTTCCTCGAGATGCACCGCATCGACTGGTCGACGCCGGCCGCCATTCTGGAAAAGATCATCCGCTATGAGGCCGTACACCCCATCCACGGCTGGGATGAGCTGCGCCGGCGCATCGATGTGCCGGACCGGCGCTGCTACGCCTTCTTCCATCCGGCGCTGCCGGACGAGCCGCTGATCTTCGTGGAAGTCGCGCTCACCCGGGAGATCCCGGGGGCGATCACGCCGATCTTGGCCCAGGCACGGGAAATCGTGCCGCCGCAGCAGGCGACGACGGCGGTGTTCTATTCCATCTCCAACTGTCAGGCCGGTCTCCGGGGCATTTCCTTCGGCCACTTCCTCATCAAGCAGGTGGTGGAGGAGATCGTGCGCGATCTGCACGATCTGAAGACCTTCGTCACCCTGTCGCCGGTGCCGGGCTTTGCCGGCTGGGTGGCGCGGCTGCGCCGGGACGAGGCGACGCCGCTGCTGACCGCGGAAAGCCGCATCGCGCTGGAGGCGCTGGACGATCCGGCGTGGAGCGAGCGGCCGGAGACCGTGGAGGCGCTGAAGAAGGTGCTGATGCCGCTGGCGGCCAGCTACTTCGTCTCCGCCCGCAATTCCCACAATCGCCCGGTGGATCCGGTCGCCCGCTTCCACCTCGGCAATGGCGCGCGGCTGGAGCGGCTGAACTGGCTGGGCGATCATTCGCCCAAGGGCCTTGCCCAGTCTTTCGGCCTGATGGTCAACTATCTCTACCGGCCGCAGGAAATCGAGACCAACCACGAGGCTTACGCCACCCAGGGCGCCATTGCGGTCGCCTCGGCCATCCGCAAGCTGGCGCCGAAGGCGCCGGCGGCCACCGAGACGGCACTCGTCCCCATGGGCGGCTGACCGGTCCGGCCGGAGCATCGGCGGTCTGGATCCACTTGTTTCCCGGGGCCGCACGGCAGGCAGCCGCGCGGCTCCCGGGACAAGGTACGGACTGACCCGGCGCCCGATTCCCGCGGCTCCCTGTCGGGCGATCCGGCGGAGGGCGGGACCGGTGCTCTGAGGCGACACGCCACATCGGAAAAACTGTCCGTCCGGTCGACTCTAGCGGTTTCCGGGCATCGCGCCCGTGTGGAGTTGTCCCATCGGATGGATTCTCCATGACAGGGGCGGTGTCGTGTCCTAATGCTCCTGTCTCATGACCCCGATTATCGATACCCCCACGCTCTCCGCTGCCTGCCAGCGTCTTGCCGCGGCTGATTTCGTCACCGTGGATACCGAATTCATCCGCGAGACCACCTTCTGGCCGCGGCTGTGCCTGATCCAGGTGGCCGGCCCCGACGAGACCATCCTGATCGACGCCCTGGCGGCCGGGATTGATCTCGCGCCATTCTTTGACCTCATGCGCAACCCCGGCGTGATGAAGGTCTTCCATGCGGCGCGGCAGGATATCGAGATCGTGGTGCATCTCGGCGGCTTCGTGCCGGCGCCGATGTTCGACACCCAGGTCGCGGCCATGGTGTGCGGCTTCGGCGACTCCATCTCCTATGACCAGCTGGTGCAGAAGGTCTGCGGCATCGCCCTGGACAAGAGCGACCGCTTCACCGACTGGGCCCGCCGGCCGCTGACCGACAGCCAGCTCGCCTATGCCGCGGCCGATGTCACCCATCTCCGGGTGGTCTATGCCCATCTGAACGCCATGCTGGAGAAGCAGGGCCGCACGGAATGGGTGGCCGAGGAGATGGCGGTGCTGACCTCGCCATCGACCTATCGCACCGAGCCCGAGGCCGCGTGGGAGCGGCTGAAGCTTCGGGTGCGCAAGCCCGTCGAGCTGATCGTGCTGAAGGAGCTGGCCGCCTGGCGCGAGCGCGAGGCCCAGAGCCGCGACGTGCCGCGCTCGCGCATCCTGAAGGACGATGCGATCTACGAGATCGCCGCCCAGCAGCCGCGCGATATCAGCGCCCTCGGCCGTCTGCGCATGATCCCCAAGGGCTTCGAGCGCTCGCGCACCGGCGAGGAAATCGTTGCCACCGTACTGCGCGCGCTGGAAATTCCCCGTGCCCAGTGGCCGGAGCTGCCCAAGGGCCGCGTCGTGCCGGAAGGGTCGGCGGCGGCCGTCGAGCTCCTCAAGGTGCTGCTGCGCCTGACGGCGGAGCGGCAGGGCGTTGCCGCCAAGGTGCTGGCCACTGTCGACGACCTTGAGTCCATCGCCATCGACGACGAGGCCGATGTGGCGGCGCTGCGCGGCTGGCGCCGGGATCTGTTCGGCGAGACGGCCCTGCGGCTGAAGCATGGCGAGATCGCGCTGGGCTTTGATGGCAAGCGCGTGACCATCGTCGAGGCCGAGGTGCCCCAGGTGGCCCGGGCCGGCGAGGGCGCCCGCCGCAACCGCCGCCGCCGGCACAGCAGCGACAGCACCGAGACAGACGCCGAGGCGCCGGTCAATGGGGCAGCCGACGGCGCGGAGTGAGTCCCCACGGGCACACGATGATGGAATGAAAGAAGCCCGCCAGCATCCTGCCGGCGGGCTTCTTCATGTTCAGGTTCTGTCTCCGGACAGGCCGGGAGGCCGGCGAGGATCAGACGCCGCTTGGCGCGGTCGACGCCGGCGGCGCGGCATCGCGGGCGGCAAGGGCAGTGACGGCGGCAATCAGGGTGCGGCTTTGCAGCACCGCCACCCGCTCGCGCCGGTCCAGCCAGACAAGCAGCTGATCGAAGCGCTCGGCCTCGCGCACCTTGATCTCGGCCGTCGCCCGGGCCGCATCGGGATAGCCGCGCACATGGGGCGGGTCGATGAGGGCCGCCAGATGCACGGCCCGCACCACCGGGTCCTTGGCCACCCGGACGAGACCGTCGCCGGCGCGGCCGAGTTCGGCTTCCAGCTCCCGCCGGGCGGAGGTGGCGCGCAGCATGAGGGCCGGCGGGTGGATTTCCTCGGGGATGCGCAGGAGGCCCAGCCGGTCGAGCAGGCGGCCGAAGAACACCGAGCCGGTGAGGCCGGAGATCGGGATCGCCAGCAGGAGGCCGATCAGGGTTGGCGTCATCCACAGGAAGATCGCCGGCGAAATCGCCCATGCCGAGGCGCCAAGCACGATCCCGAACAGGGTGTGGCCCCAGTGGACCTTGAACAGCACCGAGAGCGGCAGGCTGCCACCATCGCGCCGCTGCACGCCCCAGCCGGAATCCCGCCCGGTCAGGATCGAGATCACATGATGGGTCTGCATCATCATCATGACCGGGGCGACGAGGGCGGAGAGCAGGGTCTCCACCAGCACCCCGGTGGGCAGGCGGATGAGGCCGAGCCAGCCCTGACGCAGATCGGCCCGGAACAGCGCCTGGACGAGGCCGATCATCTTCGGCAGCAGCAGCACCGCCATGGAGGCGACGAACAGCGCGATCATGCGCTCGGTATCGAAGCGCGGCCACTCCGGGAACAGGGAGAAGTCGCCGCGGAAATATTCCGGCCGGATGAAATGCGCCTGCAGCGCCAGCGCCAGACCGGTGAGCATGAAGATCAGCCACAGCGGTGAGGCGAGATAGGACAGGATGCCGATGGCGAAGTGCACCCGGTTCGGCCATGCCAGCCCCTTGGCGCGGATGACGCCCAGATGCTGCAGGTTGCCCTGGGCCCAGCGCCGGTCGCGCACCGCCACGTCGATGAGGGCCGGCGGGCTCTCTTCCCACGAGCCCGAGAGATCCGGCAGCATGGTGACGGCATAGCCGGCGCGCCGGATCAGGGCCGCTTCCACAAAGTCGTGGGACAGGATCGGACCGCCGAAGGGCTTGCGACCGCGCAGCTCCGGCAGGCCGGCCGACGCGGCGAAGGCCGACACACGGATGATGGCGTTATGGCCCCAGTAGTTGCCATCGCGGCCCTGCCACAGCGCCATGCCGCGGGCGACCACCGGGCCATAGACCCGGCCGGCAAACTGCTGCATGCGCGAGAACAGGCTGCTGCCACCCGCCAGCACCGGCACGGTCTGGATGATGCCGGCGCGCGGGTCGGCTTCCATGGCCCGGGCCAGTGTCAGCAGGGTGTCCGCGCTCATCAGGCTGTCGGCATCCAGCACGATCATGTGATCGTAGCGCGCGCCCCAGCGGGTGACGAAATCCTGAACGTTGCCAGCCTTCTTGGCGGTGTTCTTGGCACGGCGGCGATACCAGACCGGGATCCGGTCCGCCGTGGCGCGCCGGAGGGCGGCGACGGCACGCACCTCCGCCACCCAGACATCCGGGTCGGTGGTGTCGCTGATGACGAAGATCTCGAAATTGCCGGCGGCGTCGCGGGCGATCAGCTCCTCCGCCATGGCCGCGAGGCGGGCGACGGTGCGGGCCGGCTCCTCATTATAGACCGGCATCACCAGCACGGTGCGCCGGGTGATGGGCGCCGTGCCGGAAAAGCGCGGCGCCGGCAGGAGAAGGCTCGCCAGCGCCGAGGTGGCGGCAACCGCAATCCAGGTGAAGGTGAGGGCGAACAGGAACACCAGCACCCATTCCAGCGTGGTCGTCTGTCCGACGGCGACCACGAGATACATCTCGTAGGTGCCGAAGGCGGAGACGGCGGCGCCGCCCCCGAACACGATCAGCCGGGCAAGCCAGGTGCGCAAATCCGGCCCGCGATCGACCTTGGACGGGCGCTTGCCCTTCCAGCGGTCGAGCTTCTGGATCGGCATCCGCAGCGGCGCCGGCGGGGGCGCGAAGCCTTCCGCCGGCGGAACGGGATCGGACGGGCGGGAAGACCCCGCGGAAGAGGCGGCAGCGGTCACGCGGTCCACCGGTAGAGCCATGTCTCGCTGAGCTGTTTTGTGCCGTCTGTCAGCACGAGACGGAGTTCGGAAAGTGCCGCACCGGACGGATCCAGCTCGAAGCTGACCCGGTAGCCATTCGGCGTCGGCAGCACATGGCCGGTGAGGCCATAGAGCTTGCCGGCAGAAGACCACAGCTCCGGCCGCACATTGGCCGGCAGCGGATCGGCCGACTGGAAATCGACCACAAACAGCCGCCGTTCGCTCACCGGCGCCAGACCGGTCCGGGTGGCAACCACCCAGGCGAGATCCGACGGGTTGGGAACATTCGTTCCCCAGTGAATGCGGTAGGCGATAGCATATTCGCTCTTGGCGGCGATCATGTCCTTCGGGCGCCAGAAGGCGACGATGTTGTCGTGCACTTCCTTGTCCGAGGGGATTTCCACCAGCTGCACGGCGCCGCGGCCCCAGTCGCCGATGGGTTCCACCCACGCAGATGGCCGGCGTTCATAGAGCGATTCGAGATCGCCGAAATCCTCGAACCGGCGCTTGCGCTGCACCAGACCGAAGCCGCGCGGATTGCGGTCGACAAAGGCCGAAAGCTGCAGCGTCGACGGATTGGCCAGAGGCCGCCAGATCCACTCGCCGCCGCCGGTCCACACCTCCAGCCCGTCTGAATCGTGCACCGCCGGCCGGTAGTCGTCGAAGCGACCGCGGTTGGAGGAGTCGAACAGGAACATGGAGGTGAGCGGACCCAGGCCGACATGATCGAGATCGACCCGCGGGAACAGGGTCATCTCCACGTCGACCGTGGTGGTCGGTCCCGGCCGCACGGTGAAGCGGTAAGCGCCGGTCACAGACGTGCTTTCCAGCAGCGCATGGATCACCAGCACACTGGCGTCCGGCTCCGGCCGCTCGATCCAGAAGCGGGTGAAGGAGGGGAATTCCTCGCCGCGCGGGTCGCCGGTGGCAAGCGCAATGCCGCGCGCCGACAGGCCATAGATCTGGTTGCGCCCGACGGCGCGGAAATAGGAGGCGCCCTGGAAGACGGTCACCTCGTCCATCCGGTCCGGCGCGTTCAGCGGGAAGCGCACCCGGAAGCCCGACAGCGGCATGCCCTGGGGCACCGGCCGCCCGGCCATCAGCGGACCGAAATCGAAGCTCGCCCCCGACGCCGTCAGCGGCGTGGCGCGGCCATCGGCGACGATGAACAGGTCGACAGGCCGATCGAACAGGAAACCGGCCGGCAGCAGATCCAGGGTGAAGCCCCTGTTCTCGCCGAACCAGACGGTGGCCTCCGGCTTGAAGCGGATGTCGCGGTACTGTTCGTAGGTGAGGTCGCGCAGGGCTTCCGGAAGCTTGGGCTGACGGTCGCTCGGCGGCTGTTCAGCCAGCCGGCGGGCTTCGTCGAGCAACCAGGTCCGCGTGAAGGGGGTACCCCCATCGGGCGGAGTCTGGGCTTCAGCCGGCGTGACGAGGGACGGCAGATAGCGGCCGATGCCGGAAAGCGAAAGTCCGGCCATAGAGGCAAGCGCACTGACGGAAGCTAGTAGACGACGCCGGGTCATGTCAGTTCCGCAAACGCAGCGGTTGGAACGGGGATATCGCCTGAGCCACACGAACCCGTGCGACCCGGCGGGGCAGACTGCTTCCGCGAGAGGAGGAGCAGGGACAGGAAAGCATCCTGCATCTTAACATCAACCGAATATTGTCCGGCGTGCGATCGCATTCCGACGGGCCGGAAAAGAAAAATCCCGCCCGGCGTGACTTCGGCAACACTTCGCCTGCAAGATCACGGTCTCCATCCGGATGGCCCAGTCACAAGCGCCAGAGAATGACCTCTTCAGGGCAGTCCGCGCGGCCAAGAGCCGCAGGAATGTCCGCCACCACGGCAGGACCCGTCCGCAGCAGCCGCCGGATCAGCGGCCAGCCACCGCCAGCCAGATAATCCGCGTGGCCAACAGCCAGAATCACCGCGTCGGCCGGGGGCAGGGCATCAAGCTCCGTCAGTGTCAGCCCCATGGCGTGATGTACCGCCTTCGGATCGGCCAGCGGATCATGCACGGACACCCGGGCGCCGAAGGCTTCGAGCTCGGTGACGAGATCGACGACCTTGGAATTGCGGACATCATTGACGTCGGCCTTGTAGGTGACGCCTAGCACGGTGATGCGCGGCGCCGGCCCCAGCCCGGCCTTGAAGCAGGCCTGGATGACCCGGGTGGCGATGAACGGCGCCACGGCCTCGTTGGTGGAGCGCCCGGCCAGAATCACCGCCGGCGAGAAGCCCTCCGCCAGGGCCTTGTGGGTCAGATAATAAGGGTCGACGCCGATGCAGTGGCCGCCGACCAGCCCGGGCTCGAAGGGCAGGAAGTTCCATTTGGTGCGCGCCGCCGCCAGCACGTCGCGGGTATCGAGACCCAACCGGGAGAACAGCATCGCCAGCTCGTTCATCAGGGCGATGTTGAGGTCGCGCTGGGTGTTCTCGATGACCTTGGCTGCTTCTGCCACCCGGATCGTGGCTGCCCGGTGGATCGGGGCAGTGATGACCGAGCCATAGAGCCGCGCCAGCTCGTCCAGCGCCTCGGGCGATGAGGCCGAGACCACCTTGGCGATGGTTTCGAAGCGGCGCACGGGATCGCCGGGATTGATGCGCTCCGGGGAATAGCCGACGGCGAAATCCTGCCCGAACCGCAGGCCCGATCCGGCCTCCAGAACGGGCACCGCACACTCTTCAGTGGCACCCGGAAACACCGTCGATTCGAATACGACGATCGCACCGGGGGTGAGGCGCGGTGCCACCACCCGGGCCGCACCGAGGAAGGGCCCGAGATCCGGCTGGCGCGCGGCATCCACCGGGGTCGGCACGGCGATGATGTGCACCCGCGCCGCCCGCAGCGCATCCGGATCGGCGGTGATGTGCAGGGACGGGGCGGCAAGGGCCTCCGACGGCACGGAGCGCGTGCGGTCATGCCCGGCGACCAGCTCCGCAACCCGGTCCGGATCGATATCGAAGGCCACGACCGGATAGCCGGCGGCCGCAAAGGCAGTCGCCACTGGCAGGCCGACATAGCCCAGCCCGATCACCGAGATCGGGGTCTTCGCTCCATCCGCCATGGGACTGCCGGATCCTTCCTGTCTCGGGCCCTCCGACTCTGTCCGGCCGCGCCACGCGGATATGACCGGTGACCATGGCGGGAAAGGGACAGCCGCGCGGGCCAAACGCGAAACGGCGCCCGGCCGGCCAGAGGCCCCGGACGCCGTATGGACCGTTGCAAGGGCC
Source organism: Segnochrobactraceae bacterium EtOH-i3 (assembly GCA_050689115.1). Classification (GTDB taxonomy): domain Bacteria; phylum Pseudomonadota; class Alphaproteobacteria; order Rhizobiales; family Segnochrobactraceae; genus JBBSSF01. Next base: position 473,179 of record JBOGCN010000001.1, on the reverse strand, counting down.
GCGGGCTCAGCCCGGCAGCAGGGAGGCCAGCTCGGCCCGGAAGTCGTCCGCCAGCTCCGGATGGGAGAGGGCATAGGCGACATTGGCCGAGAGGAAGCCGATCTTGGAACCGCAGTCGAAGGTGCGGCCATCGAACTTCAGGCCGGTGAAGGGCTGGCTGCCCAAGAGCGCGATCATCGCGTCGGTGATCTGGATTTCGCCACCGGCACCCTTTTCCTGCTTCTCGATCAGCGAGAAGATTTCCGGCTGCAGGATATAGCGCCCCGAGATGATCAGGTTGGACGGCGCGGTGCCCTGCTTCGGCTTCTCCACCATGCCCGTGATGTCGAAGACCCGGCCATCGCCAGCGCCGACGTCAATCACGCCATACTGATGGGTCTGGTCGTGCGGGATTTCTTCAACGGCCACGACATTGCCGCCGCGCTCGTTGTAGACGTCCATCATCTGGGCGAGGCAGCCGCGCTTGGCCTTGATAATCATGTCGGGCAGGAGGAGCGCGAACGGCTCATTGCCGACGATCTCCCGGGCACACCATACGGCATGGCCAAGGCCGAGCGGGGCCTGCTGACGGGTGAAGGAGGTGGAGCCAGCCGGTGGGCGCGAGGCCTCGATGATCTGCAGCGCCTCGGTCTTGTTGCGCATGCGCAGGGTGTCTTCGAGCTCGTAGGCGACGTCGAAATGATCCTCGATCACGCCCTTGTTCCGGCCCGTGACGAACACAAAGTGCTCGATGCCGGCAGCCCGCGCCTCCTCGAAGACGTACTGGATGGCCGGCCGGTCAACGACCGTGAGCATCTCCTTCGGCATGGCCTTGGTTGCCGGCAGGAAGCGGGTGCCAAGACCGGCGACGGGAAAGATCGCCTTGCGGATCGGACGAGGGCTCATGGTAAGCGTCCATCAATTCAGTGCCTCGGGCCGTTATCGACCCGATTCAGAACAAAGCACACAGCCAGCCACGTGGGCTGTCCAGAGAAGACAGTTCTATGACTCGGCCTAGCCGACCGGCGGGACCGGTGCAAGTGCCCCCCGACCATCCAGCCGGGATGTGGGACAAGATGCGCCGCGACAAGAATGCGCGCCTTGGGGCCGCGGCGAAAAATGGCGCCCGGCGCCCCGTTTCTCCCCCTTCAGTTGCCCGGCCGCGTCGGCTAGAAGCCCTTTACCCCGTGCGCGGATGCGCGCGGACCGGTATTTCCGGGTCCGGTTTCCCTCTCCGGGCCCGTCAGAAGGAGGAGACACTCCGTGACAGCCATCATCGACATCATCGGTCGCGAGATTCTGGACAGCCGGGGCAACCCGACGGTCGAGGTCGACGTGATTCTGGAAGACGGCTCGCTGGGCCGCGCGGCGGTTCCCTCCGGCGCGTCCACCGGCGCTCATGAGGCGGTCGAGAAGCGCGACGGCGGCAAGCGCTATTTCGGCAAGGGCGTGCGCGGCGCGGTCGAAGCCGTCAATGGCGAGATCTTCGACGCCCTCGGCGGCTTCGAGGCCGAAGATCAGGTGAAGATCGACGAGACGATGATCGCTCTCGACGGCACGCCGAACAAGAGCCGGCTCGGCGCCAACGCCATCCTCGGCGTGTCGCTGGCGGTGGCCAAGGCCGCTGCCGATTCGGCCGGCCTGCCGCTCTATCGCTATGTCGGTGGCACCTCGGCCCGCATCCTGCCGGTGCCGATGATGAACATCATCAATGGCGGCGCCCACGCCGACAACCCGATCGACTTCCAGGAGTTCATGATCCTGCCGGTCGGCGCGCCGTCCTTCGCCGATGGCCTGCGCATGGGCGCGGAAGTGTTCCATACGCTGAAGAAGAAGCTGAAGGACGCCAAGCACAACACCAATGTCGGCGATGAAGGCGGCTTCGCCCCGAACCTCGCCAACGCCGGTGTGGCTCTCGACTTCATCATGGGCGCCATTGAGGAAGCCGGCTACAAGCCGGGCGAGGACATCTATCTCGGCCTCGACTGCGCCTCGACGGAGTTCTTCAAGGACGGCAAGTACGTCTACGAGGGTGAGCGCAAGACCCGCGACCAGAAGGCCCAGGCCCGTTATCTCGCCAAGCTCGTCGGTGATTATCCGATCGTCACCATCGAGGACGGCATGGCCGAGGATGACTGGGAGGGCTGGAAGATCCTCACTGACGCCATCGGCTCCAAGTGCCAGCTCGTCGGCGACGACCTGTTCGTGACCAACGTCAACCGTCTGTCGGATGGTATCGATAAGGGCGTGGGCAATTCCATCCTCGTGAAGGTCAACCAGATCGGCTCGCTCACCGAGACGCTGGCTGCCGTCGAGATGGCCCACAAGGCCGGCTACACCGCCGTGATGTCCCATCGCTCCGGCGAGACCGAGGACTCCACGATCGCCGATCTCGCGGTTGCCACCAACTGCGGCCAGATCAAGACTGGCTCGCTCGCCCGCTCCGATCGCATGGCCAAGTACAATCAGCTGCTGCGAATCGAGGAAGAGCTGGGGCCGCAGGCTCGCTATGCCGGCCGCTCGGCCCTGAAGGCTCTGCGCTGAGCTGTGGCGCCCGGCGCGGCCTTGGTGCCGCGCCTGAAACAGATGCGAGGACGGGGACGGAAGGGAACTTCCGTCCCCGTCTGTCTGTGCGGCCGGAGATTGTTCGTGATTCTCCAACCGGCCTTAAACCGGCTTTAACCAGCCCGGCCGGATGGTTGGAATGGTCCCCCGCGGTTCAGAAGGCGTCGCTCCCGTGCGCATGGCAACCCGACAGCGCAAGAAATCCGTCGTCGATCTGCTGCTCGTGCCGGTCGTCGCGATTGTCGTCACGGCCTATTTCGTCTGGCACGCCTTCCAGGGCGATCATGGCATTCTGGCGCGCGAACGCATGGAAGCCCGGGCCACCGAACTGTCCGCCATCCATGCCCGGCTTGTGGAGGAACGCACGGCGCTTGAGCGCCGCGTCCACCAGCTGCGCTCGGAAAGTCTGGATGCCGATCTGGTGGAAGAGCGCGCCCGGGCCAATCTTTCATTCGCTCATCCGCAGGAAATCGTGATCTTCGTCGCACCCGGTGCGCTCCGGTCACAAAACTGATTCCTGTTCGCTAAATAGATCTTCAGAAGATTCGCATTGTGCGGCGCGGCATCATGTTGCCGACGTCGCCTTTTTGCGTTGCAGCGTGACCTTTTCGATGTGCTTTGCGCCGCTGCCAGATTTCTAGACCAGATACAACCGCGTTGACAGCATGGCTGTCGCGCCGGGCCCCGCTTGGATTGCAGAAGTGCCTCGGTTAAGGTCTCACCCAATCCCGGGAGGGAAGCTCGGAGAGGAAAAGATGGCCGAACGCAAGAAGACGACGGCGCCCACGCCGGTACAGACGGCAAACCCGTCCGCAGGATCCGCCACCGAAACCGCTCTCCGGCCGCGCCGCCAGCGCGCAATGGCCGCGAAAGCCGCGGCCGCCGAGGTATCAGAGGCGGTCAAGGTACCGCCCGCGCTGACCGCGGAGGAGGAGAAGACCGCGTATCGCGAAATGCTTCTCGTCCGGCGATTCGAGGAGAAGGCCGGCCAGCTTTATGGCATGGGCTATATCGGGGGCTTCTGTCACTTATACATTGGTCAGGAGGCCGTCGTGGTGGGCATGCAGCTCGCCATGAAGAAGGGTGACCAAGTCATCACCGGCTACCGCGACCATGGCCACATGCTCGTCATGGGCATGGACCCCAAGGGCGTGATGGCGGAGCTCACCGGTCGCCGCGGAGGCTACTCCAGGGGCAAGGGTGGCTCCATGCACATGTTCAGCGTGGAGAAGGCCTTCTTCGGCGGTCACGGCATCGTTGGCGCCCAGGTCTCGCTTGGCACCGGCCTCGGCTTTGCCAACAAGTACCGCAAGAATGGCAACGTCTCCTTCGCCTATTTTGGCGATGGCGCGTCCAATCAGGGCCAGGTCTACGAGAGCTTCAATATGGCGAAGCTCTGGGATCTGCCCGTGATCTACATGATCGAGAACAACAAGTACGGCATGGGCACGTCCGTCGAGCGCGCATCCGCGACGACGGACCTGTGCCATCGCGGCGCGTCCTTCGGCATCCCCGGCGAGGCCGTGGATGGCATGGACGTGCGGGCGGTGAAGGATGCTGTCGCGCGGGCTGCCGAGCATGCCCGCGCCGGCAACGGCCCCTACATCCTGGAACTGCTGACCTATCGCTATCGCGGCCACTCCATGTCCGACCCGGCCAAGTATCGGTCGAAGGAGGAAGTGGAGAAGATGCGCGGCGAGCATGATCCGATCGAGATGGTGCGCCAGCGCCTGCTCGGGGCCGGTCTTGCGACCGAAGACGAACTGAAGACGATCGACAAGGACATCCGCGTGATCGTCAACGAGGCGGCGGACTTTGCCCAGATGGATCCCGAGCCGGATCCGTCGGAGCTGTGGACCGATATCGTTCGCTGAAGGGAAGACCGCCATGCCGATCCAGATTCTGATGCCCGCGCTCTCCCCGACGATGGAAGAGGGCAAGCTCGCCAAATGGGTGAAAGCCGAGGGCGATGAGGTCAAGTCCGGCGACGTGATCGCCGAGATCGAGACCGACAAGGCCACGATGGAAGTCGAGGCCGTCGACGAGGGCCGCATCGGCCGCATCCTCATTCCGGCCGGCACTGAAAATGTGAAGGTCAACACGCCCATCGCCATCCTGCTCGGCGAAGGTGAGGATGCCGCCGCGCTGGACGCTCCGGCAGCCGCTGCTCCCGCGCCGGCCCCGGCCGCCGCCGAGGCGCCGGCGGCCGCCGCCCCCGTGCCGGCTGCCCCCAAGGCGCCGGAGCCCGACGAGGCGCCGGAGGTGCCCGAGGGCACCGAGTTCGTGAACCAGACGGTTCGCGAAGCCCTGCGCGATGCCATGGCCGAGGAAATGCGCCGCGACGGCGACGTGTTCATCATGGGTGAAGAGGTTGCCCAGTATCAGGGCGCCTACAAGATCACCCAGGGCCTGCTTGCCGAATTCGGTGCCGACCGGGTCATCGACACTCCGATCACCGAGCACGGCTTTGCCGGTCTCGCAGTCGGTGCGGCGCTCACCGGTCTGCGCCCGATCGTCGAGTTCATGACGTTCAACTTCGCCATGCAGGCGATTGACCACATCATCAACTCGGCCGCCAAGACCCTCTACATGTCCGGCGGCCAGCTCGGCTGTCCGATCGTGTTCCGCGGTCCGAACGGTGCCGCGGCCCGCGTCGGTGCCCAGCACAGCCAGGACTATGCCGCCTGGTACTCCCAGATCCCGGGCCTCCGGGTCGTGCAGCCCTATACGGCCGCCGACGCCAAGGGCCTGCTCAAGGCCGCGATCCGGGATCCGAACCCGGTCGTGTTCCTGGAGAACGAGATCCTCTACGGCCAGCACTTCGATGTCCCGAAGCTGGATGATTTCGTCGTGCCGATCGGCAAGGCGCGCATCCACCGCAAGGGCACCGATGTCACCATCGTCTCCTTCGGCATCGGCATGACCTATGCCACCAAGGCGGCTGATGCGCTGGCAAGCGAGGGCATCTCGGCCGAAGTCATCGACCTGCGCACCCTGCGCCCCCTCGATATCGACACCGTGATTGCCTCGGTGAAGAAGACGGGCCGCTGCGTGACGGTGGAAGAGGGCTGGCCGGTGTGCTCCATCGGCTCGGAGATCTCGTCCCAGCTCATGGAAAAGGCGTTCGACTGGCTGGATGCGCCGGTTCTCAAGGTGACGGGCAAGGATGTTCCGATGCCCTATGCCGCCAATCTTGAGAAGCTGGCGCTGCCCAATGTCCAGGAAGTCATCGATGCGGTGAAGGCCGTGACCTATCGCTGACGTCAGCGGGAGGGGCGTCGGAGCTGATCCGACGCACGGGAACGCCCGGGACGGGCAGGGGGCAGATCCCCGTCCGGTCGCGGCTTTCCCTTCGGGCGGGCGCCTGCCGGGTGTCCGCCGCCTCCTGACGTCACGGCCCTTGATCGCTGCCGGAAGCCGGACCTCCCGGTTTCCGCCCGCATCCGCGCGCGGCGCTGATTTGCCGTGGCGACGCGCGCCTTCGACTTCAGACCGCCCATCCCGGTTCCTTCGGGGAACCGCCGCTGCACAGAAGCGCGGGAGAGAGTGATGCCCATTGACATCCTGATGCCCGCCCTGTCTCCGACCATGGAGAAGGGCAATCTCGCCAAATGGCATGTGAAGGCGGGTGACACCGTCAAGTCCGGCGATGTCATCGCCGAAATCGAAACCGACAAGGCCACCATGGAAGTGGAGGCCGTGGACGAAGGCACCATCGCCAAGATCCTGATCCCCGAGGGGACGCAGGATGTGGCCGTGAACACGCTGATCGCGCTGCTCGCCGAAGAGGGCGAGGACGTGGCGGCGGTTGCGGCGGGTGGCGGTGCGCCGAAGGCCGCGGCCGCTCCGGCAGCGGCTGCCGCAGCACCGGCGCCTGTTGCCGCGGCGGCTCCGGCGCCCGTGGCGGCGCCGGCCGCCGGTGGCGCCCGGGTCTTTGCCTCGCCGCTCGCCCGGCGTCTGGCCCGGGAGCAGGGTCTGGATCTCGGCAAGATCGCCGGCACCGGCCCCCATGGCCGCATCGTGAAGAGCGACATCGAGAAGGCGGCCTCCGCCGGCACAGCCAAGGCCGGGGCGCCTGCGCCGGCTGCTGCGGCGCCTGTTGCGGCGGCAGCGCCCGCACCGGCCCCGAAGGCGGCGGCTCCGGCCGTCGGCATGTCCGACGACCAGATCCTCAAGCTGTTCCAGCCGGGCAGCTATGATCTCGTGCCCCATGACGGCATGCGCAAGACCATTGCGCGCCGCCTCATGGAGTCGAAGCTCACGGTGCCGCACTTCTACCTCACCGTCGACGTCACCCTCGACAAGCTCCTGAAGCTGCGCGAGGAGCTGAACGCCGCGGCGCCGGTGGTGGATGGCAAGCCGACCTACAAGCTCTCGGTCAATGACTTCGTCATCAAGGCCCAGGCTCTGGCGCTGAAGGCGGTTCCCGCCGCCAACGCCTCGTGGACCGATGGCGCGATGCTGCTGCACAAGGTGGTGGATGTCGGCGTCGCCGTCTCCATCCCCGGCGGCCTCATCACGCCGGTGGTGCGCAATGCGGATATCAAGTCGCTCTCGGCCATTTCCAACGACATGAAGGATCTGGCCGGCCGGGCGCGGGCCCGCAAGCTGAAGCCGGAAGAGTATCAGGGCGGCTCCACCGCCGTGTCGAACCTCGGCATGTTCGGGATCAAGGAGTTTGCGGCGATCATCAATCCGCCGCATGCGACCATCCTGGCCGTCGGCACCGGCGAGAAGCGGCCGATCGTGGTCGGCGACGAGGTGAAGGTCGTCAACCAGATGACGGTCACGCTCTCCACCGATCACCGCGCCGTCGATGGCGCGCTCGGCGCCGAGCTGCTGGCCGCCTTCAAGAAGCTGATCGAGAACCCGCTCACCATGGTGGTGTGACGCCCGGTCCGGCTGCCGTCCGACCCGGAAACGGGCCGGACGGGGCCTCCGGTTCCTTCGTGCAGGCTCTGAAGACTGTGCGATCAAGTCATTGATGATCCGGATAAACCGGGGGCAGGGGGCTGATTGCTCCGATCGCCCGGTCGCGCCCTCCGGTCTCCCATCCAGACGCGGGACACTTCCCATGAGCTATGACGTTCTCATCATCGGTGCCGGCCCCGGCGGCTATGTCACCGCCATCCGCGCCGCCCAGCTCGGCTTCAAGACGGCCATCGTCGAGCGCGCCCATCTCGGCGGCATCTGCCTGAACTGGGGCTGCATCCCGACCAAGGCGCTGCTGCGCTCGGCCGAAATCTTTGATCATTTCGGCCACGCCAAGGATTATGGCCTCGCGGTCGAGAAGGCCTCCTTCGATCTCTCGGCCATCGTGAAGCGCTCGCGCGGCGTGTCGGCCCAGCTCAATCAGGGCGTCGGCGGTCTTCTGAAGAAGAACAAGGTCGACGTGATCTGGGGCGAGGCGACGATCACCAAGCCCGGCGAAGTGAAGGTCTCCGAGCCGGGCCCGTTCAAGCAGGGCGGCCCGACGGTTGGCGCGCCGAAGGGCGTGCTGCCGGTCGGCACCTATCAGGCCAAGCACATCATCGTCGCCACCGGCGCCCGCCCGCGGGTGCTGCCGGGTCTGGAGCCCGACGGCAAGCTGGTGTGGACCTATTTCGACGCGATGGTGCCGACCAGCCTGCCGAAGTCGCTGCTGGTCGTCGGCTCCGGCGCCATCGGCATCGAGTTCGCCTCCTTCTACCGCTCGCTGGGCGTCGACGTCACCGTCGTCGAGGTGATGCCGCAGATCGTGCCGGTGGAGGATCACGAGATCGCCGCCGTGGTTCAGAAGCGGCTTGAGAAGCGCGGCCTCAAATTCCTGATCGAGGCCAAGGTTCTGGGTCTGAAGAAGGGCGCCGACAGCGTGACGGCCACCATCCAGACCAAGGATGGCAAGACCCAGGAGATCACCACCGACCGGGTGATTTCCGCCGTCGGCGTTGTCGGCAACATCGAGGGGATCGGTCTCGAAGCCCTCGGCGTGAAGACGGATCGCGGCTGCGTGGTGACCGACGGTCTCGGCCGCACCAACGTGCCGGGCATCTATGCCATCGGCGACGTCGCGGGCCCGCCGATGCTGGCCCACAAGGCCGAGCACGAGGGCGTCATCTGCGTGGAAGGCATCAAGGGCCTGCACCCGCATGTGATGGACAAGCTGAAGATCCCGGGCTGCACCTACTGCACGCCCCAGATCGCCTCGGTTGGCCTGACCGAGAAGAAGGCGAAGGAAGCCGGCCGCGAGATCCGCGTCGGCAAGTTCCCGTTCCTCGCCAACGGCAAGGCCATCGCGCTCGGCGAGCCGGATGGCCTCATCAAGACGATCTTCGACGCCAAGACCGGCGAGCTCATCGGCGCCCACATGGTCGGCGCGGAAGTGACCGAGCTGATCCAGGGCTTCGTCGTCGCCATGAACTGCGAGACCACGGAAGAGGAACTCATCAACACCGTGTTCCCGCATCCGACCCTGTCGGAAATGATGCACGAGAGCGTCATGGCCGCCTATGGCCGCGTGATCCACATCTGAGGACGGGCGGGCCGGTCTCCGGTCCGCCTGATCGCCGCGAAATGACACGGCCCGTCCTCGCGAACGGGGGCGGGCCGTGGCCTTGAGCCGGAAGGCCGACAGCCCCCCCGAGGGGCTGCGGAGTTCTCATCTACGCCAACGGCGACAGATCCCGACCGGTCAGTCGAGAGACGTCATAGGCGGGGAGAAATCCGGCGTCTCCCGCGGTCGGGGAGCGCGCCATTTCTCCGGAAGTCTGAATCGCATAAGCTGGATTATGGAAACGAAAGCTGCCATCGGAGTCCAGTGGCCGCGAGAGCCAATGCCGGACGGCCGGTTCCGTCCGGCCGTTCCTGCCTTCCCGATCGCATGCCTTGGGCTCGGGGCGACCCGATGAGCGAGGTCGCGGATCCATCACAGACCAGCGCGCAAGACCAGGCCGCCGGAGCCGCTCTCGTGCAGCCGTCGACCGGCTGCCCCGGCACGCTCCCTTGCGGTCGATCCCGTTTCCGTGCCGGGAGTGACGGTCAGTGCCCGGCGTCGTAGAGCGCCTGCGCCTCGGTCAGGGCGTCGTCCAGCGTGCGGCCAGCCTGATAGGGTCCGACGTCGGCACCGGGCGTCATGCCGTCCAGCAGCCGCGGGCATGGCTCGGGAGCGCCCAGAACCGTCGTCACCGGCACGATGCCGGCCCACACCGGATGGCCATAATCCTCCTCGTCATCGACGATGCCCTTGTCGCGCACCTTGCCGACGGCCTCCTCGATCTCCATGGCGATGACGGCGGTTGCCTTGATTTCCTGCGGCGTCGCCGTGCGCAGCGCCGCGGCCCGGCCGGGATAGAAGCGGTCGATCATGGCATCGAGGGCGACGATTTTCTCTGCCGGATCCTCCACCAGCCGGGCGGTGCCGAAGCACATCGCCGAACGATAGTCGACGGAGTGATTGAAGCCCGAGCGGGCCAGCACCAGACTGTCGAGATGGGCGACCGTCAGGCACACCGGCACGCCGGCCTTCAGATGGCGCATCATCCGGCTGGCCGAGGAGCCGTGCCAGTACAGGGTATCGCCATGGCGCCAGAAGGCGGTCGGCGTGGCGAAGGGCTGGCCGTCGATGACATAGGCGACATGGCACAAGAGCGCCGCATCCAGGATGGCGTGCACCGAGGCGCGGTCATAGCGGGCGCGGTCATGGGCGCGCTTTACCCGGTTGCGCTCGGTGACGGGATAGCTGTCTTCGGTCATCGCATTTGCCTCGGCGGACGGGATCGGTCATGGGTTTAGGTGGCGGCATTGGTTCGCAACAGGCCCAAGTTCATGCAATCTCGACAGACCAATCTGGCGCGACAGACCAATCCGGACTGGTCGGCCCTGCTCCCGGTCACCCTGCCGGCCGGCCCCTACCGGCTCGTCCTCTATCGGGCCCTGCGCGAGCTGATCGAAACGCGCCGGCTTTCCCCCGGCAGCCGGCTGCCGCCCACCCGGGATCTGGCGGTGCGGCTGGGCATTGCCCGTGGCGCCGCGGTCGCCGCCTATGAAATGCTGGTGGCCGACGGCTTTGCCGAGGCGCGGGTGGGCGCGGGCACCCGGGTGGCGGCCGATGTGCCGGCCCTGACGCCGGAGCCGCCCCCGGCGCTCCCGGCCGAGCGCCCGCCGGAACGGCCGCTGCCGGGCACCCTCGGCCTCACTTTGGAGGATCCGCGGACCATGCGCATCTTCCGCCGGCTGGTGACGCACCATCTTGCCCGGCCGGACCCCCGGCTGTTTGCCTATGGCGATCCCCGGGGCGACCGGGAACTCCGGGCAGCGATTGCCGATTATCTGGCTCTGGCCCGCGGGGTGCGCTGCACGCCGGAACGCATTCTCCTCACCGCCGGCACCCAGCAGGGGCTGGATCTGGTGCTGCGCGCCCTGCTCTCTCCCGGAGATGCCGTATGGATGGAGGATCCCTGTTATCAGATGGCGCTTCGGGCGCTGCGCGGCGCCGGCCTGACGGTCTGCCCGGTGCCGGTGGATACCGAGGGGCTGGATGTGGCGGCCGGCATTGCCCGGGCGCCGGCGGCGCGGGCCGCCTATGTCACGCCCTCGCACCAGTTTCCCACCGGTGTGGTGCTCACCCTGCGCCGGCGGCTGGCGCTGGCGGACTGGGCGGCGCGCACGGGGGCGTGGATCATCGAGGATGATTATGACAGCGAGTTCCGCCATGCCGGGGCGCCGCTGACCTCCCTGCAGGGCATTTCGGCGGCCGACCGGGTGATCTATCTTGGCAGCTTCTCCAAGATCCTGTTTCCGGGCCTGCGGCTCGGCTATCTCGTGCTGCCGGCGGCCCTTGTCGAGCCGGTGACGGCGCTGCGCGCCCGGGTGGACCGCTTTCCGCCGTCGCTGCTGGAGCCGGCGATGACGGAGTTTCTGGCCGCCGGCCACCTCTCCGCCCATCTGCGCCGGGCGCGGCGCACGGCGCTGGCCGCCCGGGATGCGCTGGTGGCGGGGCTGGCCGAAGCCGGGCTGTCAGTGCGGCCGCCGGATCAGGGCCTGCACCTCATCGCCGGCCTGCCGGAGGGCGTCAGCGACCGCGCCGCCCTGCCCGTGCTCCACGCCGCCGGGCTTGGCGCCCGGGCGCTCTCGGAGTTCTGCATCGAGACCCCTGCCCGCTCCGGCCTCGTCATCGGCTTCGGCGGCGTGACGGCGGCCACCCTAACCGAAATCACCCGCCGCCTCGCCGGCACCGACTGGCGCACTCTGCCCGCCGGCTGAACATCAAGGGCCCCTGAAACGGACTGCGCCGTCCGGCGGGATAGCCGGACGGCGCAGACAGGGCAAACCGTGCGGGAAAGGACGTCTCAGCCACCCTTGGCCGAGGAGACGCCGACACCCGGGGTGCCGCGCTTCAGATCCTTGTCGATGGCGAGCTTTCCGGAGCCGAGCTGCTCGCGGTAGACCTGCAGATTTTCCATCACCCGCTGCACATAGTTGCGGGTTTCCGCATAGGGGATGCGCTCCACCCAGTCGACGGCATCCACCCGCGGGTCGCGCGGGTCACCATACATCTGCACCCACTTGTTCACCCGGCTGGAGCCGGCATTGTAGGCGGCAAAGGTCATGATGTAGGAGCCGTCGAAGCGACCGATCAGCTCGTCCAGATGGGCCGCGCCCAGAGTGGCGTTATAGGCCGGATCGGCGGTCAGACGGTTCACCTGGAACGGCACGCCCACCTTCTTGGCGGTGGCCGAGGCGGTGGCCGGCATCAGCTGCATCAGGCCGCGGGCACCCGCCGGCGAGACAGCACCGGGATTGAAGGTGCTTTCCTGCCGGGCGATGGCATAGACCAGCGGCCGCTCGAACCCGGCCGGCATCTGGGCCGAGCGCGGGATCGCAGCCGTCGGGAAGGCCAGCCCCTGCACCGGCAGACCCCGTTGCATGGCGCTCTTGGCGACATTCAGGGCGAAATGGTTCTTGCCCATCTGCTCGGCCAGCTGGGACAGCAGCGCCACCTGACCCGGCGTCGGCAGGGTATCGGAGAGCTGGTCGAAGAACGGCCACGTCGAGTTGCCGAGGCCAACGGCGTTCAGCCGCTTGATGACCCGCACCATCTCGTTGCTGTCAAAGGCCGCCTTGTCGGCACCACTCGGCCGCGGCGCACCGCCGACGGCCGTATTGGCATGGCCAAGCCGGGCCCGGGCAAGCTGACCATAATAGGTCATGCCATACTGGGCCGCCTTCTGATAGTGGGTCTTGGCGCTGCCAGTCGATCCGGCGGCCTCATCGGCGCGGCCCATCCAGTATTCGGCGCGGGCCTTGCTGATCGGCGTGGACGACACTTCCTCGATGCGCTGGAAATGCGCAGCCGCGCGGCGTGGATCCTTCAGATAGCTGAGGGCATACCAGCCGGCATGGAATTCCGCATCGGCCTGCACCGACGGGGACTCGGCAGCATGAGCGGCCACGATCTTGTAGGCGGTCTTGGCGTCGCCGAGGTCCAGCAGCTCGCGGGAGATCACGCGCCGCTCGGTCCACCAGGCATCCGGGTCCACCAGCTGTTCGCGCTTGGTGGGCGCGCCCAGCAGCAGCTCGGCGGCGGCCTCGTCCTGACCATCCCGGCGCAGCAGCACGATCTTGCCATAGCGCACACCGGGATCGCGCACCGACAGCGCGTTGATGCGCGCCATGGCATCCGGCGCCTTGCGGATCACGGCAAGGCGGGCATCCACATAGGTCTGGTCGCTGGCCGAAAGATAGCGCTTCATGCGCGCCGCCTCGACCTGACGATCATCATAGAGCATCTTGTCGGCGCGGAAGCGGTGGTCTTCCTTGGTCAGCATGGCGCTGAATTCGGAATAGAAGGCCTGCTCCTCGGCGGCTTCCATGCGATCCGTGCGCCAGCTCTCGCGCACATAGGGCACGGCCTCGGAACGCTTGCCGACGGCAATCAGCGAGCGGGCGAGGATGATGGTGCCCTTCACCGATTCCGGCTGGCTGCGGCCGAAGGCGGAAATGATCGCCTGGGGTGACTCGTTGGAGCGGTAGAGTGCCTCCTCGGCGCGGCGACGCAGCATCTTCGGCGTCGGCCAGCCCGGGCTGGAGCGATAGAAGCCGGTGATCATGTCCACCGACAGGGTGGGCTCGCCGGTGCGGATCAGCATCCAGTCGATGATCTTGCCATCCAGCGAATTGCCGAGACCGTTGCGGATGCGGATCGCCTCGGCGATCCGGCCGGCCGAGACAGCATCGGCTGCCGCCTTCAGGCTGGCACCGCCCTGCGGGCTGACGGAATCAGCCCGGGCGACCTGCATTTCCTGAGCGAGCCCCAGTCCGGACACGGGCACCAGCCCCGCGACCACGCAGGTTGCCAGCAGGATCCGGCCGTGCCGGGCCGCGCGCGCCATGCGTGTCACCATGTTCCACCCCTCCTGCCGCATCCCCCGGGAACCCCTCCGTCCGGCCGGGCGTTCCCGCTCCGAAAACCGGTCGGCAGGCCCCACCCGGGGTTGCCTAATCCCTGTTGCATCGCTCTCCTCGGCGGCGATCGCGGCCAAAGCATGGTGCCGCGACGCCACACGCCGGGAGAACGTGTTTCGAGCCCGACTCTCCGGCCGGTCTGGTCAACAAAGAGTTAAGATCGCGGCCGATCCATGGCGTCGCACCGCACAACGGCGCGGAAACCGTGTCATTTGCGGCGACGCAGCGCATCGGCGGAGGCCAGCACCGCGCCCCCGGTGACGAGCACCGCGCCGGCAATTACCGCCGGGGTGAAGGTGCCGAATCCTGCCCCGACCAGCAAGAGGGTCGACAGGATCGGCGTGGCATAGGCAGCCACGCCCAGAAACTGGATGTCACCGCGCTTCATGCCATAGTCCCACACGAAGAAGGACAATCCCACCGGGAACAGCCCGGCGCCGACGATCAGCAGCCAGGTGGTCGTGTCCGTCGGCAGGCCCGCCGGCTCGAACAGGAAGTGGCAGACGAAGGAGAGCAGCGCCGTCACCACGCAGAAGCCGGCCACCGCCTCGCTCGGCACGCTGGCAAAGCGCCGCGACACCACGGAATAGGTCGCCCAGGTGATGGCGGCGGCAAGTGCCGCCAGATAGCCGGCCCCTTCGGTCAGCGAGAGCGCCGCGCCCTGCCCGCCGACCACAAGGGCGGCCCCCAGAAAGCCCAGGAGCGCGCCGAAGATATGGGCCCGGCGAAGCCTTTCCCCCGGCAGCAGGCCGGAGAACAGCACGATCAGCAGCGGCCAGAGATAATTGATGAGATTGACCGGCACCGCCGCCGCCGAGCGGAACGCGGCGAAATAGAGCGCGTGATAGCCGAAGAGCCCGGCGACCCCGAGAGCCCAGGCCGCCAGCGGCTGGGTAAGTGCCCGGCGCAGCCGGCCACGCGCCGCCAGCCACGCCACCGCCAGTCCGCCCGAAATCGAGAAGCACAGGGCATTCATAAGGAAGGGCGGCACGGACCCGGTGGCCGCCGCACAGACCCCGAGGGTGGACCACATGGCGATAGCCGTCAGGCCGATCAGGGTGGCCCGACCGCGCACGGCCTCGGGCGAGGCAGACGGGGCGGCGGCATCAACGGGCGTGGACATGGCGGCATTCCGGGAAGCGGCGGACGGCGCCCCCTCAAGGCAGATCCGGCCTGCTGCGGCCGGCCGCGGCAAGCGGAGCTTTCCCCTTGATCCTCTAGGCGATCGGCCGCCCTCCGGCCAGCGGAAAATGCTGCGCCGCGGCGGGGTATCGTCTGCGGTCGCAGCTGATCTTCGTCCACAGCGCCGCGGCGGCCCTCCCCGGGACCTGTGGGCTGGTGAGTGTTGCCGCACTCGCCGTTCAGCCGGCGGCTATGCTAGGCTCGTCCCGCAATTTGCGGCAACGGATAGCGGCCATGGACAACTCCCGCCAGAATGACAGGGGATCCGGCGAAACGGCCGGCTCTCTCGCCAGACGCCCGGGAGCTGCCGCCCGCTTCCTGCGGCGGATCGCGTTCCACACCCTGCTGGTGATCGCCGTTCTTCTGCCGGTGATCGGCATTCTGGTCGTCATCGGACTCGACCGGCAGGGTGTTTATGGCGAGGAGACATCCGAAGCCCGCTCCTTCCTCACCCTCAGCCACCGCAATGCGGAACGCCTGATCACCACCATGGCGGGGACCCTGGAGATCCTCGAAGACCGGCTGGCGCGGAATCCGCCCATCTCCGACAACACCTTTCAGGAGGTGGTCGATCGCTGGCGCGGGGCTGTCGGCACGTATCTGAAATCCATCGGCCAGCTCTCGCCCGAGGGGAACCCGGTCGTCTTTTCCGGGCCGACGCCACCGCCCGTCTCGCCCGCCCGGCTGCGCGAGGCCCGGGCCAGCGGCGGGACGATCGTGTTTGCCATTCCGGATCCGCTGCCCGGACAGCCCTCCCAGATCCTAGCTCTGCGCTGGCTGAAAAGTTCCCCCGGGGAACGCAGCGGCTTCCTTGCCGCAACGCTCGACTCAAGACTGCTGGAAGAGTTCTTCGATACCCTTGAACTCGGTCCGCGCGGCGGCGTGTTCCTGCTCACACCGACCGGCAAGATCACCTCGGGAACCATGCGCCGGCTCGAAGATGTCGGCGCACCGGCAGTCTGGGCATCGGAAGCGGTCTCCACCGCCACCGCCGGGGGCGCCGTTCTGCCTCCGGTTGATATGCGCGACACTCGCATCGCCATCGCCGAACCAGTGCAGCACTCGCCCTTCACCCTGCTGCTGATCCGGGATTCCGAGGATGCCTTCCGCGCCTGGCGCAACCGGGCATTCGCCCTCGGTGTGCTGGCCGGCGCGCCGTTGATGGTCGCCTGCGGCCTTGCGGTTGCCGCCCTGCAGCAGTCGCGCGCCCTGAAGCGCCAGAGCCTGGTCTTTGCCTCCCAGGCCAGCACCCTGACCACCACTCTCGAAAGCGTCGACGACGCCATCGTCACCTTTGACGCGGCCGGGCGGATCACCGTTGCCAACCGGGCCGCCTTGCAGCTGCTCTCGGCCAGCGACGCGCCGAGCACAGGCGACAGGCCATCTCCGCCGCCGGTGGGGCGCCGGCTGTCGGAATTCGGCCTGCGCTGGCGCACCTCCGGCGACGCCTCGTCTCCGGACCCCCGGGCCGACCGGGCCGGCGCCGACCTGATTGATGCTCTCGTCCGGCGAGCCTGCGCTGGCGAGCGTATCGGCCCGGTGGAACTGGCCGCCTTTTCCGCCCGGGCATCGGAGCCCCTGCGTCTCTCGGCCATCCTCAGGCCTATCCCGAGCTCCGGGGATGGCCCGGCCGGCGCCGTTCTCGTCCTGCATGACCGCACAGGCGAACGGGCGATCGAGGAGAAGCTGCGCTATTCCGAGAAGATGCAAGCGATCGGCCAGCTCACCGGCGGCGTCGCCCATGATTTCAACAATCTGCTGCTGGTGATCTTGGGCGGGGCCGAAGAACTTGGCGATCGCATCGGTGCCGATCCGGTGTTGCGGCGCACGACGGCTCTCATCATCCAGGCCGCCGAGCGTGGTGCGGCCCTCACCCGGCGTCTGCTGGCCTTTGCCCGCCGCCAGACCCTGGCGCCACAGGATGTCGATGTGCCGACCCTGCTGCGCGACAGCCTGCCCCTTCTGACCCGCACCGCCGGCGCGTCCGTCTCCGTCGTCATCGGCACGGCCCCGGAGATCTGGCGGGTGCGCATTGATCCGGAACAGCTGGTGATCGGCCTCGTCAATCTGGTGGCCAATGCCCGGGACGCCATGCCCGGCGGTGGCCGGGTAACGATCCGGGTTGCCAACGAACCCGCCAGCCCGCGCGAGCGCAGCGATGGCTGCCCCGGGGATCATGTCTCGATCCGGGTCAGTGACACCGGCTCCGGCATGACCCCGGAGGTGCGGACCCGGGCCATCGACCCGTTCTTCTCCACCAAGGGCCCGGGGGCCGGCACGGGGCTTGGCCTCAGCATGGTCTATGGCTTCGTGCGCCAGTCCGGCGGGCGGCTGCGCATCGAGAGCCAGCCCGGCGCCGGCGCCCGGATCACCCTGCTGCTGCCCCGGGCCGAAGAGGCGCTGCTTGCCCTGCCCGATCCGCTGCCCGAGCCCGAAGCCTGCCCGACCGGCACGGAACGGGTTCTGGTGATGGACCCGGATCTTCTGGTCGCAACCCGGCTGACCGATCTTCTCGTCGGCCTCGGCTACCGGGTGGAAAGCACCACCAGTCCGGCCGAAGCCCTCGACCGGATGGTGGCGGGGGCGCCGTTCGACCTGCTCATCACCGCGGCCGAACTGCCCGACGGGCTGGACGGGCCGGGCCTTGCCCGGCTCGCCCGCGCGCGCCAGCCGGAACTGGCGGTGCTGCTGACCACCAGCACGCAGCCCGAAGACGACACCCGCCTCGGCGACAGCGGTCCGCTCGTGTTCATCGCCAAGCCGTGGCACCGGGCGGAGATCGCCCGTCAGATCCGGACGGCTCTCGCAAGCCGGGGTGGGCTCGGCCGCCTTCCGGAGGACACCACCCCGCCGGAAGGCCCGTTGTCATGACGCCGCGGCGCGAAAGGCCCGCCAGCCGCCGAACCCGGTGATCTCCCGGGCGTCCGCCACCGCATGCGCCTCGCCGAGAAAACCGGACACCTCCGTGCCATCGGCAAGCTGCAGCCGGCCGATGCCAAGGGGCGCCGGGATCCCGGCGACGAAGCGGCCGAAGCCCTCTGCCGGCAGCGACCACACTTCCACCTCGATGCCCGGCCCGGCAAAGCCCGGCTGCCGGATCAGCGCCGGCTTGGCCGGCACCGTGCCGCTCAGCGCATAGAAGCGATAGTCCGGCGTCGTGCGGGTCGTACGCCCGAAGACGCCGCCGAGCGCCACCAGCTCGCGATTGAGCGGCTCACCGGCCAGATGGGCGCCGACCACGGCAATCTCGATCCGGTCGGTCGCTGCCGACAGGCTCTCGCCGGTCTCCTCGGGCAGGGTCCCGAGGCGATCCCGGCCCGGGCCCCAGCCGCCGGCGCGGTGCAGCGGATCGGCCAGTGCTGCCAGCGCATCATCCCGGAAGGCCGGCCCGATCAGGGTGACGCCGAAGGGCAGCCCGTTTGGCCGGAAGCCCGCAGGCACGGCAATGGCGGCCAGATCCGTCAGGTTCACGAAGTTGGTGTAGATGCCGAGATTGGAGTTCAGCCGGATCGGATCCGCCATCATGTCAGCGACGGTGTAAGTCGTGGGCGCGGTCGGCAGCATCAGCACGTCCATCCTTGCCCATTCGGCCTCGGTTGCGCGCTTCAGCGCCCGGAAGCGATAGAGCCCGCGCCAGACATCGGTGGCGCTCATGGCCTTTGCGCCGGCGACGATCTTCTCCACCGTCGGATCCATGTCGGCGGCGTGGGTGGTGTGGAACGCCTCCACTGCCGCCAGCCGCTCGGCCACCCACGGCCCGGCATAGAGAAAATCGGCAATCGCCCGGAAGGGCCCGTAGTCGATCTCGACGATCTCGTGCCCGAGCACCGCCATGCGGTCGACGGCAGCCCGGTAGAGAGCCGCCGCCCCGCTATCGCCGAAGAATTCCAGCTCCGCCGCCTGCGGAATGCCGATGCGCAGCGGCCCGGCCGGCAGCGGCATCTGTGTGCCGGCGACCGAAAACGGATCGGCCGCATCGAACCCCTCCGCCACCCGGCGCACGCGGGTGGCATCATCGACCGTCAGGCCGAAGATCGAGATGCAGTCGATGGAGCGGCAGGCCGGCAGCAGGCCGGTGCCGGAGAGCAGCCCGACAGTGGGCTTCACCCCCACCAGATTGTTGAAGGCAGCCGGCACCCGGCCGGAGCCGGCGGTGTCGGTGCCAAGCGAGAAGCTCACCATGCCGGCCGCAACCGCGACCGCCGAGCCCGAGGACGAACCGCCGGAGATATAGGCCGCCTCGAACACCGAGCGCGGCGCGCCGAAGGGCGAGCGGGTGCCGTTGAGGCCGGTGGCGAACTGGTCGAGATTGGTCTTGCCGATGGCGATGGCGCCGGCCGCCTTCAGCCGCGCCACCACCGTCGCATCCTCCTCCGGCGTGAAGGCAAAGGCGGGGCAGCCGGCCGTGGTCGGCAGGCCCGCCAGATCAATATTGTCCTTGATGGCGAACGGGATACCCCAGAGCGGCCGCGCCGGATCATAACCGGCCGCGGCAAGCCGCTCCGCCTCGGCCAGCAGATCCGCGCGCGACCGGAGGGAGATCCACACGGCCTTGTCCGGCCAGGCGGCGATCCGGTCGAGAACCGCGGTCACCACATCCACCGGCGTGAACGCCCCGTCGCGATAACCCGCGCTGAGGGAGGAAAGATCGAGCAGGTCCGGCAACATCGGCGTCCTCACTTCACCACCACCACGACATCGCCGGCCCGGACCGTGCGGCCGGGCTTGCAGCGGATCTCGGTGACCACACCGCCCGCGTCGGCGACGACGGGCATTTCCATCTTCATGCTCTCGACGATGACCACGGGCATGCCCGGGGTGACGGTTGCGCCGGGTTCCACCAGGATCTTCCAGACATTGCCGGTGACGGCCGTGGCGATGCCCGACTGGCCGGCCGGCACATCGCCCTGATCCGCCGGGCCACCGTCATCGAAGCTGGCCGCGACCTCCAGACCGGCCGCCTTCCACGCCTCGCGCTCGGCCTCGAAGGCCGCCCGCCGGCCGGCCCGCACCGTGGCGATCTCCCCGGCATTGGCGGCGAGGAAATCGAAATGCTGGCGGGCCGACAGCGTCGTCTCCTCGATGCGCACGGGGTAGCGGCCATGGGGGAAGGCTTCGCGGGCGTCGAGCAACTCCTCGGCGCTGACCGGATAGAAGCGGATGCGGTCGAAGAAACGCAGCAGCCAGGGCGAGCCCGGCCGGAACACGCCGGTGGTGCGCCACGGGTTCCACATCTGGATGGTCCGGCCGAACAGCTGGTAGCCGCCCGGGCCCTCCATGCCATAGATGCACATATAGGCGCCGCCGATGCCGACGGCATTTTCCGGCGTCCAGGTGCGGGCCGGGTTGTACTTCGTCGTCACCAGCCGGTGGCGCGGGTCGAGCGGCGTCGCAACCGGGGCGCCGAGATAGACGTCTCCGAGGCCGAACACGGTATAATCCGCCTCGAACACGATCTTCTGCACGTCCGCGATGCTGTCGAGGCCGTTGATGCGGCGGATGAACTCGATGTTGGACGGACACCACGGCGCATCCGGGCGCACCAGCTCCTGATATTTCCGCATGGCGAGCACCGCCTGCGGATCCTCCCAGGAGAGCGGCAGATGCACTACCCGGGACGGCACCACCATGTCGTCCACCGGCGGCAGATCCTGATCCAGCGCCTTCAGAGTTTCCACGAGCTTTCCGCGGGAAAGCACGGAGGAATCATAATGAATCTGAAGCGACCGGATGCCGGGCGTGAGGTCGATGAGGCCCGGCAGCTTTTCCGCCCGCACGGCCTCCATCATCTGGTGCGCCGCCAGCCGGGTCTTCAGGTCCAGCGCCATCGGGCCGAACTCGATCAGCAGATTGTCGTCGCCCTGACGCCGCAGCACCATGCCGAGCTCATTGTCCGAGCGGTGCAGCACTGCCGGACCAAGGGCCTTGGCACCAGAAACAAGCGACGGTTTTGCAATGACTTCATCCTCACTCTTCACCTGAGGAATGAAGCGTACCCTGTCGCCCGGACGGAGCTGGCCGACCTTCCAGAACTCGTCGCGCACCACCACGGCCGGGCACGCGAAGCCGCCAAGGCTGGGGCCGTCGGGACCGAGGATGATCGGCATGTCGCCGGTGAAGTCGATGGCGCCGACGGCGTAGGCGTTGTCGTGCAGGTTGGACGGATGCAGCCCGGCTTCACCGCCATCTGTCCGCGCCCATTCCGGCTTCGGCCCGATCAGGCGCACGCCGGTGCGGGCGGAATTGAAATGAACCTCATAATCTGTGTTAAAGAAAGTCCGGATATCCTTGTCTGTGAAGAAGTCCGGGGCACCATGGGGGCCATAGAGCACGCCGATCTCGTAGCGGTTGCCCAGCTCCACCGCATCGGGCGCAACCGTGCTGGCCTGCGGCGCCGGCCGGACGGCCTCCGCCGTCAGCTTCAGCACGTCGCCGGCCTTCAGCACGCCGGTGGCGTGGCCACCGAACTGGCCGAGGGCGAAGGTGGACTTCGAGCCCAGATAGTCCGGCACATTGAAGCCGCCGGCCACCGCCAGATAGGCCCGCGCGCCGGCGCCGCTGATCCGTCCGAGCGCGAGGGTTGCGCCTGCTGGCACCATCAAGGCAACATCGCGGGCAACCGGCGCGCCATTCAGGGTCGCGCCCATGTCGGCGCCGGTCAGCGCCACGGTTGCCGGCACGTGGAAGCGCAGGGTCGGGCCGGTCAGCGTCATCTCAAGAGCGGGAGCGCCCTCGGGGTTGCCCACCAGCCGGTTGGCGCGGCGCAGCGAGCGGTCATCGAACGGGCCTGACGGCGGCACGCCGACATCCCACAGGCCGAGACGGCCCGGCCAGTCCTGAATGCTGGACTGGGTACCCGGCACCACCACGTCGATTGCCCGCGGCGTGAACGGCATCGCGCCCAGCACCGCCGTGGTCACCTTGCCCGAACGGAACGCCTCCGAGGCCGCGATGGCGCCGAGATAATCGAGATTGGTCTCGATGCCGGCGACCTTCGTCTCCGCCACCGCCTGCCCGAAGGCAGCAATCGCCGCCTCCCGGCTCTCGGCCTTGACGATGATCTTGGCCAGCATCGGATCATACCAGGGCGTCACCTCGGTGCCGGTCTCGATCCAGCCATCGACGCGCACACCTTCCGGGAACACCACCTCGGTCAGCCGGCCGGCGGACGGACGGAAGCCATGGGCCGGGCTTTCGGCATAAAGCCGGCCCTCGATGGCGTGGCCCCGGGGCACGAGGCTGTCCTGCGCCGGCAACACGAAATCGCCTGCCGCCTGCCGCAGCATCCATTCCACGAGATCGACGCCGAACACCTCTTCCGTCACCGGGTGCTCGACCTGCAGCCGGGTGTTCACCTCCAGGAAATAGACCGCGTCCCGGGCGACGTCATAGATGAACTCCACCGTGCCGGCGGACTCGTAGGCCACCTCACGCCCCAAAGCGATGGCGCTGTTCCTGAGCGTCGCGCGGATGGCATCCGACAGGCCCGGCGCCGGGGTCTCCTCGATCACCTTCTGGTTCCGGCGCTGGAGCGAGCAGTCGCGCTCGCCGAGCGCCACCACGCCGCCTTTGCCATCGCCGAAAATCTGCACTTCCACATGCCGCGCAGTGGAGACGAAGCGTTCCAGATAGACCCGGGCATCGCCGAAGGAGGCGCGGGCCAGCCGCAGCACGGACTCGTAGCCTTCGGCCAGTTCGCCGGCATCCTTGCACAGCCGCATGCCGATGCCGCCACCGCCGGCGGTCGACTTCAGCATGACCGGGAAGCCGATGCGCGCTGCCTCGGCCTGGGCTTCCTCCAGCGACTCCAGCAGGCCGGAGCCCGGCAGCAGCGGCACACCGGAGGCCTCGGCAATGGCGCGCGCCGTGTGCTTGAGGCCGAAGCCGGTCAGATGCTCCGGCCGCGGGCCGACAAAGCGGATGCCGGCCTCGGCCAGCGCTTCGGCAAAGCCGGCATTTTCCGACAGGAAGCCATAGCCCGGGTGCACCGCATCGGCCCCCGACGCCTTGGCGGCTTCCAGAATGGCCTCGATGTTCAGATAGCTGTCGCGGGCTGCCGCCGGGCCGATGACGATGCAGTCGTCAGCCTCAAGAGCGGCCGGCGTGAAACGGTCGGCCTCGGAGGCGACCTGCACCACCCGCATCCCCAGACGACGGGCGGTGCGGCCGATGCGGCGGGCAATCTCGCCCCGGTTGGCAACAAGAAGGGTCGAAATCATCGAAGAGCTCCGGGATCGAACGGACCCACGTCCGGAAGGCCACGCCTTCCCGGGTCTCCGCTCTTCTGTCTGTGTCTTCTGTTTCGGGGGCATCTGCCCCCGCCCCCCTGACCGGGAGGCCTGACGCCTCCCGGACCCGCCCGCTTTTCTTTCAATTAAAGAAAAAAGCGGTGGTCCGGAGGCGCCAGCCTCCGAGCGGGTTACGGGCGGCAGCCCGTCAATCACGCAGCCGTATCAAAAACCAATACACGCACCGGCGTCGGATCGAAGCCGTTGCAGGGGTTGTTGATCTGCGGGCAGTTGGAGATGACGCACAGCACGTCCATCTCGGCGACCATTTCCACGAAGTCGCCGGGCTTGGAGACGCCGTCGACGATGGTCAGGGCCCCCGAGGGCTCCACCGGAACATTCATGAAGAAGTTGATGTTGCCGACGATGTCGCGCTTCGACATGCCATATTTGGTCACTTCGATGAGGAAGTTCTCCCGGCAGGCGTGCATGTACTTGACATGATGGCCGAAGCGGACGGTGTTCGCCTCGCAGGAGCAGGCCCCGGCCGAGGTGTCGTGCAGGCCGCAGCTGTCGGCGGTCACCGTCAGCATGGGATTGCCGAAATTCGACATCAGCACCGAGCCGGTGGAGATGTAGGCGCTGCCCTGAGTGAGCAGCGTGTCCTGAGCCGAATAGCGCTCGGTGAAATCGTCGGCCTTGTAGAACAGGGTGTCGACGGCCTGACAGCCGGCAAGGTCGATCAGGCGGAAGGTCTGGCCCTTGCGGATGAGGCCGGACCAGGGCTGACGCGACGGAATGGTGAAATCGAGGATGGCGCTGTCGGCGGGACGGGTGCCGGGGGCGCAGACGAAGGACGTGGTCATGTCGGTTTCTCCCGGACCTCAGGCGACGAACAGCGGGTCGGTGTTCTCGTAGGCGCGCACCGCCTCGGGCGAGAGAGTGCGGGCGATGGTCGCCGGCTCGGCCGAGCGGAACCGGGTGGCGATGACGGCGCCGGGCTTGGCGACGGCGTCGGGATCCAGCGGATGGGCGGTGTTGGAGAGCGCCACCAGCAGGTTCATTTCGGCCTTCAGGGTCACGAAATCCCCGGCCTTCACCTTGCCCGGCACCCAGCCGAAGCGGCCGGCGGCATCCACGCGCACGGGGGCGAACAGGGTGAACACCGGCGGCACATCCTTGCGGGCGAGGCCATGCTTGCCGGCGGCCAGCACCAGATTGTCCCGGGTGTTGCGCACGGAGACACCGGGGAAGCGCTTCGCGACGCTGGCCGGCGTGGAGCCGCCGACCAGCGCGTCGTGGGCGCCGCAGCTATCCTCCACCAGAGCCGCCAGCACGCGGCCCATGTCGGAGAGCAGCACACGGCCGTTGCGGATATCGGCCGACCACTGGACCTTGACGGTGTCGGCGACGTTCAGCCGCTCGGAGGTGTCATCAGCGTTCCAGATTGCCAGCGAGACGGCGCTGGTACCGGCGGTGGTCTCGATCCGGAGCGCCTCGCCGCGCTTGACGACGGTGGTGGTGTACCAGCCGCCGGGGATGGTCTCGGCGTGGATCGGCGCTCCGGCGGGGATCGGCGCCGGAATGGTGGAAAGTGCCGGCAGCTCGCCGGCAACTTCCTTCTGGCCCAGCGCCTTCAGCGCCTCATAGCGGTCGCGCAGCGCCGGAATGCCGGCATCCTCATCGAGAGGCGTCAGGACAAGCGTGCTCATCGGATCAGCGTCCCATGGCTTGAAGCGCCGGGACGTCCCGGCCGGAGGGAGAGGAAACCGCCGGGTCGTCCCGGTGGTCGGGACCGCCGGCAAGACGCGGCGGCCAGAGGGTGATGTCGGTGCGGATGGTGGCGCCGTAGCGGGCGCTTTCCTCGGGCCGCTGGCGGCGGCGCTCGAAGGCGATCACCCGGGTGCCAAGGCCAAAGGCTTCCGAGAGGTCATGGGTGACCATGACCACCGTCAGCGGCACCTCGTTCCACAGCCGCCGCATCAGGCCGTGGATCTCGGCGCGGATGCCGGGATCCAGCGCCCCGAAGGGCTCGTCGAGCAGCAGCACCTTCGGCCGCTTCATCAGCGCCTGGGCCAGAGCAAGACGCTGCTGCATGCCGCCGGAGAGCTGGGCCGGGTACTTCTTCTCGGCTTCCGACAGGCCGACTTCGGCCAGCAGCGCCCGGGCCTCGGCAATCGCCTTCTTCCGCGCCGGGCCGAACAGCCGGCCGGTGACCGGCGAGGCGGCGAGCTCGGCCCCCAGCAGGACGTTGCCGAGCACCGTCAGGTGCGGAAACACCGAATAGCGCTGGAACACCACGCCGCGATCGGGCCCCGGCTCCGGCGAGATCGGTTCGTCATCGACGAGGATGCGGCCGCGGGTGGGCCGCTCCTCGGAAAGCAGCATCTTGAGGAAAGTGGTCTTGCCGCAGCCCGACGGGCCGACAAGGGCGACGAAGGAGCGGGGCGCAATCGTGAGGGAGATGTTCTCCAGCACGATCTGGTCGCCATATTCCTTCCAGACATTCTCGACGACGATGCCGGTCATGACGCCCTCGCCTGTGCGAACCACGGGAACGCGCCGGCCTGAAGCCTTTTCAGCAGCCAGTCCATGGCGAAGGCGAGAAGGGTGATCCAGGCCACATAGGGCAGGATCACATCCATCGCCAGATAGCGCCGCACCAGGAAGATGCGGTAGCCGAGGCCGGATTCGGCCGCGATCGCCTCGGCCGCGATCAGGAACAAGAAGGCCGGGCCGATGGAGAGCCGCAGGGCATCGATGAGCCGCGGCAGCATCTGCGGCATCACCACCCGGAGAACGATCAGCCAGGTGCTGGCGCCCAAAGTCTGGGCCTTGATGATCTGCTGGGCCGGCATCTCCTCCACCTTGAGGGCGAGATCGCGGATCATGAAAGGCGCAACGCCCACGGCGATCAGCACGATCTTGGAGGCTTCCCCCAGCCCGAGCAGGATGAACAGGATCGGCAGCACCGCCAGCGGCGGCACCATGGAGACGATGGCGATGAAGGGCGCCAGCGTTGCCCTGACATAGGGTATCAGCCCGGTGAGGATGCCCAGCACCAGCGACGCCGCGGTGGCGCAGCCGAGCGCGATCAGCAGCCGGGTCAGGCTGGCAACGGTGTCCTTCCACAGGAGGATGTCGCCGGTCCGCTTGTCGGCCTCGAAGGCCATGCGGGAAATGGCATCGCCAAAGGAGGCGAAGCCCGGCAGCAGCTTGTCCTGTGGATTGACCGCCAGCCGGGCCTCGGATCCGGCGACATAGGCCAGAAGCACGAGCACGAATGGCAGGGCGGCAAGAAAGATCGCGACGCTGCGATCCGGTCTTCGATTGACGAGACGCATGGCTTCGGCTCCGGCAACGGCGGCGGGGCAGAACGGGAAGCGGATGACGGATGCGGGGGGCCCCGGACAGGCCGGAGCCCCATCCGGCCTCAGAGCTTGCCGTCGGCGGCCTGAACCATGAATGCGTCGGTCCAGCGGAACTTCACGTTGCCCTTGTCGCCGAGCACGGAGCCGTCGGGGAATTCGATGCCGACGATGTCGGCAGAGGGCGCGCCGTTGCCGAACAGGCCATGGTCGAACAGGAAGCCGCGCACATTGTCCATGGTGACAGGCAGCTCCTTGCCGCGCACGAAGGCGGCGGCCTCGGCCGGATCATAGAACATGCGGGTGGCGTCGAGCTGGGCGTCGTAGCCGGCCAGATCAGTGCCGGAGGCCTTGCCAAGCGCGGTGCGGACTTCCTTGGCGGCCTCGCTATCGCCCTGCATGGCGGCCATGGTGTCGTACCAGATGCCGGCCAGCGCCTTGCCGAAGTCCGGATTGTCCTTCAGCGTCTCGGTATTGGCCACCGTCAGGTCGATGATCTCGCCGGGGATGTTGGCGGAGTTGAAGACATTCTTCGCATCCGGATTGGCCATGATCTCGGCCACCAGCGGGTTCCAGGTGACGACGGCCGTCACGTCCGGGGTCTGGTAGGCGGCCACGAGATCGGCATCCGAGGTGTTGACGACGGTCACGTCGCGCTCGGTCATGTTCTGGCTCTCAAGGGCGCGGGCCAGCAGATAATGGGAGACCGAATATTCGACCAGGTTGACCTTGCGGCCCTTGATATCGGCAATGGTGTCGGCGCCCTTCAGGATCACCGCGTCATTGCCGTTGGAGAAGTCGCCGACGATCACGGCCGTGGTATCGACACCGCCCACCGCGGGAATGGCGAGAACATCCATGTTCGTCGCCGTCAGCGCATCAAAGGCGCCGGCGGTGTACTGGTTGATGGATTCGACATAGTCGGTGAACTGCACAACATCAATATTGATGCCGTACTTGTCAGCCCACTTCTTGACGATGCCATGATCGGCCGCATAGCCCCAGGGCATCCAGCCGGCATAGATCGACCAGGCGACCTTGAAATCCTTCTTCGGCGCGGCGTCTGCCGGCGACAGACCGCCGATGAGGGCGATCGCGGCAACAGCGGCTGCCAGACGGCCAAGGCCGCGGCGGGTGACGGACGGATGGACGGTGGAAACGGTCGAGGTCATGGCGCAATCCCCTGGATGGTCTGGGTCCTGGACCCGGGGGCAAACCGGGGCCGGCATCATCAAGACCGTGGGATTGGCACCTCATGCGCGGGGAGAGGCCGCGCCGGAGAGAAGGATCGACAACACACGTCCCGCCCGAAAGACAGGCGAAGAGGAAACGCTCGGTGCGGTCGATCTTCGGAGTACCCGGGTGCTCGCAAGGAAACCCGAGTGCGCCGTTCCACGGACGTCACTGAGGTCTCCCGGGCTTTTGTCCCTCCGTGTACCCGGCCGGATGTCTCCCGGTCGGGCGGTGGCTCTCGGACCAGACATTGCCGCCGCATCCCCGTGCCGGGAATGATTTCTGGCCGCAACCGGAACCCTAGCCTCCAACTCTCTGCCCTCAGGAATAAGGGAGGCCGCGGCGCCAAGTCAATGCGGGCGCCCGCGCGAAATTGCGGCAGGCTGCGCCGGAGTCCGCGCCATCCGCGGGGTTCGGGGCTCCCGGAGGGTGCAGGAGGCCGCGACGGAGAGTTGAAAAACCAGCGGAATTTCCGCCCCCTGCCCCCGCGTTCCCAGTCCGCGCCGGATGTGCTCACGAAGTTGGCGTGCCTGCAATTTCAGCAGAAATCCGGAGTCTGCGGGCCGGCAGGGGCGCCGCCGGCTCACCCCCTCACCAGGGTTGCCAGATCACGCCGAGACGCACGGCATGGGACTGGACATTGCGGGCGCTGGCGGTGGCGCCGGTGGTGGAGAGCTTCAGGTCGGAATTGGCATAATCGAGATAGCGATAGCCGAGATCCGCCGAGAAGCCGTGGCCGAGGTCGACCAGTGCGCCGAGCGAGCCGCCCCAGGCCAGATTCCAGCCCGAAGTCCCGTTGTCGGAGATGCTGGCCGGGCCCACCGACAGGGTGGCGTTACCGACATCCAGATAGGCAAGGCCGAGGCTAGCCCCGACATAGGGCGACACCCGCCAGACGCCCGGCAGATCAAAGAACACCGAGCCGAGGCCGACGGTCTGGGAAAAGCTGGTCTTCAGGTGCGCCGTGCCCGCGCACAGGGTGCAGGTGACGTCAGCCGTCACGTCCGAGGCAAAGGCATGATCGACACTGGCCTCCACGCGCAGCCAGTCGCTGATGCGATAGCCGGCGCCGACGCCGATCTCGAAGGCCGGATCGGATTTGCCGGTGATATCGGTCCCGCTGGGGGCCAGCGGGCCGGAGGTGTGGAGGCTGCCGGCCACGGGCTTGGCGGCACCCACGGAGCCGCGGACATAAAAGCCCGGCCCGCCGGAAATATCCGGCAGCATGTCGGCAGTATGGGTCAGCTCCGGCGGAGCGTCGCCGACGGGCGTGGCACCACCGGCCAGCGCGCCGCTCAGTCCGCCCATAGAGAGCACTGCGCCCGCCACCACGGCGCGAAGTCGAGAAATCATGCCTGACCTTCCGGGGGATGGAAGCCTGCCGCTTCCCTTTTTCCGATCCTGCGTGTCTGTGGGACCGAAAACGCGACGCAGCCCCCCTGCCCTCCGGCATTGCCGATGGTACCATTTGTTTACCATAGGAACAGGTTCTGTCTCCCCCCGGATTAGCCCTTCCCCGACACCGTTGACCGGGTGATGCAAAAAAACCTGTCGGCGGTGCAGACGGATGGCTGCTCCGGGATTGACAGGCGTCAAGGCGGACGGTCCTTTTCCTCTGCCAGAACAACATTCGGAGAGCGGGAGCACCGCTTGCCGGAAACGCACGGAGTACGCAGACATGAGCGGCAAGAGCCCGATCAAGGACGTCCTGACGATCGTGGACTTGGCGGGCATCGGTCCGTCGGCCCGGGTGGCTGCGGATCTCGCGGCCAAGGTCGGAGCCCACGTGACGGCGCTGGCCCCGGTGGTCGAGCCGGTGAGCGCAGCCTACCTCGCCACCCCGATCCCGGCCGAGATCCTGATGGAA
The DNA here is from genome assembly GCA_050689115.1 of Segnochrobactraceae bacterium EtOH-i3. Classification (GTDB taxonomy): domain Bacteria; phylum Pseudomonadota; class Alphaproteobacteria; order Rhizobiales; family Segnochrobactraceae; genus JBBSSF01. The sequence continues at coordinate 443,315 of JBOGCN010000001.1, read as the reverse complement.
GCTCGCGATTCGGCCGAGACCCGCGCCAAGACCGCCGCCGCGACGGTGGACCAGTTCCTGCGCACCAGCGGCGTCTCCAGCGAGCCGGAGCTGTTCTCTGTGGTGGATGGCGCGGCCAACAGCCTGATCGCCCGGGCCCGCCTCGCCGATCTCGCCATCGTCGGCCAGCTTGAGCCCGGCACCGAGGAGCCGATGCGGGAGGCCCTGATCGAGGCGCTCCTGTTCGAGACCGGCGTGCCGATGCTGCTGGTCCCCTATATCGAGATCGCCGCCTTCGCGCCGAAGCACGTGGCGGTGGCGTGGGATGGCTCCAAGACGGCCGCCCGCGCGGTGCGCGCCCTCGTCGGCCTGCTCGACCTCGTGGAGAAGATCACCGTGGTGGTCGTCGACAAGGGCCGGGCCGTGGACGAGGATCCGGGCGCCGATGTCGCGCTGCATCTGGCCCGCCATGGCAAGCCGGTGACGGTATCGCGCATTCCCTCGCCCGGTGGCGATGTGGCGGCGGCGATTCTCAACTTCGTCTCCGACAACGGCATCGACCTCGTGGTGATGGGTGGCTATGGCCACAGCCGCTTCCGCGAGTTCATCCTCGGTGGCGCCACCCGCGGCATGCTCGATGCGATGACCGTGCCGGTGCTGATGGCCCACTGATTGGCGACCGGATCCGGGCTTGGGGGAGCCCGGGACCGGCTGCCTGTCGCAACCGGGTGGCGCGCGCGCCGCCCGGGCGTGTCCGGATGGATCGCCCGATGTCCTGTCGGGCATCGTCCGGCGCCTCTTTCTCCCGCCGGGGCCCTGGAGGTCCCGGTGCGGACGCAGGTCCGGCCCCTGATCCCCCTCGGGGTGCGGCCTTTCCCGGTGGCCATGCGGACCATGCACCGCCGGTGTGCTCCTGCCTGTCGAGGACGGCGGGCCGGTCGGCATCCGTGCCTCCGGTCCGGCCGGGCTGGTCAGGCGCTTCCGCCGGTGGAAGCCCGTCGGATGGGAAAAGGGGGATCGGACATGTCCCTGCGCCCGTCCCGGGGCTCCGCCCGTCCGCCGACGGCCGCCCCAGTGCGGCGGGAACTCCATTCCATGACGATCCGCAATCTCGACGGTCTGTTCCGCCCCCGCAGCATCGCCGTGGTGGGCCCCTCGCCTCTGCCGCCCGCCGTTCTGGACCGGCTCATCGCCAAGCTCGTGGCCCCGCCCCGGGCGCCGCGCACCTCGCTGGTCGGGCTGCCCCAGTCGGAGGTCGCCCCTGCACTCCAGCGGGTGGATCAGCCCGAGCATCTGGCTCAGGGCTCGGCCGATCTCGCCCTCTATGTCGGTGTGCCCGAGGCGGCCCCGGCCACTGTTGCCGCCCTTGGCGCCCATGGCTGCCGGGTGGTGGTGCTGATGGCGCCAAGCCATGACGAATGGCCCCAGGCGCTGGTGCGCGAGACCCTGCAGGCCGCCCGCAAGCACATGGTCCGCCTCATCGGTCCGGGCAGCCTCGGCGTGCAGGCCCCCGGGGCCGGGCTGGATGGTTCCCTCATGGGGCTGGCCGCGCCCAAGGGCGACCTCGGCCTGATTTCGCGCTCCGGCGCCATCATCAACGCCACCCTGGCGGTGGCCGGCGCCCGCGGCTTCGGCTTCTCCAACGTCGTCTCCCTCGGCCAGAAGACCGATGTGGATGTGGGAGACCTCCTCGACTGGATGGCCGCCGACGGCCGCACCCGGGCGATTCTTGTCCATCTGGAAACTGTCACCTATCCGGCGAAATTCCTCTCCGCCGCCCGGGCGGCAGCCCGCACCAAGCCGGTGATCGTCATCCGCGCCGGCTCCGGTGGCCGCCAGTCGGCAACAGCGCTGACCCATGCCGGTCACATGGCCGATCCCGATGCCGTGTTCGCCGCCGCTCTCGCCCGGGCCGGCGTGCTCTCGGTCAGCGATATCGACGAGATGCTCGATGCCGCCGAAACCGTCAGCCGCTACCGGGCCTCGTCGGGCCGGCGTCTGGCGGTGGTTGCCAACGGCCGCAGCCTCGGGGCGATCGCCGCCGACCGGCTGGCCTATCGCCGCGGCCGGCTGGCCCAGCCCGAGGAGGCGACGCTGGAAAAGCTCGCCGGTCTCGTGCGCCCGCTGGCGCGGCCCGGCAACCCGGCCATTCTGGCCGATGATGCCCCGGCCGATCATGTCGGCGCGGCAGTGGCCGCCTTCCTGTCGGATCACGACACCGACGGCGTGCTCACCATCGTCGCCCCGGGCGCCTTCTCCTCCACCGACGAGACTGCCGAGGCGATCGCCAGGGCGGCCGAGGCCAACCGCAAGCGCAACCTGAAGCCCAAGCCGGTTCTGGCGGTGATGCTGGATGCCGCACCAGAAGCGCGCCGCCGGCTGAGTGCGGCGGGCGTGCTGGTGCGCGAAGGCTCGGGCGCGGCCATCGACAGCTTCCTCCACCTCTCCCGCTATGCGGAAGGTCAGGAACAGCTGATGGAAACCCCGCCCTCCATGCCGGATACCCTGGAGTTCGACACCGCCCGCGCCCGCGCCATCGTCGAGGCCGGACAGGCCCGCGGCGCCGAGTGGCTGACCACCGAGGAGACCGCCGAGCTGCTCGCCGTCTATGGCGTGCCGCTGCTGCCGAGCGTCACCGTTACCGATGTGGAGGCGGCGGTCGCCGCCGCCACCCGGCTGTTTGCCGAGGGCGCGCGCCGGCTGGTGGTGAAGCTGGAGGCGCCGGCGATCTCCTCCAAGACGGCGATTTCCGGCCTGCGCACCGGTCTTGCGACACCGGAGGAAGTGCGGGTCGCCGCCGGCATCCTGCTGCGCCGGGTGGAAGAGGATCCGGCGCTGATGCCGCTGGTCTCCGGCCTCGTCATCCAGCCCATGGCCGATATTGCCAAGGGGCTGGAGCTGCTCGCCGGCATTGCCGATGATGCGGTCTATGGGCCGGTGGTGATGCTGGCCCGGGGCGGCACCGGCGCCGAGGCCATTGCCGACCGGGCGGTGGATCTGCCGCCGCTGGATCTGGCGCTGGCCGGCCGCATGCTCGCCCGCACCCGGCTTTATTCGCGCCTGCTCAAGGACCCGAAATTCGCCAGCGTCGACCGGGAACCGCTGATGCAGATTCTGGTCAAGCTGTCCCAGATGGCGGTGGATCTGGAGGGCATTGCCGAGCTGGAAATCGACCCGCTGATGATGTCGTCGGAGGGCATCGCGGCGCTGGACGCCCGCACCCGGATCCGCCCGGCCATCGCCCGCACCGGTCGCGGCGTCAATCCGCGCCTGGTCATCCGGCCCTATCCCCGCGAGCTGGAGCGCATCGTCAGCCTCAAGGACGGCTCGCACCTGTTCGTGCGGCCGGTGCGGCCCGAGGACGAGCCGGCCTTCAAAGACCTGTTCGAGCATGTGACGGCGGATGATCTGCGGCTGCGCTTCTTTGCGCCGGTGCGCGAGTTCAGCCACGCCTTCCTGTCCCGCCTCACCCAGCTCGATTATGCCCGGGCCATGGCATTTGCCGCCTTCGATGGCGAGACCGGCAACCTGCTCGGCGGTGTGCGCCTGCACTGCGATCCGGACCATGGCAGCGGCGAATATGCCGTGCTGGTGCGTTCGGATCTCAAGGGCAAGGGCCTCGGCTGGGTGCTGATGAGCCTCATCATCGACTATGCCCGCGCCGATGGCATCAACACCATCACCGGCGAGGTGCTGCGCGAGAACCATCCCATGCTGGATCTCTGCCGCTCCCTCGGCTTCACCGTGCATCCCTCGCCCGATGATGACGCGGTGATGGAAGTGGTGCTCGACCTGACGAGCCCCACGGACGCCCTGAAGCACGCCCCCGGCGTCGCCTGAAACCTGATGGCGCGGGGAACATCCCCGCGACCAGCGGCTGCCCCCCGGAGCCGAGCGGATCCGGGGGGCACTGTCCGGGGAAATCGCTTTCCGCTGACGTCAGGGTTTCAGGATCACCTTGCCGAGCGCCTTGCGGCCGGAGAGCACATCGAGCGCGGCCGCCGCTTCGGCCAGCGGATATTCGCCGTGGATCAGCACCTTGAGCCGGCCCTCGGCGATCCAGCCGAGCAGCTGCGCCATGTCGCGCTGGTAACCGGCCGGATCCCGGTCGACGGCTGCGCCCCAGAACACGCCGCGGATGTCGCAGCCCTTCAGCAGGGTCAGGTTCAGCGGGATCTTCGGGATCTCGCCGGCGGCAAAGCCCACCACGAGATAGCGGCCCTTCCAGGCGATGGCGCGCAGCGCCGGCTCGGCATAGGAGCCGCCGACGACGTCGAAGATCACGTCGACGCCCTTTCCGCCGGTCAGGGCCTTCAGGCGCTCCTTCAGGTCCTCGGTGTTGTAGTCGATCACCTCGTCGGCGCCGAGGCTGCGGCAGACGGCGAGCTTTTCCGCCCCCGAGGCGCAGGCGATTACCCGGGCGCCCATCACCTTGGCGATCTCGATGGTCGCCTGCCCGACACCACCGGAGGCACCGAGCACGGCGACCGTCTCGCCGGGCTTCAGCTCCGCCCGGTCGGCCAGCCCATGCAGCGAGGTGCCATAGGTGACGCAGAAGCCGGCCGCCGCCGCATCGCTCACGCCGTCGGGCACCGGCACCAGCATGGCCGCCGGCACCACCAGCTTCTCCCGGGCGGCACCGGCCTTCAGATGACCGGCGACGCGGTCGCCCGGCGCGAATCCCGTCACGCCTGCACCCAGCGCCGCCACCCGGCCGGAAAATTCGCCCCCGGGCGAAAACGGCCGCACCGGCTTGTGCTGGTAGCGGTCCTCGATCACCAGAGTGTCGAAGAAATTCAGCCCGACTGCCGCCACGTCCACGAGCACCTCGCCGGGGCCGGGCACGGGATCCGGCAGGTCCGCCAGAACAAGGGTATGCGCCGGTCCCGGCCGCTCGCTCAGGATCGCCTTCATGCTGTCTCCATTACGGAAAATGCGCCTCGTTGCAGCGGACTGTAACGGCCGTCCGGCGCCCCGCCCAGCCACCCCGCCGGCAGCGCCATGGACGTGTCGGCGCCCGGTCGATGCGCTGCCCGCCACCGCCTCGCGCCGCGATGACGCTTCCGTGAGTGACCCGGCCGCTTCATGATTTCGCCCCAGATCCCCGCCACCAAGGCGGCCACCGATCAACCCTTGGGGGAAAGACGATCATGCGCACCGCTCTTGTCGCCGGCCGTGGCCCGCTCCTCGCTCTGGCGCTGGCTGCTGCCGCTCTGGTGCCGACCGCTGCCGCCTTCGCGCAGGATGCGCCAGCCGCCGCCCGCGCCCGCGGCCCGGCCCGGGTGCTCACCGTCACCGGCTCCGGCGAAGTCAGCGCCACCCCGGATGTGGCCGTGATCTCCTCGGGCGTCGAGACCCAGGGCGAGACCGCGCGCGCCGCGCTGGACGCCAACTCCAAGGCCGTGGCCGCCCTCATCGAGGCGGCGAAGAAGGCCGGCGTCGAGGCCCGCGACATCGCCACCTCGGGCTTCAGCGTGCAGCCGGTTTATGCCGAACGGCGCCAGCCCAAGGGCGAGGCCACCCAGGCCATCGTCGGCTATCAGGTGATGAACCGGGTGACGGTAACCCTGCGCGACGTCGCCAAGGTCGGCCCGCTGCTCGACCAGCTGGTCACCGTCGGCTCCAACCGCATCGACGGCATCACCTTCCTGGTGAGCGATGCCAACACCCGCCGCGATGCCGCCCGCACCGCCGCCGTGGCCGACGCCCGCCGCAAGGCCGAGACCCTGGCGACCGCCGCAGGCGTCAGCCTCGGCAAGGTGCTGACCCTGTCGGAAGGCAACGATGGCGGGCCGATGCCGCGGCCGATGATGCGCATGGCCGCCGACTCGGCCGGCGCCGTGCCGGTGGAAGCCGGCAGCACGTCGCTGGGCGCCGAGGTCGAGATCCGCTTCGAGATCCTCGACAAGTGAGGCTCCCCGCGGCCGGATCCGGAACACTCCGGATCCGGATTGTGTACACGGACGGACGCACGACATCCGGTCGTTGCGCCCATCTGTGACAACGGTTGCGATCATTGTGACCGTTCATCATGGATTAAGGTTGTGTGCGCGACACTCGACCCTGTCCATACCGGATGCCGAGACGTCATCGGCCCTCCCGTTTCAGGGGGGAGCGTCTCTCCCTCGGCAGCCCGTGGCCGGAAAACGACACCCCTGTTTTTCCGGCACCCTTATGGGGATCTCCTGATGCGGTCAGAGACCCTGAGGAGTACCCCCGAGTGCAGCAGATGGATGCGGGCGGTGAGCCCCAACATCCGCAAGAGATGTCTGACGAGGACGTTATGCCCCATACCTACCCGGCTCCCGAACCGAAGACTGGTGAGCTGAACGACAAGTACAAGCCGCTTGGCATTCAGGCGGTATCTGCAGCTGCGGTGGCTTCGCACCACGAGGAGGCCCCGCCGGTCAATGACCCGCCGGCCATCCTGCGCGAGAGGAAGGACGAGGAGTGATCCTCCGCCCTGAGGGCCTTGCGATAGCCGGCGCCACGTGGACGCGATGCTTCGCAGGACCCTGCCGGGCCGGCACTGACCGGCCCTGAAGGCTTTCGTCGACGCCGGGGTGATCCTCATCGCTCCGGCGTTGGCATGTCTGGCAGAACCCGGCGCGCCGGCGCCGGACAGCAGAGGCACCCGGTGCGGCCGGGCGAAAGGTCGCGACCGGCTTGCCGCCGACCGGCCTTGACCGGATCCCCCTGCATCGCGTTGAGTCCCGCGCAGCGACGGGAAAGGACGGCGGGATGCTCAGATATTTCATTCCGAACGGAACCTGCCTTGCGCGGCGCGAGATTGACGCCACGCACAACAATGTCCCGCCGGAGGCGGTCTGGATTGACCTGGATGTGCCCACCCAGGCCGAGGATCGCTGTGTCGAGCGCACCGTGGGCGTCCCGATCCCGACCCGGGACGAGATGCAGGAAATCGAATCCACCAGCCGGCTCTATGAGGAGGATGGCGCGCTGTTCATGACGGCGACGCTGCTTTATGGCGCCGAGCTCGGGCGGCTGTCCTCCACGCCGGTCACCTTCATTCTCGCCAACCGGCGCCTGGTCACCGTGCGCTATCAGGAGCCGCGCCCCTTCCGGCTGGCGATGACGCGCATTCAGAAGCCGACCTCCAACTGCGCCACTGCCGCGGCCGCGTTCGTTGATCTGCTCGACGCCGTCGTCGACCGCGCCGCCGACATTCTGGAAGGCATCGGCGCCGAGATTGATTCGGTGTCACGCTCGGTGTTCGAGACCGGCATTTCCGACCGGCGCGGCTCCATGGACTATCATGACGCCATCCGCTCGCTGGGGCGTCAGGGTGCCCTCACCTCGCGCATCCAGGAAAGCCTCGTCAGCCTCAACCGGCTGATCCTGTTCGTCGGCCAGCATCAGGACACCGCCGGATTCACCAAGGACGAGCGTCTGCTGATCAAGAACATCTCCCGCGACCTGAAGTCCCTGATTGAACATGCCGTCGCGGTGGATGCCAAGATCAACTTCCTGCTCGACGCCACCCTTGGTCTGGTCGGGCTGGACCAGAACGCGATCATCAAAATCTTCTCGGTTATGGCCGTCGTGTTCATGCCCCCGACGCTAATCGCATCGATCTACGGCATGAACTTCGAGCACATGCCCGAGCTGGGCTGGGATTATGGCTATCCCTATTCCCTCGGCCTGATGATCGCCTCGGCACTGGCCACCTATCTGCTGTTCCGCTGGAAGCGCTGGCTCTGAGGCCGGCGCCGTCCGCAACGGAAGCCCTCAGCCCTGCCGGGAGCGGGCGAGGCCCAGCACCACGGCCACCGACAGCCACAGCCAGCCGGCCATCATCAGCATGCCGCCGGTGGGGGCTGCCATGGGAAACAGCGAGCGGCCATAGGTCGGCAGCAGCACGGCAGCCGAGAACAGCGCCGCGCCAATGCCCAGAAGGGCCGCCGAAAAATCCAGCGCCCCGCGCCCGCCCTGCGCCACCGACAGGGCGACGACTGCCACCACACTCGCCGCATGGATCATCAGGATCGGCGCGATGATGCCAAACATCGGATTGTCGGGCATGTGGGCGGAGAGAGCCGCCGAGGCGACGCCGCAGATCCCCAAGAGTCCGGCCAGCGCCACCAGGGCCTGATGTACGATCCGCATGTCCGACGTGCTCCTGTTCCCGATGCCCCCGAGGGCTTATTGAGAACGGGTAGCAGATCCGGCCCGGCCGGACCATCGGACACTCAGCCGCCGGTGGTGGACATGTGGCGCGCCAGCGCGGGACGCGCATGGGCCCGGTCGATGACGAAATCATGCCCCCGGGGCTTGCGGGCGATCGCGGCGATGATCGCCTCCCGCAGCGGACCATCGGCCTCGCAGGCCCGCAGCGGCGCGCGCAGATCCGCCGCATCCTCCTGCCCGAGACACATATAGAGCGTGCCCGTGCAGGTGACCCGCACCCGGTTGCACAGCTCGCAGAAATTATGGGTCATCGGCGTGATGAAGCCGAGGCGGCCGCCGGTCTCGGCCACCCGCACATAGCGCGCCGGGCCGCCGGTGCGGTCCGGCAGCGGCGCCAGCGAGAACTGCTGCTCCAGCCGCCCCCGCACCTCGGACAGCGGCAGATACTGGTCGAGCCGGTCACCGGCGATTTCACCGAGCGGCATGGTCTCGATGAGCACGAGATCATGGCCTTCGCCATGGGCCCAGCGCATCAGCGTGGCAATCTCGTCCTCGTTGATCCCCTTGAGGGCGACGGCGTTGATCTTCACATGCAGCCCGGCCGCCCGGGCGGCTCGGACACCGGCCAGCACCCGGTCGAGATCCCCCCAGCGGGTGATGGCGCGGAACCGGTCGGGATCGAGGGTGTCGAGAGAGACATTCACCCGGCGCACGCCGCAGGCGGCGAGATCGCCGGCAAAGCGGGCGAGCTGGGAGCCGTTGGTGGTCAGCGTCAGCTCGTCGAGGCTGCCGGCTTCCAGATGGCGGGAGAGCGCCCGGAACAGGGTCATCACGTCCCGCCGCACCAGCGGCTCGCCGCCGGTCAGCCGCAGCCGGCGCACGCCGAGGCCGATGAAGGCCGAACACAGCCGGTCCAGCTCCTCCAGGGACAGAAGATCCCGGCGCGGCAGGAAGGTCATGTCCTCGGCCATGCAGTAGACACAGCGGAAATCGCACCGGTCGGTCACCGAGACGCGCAGATAGTCGATGGTTCGCGCGAACGGATCCACCAGCCGCCCGGAAGAAGCGGTGGTTGAGCGAGGATCCAGAAAGGACTGTCCAGCAGTTGCCATGACCCCGATCCGTTGCCGGCGAACAGGAAATGACATTGCGGAGACTGTTCCGAGCGCGCAAGGAAAAAGGTGCGGCTGCCGCGTGCCATCTCATCGGGGCGTCACCGCCACCGGGCGACGGGAGGCGTCTTGAAAATGCCGCCGAATGGGGGTCTCTAGGGGCGCTGCGGATTCGTGAGGCAGGAGTTCAGACGACCATGGGAGTGTTCGGGCCGATGTTGCGTTCCGGTTTCCGCGTGCTGTCTCCCGTCGTCCTTCTGCTCGTCTCGACCCCGCTGGCGCTGGCCCAGGCCGTTCCGGCCCCCAGCCCGAAGGCGCCGCCGGCCGCTGGCGCCGCCTCTCCCTTCGATACCCAGGCCCTGCCGGCCGCCGCCACGCCCTATGCGCCGGCGGTCCTGCCGGGCACGGCCGCGCCAGATGCCCGCGAGCACGCCCTCTATCTGGTCGCCAAGCTGACCGAACAGGGCAAGCCGCTGAATGGCGGCGTGATCTGGCGGATCTATGAGCCGAAACTGGATGCCGAAGGTCGCCTGCCGCTGGTGGCGACCTCTACCGGGGGCGATGCGGAATTCCGTCTGCCGCCGGGCACCTATCTGGTGAACGCCGCCTATGGCCGCGCCAACCGCACCGTCAGCGTCACCACCAGCCCGCAGGTCCAGAGCGAAACCGTGGTGCTGAATGCCGGTGGCCTGCAGCTTGATGCCAACGGCATCGACGACAAGGTGCTGCCGGCCGAAAAAATCAGCTTCGACATTTTCTCCCAGGCTCCGGACGAGGATGTGCCGCCGGTGCTGTCCGGCGTGCCGCCCCACGCCCTCGCGGTCCTGCCGGCGGGCACCTATCATGTGGTCAGCCGCTATGGCTCGGCCAATGCGGTGCTGCGCGCCGATCTCAAGGTGGATGCCGGCAAGATCACCGAAGCCACCCTGCACCATCGCGCCGCCGAAATCGTGCTGAAGCTGGTCTCCGCCCCCGGCGGCGAGGCGCTGGCTGACACCGCCTGGTCGGTGCTGACGCCGGGCGGCGATGCCGTGGTGGAAGGCGTGGGCGCCTTCCCGAGCTTCGTGCTGGCGGAAGGCGAATATAGCGTCATCGCCCGCCATCGCGGCGAGACCTACAGCCGGGTTGTCACCGTCAAGGCCGGCGATGATGGCGATGTGGAAGTGGTGGCCGCCACCGACCGTCTCGATCCCGATCGCGGCGACACGCCCACCGCCCCCGGCCAGCCCATGGATGCCGGCCCCGACGCCGAGTGACCAGTCCCTCCCGACGACGGCTTGCGGCCACCCGGGCGAACTCTTCTTGCGCTAACGCAAATGGAAGCAGGGCCGCTCGCCAACGGCGCGCGTCTCCCAGGCCCGGCTCCCGGGCGCCCCCCCCCCCAGTCCTTGCGAACAGTCTGGCCGTGCGCACATGCCGGCGCGACAGATGCTCCGGCACGCGTGGCGGGCTTCGTGTCCGGACAGAAATAAAAAGGCCATCCGGAGCGCGTGCACGACCCGCGCTCCGGATGGCCATTTTTTGTTTCCGTCAGACCGGGCTCTGCCACGGGCCGTTCGCCCGCCCGTCGCACCCTCCGGCCAGACCGGGCCCCGTCGCCTGAGGCGCGGGGCGCCCGTTACAGCACAGAAGCGCGATCGTTGCGGCCTTCGCTGTCGCCCGCGGTCTCCTCGGCCCTGTCAAAGCCCCACAGCGCCGCCAGCAGCACCGAGACCGAGACGGCCAGCAGCAGCACCACGGCCAGAAGGCCGAGGATATCCGTGCTCTCCAGCCGGGCATGGGGCAGCACCAGACCCAGGGTGCGAGCCAAGGCCCCGGCATGGCCGGCGCCAACGGCGGAGCTTTCCACCAGGGTGGCCGCCATCGCCCCGATGCCCGCCAGAATGACGGCCAGAACGGAGATGCTGGGCAGCGCGGGCGTCCGGTTGCGGATCAGATCAGTCATGATGCCAACCTCGCCTCTTCCTCTTGGCGGAGCGGTCGCGATCCCCTCGGGATCGGATCTCCGCCGGTTGCTCTCGTCGGGCCCCTCAACGTCGGCCCATGAGCGAAGGTCGCACGGGATTCAGACCGGGATGGGTGCCGGGTTCGACCGCAGGTCGGTTTATTTGCGGCCAGATTGCGGCGCCGTTAACAGGTCTGAAGGAAGGATGAACGGGATCGCTAAAACGCCTCCCGGTTGACCGCATTCGGGCCACACACGCGGCGGGATCGCCCTATTCGGACACTTTCCGTTCAGGTCACCTCCCGCACGCGCCCCTGATTCAGTCCTCGGCAGTTACGAGTCGCGACTCGCGATGCCTGCTTGGCCGAGCGCAGCGGGCGTCCGGATCAGGGCGATGATTTCGGGGGCTGTCCGGGGAAGGCAGGCAACGGCCAAAAAAAAGCCGGGCTCCAGAGGGCCCGGCGGCAGTTTCTTCGTTCGCGCTTGGCGCGTCACGAAATCCTTCCCCAAGACGGGGGAGAATGCCAGCGTCCGGATCGCGTAGGGAGGATGGAACGCGCCTCCGAACCGGCTGACCGGATCTTTATGCCCGTTCCCCGCCCGCGGCTCAACGCGTTATGCTGCATTGCAGCTATGCGGAATACGCATGGATCGGGCAGCGGCGCGTCAGTAGTGCCATTCCTCGGCCTTGGCGACGAGAAAGTCGCGGAAGGCGCGCACCCGGGCGGTGTTCTTCAGCTCTGCCGGGTAGACGAAGAACGTCTGGTAGACCGGCAGATCGGCTTCCGGAATGAGCTGCACGAGGCCGGAATCCGGCTCGATCATGTAGTCGGGCAACAGCGCGATGCCGATGGAGAGCTGCACCGCCCGTTTCATCGCCGGCACATTGTTGACCCGGAACACCGGGCGGCGCGGGCGATCCGGCGGCCGGCCGGCGGTTTCCAGCCAGTTCATGTCGCGCAGATAGGAGGAGCCCGCCTCGCCGAAGGTGACGATGCGGTGATTGTCGATCTCTTCCAGGGTGCGCGGCGAGCCATAGCGCTTCAGATAGGCGGGCGCCGCATAGATGTGGAAGCGCAGGGTATAGAGCTTCCTCTGGATGAGGTCCGGCTGCTGGGGCTGGCGCAGGCGGATGGCGACATCGGCCTCGCGCATGGACAGGTCCAGCTCATCATCATCCAGCAGCAGATGCACCGATACATCCGGATAGAGGTTCAGAAATTCGTGGATGCGGGTGGTCAGCCACGCCGAACCGAGGCCGACGGTGGTCGTCACCCGCAGCACGCCGGTGGGCTTTTCCTTGCTGTCGGTCAGGCGCGTCTGCACCGCATCCAGCTTCAGCATCACGTCGCGGGCGGTGCGAAACAGCAGGTCACCCTGTTCGGTGAGGATGAGGCCGCGGGCATGGCGATGGAACAGCGGCACGCCCAGCTCCAGCTCGAGCGCGCTCACCTGCCGGCTGACGGCGGACTGGCTCATGCCGAGGGCATCGCCGGCATGGGTGAAGCTCCCCGCCTGTGCGGCGGCGTGGAAGATGCGCAGCTTGTCCCAGTCCATCCGGTTGCTCCCCGCGGCCCGCCGATGCGGCGCCGTGCCTCCCCTTGTATCCCCTCCGCCTGGCCTCGCCCGCCGGGCGGAGGGCCGGTCTCAGGCGCCGTGCCCGGCCAGCCAGCGCTCGGCTTCCAGCGCCGCCATGCAGCCCATGCCGGCAGCGGTGACCGCCTGCCGGAACACCTCGTCGGTGACATCGCCGGCGGCAAACACGCCGTCCACCGAGGTGACGGTGGAATCCGGCGCCGTCCAGATATAGCCCGTCGGCTTCAGCTTCAGCTGATCCTGGAACACCTCGACGGCAGGCGCATGACCGATGGCCACGAAGATGCCGTCGACCGCGATCTCCGAGCGGGCACCGGTGCGGGTGTCCTTCAGGATCGCGCCGGTGACGGCCGCCGGCTCGCCGGCACCGGTCACCTCTTCCAGGGCCGTGTTGAAGCGGACCTCGATCTTCGGATTGGCAAACAGCCGCTCCTGCAGGATCCGCTCCGCCTTGAAGGAATCACGCCGGTGGATGAGCGTCACCTTGGCGGCATGATGGGTGAGATAGAGCGCCTCTTCCACTGCCGTGTTGCCGCCGCCGACCACCAGCACCTCGCGGCCGCGATAGAAGAAGCCGTCGCAGGTGGCGCAGGCCGAGACGCCATAGCCGCGGAACTTCTCTTCCGAGGGCAGCCCCAGCCATTTCGCCTGGGCGCCGGTGGCCACGATCAGCGCATCGGTGGTGTAGAGGGTGCCGGAATCCCCGGTCAGCCGGAACGGCCGCGCCGACAGGTCCACGGACACGATGGTGTCGTAGATCATGCGCGTGCCCATGGCCTCGGCCTGGACGCGCATCTGCTCGACCAGCCACGGCCCGTCGATCGGGGTGGCAAAGCCCGGATAGTTCTCGACATCCGTGGTGACCGTGAGCTGGCCACCCGGCTGGATGCCGGCGATGATCACGGGCTCCAGAAGGGCGCGCGCGGCATAGATGGCCGCCGTGTAGCCCGCCGGGCCCGAGCCGATGATGAGAACCCGGGTGTGAAGCGTCTCGGACAAGGGATGCCGCCTTTCAGTCGCGAAGGGATCGCATTCATCCGTCGTGGGGCTCATGTCGTGTCCGGGTGGGGAGAGTCAAGGCTTGCGGCACCCGATACCGCAGCGGACCCGACGAACAGTGCACGGCAGGGCAGAAAAGCCACGCCGCCCAAGGGCCTTGGTGCCCCCTGCCCGCCTTGGCCGCGCTCGCAACAGGGTTAACGTCCCCCGGCCCGCCAAGGCGCAATCGCACCTTATCCACAACAAAGACCCGCGCCGGCGATGCGCGCCAGACACTATATATGGCCCATGGAGCGACGATGCACACTAGCCATTGACGTCAGGGCCCGACTCCGACATCCTCCCTGCATCGACACCGGCAGACAAGAAAGCTGTTGATGGCCGGCCGATCCCCGCATTGCGCCCTAAACTCGGGGCGCAGAGCGTGGCATTATCTCTGCCGTGTCCGCGCCTCCGGCGTCGGGCGCGGGGGCCCGATCGGCGGTCTGTTCCGACGGTCCTGTTCCAGTGTCTCGTTCCAGCGATGGCGTGCAGCGTAAGCGTGGAGTCCTTTCGGGCCCGCGACGTTTTTTGCCGTCTCCTGTTCCCGGGAGCGCCGCGTTTCTGGCGGCTCCCGTCCGTCTCTCCCCAAGGTGGGCCCGCCTGATGGCCGCCTGCCCCACGGGGCACTCTTGATTGATCTCGACGCCCGGCCCCCCGACCGGCGTCTCCCGCCAGGAAGGGAATTTCCGGAATGCGTTTCGCGCGTCGCATCACTTCTGCCGGCAAGCCCGCTTATGACGGCATTGCATTCCGGACCGCCACCAGCGAGATCCGCAACCCCGATGGCTCCGTGGTGTTCCGCCATGCCGGCATTGCCGTGCCGGCGGCGTGGAGCCAGGTGGCCAGCGACGTGCTCGCGCAGAAATATTTCCGCAAGGCCGGCGTGCCCGCGCGCCTGAAGAAGGTGCCCGAAGAGGGTATCCCGGCGTGGCTGTGGCGCTCGGTGCCCGATGAGGCAGCACTGGCCGGCCTGCCCGAGGACGAGCGCTTCGGCGGCGAAACCGACGCCCGGCAGGTGTTCGACCGTCTCGCCGGTACCTGGACCTACTGGGGCTGGAAGGGCGGCTATTTCACCTCCGAGGAGGATGCGGCCGCGTTCTTCGACGAGCTGCGCACCATGCTGGCGCTGCAGATGGTGGCGCCGAACTCGCCGCAGTGGTTCAACACCGGCCTCAACTGGGCCTATGGCATCGACGGGCCGGGCCAGGGCCATTATTATGTCGACCACCGCACCGGCGAGCTGAAGCCGTCGGAGACGGCCTATGAGCATCCCCAGCCCCATGCCTGCTTCATCCAGTCGGTCGATGACGATCTCGTCAACGGCAACGGCATCATGGACCTGTGGGTGCGCGAGGCGCGTCTGTTCAAATATGGCTCGGGCACCGGCTCCAATTTCTCGGCCTTACGTGGCGAAGGCGAGCGGCTGTCCGGCGGCGGGCGTTCCTCGGGCCTGATGTCCTTCCTGAAGATCGGCGACCGGGCGGCCGGCGCCATCAAGTCCGGCGGCACTACCCGGCGCGCGGCCAAGATGGTGGTGGTCAATGTCGACCATCCCGACATCGAGTCCTATGTCGACTGGAAGGTGCGCGAGGAGCAGAAGGTGGCGGCGCTGGTTGCCGGCTCCAAGATCTCCCGGCGCCATCTCGCCCGCATCCTGAAGACCATCACCGAATTTTCCGGCCCGCAGGATCTGGCCATCCAGCCGGAGGAAAATGGTGCGCTGAAGCGCGAGATCCGCGCCGCCAAGAAGGCCGCGGTGCCGGAGAACTATATCCGCCGGGTGCTGCAGCTGGCCGGTCAGGGCATCACCAGCCTTGATTTCCCCGAGCTCGACACCGACTGGGACTCGGAAGCCTATCTGACCGTCTCCGGCCAGAACTCCAACAATTCCGTGCGGGTGACCGACGACTTCCTCACCGCAGTTGAGAAGAATGGCGACTGGTATCTGACCAGCCGCACCGAGGGAAAGATCGTCAAGACCCTGAAGGCCCGCGCCCTCTGGGACAAGATCGGCTATGCCGCATGGGCCTCGGCGGACCCGGGCATCCAGTTCCACACCACCATCAACGACTGGCACACCTGCCCGGCCGGAGGCCCGATCAACGCCTCCAATCCGTGCTCGGAGTACATGTTCCTGGATGACACCGCCTGCAATCTCGCCTCGCTGAACCTTCTGCGGTTCCGTGGCGAGGACGGCCGGATCGACGTCGAGGCCTTCGAGCATTGCGTGCGGATCTGGACGGTTGTCCTTGAAATCTCGGTGCTCATGGCGCAGTTCCCGTCGCGCCGCATTGCCGAGCTGTCCTATCAGTACCGCACCCTCGGCCTTGGCTATGCCAATGTCGGCGGTCTCCTGATGTCCTCCGGCATCCCCTATGACTCTGACGCCGGCCGGGCCATCGTGGGTGCGCTTTCGGCCATCATGACCGGCGTGTCCTATGCCACCTCCGCCGAGATGGCGGGCGAGCTCGGCGCCTTCCCGGAATTCCCTGATAACCGGGAGTCCATGCTGCGCGTGATCCGCAATCACGCCCGGGCCGCCCGCGGCGAGACCGGCGGCTATGAGGGCCTGCGCACCCTGCCCGTGCCGCTCGATCATGCTGCCTGCCCGGACGAGCGGCTGGTGGAGCATGCGGTGGCGGCCTGGGAGCAGGCGCTGCTGCTGGGTGAATCCTACGGCTATCGCAATGCCCAGGTGTCGGTGATCGCGCCGACGGGCACCATCGGTCTGGTGATGGACTGCGACACCACCGGCATCGAGCCCGACTTCGCCCTGGTGAAGTTCAAGAAGCTCGCCGGCGGCGGCTACTTCAAGATCATCAATCAGGCGGTGCCCGAGGCGCTGCGGGTGCTCGGCTATTCCGACGCCGAGATTGCCGACGTCATCGCCTATGCCGTCGGCCACGGCTCGCTGAAGACGTCGCCCGGCATCAACCACACCACCCTGAAGGCCAAGGGCTTCGACACCGAGACCCTGGACAAGCTGGAAGGCACGCTGAAGAGCGCCTTCGACATCAAGTTCGCCTTCACCAAGTGGACGCTGGGCGAGGAATTCTGCCGCAAGGCCCTGAAGCTGAAGCCGGAGGACATGGACGCGCCGGGCTTTGACCTGCTGTCGGCCATCGGCTTCTCCAAGGCCGACATCGAAGCCGCGAACCTGCATGTCTGCGGTGCCATGACCGTGGAAGGCGCGCCGCACCTGAAGGACGCCCACCTCGCCGTGTTCGACTGCGCCAATCCGTGCGGCCGCACCGGCAAGCGTTATCTGTCGGTGGAAAGCCACATCCGCATGATGGCGGCGGCCCAGCCCTTCATTTCCGGCGCCATCTCCAAGACCATCAACATGCCGAACGACGCCAGCATCGAGGACTGCAAGGAAAGCTACATGCTCTCCTGGCGTCTGGCGCTGAAGGCGAATGCGCTTTACCGCGACGGCTCCAAGCTTTCCCAGCCGCTGAACTCCCAGCTCGTCTCCGATGACGAGGAGGATGCGGACGAGGTCGCCGAGGCGCTGGTCGCCCAGCCGGCAGCGGCGCGCGCCACCGTGGTGGCCGAGCGCATCGTGGAGCGCATCATCGAGCGCGAAGTGCGCAAGCGCGAGAAGATGCCGGACCGCCGCAAGGGCTATACCCAGAAGGCGATCGTCGGCGGCCACAAGGTCTATCTGCACACCGGCGAATATAATGATGGCCGGATCGGCGAAATCTTCATCGACATGCACAAGGAAGGCGCCGCCTTCCGCTCGCTGATGAACAATTTCGCCATCGCCATCTCGCTGGGCCTGCAATATGGCGTGCCGCTGGAGGAGTTCGTCGACGCCTTCACCTTCACCCGGTTCGAGCCGGCGGGCTTCGTGCAGGGCAATTCGGCGATCAAGAGCGCGACGTCGATCCTCGACTACATCTTCCGCGAGCTGGCGGTGTCCTATCTCGGCCGCACTGACCTTGCCCATGTGCTGCCCGATGACATCGGCGCCACCGTGATGGGCTCCGGCGTCAACGAGGGCAAGCCGAAGGGCGACGAGGCGGTCTCCAAGGGCCTGCTGCGCGGCCACGTCGAGCGCTCCGTCGGCGAGCCCCGCGGCGAGGCCCGGCCGACCACCGGCGCCCCGCGCTCCGGCGGCGCCTCGGTCACCCAGTTCCCGAGCCGCGCTGCCGGCACGGTGACGGCCACCGCCTTCAAGCGCGAGGTGGAGATCGAGATCACCGAGGCCATCGAGACCAGCCCGACCGGCGCTCTCGACTGGGCGGAGCCGGCCGAGGATGCCAAGGCCGCCAAGCGCCGGGAAGCCGGCGAACAGGCAGCGCTGGCCCGCCTCAAGGGCTATGAGGGCGAAGCCTGCGGCGAATGCGGCAACTTCACCATGGTGCGCAACGGCACCTGCCTGAAGTGCGACACCTGCGGCCAGACTTCCGGCTGTTCGTGATCGACTGATCGACGGGCTGCCGCCCGTACCCGCCCGGAGACCCGTGGGTCTCCGGGCCTCCCCCTCATTCTTCAGGTGAAGAAAAGACGCGTGGGTGCGGGAGGCGCGCAGCCTCCCGCGACGGGGTTCGGGGGCAGATGCCCCCGAAATGCTTGATCCCGGATGCTGTCGCGGCTAACCTTCGGGTCATTCGACGGAGTGGCAACTAGGGTTCCGGGCCGGAGCGGCTGCTGGACCGAGCGTTGCAGAGACCGCGGGTGTTCCGCGGCTGCACCCGAGGGGCAAAATCCCAGAGGCGGAGATGTCGAGATCATCAGGCGCGTGGCTTCCCGCGCGCCGGGAGAGGTCTCATGTCCATTTCTGCCCTGCTGCTCGTCGTCCTCGCCGCCCTCATCCATGCGACCTGGAATCTCCTCGCCAAGCGCGCCGCCAGCGTCGGGCCGGCCTTCGTGTTCGCCTATAATCTGGTGTCCGTCATCGTCTATGCGCCCTGGGTGATCTGGCTGCTCCTCACCCGGGAGACGATCTGGAGCGCGGCCGGGATCGCCGGCATGGTCTTTTCCGGTCTGGTGCATCTGGCCTACAGCCTCTGTCTCCAGCGCGGCTACCAGAAGGCCGACCTGTCGGTGGTCTATCCGGTTGCCCGCGGCACCGGGCCGACGCTTGCCACCCTCGGCGCCATTCTGGTTCTGGGGGAACTGCCGACGGCGGCGATGTTCGCCGGCCTCGCGCTGGTGGTGGCCGGCATCGGTCTCATCGCCACCAATGGCGATCTGCGCGCCTTCTCCCGCCCGGGCGGACAGGACGGCGTGCGCTGGGGCGGCGCCACCGGCGGGCTGATTGCCACCTACACGGTGTCGGACGCCTATGTGGTCACCGTGCTCGGCGTCGCGCCCGTCGTGCTCGACTGGTTTTCCAATCTGCTGCGCTTCTTCCTGCTCCTGCCAGTGATGATCGCCAGCCCCCAGACCGCGCGCACGGCCATGCGCGGCGTGTGGCCATTGGCCATCGCCGTCGGGGTGCTGTCGCCGCTGTCCTATATCCTCGTGCTCGCCGCCCTCACCATGGGCGCGCCGCTGACCGTGGTGGCGCCAGTCCGGGAAATGTCGATGATGGCCGGCGCCCTCATGGGCATGCTGATCCTGCGCGAGCCGCTGCGCCTGTGGCGGCTGGTCGGCTGCGCCGTGCTGATCGCCGGCGTGATCCTGCTGACCACGGGCGGATGACGCCGGCGACAGGGGGCGAGGAAGTCAGCTGTCGCCACCGTCCCGCGTCATCCGGCCGATGCGGCCAAGGTGGGTGAAGCCGAAGCCGGAGCCATATTTCAGGCCATAGCCCAGCGCCCGGTCGATGCCGATATGGGCGATCCAGATGAGGGCTACCGGCAGGGCCGCCGCCGCCCCGGGCAGCAGGAGGGCTGCCAGCAGCAGAAGCCCCGGGCCGATGAGGCTGTGGGTGATGTTGTAGGCGATGGCACCAACTCGCGCGCCGGCGAGATAGCCGAGAAAGGCCAGATCCGGCACGAGGATGAGGGCAGCAAACAGCCCCCAGCCGGCATCGCTGCGGCCATAGAGCACCAGCGCCACGATGGCGACAGCCGCCCCCTCCAGACGCAGCAGCCCGCGCACGCCGCCCGTCACGGCGCCCTGATGATCCGGCATGTCGTCTCTCCTGTCTTCACCCGGAGGTCCTTGCAAGGACCTCCGGATTTTGGCGTGCGGCGCGACCATGCCATGCCCGTCCCCGCGAGGCGAGCACCGGCAAAAAGCCCCCGGCCCGCTTGTCAGGCGAACCGGGGGCGCATTGCATGCCAGGCACGCAGGTGCTGAGCGCACCGCGCGTCTGAAGAGCAGCGAATTTCTCATATGTCCAAGGACATGAGAAATTCGCTTCGGAATACCAAAGGGTCCTTTTCAAAAGACCTTTGGTATCAGGGATCGTCCTCAGGCGAGTGCCCCGGGCAGCGGGCTCGACAGCCGGCCGAGCAGATCGGCCAGGGTCTGCACCTCGTCCCCCGTCCAGCGATCGACGAAGAGCGCCTCGGACATCTGGTCAAGGGTGGCGACCGCATCAGCCACCCGCTCGGCGCCGGCCTCCGTCAGCACGACATAGCCGACGCGGGCATCGCGCGGATCGGCGTCGCGGGTGACGAAGCCAACCTTTTCCAGCGGCAGCACCATGCGGGTGACGCTGGACTGGCTCATGGCCAGAGCCGCCGCCAGATCCACCCGGCGCATCCGCTTCAGCGGCGCGCGGTCAAGGTTCATGAGAAGCAGAAGCTCGGTCAGCCCGAGCCCGTGCACGGAGCCGAGACCGGCGGAAAAGCGGGTCTCGATGGCGGCCTGGACCCGAAGGAGGCGCAGGACCGCCGACAGCGATGCGTTGGTCATGGGCGCCATATAGTTCCGAATCACTTCCGGATGCAAGCGATTCGGAACCACATCATCTATGAGCAATCTTAAATTGTGAAAATTAAATTATACAATTTTTGATATTTAATTACAGACATCTCAGAGCTCGGAAGCGGTTGGCTCTAATGCGAGCGCTTTGCGGAAATCATTTTCACTCACCTCATTGAATAAGACCTTACCAGCGATGCTGTAATCCATTTTAAATATTCGCCGATAACAATCGGGGCCCGCCGCTACAAAGAATGGAATTTGTTTTTCTCGCAAAAATCCGAGTGTTGCGAGCGTATTTGCATCTTCGCTTTGTGGGTCGCCGGGACAAGCGCTTAAATCTGAACCAAATTTCAGAATGCGATCCAAGAAATCGTCAATTCCATCCTTTTTTTTCGTGCTACGCTCTGCCCGAATTTCACAACCAATGGCGCGCACGCCGGTATCTGGATGATATCCTACAATATCCAATGGCCATTTCGTTCTGTTTTTTGAATTAAAGGCAGGCTTCCACGGCTCATCATGACTGAACAAACACGGATCCCACTTCAGATCCATATAAAGACGCTCAAGCACAGCAAGTTTGATAATGTATTTTGGACGCAATACAATTTCTATATTGGTATCATTTTTACTTTTAGTACGAAATGGATACCATTGTGCTCCTGGACGCAGGGTCTGATAGCGACCATACCCCTTCCCCAAAAGAGCCCCAGCAGACGTCCAACGATAAAATCCGGATAAGAAATCAGCGGCATCAACCTGAGAAACTGTTATATAATTTTCTAAAAAATAACTTTTATATCTTTTTTATCTTTGTAAAATTCTAGATTACTACAAAATTCTTTGGCTATATTACCTATAATGGTATTAAAATTCTCGATTGCAATCTGATTATACTTGCATTTCGTCATTGAATTCGCGCTCCCACCGCACATAGGTGATTGAAAGCGTCGCCTATGCCCTGTCGAACGGGGAGGGGAAATATATCCTATATCGATAACGCTGACGACAACTCAGATATGCAGCCCTGCGATCGATCTTGCATTGTCGCACCAACCCGAAGCGCATGGAGGCCTTCCTCCCCCTTGCGCTCCGCCTCCACCCGCGCCACAAACCGGCTCATGCTGACGATCACCGACCTCACCTTCCGCATTGCCGGGCGCACGCTTCTGGAGAACGCCTCCCTTGTCCTGCCGGACGGGGCAAAGGTGGGGCTCGTCGGTCGCAACGGCACGGGCAAGTCTACCCTGTTTCGCCTCATCACCGGGGATTATTCCCCGGAATCCGGCGCCATCGGGCTGTCGCGCAATGCCAAGGTCGGCGAGGTCGCCCAGGAGGCGCCGGGCACTGACGAGAGCCTGATCGCCACCGTGCTCGCCGCCGACACCGAGCGCGCCGCCCTGATGGCCGAGGCCGAGACGGCCACCGATCCCCATCGCATCGCCGAGATCCAGACCCGGCTGTCCGACATCCGCGCCCACTCGGCGGAAGCCCGCGCCGCCACCATCCTCGCCGGTCTCGGTTTCGATGCCGAGGCACAGCTGCGCCCGTGCAAGGCCTTTTCGGGCGGCTGGCGCATGCGGGTGGCGCTGGCCGCGGTGCTGTTTGCCGAGCCGGACCTGCTGCTCCTCGACGAGCCCACCAACTATCTCGATCTCGAAGGCACGCTCTGGCTCGAATCCTATGTGGCCAAGTATCCTTATTCGGTGCTGCTGATTTCCCATGACCGGGATCTCCTCAACCGCGCCGTCAACGAGATCGCCCATCTCGATCAGGGCAAGATCACCCTCTACAAGGGCGGTTATGACAGCTTCGAGCGCCAGCGCCGGGAAAAGCTGATCCTGCAGGGCAAGGCCATCGAGAAGCAGGAGGCCGAGCGCAAGCGCCTGCAGGCCTTCGTCGATCGCTTCAAGGCCAAGGCCACCAAGGCCCGGCAGGCCCAGAGCCGCGTGAAGATGCTGGCCAGGATGGAGCCCATCGCCGCCCTCGTCGACGAGGCGGTGCGGCCGATCACCTTCCCCGAACCCGAGCGCCGGGTCGCCCCGCCCATCCTGTCCCTGCGCGATGTGTCCGTCGGCTATGATCCGGCCGTCCCCATCCTGAAGCGCATCACGCTGCGCATTGATGATGACGACCGCATCGCGCTGCTCGGCGCCAACGGCAACGGCAAGTCCACCTTCGCCAAGCTGGTGGCGGGCCGGCTGGATCCGCTGTCCGGCGAGCTGGTGCGCGCCGGCCGGCTCACCATTGCCTTCTTCGCCCAGCATCAGCTCGACGACCTCATCCCCGAGGCGTCTGCGGTCGCCCATGTGCGCCGGCTGATGCCCGAAGCGCCGGAGCCCAAGGTGCGCGCCCGGGTGGATGGCTTCGGCCTCTCCACCGAGCGCATGGACACGCCGGCCCGGGACCTCTCGGGCGGCGAGAAGGCGCGGCTGCTCCTCGGCCTCGCCACCTTCCATGGGCCGAACCTGCTCATCCTCGACGAGCCGACAAACCATCTCGACATCGACAGCCGCGAAGCTCTGGTGCAGGCGATCAACGGCTTTTCCGGTGCGGTGATCCTGATCTCCCATGATCGCTTCCTGGTGGAAGCCTGTGCCGACCGGCTGTGGCTGGTCGCCGATGGCGGCGTCGCCCCCTATGACGGCGACATGGACGACTATCGCAAGCTGATCCTGCAGAAGAGCAGCGGCAGCAACCGCGACAAAAGCGAGGCGGACAAGGAGTCGGCTCAGGACCGCCGCCGCGCCGCCGCCGATCTCCGGGCAAAGCTTGCGCCGCTGCGCAAGGACATTCAGGCTGCGGAAAAGGAGATGGCCCGCCTCACCAGGGCCATCGAGGAGTTCGACAACCGACTGGCCGATCCGGCCCTGTTCACCAAGGACCCGGCCAAGGGCACGGCACTGTCCAAGGAGCGGGCGGAAGCCGTGCGCAAGCTGGAGGCCACCGAGGAACGCTGGCTGGAGCTGTCCGGCGAGTATGAATCGGCCATGGCGGGCTGAGGCGCCACGGGGCCGGGATCTTCAGGAGAGAGCATGACCGGCGCCGTTCTCGACACCTCCGCCCCCCGCATCGGTCTGGCGCTTGGCGCCGGCGGCGCCCATGGCATCGCCCATGTGCTGGCGCTGGAGGCACTGGACGAGCTGGGCCTGCGCCCGGCCGCCATCACCGGGGCCTCCATTGGCGCCCTCATCGGCGCCGGCGTGGCCGCCGGCATGAGCGGCCTCGCCATCCGCGAACATGTGATGACGCTGCTCTCGGACCGGCGCGCCTTCCTCGGCCATCTCTGGGAGCTCCGGCCGCGCTCCCTGAGCGAGCTGATGGCCGCCGGTGGCCTGCCTCAGGTGGATCCCGAGCGCGCCGTCGGCCTCGCCTTGCCGGCCGCCGTGCCCGAGCGCTTCGAGGAGCTGGCGATTCCGCTGACCATCCTCGGCACGGATTTCTATGGCTGGCAGGAGGTGCGCCTCGCCTCCGGCCTGCTGAAACCGGCCATTGCCGCCTCCATCGCGATTCCCGGCGTGTTCCGGCCCCAGGTGATCGACGGCCGGGTGCTGGTGGATGGCGGCATCGCCAATCCGCTGCCCTTCGATGCCCTGCCGGACGGGCTCGACATCACCATCGCCATCGACGTGGTCGGCGGCCCCGAGGAGCCGGACGATGCCGCCCGGGTGCCGCAGCCGATTCCCGCCATCCTCGGCTCCAGCCAGATCCTCATGCAGTCGGCCATCGCCCTGCGGCTCCGCATCGGTGCGCCGACGCTCCTGGTACGCCCGCCCATCAGCCGCTTCGGCGAACTCGACTTCTGGCGCGCGCCGGAGATTCTCTCCGCCTGCGCACTCTTCAAAGATGAGTTCAAGATCTCGGTGGATCTGGTTGTAAACACATCCCTTTCCGGCCCGCGCTGAGGCGAGCGCCCTGCCCGTCTCCCGTCAGCGCCGCGCCTTGAAGAAGGAGATGAGAATCTCCCGGCAATCCCCTTCCGCCAAAGCCGGAAACACCTCCGGCGCATGATGGCAGGTGGGCTGGCCGAAAAAGCCGGGGCCATTTTCCACTGCGCCGCCCTTGGGGTCGGCGGCGCCATAATAGAGCCGGCGGATTCGCGCATGCGAGATCGCCGCTGCGCACATGGCACAGGGCTCCAGGGTGACATAGAGATCGCAGCCATCGAGCCGGTCCGCGTCCAGACGGGCCGCGGCCAGCCTCAGAGCCACGATTTCCGCATGGGCCGTGGGATCGCGATCGGTGCGGGTGCGGTTTCCCGCGGCCGCGATCACGACATCCCCCTTGACGACGACCGCGCCAACGGGCACTTCCCCCCGCTCCGCTGCCGCCCGCGCCTCGGCGAGTGCCCGGTCCATGAAGCCGGAGACCAGGTGGGTCCGCGCCGCCAAAATCCCCGTCCTCCGCTGTCTTTCGCCCGTATCGCCCCGGCCGCAACTCTGCTAAGAGCGCGCCCCATGAGCACTGAGAATATCGAACCCGCTTCCCAGACCGAGCGCATCGCCAAGGTGATCGCGCGAGCCGGTCTCTGCTCCCGCCGTGAGGCGGAAGACTGGATCGCCGAAGGCCGCGTCACGGTCAATGGCCAGGTCCTCACCACGCCGGCGGTCACCGTCGGCCCCAAGGACGAGATCACCGTCGACGGGCGCACCCTGCCGACGCGCGAACGCACGCGCCTCTGGCTTTATCATAAGCCCCGCGGTCTGGTGACGACCACCTCGGATCCCGAGGGCCGCCCGACCGTGTTCGACGCTCTCCCGGCGGATCTGCCGCGGGTGATGACCGTCGGCCGGCTGGACATCAACACCGAGGGCCTGCTGCTGCTCACCAATGATGGCGGGCTGGCGCGGGTTCTGGAGCTGCCGTCCACCGGCTGGCTGCGCAAATATCGCGTGCGTGCCTATGGCCATATCTCCCAGGAGACCCTCGACACGCTGAAGGACGGCGTGGCGGTGGATGGCATGCTCTATGGCCCGATCGAGGCCAGCGTCGACAACCAGCAGGGCGACAATTGCTGGCTGACGCTGGGTCTGCGCGAAGGCAAGAACCGCGAGGTCAAGCGCGTCCTCAATCATCTGGGCCTCCAGGTGAACCGGCTCATCCGCATGTCCTTCGGGCCGTTCCAGCTCGGCGACATCCCGGAAGGCCAGACCTATGAGGTGCGCGGCAAGGCGCTGCGCGACCAGCTCGGCGCCAAGCTGGCGCTGGAGGCCGGCGTCGATTTCGACTCGCCCATCGTGGTGCGCAAGCCCCGCGACGAGAGCGAGAATGCCCGCCCCCGCAAGACCGGCGGCCAGTATGCCCGCCGCGACCAGAACGCCGCCCCGGGTGGCCGTTCGCGTCCGGGCTTCGGTGGCCCCGGCCGTCCGGACCGCGACGATGATCGCGGGCCGCGCCGTGACGGCGGTCGCTTCGGCGGCGAAGGCCGCTTCCGCAGCACCGGCCGCTTTGGCGGCGAGGATCGCTTCGGGGATGCCGAGGGCCGCGTCAGCGAGCCCCGTCGCCCCCGGGTGCTCGACCCCACGAGCGAAGGCGGCGCCATCAGCGAGTTCAAGGGCCGTGGCCCCCGCACCGGCGGCCGCGACGACCGGGACGACCGCGGCTTCGGCGGCGGGCGCGACGGTGGTGACCGTCCGCGCTTCAACCGCGACCGCGACGATCGGGGGCCGCGCGAAAACCGGGGTCCGCGCGAGGATCGCGGCTTCCGTCCGGACCGGGGTCCGCGGGAAGATCGCGGCCCGCGGGAGGATCGTGGTTTCCGCGGCGACCGTCCGTTCCGGCGCGACGGCGAAGGCCGGGATTTCGAGCGTCCGCGGCGCGAGGGCTTTGCGCCGCGCGGCGAGGGCGAGCGCGGTGGCCGCTTCGAGCGCGGCGACCGTCCCCAGGGCGACCGGCCGTTCCGGCCCCGTCCGGAAGGCGATCGTCCGTTCCGTCCGCGGCCCGAGGGCGACCGTCCGTTCAAGTCCCGCGGCTTCCGCTCCCATGATGGCGCGGCCGAGGGCGGCGAGCGTCCGCAGCGCGCCCGGGGCAGCCGGGAGGTTGGCGAGACCTTCACCCCGCGTCCCCGCCGCGACGATCGCGGCCCGCGGGAAGATCGTGGTCCGCGCGAGGATCGCGGCTTCCGTCCGGATCGGGGCCCGCGGGAAGATCGCGGCCCGCGCGAGGACCGGGGCTTCCGTCCGGGTGGTGATCGTCCGCGGTTCAACCGGGATCGCGATGACCGCGCCCCGCGGGAGAGCCGTGGCTATGACAAGCCGTGGCAGGCCCGTCCCGAGGGCGGCGAAGGCGCCGAGGGTGGCGGCCGTCCGTTCCGCGAGCGCGGTCCGCGCCGGGATGGCGACGCGCCGCGCGACTTCAAGGGTCGCGGCGATCGCGGCGGCTTCGGCGGCAAGGATCGGGCGCCGCGCGCCTTCGGTGACCGCGAGGGCGGCGACCGGCCGTTCAAGCCGCGGCCGCCGCGGGACGGTGACCGTCCGCGTGGCCCCCGCGCTGATGGCGAGAAGCGTCCGTTCGGCGACCGCAAGCCCTTTGGCGATCGCAAGCCGTTCGGCGGCAAGTCCTTCGGCGAGGGACGCCCGCCCCGGGATGGCAAGCCGTTCGACAAGCGCGGCGGCCCCGGCGGCAAGCCCGGTCCGAAGCGGCCGGGCGGTGGCGGCAAGCGTCCGGGCGGTCCCCGCCCGGATCGCGGCTGATCCCGTCGGTCGGCGCGGATGCGCGTGATCGCGGGCCGGTTCAAGGGGGCGGCGCTGGCCGCCCCCAAGAGCCAGACGGTGCGGCCGACCTCGGACCGGCTGCGCGAGAGCCTGTTCAACATCCTCGTGCACGGCTATGGCGACCCGGTCACCGACACCCGGGTGCTGGACCTGTTTTCCGGCACCGGGGCGCTGGGCATCGAGGCCCTGTCCCGGGGCGCACGTTACTGCCTGTTCGTCGATGATTCGACGGAAGGCCGCGCCCTGATCCGGCGCAACACCGAGACCCTCGGCCTCACCGGCGCCACCAAGATCTGGCGGCGGGATGCGACCAAGCTCGGGCCCGTCGGCACGCTCCAGCCCTTCCCGCTGGCCTTTCTCGATCCGCCCTATGGGCGCGGTCTTGGTGAGGCCGCGCTCGCCAGCGCCCTTGCCGGCGGCTGGCTGACCCCGGGCGCGCTCTGCGTGCTGGAGGAAGAGGCGACGGCCGAAATCGCTTTGCCCGACGGCGTCGAGCTGATCGAGCGCCGCGACCAGGGCGAAAGCGCCCTGCATTTCCTGCGGGTCGCCGGCTGACCCGGCCGCCCGGCACGGTGTCGGGCGGCTGGTCAACAAATCTCCATCTTTTTCCCGCAGCGTTGTGGTTAATATGGGCCTTCGGTCACCGGATGCCCCTTCGTCCGGTGACCAGCCGGGCGGCCCGGCCATTCCGGTCGTGCCGGTCTTGGTCGTCCGCTTCCCGGAGACGGTTTCCGGGTCCTCGATCGGAGGCAATGCCACGCCGTGACGCTCCAGTCAGATCTGCCGGCTCGCCTGGACGATGGCTTTTTCCATCGCGCCCAGCTGGGAATAACGACATTCGTACGTGTCGTCTTTGCGCTGATCCTGCGGGAAATGCGGACACGTTATACGAAGTCGCGACTGGGCTATGCGAATGCCTTCGTTTCCCCTCTTCTTCAGAAAGCCTTTTTGCTCATCGGCATGCTGGCGATTAACCGCCATCCCCAGTATGGAACATCGCTGTTTTTGTTCATCTGGACAGGCCTTGCCGCTTTCCATACGTTCAGCATGATCACATCGAAGAGCATGGGCAGCCTGAATATCCCAACCGGCGTGAATTTTATTCCGACGGTAACGCTGTTCGACTTCTTCCTTGCGCGCGTGATCCTAGAATTTCTGACCGTTTCTCTTGTTTCCATTCTCGGGTTTATTTTTATTTATCTATTTGACACCCATCAAGCGATGCCAAGCAGCCTCGCCCCGCTATTTGTTTCCATTGGCCTGCTGACCATGCTCGGCATGGGCGTGGGAATGATCAATGCGGTCATTTCCCATTTTTTCAAATCCTGGCGCACTCTCTGGGGCGCATTTTCCGTTGTCCTGCTCTTTGGCTCCGCCGTCATGCGCGTGCTGGAGTTCTTTCCGGCCCAGATCCGAAATATCCTGTTATGGAACCCGATTGCTCACGGTGTTGAATATTTTCGCCTTGCTTTCTATCCGACCTATCCAAGTTATTTTCTGGATGTGAAATATCTGGCTATGTGCGCCGTCGTTTTATTCCTGCTTGGCTTTATCCTGGTTCGCGTTATGCGGCGCCGGCTGGTTGAGGGCACATGATTGTTCTGGAAAAGGTGTCCAAGGCTTTCAAACGTCGCCATGGCATCAATCAGGTCCTGAAGGATGTCGACCTGACATTCGCGGATGGAACACGCACGGCAATACTCGGGCTGAATTATTCCGGTAAGTCGACCCTTATCAACATGATGACCGGCCTGTTGCGACCGGATAGGGGACGCATTTATCGTAGCGGGAAAATTTCCTACCCGATCAATGCCCTCAGCGTTGTCCACGCTGCCATGACGGTTCGACAGAACATCAGCTTCCTGTGTCAGGTGTACGGGTTTGATCCCAAACCGGTGCAGGAGTTCGTTGAAAGCTATACCGGACTGCCGCGTCTCATGAATGAATATGTCGGCAATCTCGTCCAAAGCGAGCGTCTTCAGTTTGTATTCACCATTGGATATGCTCTTCCATTTGAGACTTATCTAATTGATGGAACGTATGCGGGCGGCCCCCCGGCGATCCGGGAGCGCATTTCCAAGCTGATGAGTACACGCATGGAAGAATCTGGTCTGGTTCTGGCAACCAAGAATAGCCCGACAGCTCGCGCCTACTGCACACGTGCGATTGTTCTCGATGGCCCAAAGCCACATATATATGAAGACATCGAAGACGGGATCGCACATTACACGGATCTTGTGCGCAAGGGACGCAGTGCAGTGGCATCCTAAACGCCAGACCAACGGCTTGCTGCCATCAGAAAGCCGAACTTTGTTGCCCCACTAGCCCGATGTTAAGCTGTTGTGCTAGACTTTGTTATCGTCATCGGCCGGCCGTCTGTGCCCCCGGATAATGCCAGCGGGTCGCAACTGCTTTTCGAGACAAAGTCGACTGGAGCAAGGCTCCCCAGAGCGCGTCCGCGGGAAAGACTGCCACCTGTTCCCGAGGGAGTGTAGTCTGGCCTTGATATGTTGACGGGTCCTGTCCGTGGCAAGGGAGAGTGCCATCACTGACACCTTTCCAGACCGACGCCGGATTGGTCCCGGCCATCCGCATGACAGCGTCCCCGAGGCCGATGAACGGCCCCGGGCGGCAGCACAGCTGCCCTCTGTGAACGAGGTGTCCGACCCTATGACGACCCAGGTGACCCGGCCGACGACCCTTCCCGGCCGCACTCCGGAAGAGCGCGCGCAGTATCTGCTTGCGCGCCGCCAGGAGCTGGCCGCGCGGGCCGAACATCTGAACGAAGTTGCGCGCGTGCGTCAGCTGCGGGAAGAGAGGGCGGCCCAGGCCGCTGACGCATCCGTTCTCCCCCGTCCCCGTCCGACAGTCGTGCGGCCACAGCCCGCCAAGGACGAAGCGGATGCGACCTTGGTTGCTCTGGATGGCGTCTCGCCTCGGGATCTGAGGGCCCGTCGCAATGTGGAGGACCAGCCGGCATCGCGGCTCAACATCGCAAAGCTGCCCGGGATTTCCAAGGTGCCTGGCATCCGGCCGGCGCGCCCCATCGAGGAGCCTGTCGACGACGAGGAAGAGCAGGAGCAGGATCTCCCCCCGCCGGATGTGTCCGGCCGGGATGAAGCCCTGTCCCGCGCCCTGCCCCGTCGTCAGACCCGGATTAAGCTTTCGGTCCCGCTGCTGTCATTTCTCGCAATCGTGATCCTGCCCACAATTGTGGCGTCGATTTATTATATTGCGATTGCCGCCAATCAATATGTCTCCGAATTCAAGTTCTCCATTCGGATGCAGGATCAGTCCATGATTCTGGCCAATGGCCAGGGCAGCAATACGAGCAGCAGTGCTGATGCGCTGCAGATGATGGCGGATAACTTTGTCATCATCGACTATCTGCGCAGCCGGACTGCATTGGATGAGCTTTCGAAGCGGATCGACTTCGATCATATCTACGATACGGACAAGGCCGACTGGCTGAGCCGGTTGAGCTCTGATGCCTCTATGGAAAGCCGCCTCAAATATTGGCAGCGCACCATTGATGCCGCTTACGACATGACCACGGGCATTACCACGGTCACCGTGCGCTCCTTCCGTCCGGAAGATACGCTGCGGGTTGCTGACTCGCTGGTGGAGATGTCCGAAGGCCTCGTGAACAATCTTCAGGCGCGGGCGCGCCATGATGCGGTAGCCTTCTTCGAGACTGAGGTGGCGCGGGCTGAAGAGCGGCTGGCGACGGCCCAGCGGGCGGTGCTTGATTTCCGCAACAAGAACCAGATCACGGACCCCAGCTCTTCAGCCGAGGGCGTGCTTGGCACCTACAACAAGCTCCAGGGGGACCTGGTGAACATGCGGGCGGAGCTGGCAAGCCTTCTTTCGTCCATGAAGTCGAATGCCCCCACGGTGCAGGTCCTGAAGTCCCGCATCGCGGCTGCTGAAGTCGAGCTGGGCAAATTGCGGGCCCGGATCGGCAACAATGTTCTCGCCGATGGGGAAGGCGGGCGTCTGTCCGATGTCATCGACCGGTACGAGACCCTGCAGCGCGAACAGGCCTTTGCCGAAAAGCTCTACACTTCGGCGATCACGGCTCTGGAAGCGGCCCGCATGAGCACCGCCATGCAGCACAACTATCTGGCCACCTTCGTCCAGCCGGCGCTGGCCCATGATTCGACCTACCCCAACCGGTTCCTGTCGATCATCAGCGTGCTGCTCATCGCGGTGTTTGCCTGGATCGTCGTCCTCCTCACGGGTTACGCGATCCGCGATCACGCCATCTAACCATTCAGACGCTCTGGATGATCCGCCCCCGGTTGGCCTTAGCCCGCCGGGGGCTTTTTTTTGTACTCTGCTGCTTCGTTGGAGCGCCCCCTCGGCTATTGTTGCGCCGAGTGTGAGTCGAGCCCGTCCAACGGACGGGCTGATCAGGAGCCATCATGTCCCAGTCCGCGGATCGCGCCCGTCTTGACCATGCGCGCGCGCTCGCCAGCCATCTCCGCGAAGCCCTCGGCCTGTCCGTTGCCATCGAGCTGTGGGATGGCAGCCTTGTTCCCCCATCGTCCGCCCCGGACGGACTGCGGGTGGCGATCACGGATCCTGCTGCCCTGCCTCGCCTGGTCCGCCGCCCGGGGCTTGCGACGGTCGTCGAGCTCTATGCCGCCGGCGCCCTGGATCTGCGCGGCGGGGATTTCTTTGATCTTGCCGAACAGCGGCCGACCGTGCGCAGCCGGGATATCCGCCGCCGGCTGAAATGGGGCACGGTCGCGCGCCATGTCCTGCCCTTCCTGTTCGGTCCGGCAGAGCTGAAAGCTCAGACCAGCGCTGAGGTCGATGGCGGCGATGCCGCAACCAGGCGCAGCGGAAGTGCCAAGGCTGATATCGCCTTCCACTATGACGTGTCTAACCGCTTCTACCAGCTCTTCCTTGATCCGGAGATGGTCTATACCTGCGCCTATTTCACCGACTGGAACAATGATCTGGCGACCGCGCAGCATGACAAGCTGGAGATGATCTGCCGCAAGCTGCGCCTGAAGCCCGGGGATCGTCTGCTCGACATCGGCTGTGGCTGGGGGGCGCTGATCTCTCATGCGGCCGAGCATTATGGCGTGACCGCGCTGGGTGTGACCCTGGCCGAAGAACAGCTGGCGCTGGCCCGCGAACGCATCGCGGCGCGTGGACTCTCCGACCGGGTGCGTGTCGAGCTCAAGGACTATCGCGATCTCGATGGCCCGTTCGACAAGATTTCGTCCATCGGCATGTTCGAGCATGTCGGGATCGACAACCATGCCGCCTATTTCAAGAAAGTTCATGCCCTTCTCGCGCCGGGCGGGCTCTATCTGCACCATGCCATCACGCGCAAGGGCAAGCTGTCTGATACGGAATTCCGCAAGAAGCGCATCGAATACAAGGCGATGACGCGCTATATCTTCCCTGGCGGCGAGGTCGACCACATCGGCATGACCCTGCGCAATCTCGAGGCCTACCGCTTCGAGGTGCATGATGTGGAAGCGTGGCGGGAGCATTATGGCCGCACCACGGAGCTGTGGGCGCGCAATCTGATGGCCAATCGCGAGGCAGCCATCGCCGAGGTCGGCGAAGCGCGCTATCGCATCTGGCTGCTCTATCTCTGCGGCGTGTCTCTCGCCTTCAAGCGCGGCACCCTGCAGATTTTCCAGACCCTGACCTCCAAGCGGGCCAAGGGGCCGTCGGGACTGCCGCCGACCCGGGCGGACCTCTATCGCTGACCGCGTCAGCCGGCCGTCAGCACCGGCAGATGCTGCTGCACGGCCCACAGCAGCACCGTCAGGGTGATGGCGGTCGCCAGCGTGGTGACAGCCACCGCCAGCGACGCCAGCTCCTCATGGCCATAGCGCAGGGCAAGGATGGGATAGATGCTGAGCATGGGCATGGCGGTGGAGAGGATCACCGCCGTGCGCAGCTCCGGCGTCAGCGCCGGCAAGCCCATGATGGCGAGGCCCACCAGCACCGCAATGGTGATGACCGGATGCAGCACCAGCTTCACCAGAGTGATCGGCGCGATTTCCGCCAGCCGTTGACCGAGGCCGATCCGCGGCGCCTCCCCGGCCCGCCGCCCCCCCAGCGACGCGCCGATGGCAAACAGCGACAGACCGCCGCTCACCTGGGCAAACAGCGTAACGGTGCGATCCAGAACCCCCGGCACCGGCACACCAGAGAGCGACATCGCCACCGCCGCGACCAGACCGATGACCAGCGGATTGCGCACCAGCCGGCCGAGGATCTGCACGAGGGTGCGGTGCCAGGGCGCGCCGACGCCGGCCGCCTGATCGGCCAGCGCCATCAGCAGCGGCAGGGTCAACAGGTTCTCGATCACCATATTCATCGCCAGCACCTGGGGCGCCACCGCCGGCAGGGCCAGAAGCAGCACCGGAAAGCCGACGAAGCCGCTGTTGGGGCACGACATGCCCATGGCGACGATAACGCTGCGCGCCGGCGCCATGCCGCGCACCCGCCGGGCCCACAGCATGCCGAGGCCGGCCGTCACCAGGATCGAGACGCCATAGGCGGCCAGATAGGTGGGCGTCACCACATCGGCGATGGCCCGGTGGCTGAGGGTGGCAAACAGCAGGCATGGCAGGGCGATGTTCACCACGAAGGTGCCCATCACCCGCACATCGGCCACGCCGAACAGGCCAAGCCGGACCGAGAGATAGCCGGCAGCCATGGCGAGATAGATCGGGCCGGTGATCGACAGGATTTCGAGCATTGCAGGAAAGGCCGGAGGCAGGCCGGCGCCCGCATCCCGCGCACCAGGTGATGCGGGGCGCGGGCCGGCAGAGGGGATGAGCCGACGATAATCGATTCCCCGGGAGCGCACAGGGAATGTTCGCCTGCATCCCCGATGGGCGCCCTCCGCCCGAAAGCGGCCTTTGGAAAAAGGCCGACGGATTTAGGAAATCACATGCGGAATTTATATCAATTCCTTGAAGAATATAAATTCTTTCGCCTCATGGAGCCACCCGCAGGAGCGCGCCATCCGCCGGAGCACTTCGCTCCCGGCCGCCCGTAAGGTCCCTCCGGTATCCGCTGCCCGCCGCTGATCCTGCCCGAATCGGCTCACCCGGCGGCTGCGGCGTTTCCGGGGCTCGCCTCCTGCGGCACGGGCGGTGCATGATGGGTTCCCGGGACAGTCCGTGCCGGCTGCCCGGGGACCCCGACGGGATCCCGTTCCATCCTACCAACGCCGAGGCTCGTCATTCATGGGTGCCCGCATCACCGCGCTGCGCGGAACCGTGCTCACGCTCCGTGCCAACCCGTTCGAGGTGGCCGAGGCGGAGTGTCTGGTTCACATTGCCGACGGCCTCGTGGTGGTCGCGGATGGGCGCATCATGGCTGTCGGTGCCTTCGATGAGCTCGTAAAAACCCTGCCGGAAGGCACTGGTATAACGGATTATTCCGGCAAGCTGATTTTGCCCGGCTTCATCGACGCCCATGTGCATTATCCCCAGCTGGAACTGATCGGCGCCTTCGGCACCCAGCTGCTGGAGTGGCTGGAAAAGTACACCTTCCCGGCCGAACAGCAGTTTGCCGATCCGCTCCATGCCGCCCGGGTGGCGCGCACCTTCCTGCGCGAGCTGCTCCGGGCCGGCACCACCACGGCGATGGTTTACTGCACCGTACATCCCCAGTCGGTGGATGCCTTCTTTGCCGAATCCGAGCGCTTCAACACCCGCATGATCGCCGGCAAGGTGCTGATGGACCGCAATGCCCCGGCGGCCCTGCTGGACACCGCCCAGCGCGGCTATGATGAAAGCGCGGCGCTGATCGCGCGCTGGCACGGACGCGGCCGGCAGCTTTATTGCGTCACCCCGCGCTTTGCCCCCACCAGCACGGACGCCCAGCTGGACGCCGCCGGCGCCCTCCTGAAGACCCGGGACGACCTGTTTCTGCAGACCCATCTCAGCGAGAATCTGGATGAGGTCGCCTGGGTGAAGGAGCTGTTTCCGGCCCGCTCGGGCTATCTGGATGTCTATGCCCATGCCGGGCTGGTCGGCCGGCGCTCGATGTTCGGCCACGCCATCCACATGAGCGAGGACGAGTTCTGCACCTGCCACCACACCGGCGCGGCGCTGGCCCACTGCCCAACCTCCAATCTCTTCCTCGGCTCGGGCCTGTTCCGGGTGTTCGAGGCGACCGACCCGAAGCGGCCGGTGCATGTGGCACTCGGCACCGATGTTGCCGGCGGCACCAGCCTGTCCCAGCTGCAGACCCTCAACGAGGCCTACAAGGTGGCGGCCATGGCCGGCCACAAGCTGGACGCCATCCAGTCCTTCTGGCTGGCGACCCTCGGCGCTGCCATCGCCCTTGATCTCGACGACCGCATCGGCCAGATCGCTCCGGGCATGGAGGCCGATCTCACCGTGCTCGACCCGCAGTGCACGCCGCTGATGGCGTTCCGCACGGAGCGCTGCACCTCCATCGTCGACCTCATGTTCGTGCTGATGACGCTGGGCGACGACCGCACGGTGGCCGCCACCTATGTGGCGGGCGAGCCGGTCTATGACCGCAGCCGCGGCGACGAGCCCTTCCGCTATCCGGCTGCCGGATGATACCAAAGATCCTTAAAAAGGATCCTTTGGTATTCCGGTGCAGATTTCCCATGCCATTGGGGTATATGGGAAATCTGCTGATCTTCAGGCGCACGGTGCGGTCAGCACTTCGCGCCTGGTATGAGACTGCTGCCTCCCGGAAACTCCGGCCGGAAGTGGCGCCCTGCCGCCACTCCGAAGGATTGCATTTTCGCGAAATTTCCGGAGACTGACGGGGACGGGCCCGCAGGCGGCCCGGCTTTCCACATTCGCGAGGACACCCGATGCGGCGGCTGCTTTCGGCCCTGATCGTGCTCGCCGTCACCTGTCCGCCCGTGCAGGCGGCGGACACCGAAGCCCTGTTCCGCTGTGGCGGCATCGCCGATGCGAATGCCCGGCTGGACTGTTACGACGCCCTTGTCCGCTCCCTCTACGAGAAGGAGCAGCGGAAAACCGCCCGGCCGAAGAAACCGGCAGGTGGCCTTGCGCCGTCCTCCAGCGCGGCGGCGGCCGGCAATCCAGCCCAGCCGACGGTCGAGATCACCGTGCCCGACATCGACGCCGGCTTCCTGACCCTGCGCGGTCAGATCGTCACCGCCCCCGGCATCCTGCTGGTGACCTCTGACGACGCCAGCCTCTATGCTGATGCCGGCGGACGACAGTCGGTCTCGGTCAGCCTGGCCAATCTTGATGGCCCCAGCCGGCTGGCCGTGATGCAGACCTGTGCCCGCGGCTGTGTCGCCTCGGTCACCGGCCGGCTGACGAGCGCGGCTCTGGGGCCGCAGCTCGTCGCCAGTGCCATCAAGCTGCGCTGACCGGCTCCCGGAAGCCCGTCAGAGCAGGCGCTGGAAGAAGGCCTCGCCCCGGGACTGGTAGAACGGCACCGGAATATCCGTGCGGCTGAGGCCGGGATCCGCCTCCAGCCGGGTGCCCAGCTCGCGCAGCACCCGCCGCGTCACCCCCGGCAGGTCGAAGGTCGCGGCCTCCTCGACGGCGATCCACTGCACCTCTTCCAGCTCGCCCGAGGGGCCGGTGCCTTCCGGCAGACGGTCGGCAATGGCATCCGCCCACACGGCGAAGAAGCGGGTGTCGAACCGGCGCGGCCGGCCCGGCGGCGTGATGGCGCGGGCCAGAAACACCAGCCGCGACAGCGCCGGCAGCAGGCCGCGCTCGCCGAAGGCCGTCCACGCCTCGCCGCCCGGCAGGCGCGCCGCCCCGGGGGTGCCGATCAGCAGGCCGGCTTCCTCATAGGTCTCGCGGATGGCGGCCACCGCCAGGGCGCGGGCCCGGCCGGGGGTGCGCGGCGCCCGCGGCCCTTTCATCAGGCGCAGAAGTTCCATTTCGGCGAAGGCATCGGCCACCGGCACCCGGGCATCATCGGCATCGACGCGACCACCGGGAAAGACGAACTTGCCGGGCATGAAGGCATGGCGCATGTGGCGCCGGCCCATCAGCACCCGCACGGTGCCATCCGCGCCGCGATCGATCACCATCAGGGTGGCCGCGTCCTTGGGCGTCAGCGTCGGGCCCTTCTTCACCGGGCCCTTGAGGTCGTCACTCATATCGGCATCGAACACCCGCACGGGCGCCGCCGAACCATCCGAAACACTCATTCCGCCTCCCCGTCGGGATTCCGCGATCCCGTTCCTTCTTCAGGAGAGGCCCGCACGGGGCCCCCGTCCTGTCCGCAATGCCCCAGACACCCGCCGGAGGCGAGCCGCATTTGCGCACGCCGCCTGTGCAGTCCTGCCGGACCGGGCCGCGATGCCCGCCGCCCGAAGCCGAGTTAGCGCCGCGGACCACGGCCGCGGGGCGGGCCGGAGCGGCCGCGCCGTTCCGCCCGCACCAGATCCGGCCGCCGGCCCGCCGGCTTCTCGCGGCGCCCTTCCGACAGAATCTCGAAGCGCAGCGCCCCGGCATAGGGGGCTGCCTCCAGCAGGCGCACCTGCACCGCATCCCCCAGCCGGAAGGCCTCGCCGCCGGTCTTGCCGATCAGCGCATGGCTGCTTTCGTCATAGACATAGAAGTCCGAGCCGAGGCTGGCCGCCGGCACGAAGCCATCGGCGCCGGAGTCAGTGAGGGTGACGAACAGGCCGACCTTGGTGACGCCGCCGATGCGGCCGGCAAAGGTCGCCCCCACCTTGTCGGACAGCCAGAGGGCAATCAGCCGGTCGATGGTGTTGCGCTCGGCCAGCATCGCCCGGCGCTCGCAGGAGGAAATCTCCATGCCGATCAGCGGCAGCTTCGCCTCCATCCCCTCCGGCAGCCCGCCCGGGCCCAGATGCAGGGCGCGGATGAGGCCGCGATGGACGATGAGATCGGCATAACGCCGGATCGGCGAGGTGAAATGGGCGTAGCGCCGCAGGTTCAGGCCGAAATGGCCGATATTCTCCGGCGCATATTCCGCCTGAGCCTGAGAGCGCAGCACCACCTCGTTGACCAGATGGGCGTTGGGGCTGTCCACCACCCGCGACAGGATACGGTTGAACTGGGCCGGGCGCAGATTGCCGGTGCGCGGCAGGGAGATGTCGATGGTCTGGAGGAATTCGCGCAGCGACTCCAGCTTCTCGGCGCCGGGCGTGTCGTGGATGCGGTAAAGAAGCGGAACCTTCTTCTGCTCCAGAGTTTCCGCCGCGGCCACGTTGGCCTGGATCATGAACTCCTCGATGAGCTTGTGGGCATCGAGGCGCTCGGGCACATAGACCCGGTCGACCAGACCTTCCGGCGTCAGCTTGATCTTGCGTTCGGGCAGATCGAGATCCAGCGGCTCGCGGGCATCCCGGCCCTTTTTCAGGCAGGCATAGGCCGCCCACAGCGGCTTCAGGATGGTGTCGAGGATCGGCGCCGTGGTGTCGTCGGTCTCGCCATCGATGGCGCGCTGGGCCTGCTGATAGGAGAGCTTGGCCGCCGAGCGCATCAGCACCCGGTGGAAGGTGTGGCTCTTCTTGCGGCCATCGGCGGAATAGATCATGCGCACGCCAAGCGCCGGCCGGTCGACCTGAGGCTTCAGGGAGCAGAGATCATTGGAAATCCGCTCCGGCAGCATCGGCACCACATGATCGGGGAAGTAGACGGAGTTGCCACGCTTCAGCGCCTCCCGGTCCAAAGCCGAGCCCGGGCGCACATAGGCCGCCACATCGGCAATCGCCACATGGACGATGAAGCCGTCCGGATTGTCCGGGCTGGTGTCGGCCTCGGCATGAACGGCGTCGTCATGGTCCTTGGCATCGGGAGGGTCGATGGTGACAAGGGGAACGTCGCGCCAGTCGTCGCGGAAATCCTCCAGCGTCGCCGGCTTGGCCGCCTCCGCCTCGTCCAGCACCTCGTGCGGGAAGACATAGGGGATGCCGTGGGTGTGGATGGCGATCATGGAGATCGCCCGCTCCGACTTCATGGAGCCGATGCGCTCCAGCACCCGGGCGCGCGGCAGGCCGAAGCGGTGATGGGAGCGGCCGGTCTCGATGGAGACGAGGTCGCCATCCTCGGCGCCCTCCAGATGGGCAGCGTCGACCAGATATTCCGTGCGCGCCTTCTTGTCGACGGGCAGGATGCGGGCGCCGCCCTCGGGCAGATGGCGCACGATGCCCAGCACCGCCTGGGGCTTGCGGTCCAGCACCTTGATGACCCGGGCGACCCGGTCCACCTCCATGCCCGGCGGCGCATCGGCGACGCGCACCAGCACACGGTCGCCCACTCCCGGGGCCGGACCCTCCACCCGGCGGCGATCGGCCAGCACCGTCAGCCGCGGCGCCGCGCCTTGGGTTTCCGGATCCCAGTTCTGCGGCTCGCCCACCAGATCGCCGAAGGCATCGTGGCCGGTCAGCAGCATGACGAACACCGGCGGCAGGTCATCCGGCCGGATCAGCCGCTTGCCGCGCTTGGCCACCAGCCCTTCGGCGGCCAGCTCCTTCAGGATGCGCTTGAGCAGGATCTTGGCGGAGCCCTTGATGCCATAGGCCCGCGCGATCTCGCGCTTGCCCGCCTCGCCGGGATGATCGGCGATGAAGCGCAGGATCTCCTCCCGGGAGGGAAAATGGGGGGGCGCCTCGGACGGGGTATCGGTCACGGAACGGGAACTCCCTGAAAAAAGCAAGAGCCGGCACCGGCACTGACTGGCCGGCCCGGCTCTGATCGGACGCCAAAGCAGCGCCCGCGGCAAGCGATTCTGACGGCCGCGCCGCCCGCGGAACGGGCGGCGCCCGGCTTCAGCCTTCCGGCGCGGCCTTCTTGGCCCGGGTGGCCCGTGGCTTCTTGGCCGGTGCGGCCTCTCCGTCGGCGGGCGCTGCCGCCTTCTTCGCCCGGGGCTTCTTCGGCGTCTCCGCCGCGTCGGCGTCCTTCTTGGCGGCCTTGGCCTTCGGCGCCGCCTTGGCCTTCACCGTCTTGCCGGCGCTTTCGGCGCGGGCCGCAATCAGCGCAACCGCCTGATCCATGGTGAGAGAGGCCGGGTCGATGTCCTTGGGGATGGTCGCGTTGATCTTGTCGAACTTGACATAGGGACCATAGCGGCCGGACTGCACCGTCACCTTGCCGCCCAGCGTCGGATGCTCGCCCAGATCCTTCAGCGGCGGCGCGGCAGCGCCCCGGCCGCGGCCGCCCTTCTCCTTCTTCTCGGCAATCAGGCTGACGGCGCGATTGAGACCGACCGTAAACACCTCATCGACGGAATCCAGATTGGCATAGGTGCCATCATGCAGCACGAACGGCCCGAAGCGGCCGATGGCGGCGGTGATGGGCTTGCCGGTTTCCGGATGCAGGCCAACCTCGCGCGGCAGATGCAGCAGCGCCAGCGCCTTTTCCAGATCCACGGACGACGGATCCCAGCCGCGCGGAATGGTGGCCCGCTTCGGCTTGGTGCCCTCGCCAGACTGGATATAGGGGCCGAAGCGGCCGTCGCGCACCGAGACTTCCTCGCCGGTCGCCGGGTCGGTGCCCAGCACCCGCGGCTCGGCCGCCGCCGTCGCTTCCTCGCCCTCGGAGGCGGCAAGCTGGCGGGTGTAGCGGCACTCGGGATAGTTGGAGCAGCCGATGAAGGAGCCGAACTTGCCGAGCTTCAGGGATAGCCGGCCGGTGCCGCAGGTCGGGCACGCCCGGGGGTCTGAGCCATCGGGTTTCGGCGGGAAGATATGGGCCGCCAGCGCATCATTGAGGGAATCCAGCACCTCGGTGACGCGCAGCCCCTTGGTGCCTTCCACGGTGCCGTGGAAATCGCGCCAGAAATCGCGCAGCACGTCCTTCCAGGCGAGATCGCCGTTGGAGATCCGGTCGAGCTTGTCTTCCAGATCGGCCGTGAAGTCATATTCGACATAGCGCGAGAAGAAGGACTTGAGGAAGGCCGTCACCAGCCGCCCCTTGTCTTCCGGCACCAGCCGCTTCTTGTCGAGCTTCACATAGCCACGATCGCGCAGCACCGCCATGGTCGCGGCATAGGTGGAAGGCCGGCCGATGCCGAGCTCTTCCATCTTCTTGATGAGGGTCGCCTCGGTATAGCGCGGCGGCGGCTCGGTGAAATGCTGCTCGGTGGCGATGCGCTTCTTGGTCAGCCCGTCGCCGGAGCTCATAGCCGGCAGACGACGGGACTCCTCGTCCTCCTCGTCATCGCGGCCTTCCTGATAGAGGGCGAGGAAGCCGTCGAAGCGCACGACGGAGCCCGTTGCGCGCATGCCGAGCTCGCCACCGGACACGTCGATATCGACGGTGGTGCGCTCAAAATCCGCCGATTCCATCTGGCTGGCAACCGCCCGCTTCCAGATCAGCTCGTAGAGCCGGGCCTGATCGGGATCGAGATGGCGCAGCGTGTCGGGCAGCCGGGCGGCATCGGTCGGGCGGATGGCCTCATGGGCCTCCTGGGCATTCTTGGCCTTGACCTGATAGCGGCGCGGCTGGGCCGGCAGATAGCGCGCACCATGGCGGGCGCCGATCTCGCGGCGGATGGACTCGATCGCCTCCGGCGCCATGTCGACGCCATCGGTTCGCATGTAGGTGATGAGACCCACGGTCTCGCCGCCGATGTCGACGCCCTCATAAAGTTTCTGGGCGATCTGCATGGTGCGGGCCGAGGAGAAGCCGAGCTTGCGCGAGGCCTCCTGCTGCAGGGTCGAAGTGGTGAAGGGCGGCTGGGGATGCCGCTTCTGCGGCTTCGCCTCCACCGACTTCACCACATAGCTGCCCTTCTCCAGAAGGGCGGCGATGGCGCGGGCCTCGGTCTCGTTGCCGACCGACAGCCGGGTCATCTTCTCGCCGCGATAGGCCGACAGCCGCGCCTCGAACTCCTCGGCGCGCGGCGTCGCAAGCGTCGCGATGATCGACCAGTATTCCTTGGGGACGAAGCGCTCGACCTCGTCCTCGCGGTCGCAGACGAGGCGCAGCGCCACCGACTGCACCCGGCCGGCCGAGCGCGCGCCCGGCAGCTTGCGCCACAGCACCGGAGAAAGCGTGAAGCCCACCAGATAATCGAGCGCCCGGCGGGCCAGATAGGCATCCACCAGCGGCCGGTCGATGGTGCGCGGATGCTTCATCGCATCGAGAATCGACTGCTTGGTGATGGCGTTGAACACCACCCGCTCGACCGGCTGGTCCTTCAGCGCGCGCTTGTTGCGCAGCACTTCCAGCACATGCCAGGAGATCGCTTCCCCTTCCCGATCCGGGTCGGTGGCGAGGATCAGACGGTCGGAGTCCTTCACCGCCTGGGCAATTTCCGACAGACGCTTGGACGCCTTGCCATCCACCTCCCAGGTGAGCGCAAAGTCCTCGTCCGGCCGCACCGAGCCATCCTTGGCCGGCAGATCGCGCACATGACCATAGGACGCCAGGACATGATAGTCCGAGCCGAGATATTTGTTGATCGTCTTCGCCTTGGCCGGCGACTCTACGATGACGACTTTCATTCGCTCTTTCGCACCCGCATCGACATCGTATCCCGAGCGGACAGTCTCGGGATCGGATCCTGATCCCCGACAGTCGGGAAACGGGCCACATCCTGATTGCGCGGCCGTTTCCGGTCGTGGCCGGACCGGTTGCGTGCCAACATCTTCCGCGGGAGAGACCCGATGGCCCCGCCCCCGGCGTGTCCGGATATCGTGGCCCGGACCATCACGGATCATCGCTTCGGTGTCAAATGCCGTTCGTGCGCAAGGGGCAAGAACCCGGTGCGGGCGCGGATCGCCGGCCACACCGCAGCCGCCACGCGCAAACACAACCAATAAGTGCTCATTTACAATTCATCAGCCTGTGGTATTGAATACCTCCTTCCGCCGCGCCTTCCGGTATGCCTCCTGGTCCGGCGCGTGGTCTTCCCCCTCGGGCCGCTGCCGCAGCGCCCGGCAACCGAAACGAGATCGATGTCCGCGCCGGTAGACCCCACGCCCGCAGAAACCGCGGGCTATATTCACGAGATGTGTGGCCAGATGCGCGAGCTGGCCGCCCGTTCGGGCTTCCGCTTCCTCGCCTATCTGCTCGACATGGCCGGCCAGGAGGCAAGCGCCTGCAAGACCCCGACACAGGACGACAGCCGCTCCCATCCCGCCGCCTGACGCTCCCTCCGGCGCCAATCACGCAAAAAGCCCCCCGGCCCGACGGTCGGAGGGCTTTTTTGATATGTCCCGACGCGCTGGTCGCCGTCCGGCGCCCGAAAGACCGCCGATTTCTCAGCGGCTCCAGAGGCACGGGATTTCGCATCCGGAAACCGGAGAGCCCATTTTCAGGGCTCCCCGGTCTCACATCCGGGCGGCAACCCAGAGGGTGACTTCCGTCAGCACCTGATCGAGCGCGGTATCGAAGGCTTCGATGGCCTTGCCCGGGGCGGCGGCGGTGGCTGGTGCGCGGCCCTCGAACAGCTGCTGGGCCACCACCTTGCCGGTGGTGTCATCCAGCACCCGCACCATCAGCGCGACATAGACGGTGTTGGTCGCGGCATCGAGCTCGAAGTCGCGGATATCCGTCTGCACCTGATAGTTGACAAGGATGCCATCGCCCGGCACGCCGACGGCGCGGAAGCGGCCGGAATTCTGCAGCGCCTCCACCATGCGCGCCTGCAGCAGGCGCGGCAGCCGGTCGGCCCAGGCGACCCGGTCAAAATAGGACACCGTCGTCGCCGAGGGCTTCACGGCGATGAGATTGGTGTTGAGGGACGAGAGGGCCCGGGGCTCGGCCACCAGCACCTGCCCGCGCACCACCTTGCCGGCGGGCGGGAAAGTGGTCGGCGCCGTCAGGTCATAGAGCACCCGGGGCACGCTGCTACTGGCACAGCCGGCAACCACGGCAACGAGGGACAGCGCGGCCAGGCCACGGAGGACGGAAGCGGGAAGGGTCACGCGGAAACATCCTCCTCGGACGACAGGACAACCGGGCGATCCGGCGCGACGCGCGCCGGCCCCGAGGACTGCGAAGTGCGGGACCCCCGAGGCCCCGAAACGAACTCCGCACCGGTGAGACCCGCACGCCATGTGCCCGGCGCGTGGATCCCTGATCAGAAGGCCCCGGCCAGCCCCCGAACGGGGACCGGCGGGACCGGAGCATCACCGGCCGCGAGCGATCTCACTGACGCCGGGGCTGGAAGCGGGGACCATCCGGACCGCCGAAGATGATGCGGTTCGGGCTGGCCTGCAGGGTCTGGGCGAGGTCGGAGAAGGCGGCCAGCGTCTGCCGGGCCTGATCCATGACCGAGCGGAAATCGGCGACGCCGGGGCCGGCGAAGCGGGCGAGACCGGAGGCGATGGCATCCGACCGGCCGGCGAAGGCCGCCGCCACGATGCGGATCTCGCGGAAGGCACCGGTCGCTTCCTTGACCAGGCCCTGCCCGTCGGCGCCGTTGAACATGGTCGACGCATTGTC
The DNA here is from genome assembly GCA_050689115.1 of Segnochrobactraceae bacterium EtOH-i3. Lineage (GTDB taxonomy): Bacteria > Pseudomonadota > Alphaproteobacteria > Rhizobiales > Segnochrobactraceae > JBBSSF01. The sequence goes on along the minus strand of JBOGCN010000001.1, from coordinate 398,569 downwards.
GATCACGCCCAGCACCTTGGCCGAGGCCGTATCCAGATTGGCGGCGGCCTTGCGAGCATCCGACACGATGGCATCCACCTGGGGCGCCTGCCGGGAGAGGGATTCCGAGAAGGTCTTGACGTTGGTGGTCGCCGTGCGGGCATCCGACACGATCACCTGGATGTCATTGGCCTTGGCGGCAACGCTGGAGGTCACCTTCTGCACATCGGAAATGATGGTCGCGATGGCATTCGGGCTGATGGAGGTCAGGATGTCGTTCACGCCGGTGGAGAACCGCCGCAGATTGCCGGTGGCGTCCCCGATATCGCCGACGGCAGACTCGATACGGCCTTCGATCTGCGCCAGCCCTTCCGTGAACTTGGCGACATTGTCGACCATCTGGGTGACCTTGCCCGGATCGACGGCGGCCACAATCTGGTCGGCACGCTTGACGATGACTTCCAGATTGTCCGACAGCCGGCCAACCGCGCCAGCCGCCGTGCCGACATTGGTCAGGAAGGCCTGGACGCCATCAGACTGGGAGGCGAGCGCCGAGGAGAATTTCTCCACATTGGCAATCGTCTGCTGCACCTGCGGACCGCTCTGCTTCATCACGGTCTCCAGGGTCTCGAAGGCGGCATCGGCCCGCGACAGCACACTGCGCGCGCCTTCCACCAGATCCTCGAAGGCCGAGCGGTCAGCCTTGATGAAGGGCGTGTGCTGAGACGGGAACAGCGGCGGCGACGAGGCCGAACCGCCGGACAGCGCCACATAGGCAACGCCCGTTAGGCCCATCACCGACAGCTGGGCGCGCACATCCTGCTTCAGCGGCGCGCTCTCATCCACCTGCAGCCGCGCCACCACCCGGGGCGAGCCGTCGGAGGCGAAGGACAGCGCCTGCACCGAGCCGATGCGGATACCGTTGAACAGCACTTGCCCGCCAACCGACAGGCCGGTGACGGATCCCGGGAACTCCACCAGAATGTCGGCCCGCGGACCGCCATCGGAGGACTTGTACAGCCAGAAGATGAAGCCGAACACGCTGGCGATTATCACCAGCACGAAGGCTCCGATCAGCACGTAGTTGGCCCGTGTCTCCATGATGGTCCCTCACCTCACGCGGTTGCGCGCCCTTTCGCCCCGGAAATAGGAGCGCACCCAGGGGTGGTCGAATTTGAGCATGTCATCGAGCGTACCCACCACGAGCACCCGCTTTTCGCCGAGTACGGCGATGCGGTCACAGGCGGTGAACAGGCTGTCGAGGTCGTGGGTCACCTGATACACGGTGATGCCCAGGGTATCGCGCAGCTCCTTGACGAGATCGTCAAAGTCCGCCGCGCCAATGGGGTCGAGACCGGAGGTCGGCTCGTCGAGAAAGACCAGCTCCGGATCAAGGGCCAGCGCACGGGCAAGACCCGCCCGTTTCACCATGCCGCCGGACAGCTCCGATGGGAACTTGTCCGCTGCATCCCGGGGCAGGCCGACCATCTCGATCTTGAGCAGGGCCAGCTCGTCCATGAGCTTCTGGCTGATCTTCAGGTGCTCGCGCATGGGCACCTGGATGTTCTGCTTCACCGTCAGCGACGAGAACAGCGCGCCCATCTGGAACAGCACCCCCCAGCGCCGCTCCACCGAGGCGCGAGCGGCCGGATCCAGGGTTTCCAGATTTTCCCCGAACACCTCGATGGTGCCGGCCTGCTTTTGGTTCAGCCGCAGGATGGTGCGCATCAGCACCGACTTGCCGGTACCGGAGCCGCCGACGAAACCGAGGATTTCGCCCCGGCGCACATCGAGATCCAGATCCTTCAGGATCACCTTCGGCCCGAAGGCAACCGTGATGCCACGGGCCCGCAGGATGATGTCGTGGCCGTCCGGTGTCATCAGATCGGCCATCGTCAGATCCCCACCGATGCGAAGAAGATCGCGAAGATGCCGTCCACCACGATGACGAGGAAGATGGAGCGCACCACCGACACCGTGGTCTGGCGACCCAGCGACTCGGCACTGCCCTTCACCTTCATGCCTTCCACGCACGAGACCAGGCCGACGATCAGCGCCATGAACGGTGCCTTGGAGATGCCGATCATCAGGGTCTGGATGTCGATGGCCGAGTTCAGCCGGTCGAGGAAGGTCGACATGGAGATGCCGATATAGAGCCAGCTCACCACACCGGCGCCGGCAAGGGCAGCAATGTTGGCGATGAAGGTCAGGATCGGCAGGGCGATGATGAGGGCCAGCAGGCGCGGAATGACCAGCACCTCAACCGGATTGAGGCCCATCACCTGGATGGCATCGACTTCCTCGCGCATGCGCATGGAGCCGATTTCGGCGGTGAAGGCGCTGCCGGAACGGCCGGCCACCATGATGGCGGTCAAAAGCACCCCCAGTTCGCGCAGCGCCAGCACGCCGACCAGATCGACGACGAACAGCTGGGCACCGAACTGACGCAGATAGAACGCACCCTGCTGGGCGATGATGGCGCCGATCAGGAACGACATCAGCGCGATGATCGGCACCGCGCCGATGCACACGCGCTCGAAATTGGCCAGCGTCGCCGTCATGCGGAAGCGACGCGGATTGAAAATGCCGGTGGCGATTGTCGCCACGGCCGCGCCCAGCAGCGACAGCACCCAGCGGGAATCATGGGCCTGATCACAGGCGTGCCGGCCAACCCGGTCGAGGAAGGAGACGACCGGATTGCGCTTCCCCGGCTCTGCGGCCGACTGGGGCAGCACGTCGCCTTCGTGGCCTTCCACCTGCTTGAGGAGGACCGCCCGATGCCCGTCCATGCCGACGACATCGACACTGGCGCCGCCGGCGGCCAGCGCATCGCGCAGCTGCACGATGAGCCAGACGCCCGCCGTATCGAGCACGCCGACCCCGCCGACATCCAGGCACACGCGGCCCTTGCCCGGCAGGGAGGCGCCAGTGACCAGCCCCTCGGCGACCTCGGCCGTTGCCACGACCCAGTCCCCGCTGGCAGCGACCCGCCCCTGTCCCTGATCTATGGTGAGCGCAGGTGTCGCCCGCGCGCTGCTCGCCGCCATGCCGGTACCGTACTCTCCCCGGGGATCCCCGATCCGCCTGCGCCCCGGACCATCTTTTCCCAGGGAAGGAACTGGGGAAAGCGCCGGACTGTTCGGCAATAATTAACCGTTCTATACCCGCCCTCAGGCAGACCGGTCGAGGGGGCCGGGGACGTCCTCGGGCGAAAACACATGACGCGTGATCCATTTGCATCTTCCGGCACGGCCGAATCGACTGCTGCGGGAGCCTCTCCGGTCAGGACAATCGGTGTGCGGATCGAACGATTTGCCATCGAAGGCGGCTTCACGATCGCCCGCGGCTCCAAGCGCGAGGCCGTCGTCATCGTCGTGGAGGTCCGCTGCGGCGCGGCCGTCGGCCGCGGCGAGTGCGTGCCCTATGGCCGCTATGGCGAGACCATCGAGAGCGTGCTGGCGGAGATCACCGCTTTGGTGCCGGCACTCGAATCGGGACTGGAGCGCCCTGCCCTGCAAATGCTGATCGGCCCGGGGGCCGCCCGCAACGCCATCGACTGCGCACTCTGGGATCTGGAGGCCAAGCGCACGGGCATTCCGGTGCGCGACCGGCTCGGCCTTGCCGCTCCCCGCCCGCTGACGACCGCCTTCACCCTGAGCCTCGCCGAACCGGACGCCATGGAGGCCGCCGCCCGGCGCAATGCCCATCGACCGCTTCTCAAGATCAAGCTCGGCGGCCCCGGCGATCTCGACCGTCTGGCCGCCGTCCGGCGCGGGGCGCCTGCCGCCCGGCTGGTGGTAGACGCCAACGAGGGCTGGACCGATGCTTTCCTCGCCGAGGGGCTGGCGGCGTGCGCGGCGGCCGGCGTGGTGATGGTGGAACAGCCCCTGCCGGCCGGCGCCGATGGCCTGCTCGCCCGAATCCCGCGCCCGGTGCCGGTGTGCGCCGATGAAAGCCACCATGTCGCCGCCGACGTGGCCGGGCTGACCGATCGCTATGATGCGGTGAACCTCAAGCTCGACAAGGCCGGCGGCCTGACCGAGGCGCTGAAGGTGGTGATGGCTGTCGGCGCCGCGAATCTTCAGCTCATGGTCGGCTGCATGGTGTCGTCATCGCTGGCCATGGCCCCGGCCCTGCTGGTGGCCGACAGCGCCGAAGTCGTCGATCTCGACGGCCCGCTGCTGCTGTCACAAGATCGCCAGCCCGGCCTCGTCTATGCCGGCTCGGTGGTGCAGCCGGCCGAGCGGGCGCTGTGGGGCTGAGAGCCGGAAACCCGCACGCGCCGGGCAAAAATCCCGGGCCGGCGCTGTATCGGGGAAAAGGAGGCTGGTGGGCGGTGAGGGATTCGAACCCCCGACACCCTGGGTGTAAACCAGGTGCTCTAACCAGCTGAGCTAACCGCCCGCCCTGTCGCCGGCGCCTGTCTAGGGCACCGGGCGGCCGGACGCAAGGCCGCGTCCGGACTTCAGCGCCCGAAGGCGTTCCGCTGCTGCCACCCGGACCGGAGCCCGCCCGGGTCAGCTCTCGTCGTCCAGTCCCGGGTTGCGCCGCTTCCAGCGCAGCGACGACCACAGCGACAGGCCGATGAGCACGGCACCGATGAGGCCGGTCAGCACCTCGGGGATGTGGAGGAGGGTCTGAAGATACATGATGAAGGCCAGCGCCAGAATGGCATAGAAGGCGCCATGCTCCAGAAAGCGATAGTGGCCGAGGGTGCCGCGATCCACCAGCATCACGGTCATGGAGCGGACATACATGGCGCCGATGCCGAGACCGATGGCGATGACGAACAGGTTGTTCGACAGCGCAAACGCCCCGATGACACCATCGAAGGAAAAGCTGGCGTCCAGCACTTCCAGATAAAGGAAGGAGGCGGCGCCAGTGCGGTGCACCACATCCATCTGGGACTGGCTGGCATCCATGATGTCGCCGAGCGCGCCGACGGCGAGGAAGACCAGCAGGCCCCAGATACCGGCGTGGAGGAAAGTTGCCCCCTCTTCCGCCGGCAGCAGGCGGGAGAACAGCAGCAGCGTCAGCAGAACCAGCGCCACCGCCGCCCCCTGCACCACCGCCACCCGGCTGAGGCGGCGCTCCAGGGCGCGGAACCAGTGGATCTCCTTCTCCGCATCGAAGAAGTAGCTGAGGCCGACCATGAACAGGAAGCTGCCACCAAAGGCGGCGATGCCGACATGGGCTTCCGTCAGGATGCGGGCATATTCCTGGGGCTGGCTGATGGCGAGCTGCAGCGCCGACCACGGATCCAGCGCCGCGGCCACTGCCACGATGACCAGCGGAAACACGATGCGCATGCCGAACACGGCAATCAGGATGCCCCAGGTGAGGAAGCGCCGTCGCCAGACAGCGCTCATGTCCTTGAGGATCTTGGCATTGACGATGGCGTTGTCGAAGGAGAGCGAGATCTCCAGCACCGACAGCACCGCGCAGATGAACAGGACGGAGAGCGCGCCCTGAATGGTGCCTTCGGCCGACCAGCCGATCCACGCACCAAGAAACAGGCCGAGGACCGTGACGGCCAGGGCCCAGGTGAAATAGCGCAGGGTTGCCATCGTGCACCCGAAAATTGCCGCGTCATGGGGGCCGTGGCGGACGGAGGCAGGCCCGCGGCCACGGAAAGACGGCCCGGACGGAGGAGAACAGCCGGGACAGTCCCCGACATGGGGGACGCCCCCGCCGGATCCAACCCGCAATCGCATCCGACGGAGCGCTCGGCCGCCACCTGTGGCAGATCAGCCACGCCCGCGGGTGTCCGGACGGCCCGGCCCCGCTTTATCCCGCCACCAGATCGCTGCGGCTGAAGCGGCGCAGCGCAACGCTCTCCCGGGTCTCGGCCCGGCGCAGGTCTTCCATCGCCTGGAAGGTGTAGCGGATGTGATCGGCCATGGCGGCGCCGGCGGCCGCGCTGTCACGATCGAGAATGGCGGCGGCGATCGCCCGGTGCTGGACCATCAGGGCGTCGGCCATCTCGCGTCGGCTGAACATGCGCTGGCGGCTGAAGAAGATGTCCCGGCGCAGCAGTTCCGCCAGCCCGCGCATCACATGCAGCATCACCAGATTGTGGGAGGCTTCATGGATGAGGGCGTGAAATTCCAGATCCGCTTCGGCCTCGGCTGCACAGTCCTCGGGCGCGGCCTCCATGCGGGCGATCACCGCGCGGATCGCCGCCCGCTCGGGCTCGCTCGCCCGCTCGGCCGCCAGCATGGCCGCCTTCACTTCCACGGCGCCGCGATACTCGAAGAAGTCCTCGGCCACCCGGGGATCCAGCGTGAACAAGGTGGCCAGCGGATCCGTCATCGGGGCCAGAAACCGCGCCACCACCGAGCCGGTGCGGCCGGTGACCAGCAGACCGCGCTGCTCCAGCAGCTGCAGCGCCTCGCGCAGGGAGGGCCGGGACACGCCGAGGCGTTCGGCCAGCTCGCGCTCTCCCGCCAGCCGTTCCCCCGGCCGCAGAACCCCTTCCAGAATCAGCCGTTCCAGCTCGGCGGCAACGGTTTCGGCAAGGCGAGGCGCATGGACGGGGTCGATCATCGGCAGAAGGGCCTGGAGGTCAGACGACGGTGGACCAATCCTAGCGGCCGGCAACGCAACCGTCTCCCCCACTGCGGGGAGAAAATACAAGCCCGCCCCGCCCGCGCGACGGGTTGCAGAGCGACGGCACAATCGGTAAAAAATTCTGACCACCGCCCGATCAACGCTCCTCCGCCGACTGGAGGCGGCTGTCTGCGGGCGCCATTTTCAGGATCGGGTAGCCCAGAGATGACGGCCATCACCACCATTCAGGATCTGCGCACCATCGCGAAGCGGCGGATCCCCCGCGCGATCTTCGATTATGCCGACCGCGGCTCCTATACCGAGACGACGATTGCTGCCAACAAGCGCGATCTCGATGCCATCGCATTGCGCCAGCGGGTGATGGTGGATGTTTCCCATCGCTCCACCGCCACCACCCTCGTCGGCCAGCCGGCCTCCCTGCCGCTGGCGATTGCCCCCACCGGCCTCACCGGCCTGTTCCATGGCGATGGCGAGATTCACGGCGCCCGCGCCGCCGAGAAGGCCGGCATTCCCTTCACCCTCTCCACCATGTCCATCTGCTCCATCGAGGACGTGAAGGCCGCGACCACTAAGCCGTTCTGGTTCCAGCTTTATGTGATGCGCGACCGGGAATTCAGCCGCTCCCTCGTCGAGCGCGCCAAGGCCGCCGGCTGCTCGGCCCTCGTCCTGACGCTGGATCTCCAGATCCAGGGCCAGCGCCACCGCGACATCAAGAACGGCCTCTCCGTGCCGCCGAAGCTGACGCTGGCCAACGCCATCGACGTCGCCTTCAAGCCGCGCTGGGCCATGAGCGTGCTGTTCGGCAAGCGCCACTCCTTCGGCAACCTCGCCGACAAGGTGCCCGGCGCCGACAGCCTGACCACCCTCTCCCAGTGGATCGCCGGCCAGTTCGATCCGTCGCTGTCGTGGGAGGATGTGGCGTGGATCCGCTCGATGTGGCCGGGCAAGCTGATCCTCAAGGGCGTGCTGGATGTCGAGGACGCCCGCAAGGCCGCCGAAAGCGGCGCCGATGCCGTGGTCGTCTCCAACCATGGCGGCCGCCAGCTCGATGGCGCGCGCTCGTCGATCTCCTGCCTGCCGCGCATCGTCGATGCCATCGGCGACCGCATGGAAATCCTGTTCGATGGCGGGGTGCAGTCGGGTCAGGATATCCTGAAGGCGCTGGCGCTTGGCGCCCGCGGCTGCCTCATGGGCAAGTCCTTCCTGTGGGCGCTGGCCGCCGGCGGCGAACAGGGCGTCTCCACCGCCATCGAGATCATCCGCAAGGAACTCGACGTCTCCATGGCGCTGACCGGCACCACCGACGTGCTGAAGGTCGACAGCACCAATCTCGACGGAACGTTCTGAGCATCGGGCTGCTTGCCGGCGCATTGAAGTCCCATGAGCGACTTCCGACGCCGACTGGCGTCGCGCGGAGCGGGCCCGAAACGGCGGAGTGCCGTTTCGGGCGCATAGCGAAGCGGAAGCCTGAGGGCCCGGATGGGCCCGCCGGCGACTGAGGCTGGAGAAAAATCGCGGGTCGGGGGCGGATAGCCCCCGAATGGGCGTCACTCGTCGCCGGAATCATCCGCGTCCAGCGGATCCTCGTCCGGATCCGGCCCCTCCTTCGGGGTCGGCACGGAGAAGCCGGTGGGCGGCGTGCCGGCGAGGAGGCCGGCGGCCTTCATGTCGTCGAGGCCCGGCAGGTCCGAGAGGGCCGAGAGGCCGAAGGCGTCGAGAAAGGCCGGCGTGGTGCCATAGGTGACGGGCCGGCCGGGCGAGCGGCGGCGGCCGCGCATGCGCACCCAGCCGGTTTCCAGAAGCACGTCCAGCGTGCCGCGGGCGACCGCGACGCCGCGGATTTCCTCGATCTCGGCCCGGGTGACGGGCTGGTGGAAGGCGATGATGGCCAGCGTCTCCTGGGCCGCGCGGGAAAGACGCTTCGGCTCGATGGCTTCCCGCGCCATGAGATAGGCGAGATCGGCGGCGGTGCGGAAGGCCCAGCCCTCGCCCACCCGGATGAGATTGACGCCGCGCAGGGCATAGAAGGTCTGGAGTTCGCCAAGCAGCGCCCGCACATCAAGCCCGAAGGCGATGCGATTGGCCAGCGCCCGTTCATCCAGCGGCACGGCGGAGGCGAACAGCAGCGCCTCCAGAATGCGCAGGGCATCCCGGCGCTCGGCAGCCGTCGGCACCCGGCCGGGACGGGTCTCGCTCATGACGTCTCCTCCTCCGCCGCCCCTTCGAGATCGGAGCTGCCGCGGCTGTGGGCCCGGATCAGGATGGGCGCGAAGGTGCCGGTCTGGGCCACCGCCATCCGCCCTTCGCGCACCATTTCCAAAGTGGCGGCAAAGGAGGAGGCCAGCGCGGTGCGCCGCACCTCCGGCTCCGGCGCGATGCCGGCGACGATGACGCTCAAGGGCGTCCATTCGGCATAGCGCCCGATCAGGCGTTCCAGAAGGGTGCGCGCATCCACCAGCGACCAGACCGTGCGCTTGCCGACCGTCACCTGGGTGTCGAAATCCGTGGAGCGGGCGTTGGAATAGGCGGTGAGCAGGCCGTTGAAATCCGCCCGCCAGCGCGGCACCGGGATGACGGCGATGGGCTCCGGCGCGCCGCGGGCAAAGCGGTCGCGGCCCAGATGCGGCCGGTCCAGCAGCGCCCGGGCCGCCGCCCGCATGGCATCCAGCCGGCGCAGGCGGAAGGCCAGATCGGCGGCCAGCTCCGGCCCCGAGGGCTCCTCGCCCTTGGCAGGCGCCGGCAGCAGCAGGCGGGATTTCAGATAGGCCAGCCACGCCGCCATCACCAGATAGTCGGCGGCCAGCTCCAGCCGCCGCCGGCCGGCCTCGGCAATGAAGGCCAGATATTGCTCGGCCAGATCCAGAATGGAGATCCGCGTGAGATCGACCTTCTGGTCGCGGGCCAGCGACAGCAGCAGATCGAGCGGCCCTTCAAAGCCGCCCAGCTCCACCACCAGCCCCTCGCCCTCGGCCGGCGCTTCAAAGGCCTCGCCCTCCGGCGGATCCCCGTCCGGCCCGCCGGAGCGCGCCATCAGGCAACCGCCCGGGCAATCAGCGCATCAAAGCGGGCCTCCGCCGCGGCGCGGTCGAAGGCAGCCGGCGCCGTGAGGAGAGCCCGGGCCGCCTCCGCCCGTTCCAGCGCCCGGCCGGCAAGCACCGGCGTCTCGGCGGCAACCGCGACCATTTCGTCGAACTTGCCATTGCAGTGCAGCGCCAGATCGCAGCCGGCGGCAAACAGCGCCCGGGTGCGCTCCGTGATCGTGCCGGACAGCGCCTGCATGGACACGTCATCGGACATCAGCAGGCCATCGAAGCCGATGGCGCCGCGGATGGTGTCGGCAATCACCGTCGGCGAGGTGGTGGCCGGCCGCTCGGGATCGAGGGCGCGGTAGACCACATGGGCGGTCATGGCGAGCGGCATGTCCGCGAGCGCCTTGAAGGGCACGAAGTCGGTGGCGGCGAGCGTCGCGGCGTCGGTGTCGACGACGGGCAGCTCCAGATGGCTGTCGGCGCCGGCGCGGCCATGGCCGGGGATGTGCTTGATGACCGGCAGCACGCCGCCGGCCAGCAGCCCCTCGCAGGCGGCGCGTGCCAGCGGAATGATGGTGTCGGCGGTCAGGCCATAGGCCCGGTCGCCGATGATGTCGTGGGCGCCGGGCACCGGCACATCCAGCACGGGCAGACAGTCGACGGTGATGCCGAGCGCCGTCAGGTCATCGGCAATCAGCCGGGCACCGAGACGGGCAGCCTCCAGACCGGCCGCGGGGTCGGCGGCGTAGAGCGTGCCGAAGACGCGGCCCGGCGGATAGCGTCGCCAGCGCGGCGGCCCCAGCCGCTGCACCCGGCCGCCTTCCTGATCGATCAGCACCGGCAGACCGGCATCGCCGGCGGCCTCCCGGGCCTCGGCCACGAGCGTGCGGATCTGGTCGGGCGTGTCGATGTTACGCCGGAACAGGATGAGGGCGAACGGCCGCTCGGCGGCCAGAAAGGCGCGCTCGTCGTCGCTCAGGGTGAGGCCGGCAAGGCCGGTGATGAAGGCTTTGGCAGGGGCTGTCATGGCGGCGAGCTAACGGCGGCCGGGCCCTGCCGTCAAGCCGCGCCGATGCCGCCGGCAACGAGCGACGGACAGGGCCATGAGAAATGCCGGGGCGCCCCCTGAAGGAAGAGCCCCGGTCGGCAGGATTTCGACCCTAGTGCCCGCCCCCGCCGCCACCGGCCATGCGGGGCTTGCGCAGGATGAGGATCATCGGCACCAGCGCCAGGAACAGCACGGTGAGCAGGAAGAACACGTCCGACAGCGCCATCACATAGGCCTCCGCCCGCACCGTCTGGGCGAGCTTCTTCAGCGCCATGGTGTCGGCCAGCACGCCCTGATCGGCAAAGCGCGTCGCGACCTGGCTGAGCCACTCCAGCGCCCGCGGGTTGGAGGCCGTCGCATGATCGCGCAGGCGCGCCATGTGCAGGTCATGCCGGTTGTTGATGAGGGTGTTGATGACTGCAAGGCCGACGGCGCCGCCCAGATTGCGCATCAGGTTGAAGAGGCCGGAGGCGTTCTTCAGCCGCTCCGGCGGCAGGGTGCCGAGGGCGATGTTGGTGATGGGCACCATGCACATCATCAGCGAGACGCCGCGCAGCACCTGGGGAACGAACAGCTCCCAGTAGTCCCAGTCGCGGGTCATGCCGGTCAGCATCCACGTGCCCAGCGCAAAACCGGCAAAGCCGATGCCCATCATGATGCGGAGGTCCAGTACCGCCGAGATGCGGCCGACCAGCGGCGCCGACAGGAACATTGCCACGCCCGAGACCATCATGGTCTCGCCGATCATCAGCGCCGTGTAGCCGCGCACATGGGCCAGATAGAGCGGATAGAGATAAGTGAGCCCATACAGCCCGATGCCCATGCAGAAGGAAAACAGGCTGCCGGTGGCAAAGTTGCGGTTGCCGAAGGCGGACAGGTCGACGATCGGCTCCGGCCGGGTGAAGGCCCGCCAGAAGAAACCGACGGCCCCCACCGCGGTCAGCAGCGCGAAGATGCGGATTTCCTCGCTCTGGAACCAGTCATCATTGGCGCCCTCTTCCAGCACATATTCCAGCGAGCACAGGAACAGCGCCATCAGGCCGAGGCCCCACCAGTCGAAATGGTCGAAGAGCTTCCAGTCGGGCTTGTCGAAGTCGATGAGAGCCCAGCTGACCAGCGTCACCAGAATGCCGGGGACGATGTTGATGAAGAACAGCCAGTGCCACGACATCAGCTCGGTGAGATAGCCGCCGATGGTCGGGCCGATGGTGGGGGCGAGCGTGGCGATGAGGCCGATGATCGGCTGCAGCACCGGCTGCATGGAGCGCGGAAAGGCGGTGAAGGCCGCCGCAAACACGCTCGGGATCATCGCGCCGCCGACAAAGCCCTGGATCGCCCGGAAGACGATCATCTCCTCGATGGAGGTGGACATGCCGCAGAGAAAACTGGCGATGGTGAAGCCGACGCACGATGCCACGAACAGATAGCGCGTCGACATCAGCCGGCCGAGAAAGCCGGACAGCGGAATCATCACCACTTCGGCGATGAGATAACTGGTCTGCACCCAGGAGATCTGGTCGGAACTGGCCGACAGGCCCGCCTGAATGTCCGACAGCGAGGCGGAGACGATCTGGATATCGAGCAGCGCCATGAACATGCCGAACACCATCGCCATGAAGGCGAAGATGCGCGTCTTCGGCACATGCGGTTCGGCGGGCACCGCGGCCGCCACGGCGGTGCTCACGGGGTCTTGTCCGGGATGGCGGCCGCGGCCGCGCCGGGCTCGGCGGACGCCGCATCAGCCGGCTTGCCGGTGCGCACGTCCACGGTCGCCAGAACCGACAGTCCCGGCCGCAGCAGGCCATGGGGATCGCTCGACTGGTCGATGCGGATGCGGACCGGCACGCGCTGGGTGATCTTGGTGAAGTTGCCGGTGGCATTTTCCGGCGGCAGCAGGGAGAAGGTCGCCCCCGAGCCCGGCGCCACGCTTTCCACCACGCCGCGGAAGGTGTCCTCCGGCAGGGCATCCACGCTGATGGCGACCTCCTGACCCGGCCGGATGCGGCCGAGCTGGGTCTCCTTGAAGTTCGCCTCCACGTGCAGGTCGTCCAGCGGCACGACGGCACCGATGCGGGTGCCGGGCTGCACCAGCGCACCCAGATCCACCGCCTTGTTGCCGAACACGCCATCCACCGGCGCGGTGATGCTGGTATAGCCGAGATCGCGCTCGGCAATGGACACGGCCGTCTGCAGGCCAGCCAGCGTCGCCTCGGCCTCGGTGCGCTGGGCGGCCAGCACGTCCACCTGGGCATGGGCCGCGTTGAGGGAGGCCCGGGCGCTGGCAACCGCCGCCACCGCCTTGTCGCGGGTGGCCGTCGCCTCATCCATCACCTGCTGGGTGCCGCTCGGCGTCTTCAGCAGGGCCGACGCGCGATTCCACGCCTTGTCCGCCCGCTCTCCCTCGGCATTGGCCGATTGCAGCGCGGCCTCGGCCTCCTGGATCGCGGTCTTCTGGGCGGCAATCAGGGCATCGATGCGCACGATGGTGGCTTTCTGGCCATCCACCTTGCGGGTCGCCGCCTCCAGCGCCAGCCGCGCATCGGTGTCGTCGATGCGGGCGATCACGTCGCCGGCCTTCACGCGCTGGTTCTCGGCCACGGGCATGTCGACGATGTAGCCAGTGGCCCGCGCCGAAATGCGGGAAATGTCGGCATCCACATAGGCGTCGTCGGTCTCGACGTGGAAGCGCCCCTCGGTCCACCAGGAATAGCCGAACCAGCCGCCGCCGCCGAGGGCGGCCAGCGCCAGCACGAGCAGGATCTTGCGGCCCTTGCCCTTCTTCGGCTGGGCGCGGGCGGGCGCGGCCGCGGCCGGCCCACCTGCGGCCGGTGCGCTGCCGGGCGTGGCCGCCGACGGGGTTGCAGCCGGCGCCGACACCGCCGCCGGAGCGGACAGATCAGGCGCTGTGCCATCGCGGGGAGCGGCGGCATCCATGGGATCACCTCGGACGATCGGAAAATTGACTGAACCGTACAGTCAGCAATTTGACTTTGCAAGCCCCCGGCGGTTAAATGCCTGACGGACCGGCCCTTCCCGCCCTGGGCGTGCGCCGCCGGCCCCTTTCATCCCGCATTGCGGGAGTTCCTGTTCCCTGAGGCCGCGTCGCTTCGGATCCGGATTCCCCTCCGGCCGGAGCGCGGGGGCGATTGCTGGCGAAGGATCTTGAGCGGTGACCGACGCGACCCCGACGGCAGATGGCAGCACCGCGGATGCGGACGCCCCGGCCCCGCGCCGCCGCGGGCCGAAGCCGCGCCGGGAGCGGCAGGAGGAAAAGCGCAAGGTCATCATGGAGGCGGCCCGGGCCGTGTTCCGCCGTCTCGGCTATGATGGCGCCAGCATGAACGACATTGCCCAGGAGGCCGGGGTCTCCAAAGCGACGCTCTATGTCTATTTCACCTCCAAGGAGGGCCTGTTTGCCGCCCTCATCGACGATGTGCGCGCCTGCCTGCCCGATGGCGAGATCCCCATCGACCCGGAAGCCGATGTGGAAACGGCCCTCACTGCCTTCGGTCGCAAGATCCTGAAGAAGATCACCTCCGACGAGAATGTCGAGCTGCTGCGCCTTGTCATGGGCGCCTCGGACAAGTTCCCGGAGCTGGGCCGCATGTTCTATGACGCCGGGCCGGGGCTGGGGCTCCGGATGGTCACCGGCTATCTGGAAAATCAGGTGGCACGCGGCACCCTGCGCATCGACGACATCGAGACCGCCGCCCATCAGCTGCTGGAGCTGATGCAGACCCGCTTCACCCGGATGCGGCTGTTCAACATCGCCCCCGCTCCCGATGCCGCGGCGATCGAGGCCTCGGTGGCGGCGGGCGTTCGGGTGTTCCTCGCCGCCTATGGCGTGCCGCGGCGCTGACGGCCCCTTCTCCCCGCGAGTCCCGTTTTCTCTGGCGCTGAAACCGGCTGGCCAAGCCCGGCACCATGCGCCGGCGCCCCTTGACCGCAGACGGGATTCCGGGCGAGCCTCAGGTTCCCTCCCCGCGTCCGCCGGTTCCGGCGGTCATGAAAGCCTCTCTCCCATGCCCGCCCTGATCTTCGCCGGCCTCGTCCTTGCCTGGGGCTTCACCTGGTTTGCCCTCACCCTGCAGGTGGGCCCGGTCCCGCCGGAAGTCTCCATCCTCTGGCGCTTCCTGATTGCGGCGGCGTGCCTGTGGGCCGGGCTGGCCGTCACCGGACGGCTGACGCCGGCGCCGTGGTCGGCCCACCGCTGGTTCGCGCCGCTGGGCGCCATGCTGTTCTCGATGAACTTCCTGCTGTTCTACACGGCGGCCCATTTCACCCCGAGCGGCATCATCTCGGTGGTGTTCTCCATGGCCACGGTGTTCACGGCGTTCAATCAGTGGCTGTTCATGGGCAAGCGGCCGACGGCACGCACCCTGATCGGCGGCACGCTGGGCGTCGTCGGCATCGCGCTCCTGTTCAGCGAGGCCTTCACCGAGGCCGAGAGCGAGGCGAGCGGCGACATGCTCATCGGCATCGGCCTGTCGATGGCAGGCACGCTGGTGTTCTCGCTTGGCAATCTGGTGTCTCTGAAGGCAACCGCCACCGGCACTGACCTGCCCAATGCGGCGGCGCGCGCCATGCTGTGGGGCTCGCTGTTCCTCGCCCTGTTTGCGCTCGCCCGCGGCGCGCCCTTCGTGTTCGACTGGTCGCTGCCCTATGTCGGCAGCCTGCTCTATCTGATCGGCCCGGGCACGCTCTTCGGCCTGATGGCCTATCTGTGGCTGGTCGGCCGCATCGGCCCGGACAAGGCAGCCTATGCCACGGTGCTCTTTCCCGTGGTCGCGCTTTGCGTCTCCACGGTGCTGGAGGGCTATCACTGGACCCTCTACGCAATCGCCGGCCTACCCCTCGTGCTCGTCGGCAATGTCGTGATCTTCTCGGGGCCGAAGATCGAGCCGGCGAAGGGCTGAGCCCGGCCGCCGGCCCCTTGTCGCCTCAGCCGGCAGCCTTGGCAAACAGCTGGACGTAGGTGCCGGCGGGATCCCGCAGCGTCACCACCCGACCATGAGAACCCATGTCGCGCTCGGACACGATGGGAATGCCGGCCGCCTCCAGCCGCGCCCGGGTGGCGTCGAGATCATCCACCTCGAACACCGCTACCGCGCCCTCCGCCTCGGCCGTCGGCGCCTCGTCCTGGCTGGCCAGCGCAAAGGCCGTGCCGCCGGCGTCATACTGCACCCAGCGCGTGCCATCGGCAAAGCGCGGCACCAGCCCGAGGCCTTCTTCATAGAAGCGGCGGCCGGCGTCCATGTCGCCGGCAACATGATAGACGGTCTTCAGACGGCGAATGCTCATTCAGGATCCCTGAGGACAAAAGACGGGACGGCCCCCGCATGGAAACCATGCGGGGGAGGATGATCGCAGCAACGATCGGAAAGGATCACGCCAGCGTGGTGAACGCGGCCGAGCGGTGGATAAGTGACGGACGGGCCGCATCGGTGCGGACCGCCTTCACCCCGCCGATGAACAGGGTGTGGGTGCCCCGGTCGATGGCCGCGATGACCACGCAGTCGAAGGCGGTGACGGCATCGGCCAGCACCGGCACGCCGGTTTCCAGCGTCGTCCAGTTGCCCTCGTCGAAGCGCTCGGCGCCGTGCACGCCGGTCATGCCGGCAAAGCGGCGGGCGAGCGGCTCCTGATCGGCTGCCAGCATGTTCACGGCGAAGCGGCCGGAGCGGACGATCTCGGCATGGGCGGCCGCCGTCACCTGCACGCAGGCGACCAGCGACGGCGGCTCGATGGACATCGAGCACACGGCGGTGGCGGTCAGGCCGCGGCGCTCGGCGCCCGCGCCGGTGGTGATGATGGTGACGCCGGCGGCAAACTCGCGCATGCCCGCACGGAAGGCGGCGGGGTCGACAAAGCTGTCCGACGGCGCCGGCTTGGTGAGAAGAGAGAGAGCACTCACGAGTCGTGTCCCAGATAGGCGGTGCGCACCCGCGGATGATCGACGAGATCCCGTCCGGGGCCCGTCAGGGTGATTTCACCGGTCTCGATCACGAAGGCCCGGTCGGCGATTTCCAGCGCCCGATACGCATTCTGCTCGACGAGGAGCACCGTCACCCCCTCCCCGTTTACCGTGCGCACGGCATCGAGGACGAGATCGACGATCTGCGGGGCGAGGCCCATGGTCGGCTCGTCAAGCAGCAGACATTTCGGGCGCGCCATGAGAGCCCGCCCCATGGCCACCATCTGCTGCTCGCCGCCCGAGAGGGTGCCGGCGAGCTGACGATAGCGTTCCTTCAGCCTCGGAAAAAGGGTGAGGATCCGCTCCATGTCGGCGGCCAGGCCGCCATCGGTTCTCGAAAAGGCGCCGATTTCCAGATTTTCGGCCACCGTCATGCGGCCGAACAGCCGACGCCCTTCCGGCACCTGGGCCAGCCCCAGCTTCACCCGGTCATGGGGCGGCACATGGGTGATGTCGGTGCCGCCAAGGCTGACACTGCCCATGCGCACGTCACGCAGGCCGCAGAGCGCATTGAGGATGGTGGTCTTGCCGGCGCCGTTGGCGCCGACAATGGTGGCAATCTCCCCCGCCTTCACGGTGAGGGTCACGTCGCGCACGGCGAGAATGGAGCCATAGCCGACGGTGAGACCGGAAACGACCAGATCGACGCTCATGCGGAGGCAACCTCCCGGCTGTCAGTGGTGGCGGCGGCACGCGCCCCGAGATAGGCGGCAATCACCCGCTCGTCGGCGCGGATCTCCGCCGGGTCGCCCTCGGCCAGCACTGCGCCACGGTCGAACACGGTGATGCGGTCGGCAATCGCCATGACGACCTTCATGTGATGCTCGATGAGGAGCACGGTCACCCCCATCTCCGAGCGGATGCGCTCGATGAGGTCGACCAGCGCCTTGCCTTCCGACGGGTTCATGCCGGCGGCCGGCTCGTCGAGCATCAGGATGCGCGGCCGGGTGGCCAGCGCCCGGGCGATTTCCAGCCGGCGCTGGTCGCCATAGGGCATGGAGCGGGCAAGGTCTTCCGCCCGGTCCGGGATGCCGACAAATTTCAGCATCTCATGGGCCCGGTCGCGGGCCTCGGCTTCCTCGTGGCGGAAGCGCGGCGTCGTCAGGATCGCCTCCCAGAACGGCACCCGGAGACGGCGATGCTCGCCCACCAGCACGTTCTCCACCGCCGTCATGCCGGAGAAGAGCCGGACATTCTGGTAGGTGCGCGCCACCCCGTGGGCCGCCACCTTGTGGGCGGGCAGACCGTCGATCCGCTCGCCGTCAATGTGGACGGTGCCGGAGGTGGGCGGGATGAACGAGGTGATGCAGTTGAACACCGTCGTCTTGCCGGCACCGTTGGGGCCGATGATGGCGTGGACGGAGCCCTTCATCACGTCGAGGTTCACGTCGCGGACGGCCAGCATGCCGCCGAAGCGCTTGACGAGATTGCGGGCGGAGAGGACGGGGGTCGGCACTTCAGCGCGCATCCTTCTTCTCCCGGGTTGACGTGGCCGGCCATAGGCCTTCCGCCTTCACATGCATCATCACCACGAGGGCCAGTCCGTAGAACAGGTAGCGATATTCGCCGAACTCGCGCAGCAGCTCCGGCAGGCCGATGAGGGCGAGCGACCCGACCACCACCCCCGGCAGGCTGCCGAGACCGCCGATCACCAGGATCGCCAGCACGTTGATGGAAATGACGAGCTGGAAGGAGTGCGGGTAGACCGAGCCGACAAGGGCCGCGAACACCGCGCCGGCAGCGCCTGCAAAGGCCGCGCCGACGGTATAGGCGAGCAGCTTCACCGCGACGAGGTCGATGCCGAGCGCCTGGGCGACATCCTCGTCCTCGCGGATCGCCAGCCAGGCGCGGCCGGTGCGGGAATGCTGCAGCCGCCAGGAGACGAAGCCGACGAAGGCCGCCAGCACCAGCGCCAGATAATAGAGTTCCACCGGCGTGTTCATGACGTGGCCGAAGAGGGTCGGCCGGGCGATCTCGATGATGCCCTGGGAGCCGCCGAGCACCGGCTTCATGGCTTCCGAGACGACGAGCACGCGGACGATTTCACCAAGGCCGAGGGTGGCCATGGCCAGATAGTCGCCGCGCACCCGCAGCACCGGCAGGCCGAAGATGAGACCGGAAATCGCCGCGAACAGGATCGCCATGGGCAGCGCCGCCCAGAACGACCAGTGGGCGATGGCCTCGGGCCCGGTCGCCGTCAGCAGCGCGACGGTGTAGGCGCCGACGGCAAAGAAGGCGACGAAGCCGAGATCGACGAGGCCGGCCAGCCCCAGTTCGATGTTCAGGCCCATGCCCATCAGCACATAGAGCCCGACCAGCATGGCCACCTGGGCCACGAAGTCATTGGTGATGAGGGGCACGATGAGGATGCCGGCGACCAGCGTGACCAGCCCCATGCGGCGCTCCGCAACCGTGCGCGGCCGGCCGGCCCGGGCGATCTTCCGCTTCTCCCGCACCGCATCCAGGATCGCGGCGCCGATGAAGATGACGATGGCCGCGCCGGGCATGACACCCGCCTGCCCGAACACCGTGGGCTCCAGATCGGCAAGCACCGGGATGTTGAGGAGGATGGAGGCAAACACGTCCCGGAACAGGCCGGCGGCGATCACCGTGGCGCCGGCCACCATCAGCGGCCGTCCCAGGGTTTTCGGCAGGGCGAACAGGAAGCCGCCGATGAGGCCGAGGATGGTGCCAAGACCGATCAGGGTGACGATGCCCTGGAAGCTCTGGGCCTTGGCCCCGAAGGACAGCGCCTTCAGGAGCATGGGGCTGGCCGCCACCAGAACCGGACGCAGGTTGAGATTGGCGACCAGCAGCACCAGCACCGCCAGCATCAGCCCGGCGATGAGACCGCCGAGCGCGCCACAGCCGATGGGGGCGAGCCCCACGGCCCCGGAGCGCTTGCCCGCCCGGGCGGCAAACCAGCTGCCGACGATCCCGGTCAGCGCCAGGAAAGTCTGCGAGAGGGTCAGGGCGTCCTCGATGACGGCGCGCTTGTCCATCAACACATAGGCGCCGACCAGACAGAAGGCGACCGCCGACAGGCCGGTATAGAAGCCGATCCGGCCGGCCTCCGTCGCCGGATTACCCGAGCGGCGACGGACCTGGAAGGAGGAGGTGACGATATCAAAGCTGGACATTTGCGTCTCCTCTCCTCAGGCGCGCTTCTTGGCGAGCTTTTCGCCGAGCAGACCCTGAGGCCGGAAGATGAGCACCATCACCAGCATGCCGTAGCCGATGACATCCTTCAGCTGATAGGGCGCCGGCAGGCCGAAGCCTTCCAGCAGCAGCGCCGGACCGAGAGCTTCCGAGAGGCCGAGCACCAGACCGCCGAGCATGGCGCCGGGCAGATTGCCGATGCCGCCGAGGATGGCCGCGGCAAAGCCCTTGATGCCCAAGGCGAAGCCCATGAACACGGTGATCTGCTTGAAGACGAGGGCGTAGAGAACGCCCGCAGCCCCGGCCATGGCGCCGCCCACCGCGAAGGTGGAGACGATGACCTTCGTCACGTCGATGCCGGAAAGCGCCGCCGCGTCCCGGTCCTCGGCCACCGCCCGCATCGCCTTGCCGAGACGGGTGCGGCTGACCAGCAGCAGCAGACCGCCGAGCATGGCAAGCGCCGCCAGAAAGGCCACGATCTGCGGGATCTGGATCGCCAGACCGAACAGCGTCACCGAGCCTTCCATCCAGCCGAAGTCCGGATAGGCCCGGTTACGGGTGCCGAACAGGCCGCGGGCGGCATATTGCAGGATGAAGGAGACGCCGATGGCGCAGATGAGCGGCGCCAGCGAACGGACATGGAGGAAGGGGCGATAGGCCACCCGCTCCACACCCATGGAGACCAGCGCCCCCCCGGCCATGCCCGCGGCCAGCACCAGCGGAACCGCGATGAGCGGCGCGGTTTCCGCCAGGCCACCGGCCCCGCGCATGGTGTCGGCCATGAACAGGCCGAAGAAGGATCCCATCATCATCACGTCGCCATGGGCGAAGTTGATCATGCGCAGGATGCCGTAGACCATGGTGTAGCCGAGCGCGATCAGTGCATAGACACTGCCGATGGTCAGGCCGAACACCACGAAGGACATCCAGTCCGTCGCGGTGTAGGTGCCGGCGGTCAGACCGCCGGCAAGCCCCTTCAGGACCAGGGCGGCGACGCCCAGGCGGATGGCAAGGAGCACATGGTCGACCCAGGTCGATCGCCTGAGCCAGTCCGAAAAGAAGCCCGGAGCCTCCGCCGGGCGCGCCGGGACGGTCATGGATAGATCTTCTTCGGGTTGCTGTCGGACTTGCTGCCCGGCGCGAAGGAGGACGGATCAGCGGAGACGAACTCCCAGATGGCGTAGGTGGCCGCGCCGCAGTCGCCATTGGACTTGCAGGTGAGCGTGCCGGTCAGCGCCGGGAGATCCTTGGTGGAGGCAATGGCATCGGCCAGCGCCTTGCGGCCGACATAGAGGTTGCCATCGCCGTCGGCGACCGCGACCTTCTCCAGCGCCGTCAGGGACAGCAGCGTCGCATCATAGCCATAGGCCGAGAAGCCGCCGATCGGCGCTTCGCCATAGTCTTCCTGGAAAGCTTCGAGGAAGGGCTGGAAGCGATCCGAGAACTCGTCCGAAGACGCGCCGACGATCGGGAAGCCGACGACGGACGGGCCGGCCGCCTCGATGACGTTGGCCGAGAACACGCCTTCGCCGCCGAGCAGGCTGGTCTTGGCGAGACCGGGGATCTCGCCCTTCTGGCGCAGCAGGAAGCCGGTGGCGGAGGTGAACACCGGCATGAAGATCACGTCCGGCGCATTGGTGGCGATGCGGGTCAGCACCGGGCGCATGTCGGTATCGGTCGGCGCGATGGCCTCGCTCGACAGCACCTTGCCACCGCCTGCGGTGAAGTACTTCTCGAAGGCCCGGGCGAGCTGCTCGGTATAGGGGCTGCCATCATGGATGGTGGCCGCGGTCTTGGCGCCCATCTTGTCGAGGGCGTACTTCACCGAGAACTCGGCCGAGACGAGATCGTTCGGCACCACGCGGACAAAGCCCTTGAAGCCGTCCGGGCGATCCTCAGCGGTCAGCGCCGGAGCGGTGGCACCGATGCCGATGGAGGGAATGCCGACATTCCACAGGATCGGCGCGCCGACGCGGGCACCCGACGAGCAGGACGGGCCGACAACGGCCAGGATCTGCTTGTTGCCGGCCAGCTTGGTGGCCGCCGTCTGGCCGCCTTCGGCGGTACACTGGGCGTCTTCACCCACGAGCTTCACCTTGAAGCCCTTGATGTCACCCTTGTCCTTGATGGCCAGTTCGGCACCGCGCAGTTCGTCGATGCCCTGGTTGGTGTCGCCACCGGACTGGGAGGAGTAGCCGCCGATCAGGATCGGCTGGCCCTTGGCAATCTTCACGACGCCAAGCGGGTCGGTGACCGGACCGACGGTTTCGGCGCGCACGGCGCCGGCCGTCAGCGTGGTGGCGACGGCAGCGGCCATCATCAGGCCGCCGCGGCGGCCGGGTCGCAGTCTCTCGATCGTCATCAAGCTCTCCAGAACCCTTGGGGAATTCACCCGGCCCCGCCCGTGTCCGGTGGCGCCGGTCAGCCTCATGGAACCCGTTACTCCGCATCTCCGGTGGCGCATCGCCACCGGGTACCTGTCGTGAGGGGCCGGCCCCGAGGGGGATGCGGAGCCGGCCCCCGGAAGAAGTCAGGCCGCCGACTTCGCCGGCGCCTCGCCGATGGCGGCGATGGGGCCGACGGCTTTCTCGACCAGCGGCAGGACTTCCTTGCCGAAGCGCTCCAGCGACCGGCGGGCGCGGGCCACCGGCATGTCGCCGAACTGGAAGAAGATGTTATAGTGCTTGGGGTTGAGATGCTTGATCTCGGCCACCAGCTTCTCGGCCACCAGCTCCGGCGAGCCGATCAGAAGATTGTCGGCAAAGGTCTCCAGCGGCGGCTCGTCCGGGATCGGCGGAGCCTCCACGAAGCTGCCATTGAGGGTCAGGTTCGAGGTCCGGAGGCCATGCACCATGCGGCCGACATAGCGGGCCCGCTCGGCCGCCTCCATCGCTTCCGCCTTGGAGTCGGTGACGTGGACATATTGCTGGAGCGCGACCGGCATGGTCGCGCCGTCAAGGCCGGCCTTCTCCCACATGCCGCGCACCAGCTCGGCCATCTCGAACAGGACCTTGGAGCCACGCCAGCCGGCGGTGATGAAGGGCGTGCCACCGAACTCGGCGATCTTCTTCAGGATCGGCGGATGCGGCGAGGTGCAGTAGATCGGCGGCAGCGGCTTCTGCACCGGGCGCACGGTGAACACCGAGTCCGGCACCGAGATGTGCTCACCCTTGAAGGACACGTGACCTTCGCTTAGCGCCTTCTCGACGATCTCCCAATATTCGAGGAAAACTTCCGTCTTCTTGGCGACGTCCTGGTTATAGCGCTCGAATTCGTAGCCCTGATAACCGGTGCCGACGCCGAGAACGGCCCGGCCATTCGACATCTGGTCGAGAAGCGCGATTTCCTGGGCCACCCGCATCGGATGGTAAAGCGGCAGCACCACCACGCCGGCGCCGAGCTTGATGCGCGAGGTGATGCCGGCCATGTGGGCGGCGACCATCAGCGGCGACACCGAGATCGAGTAGTTGGTGAAATGGTGCTCGGCGAACCAGGCGATCTCGAAGCCGATGTCCTCGGCCAGTTTCACCATGGTGCGGGTGTCGTCGATGACGCCCGCCGTGCCGCCCGGATTGTCCCGGAGCCCCATCAGATTGAAGATGCCGAAATGCATGTTTCTCTCGCTTGCCCCCGTCTCGCCGTCGCAAAAGGCGGCCGGAGATCGGAAGTCTTCCTTCAGGCTGGGAAAGAACTGTTGATCAGGGAATGAAGTAACCGCCCGAGACAGCGACCGTCTCGCCGACCATGTAGCGGTTGCCGGGACCGCCGAGGAACACGATGACATCGGCGATGTCCTCGGGTTCGGCCGCCCGGCCGATGGCCGTCTGGGCGGCCAGTTCCGGCAGGAAGCCGGCAGCCTTGGCCTTGTCGGTGGCGATCGCCGCCGGGCCGACGCCGTTGACCAGGATCTGGTCCGGAGCGAAGGCGAGGCCGAAGGTCTTCGTCAGGTTGATGACGGCAGCCTTCATCGCGGCATAATGCGGGTTCTTCGGATGGGCCTTGAAGCCATCGATGGAGGCGACGTTGACGATGCGCCCGCCGCCCAGCGGCTTCATGTGCTCCACGGCCGCCACCATCATGTGATAGAGGCCGCGCACATTGACGGAGAAGGAGAAATCCCAATCCTCGTCCGTGACTTCCAGAATGTGCTTGCGCGGATAGACGCCGGCGCAGTTGACGAGCGTCGACACCGGCCCGACGGCTGCCACCGCCCGGGCGAAGAGGTCATGGGCGGCGGCCTTGGTGGTGAGGTCGCCGACGACTGCCACGGCCTCGCCGCCAGCCGCCACGATCTCGGCGGCCACCGCCCCGGCGCCCTCCACGTTCAGGTCAAGAACGGCGACCTTGGCGCCAGCTTCCGCGAACCTGAGACACACTGCCTTGCCGAGGCCGCTCGCCCCGCCGGTGACGACGACGGTCTGACCCTTCATCTCTCACTCCGCCCGCTGTTGCGGCGCCGCCCGATCGCGGCGTCTGGGGCTGAGTGTCAGAAATGTGTCGCATCAGGACAAACGCGAATTTCTACTGCCCGGATTAGCGTGGCAAACTGCAAGAGGCTTCGCAAAAGCGTCACTTGCCCACGGATTAGAAAGACTAATTTGCTCACGCGACGGGCACGGGCTACCGATATTTGGGCAGGAGGACACAGAATGGTCACGCTCGGCCTGTTCAGCCTCATGGGGCTTTACGACCGCAACACCTCGCCCGCGTCGGTTCTGAGAACCACGGTGGACACCGTGCGCATGGCCGAGGATTTCGGCTTCGACATCGCCTGGTTCGCCGAACATCACTTCACGAACCATTCGATCTGTCCGGCCTCGCTGCTCATGGTGGCCCATTGCGCGGCGGAAACATCGCGCATCCGGCTGGGGCCGGCGGTGCTGGCGCTGCCCTTCTACGAGCCGCTGAAGATCGTGCAGGAGGCCGCCTTCGCCGACCTTCTCACCCGCGGCCGGCTGGTGCTGGGACTGGGCTGCGGCTACCAGCCCTACGAGTTCGACCGCTTCCGCGTCGATCCCGAATATCGCTACCAGAAGATGCTGGAAGTCTGGGATATCCTGGAACAGGGACTCACCTCCGGGGTGGTGGAATATCGCGGCGATCTGCTTGATATTCCCCGGACGGAACTGTCCATGCGGCCCTTCGGTCTGGCGATGCCCGAGGTCTATGTGGCCTCCAGCCATCCGGAAGTGATCGCCCGCATGGCGCGTGACGGCGCGACGCCGTTCATGAGCTTCGGCCACCGGGGTCTCGGTGAGGCCAAGGGGTTCCGTGACCTCATCGCCGAACGCTGGCAGGCGGGCGGCGGCAACCCGGACCGGATGCCCCTCGCCGTGCAGCGTTATGTCTATGTGACCGACGACCCCAACGATGCCCGCCACGCCGCCCGCTGCGTGCGCAATCTGGCGCGCGCCGCCGTGCCGCTCTCCACCGCCGCCCCCACCAAGGACGGACCGTTCCTGCGCCTGATGCCCCTGAACGACGAGCCGCCTCTGGACGACTTCCTCGACAACGCCGTCATCGGCCCGGCTGCCTATTGTGTGGACAAGCTGCGCGCCGAGCTGGAGGTGATCCGGCCCACCCACCTCTCCTGCTTCATGGGATTTGCCGGCATCGGCCGGCGCGAGACGCTGGCCTCGCTGGAGCGGTTCGGCTGCGACGTCATCCCGGAACTGGCCGATCTCATCGACCTCAGGGCCGATATGGTGTCCGACGCCGCCTGATTCTTGTATACTTCCCCGTCCGTCCGGCGGGGGCCGGGCGCACGGCCCTGTCCGCACGGGTGCCTTTCGGGAGGGCACCCCAAGCGGAATGTGCACACGCGTTCGAGAGGTGATCCAGCTCCCCCATGGCCCTCCCCCCGAAGTCCACCCGGTCATCCGCTGCCGCGGATGTGGCCGATGACGAGCCCCGGCGCCAGACCGTTTCCGCCCGACGGCCGGTGCGTCTGCCGCCGCTTAACCTGTTCCGGGTGTTCGATGCCGCCGCCCGCCATGGCAGCTTCACGGCGGCGGCCGACGAGCTGTGCGTCACCCAGTCGGCCGTCAGCCAGCAGATCCGCCAGC
The DNA here is from genome assembly GCA_050689115.1 of Segnochrobactraceae bacterium EtOH-i3. GTDB lineage: Bacteria > Pseudomonadota > Alphaproteobacteria > Rhizobiales > Segnochrobactraceae > JBBSSF01. Next base: position 372,745 of record JBOGCN010000001.1, on the reverse strand, counting down.
TGGAAGAGTTTCTGGAAGTCCGCCTGTTCCGCCGCCTGCCGCGCCGGGTGGAGCTGACCCGGGAGGGCACGGCGCTGGCCGGGGCCGTCGGCGAATCCATCCGCATGCTCGGCCGCGCCTGCGAGCGCATTCAGGACCCCAACACCCCGACGGTGCTGTGCATCAACGCTACCCCGTCCATTGCCTCGCGCTGGCTGGTGCCACGGCTGAAGCGGTTCATGGAGCTGAACCCGCGGGTCAAGGTGACCCTGCTGGCCACCAATGACGCCATCGACTTCGACCGGCAGGACATCGACGTCGCCATCCGCTGGGGCGATGGCCGCTGGCCGGGGGTGCGGGCAGAGCCGCTGGGGCAGGAAATGATCTTCCCGGTGTGCTGTCCGTCCCTGCTGCCCGATGGCCGCCCCTTCAGCCGCACCCGCGACCTCACCGGCTACACCCTGCTGCAGGTGGTCAACGGCACCCCGTGGTCGAGCTGGTTCGAGGCCGCCGGCTATGTCGGGGTGGACTATTCCGAATCGCTCTATTTCAGCGATGCCGGCCTGATGCTCGATGCCGCCGTGGAGGGACAGGGCGTCGCGCTCGCCTCCAACCTGCTGGTCGAGAATGATCTGCGCTCGGGCCGGCTGGTGCGCGCCTTCGAGACGGAAATCGAGTCCGAGGAAGGCTTCCACATCCTGTCCAGCCTTGAATATGGCGACAAGCCGGCCATTGCCGGCTTCCGGGCGTGGCTGCGCGAGGAAGCGGAGATTTCCACCGGCACCCATTCCTGAGACGGCCGGGGCCGGCCGCGCGCAGAAGACGCGGACGGCGGGCGCTGTTTCTGCGCGCCTTACGACCACGGACCGATTGGCGTTGCGGCCACAAAGGGCGTAGAAGCGGGGCAGCCGTTCCTTTGAATTAGCGCAAGCCGAGACAAAGCCATGACCGCCCACGACGTGCCCGTCCCGCCGTTCTCCTATGCGCCGCTGTTTCCGCTCGGAACCGACGAGACGCCCTACCGCAAGCTCACCTCGGACTTCGTCTCCGTCGACACCTTCCGGGGCGAAGAGTTCCTGATCGTCGAGCCCGAGGGCCTGCGTCTCCTCTCCGAGACCGCGATGGGCGACATCAACCATCTGCTGCGTCCCGGCCACCTCGCCCAGCTCGCCAAGATCCTGGACGACCCCGAGGCGACCTCCAACGACAAGTTCGTCGCCTATGACCTGCTGAAGAACGCCAACATCGCCGCCGGCGGCATCCTGCCCATGTGTCAGGACACCGGCACCGCGATCGTGATGGGCAAGAAGGGCCGGCGCGTGCTGACCAAGGGCGGCGACGAAGGTGCGCTCGCCCAGGGTATCCGCGACGCCTATTTCAAGCGTAACCTGCGCTACAGCCAGCTTGCGCCGCTCTCGATGTTCGAAGAGAAGAACACGCGCAACAACCTGCCCGCCCAGATCGAGATCTACTCGGAGGGCGAGGACGCCTACAAGTTCCTGTTCATGGCCAAGGGCGGCGGCTCGGCCAACAAGACCTATCTGTTCCAGTCGACCCCGTCGATGCTGACGCATGACCGTCTGGTGAACTTCCTCAAGGAAAAGATCCTGACGCTCGGCACGGCCGCCTGCCCGCCCTATCATCTGGCCATCGTCATCGGCGGCACCTCGGCGGAGCTGAACCTCAAGACCGTGAAGCTCGCCTCGGCGCGCTATCTCGATGGTCTGCCCACCAAGGGCTCCGAGGACGGCCACGCCTTCCGCGATCTGGAGATGGAAGCCGAGATCCACAAGCTGACCCAGGATCTGGGCGTCGGTGCCCAGTTCGGCGGCAAATATTTCTGCCACGACGTGCGCGTGATCCGCCTGCCGCGCCATGGCGCCTCGCTGCCGATCGGCATGGGCGTGTCCTGCTCGGCCGACCGTCAGGCCGTCGGCAAGATCACCAAGTCCGGCATCTATGTGGAAGCGCTGGAGACCAACCCGGCCCACTTCCTGCCCGAGGTCGAGCCCGAGGCGCTGTCCGGCCATGTGGTGAAGGTCGACCTGACCCGGCCGATGCCGGAGATTCTGGCCGAGCTCTCCAGGCACCCGATCAAGACCCGCCTGTCCCTGACCGGCCCGCTGATCGTGGCCCGCGATCTGGCTCATGCCAAGCTGCGCGAGCTGCTGGAAAAGGGCGAGGGCCTGCCGGACTATTTCAAGAATCACCCGATCTATTATGCCGGCCCGGCCAAGACGCCGGAGGGCTATGCCTCCGGCTCCTTCGGCCCGACCACGGCCGGCCGCATGGATGCCTATGTCGACCAGTTCCAGGCCGAGGGCGGCTCCATGGTCATGCTGGCCAAGGGCAACCGCTCGGCCCAGGTGACCAACGCCTGCAAGGCCCATGGCGGCTTCTATCTGGGCTCCATCGGTGGCCCGGCGGCGCGTCTGGCCAAGGACTGCATCAAGAAGGTGGAGGTCGTCGCCTTCCCCGAGTTCGGCATGGAAGCCATCTGGCGCATCGAGGTCGAGGACTTCCCGGCCTTCATCGTCGTGGACGACAAGGGCAACGACTTCTTCAAGGAGCTGAACCTCTCCTGAGAGCCTGCGCAAAGGCCGGAAACCGGAATCATCCTCACCCCCGGGTTAACGACGCCAAGGGATTGAGGCGGTTCCGGTTTCCCCAGCCCGGCGCCCGTCCGCCAGCGCCTCGCCCGATTGCGGCGCCCGGACGGCGCAGTTCTGTCCGATTTGTGAAGGCCGCGCCGCTTGCGCGGCCTTTTCATTCCCGCCGATCATCCCGGCCGATATGGCAGGCCGGCGGGCAGGAGAATCATCTCTCCCGGTGGCGCCCCGAAAATGCTGGCGCCGGGCCGGGGTCGTGTCCCCCAAAGCCCGATGCCGAGGAGAGACAGGACATGACCCGATCCAAAGCCCTTGGCGCCCGTCTTCTGGCCGCCGCCGGCCTGTGCGCCGCCCTGCCCTTCGTGGCCGAAACGCCCGCCCACGCGGTCGCCTGCCGCAACCCCGGTGTCACCGTCTGCTATGACACCCAGGGCAAGGCGATCTCCGGCCCGGGCGTGACCCCGGACAACCGCACCGGCGCCCGGGTGCGCCGCAATCCCATCCCGCGCGAGCTGATCGACTACAGAGGCCCCTATGGCAAGGGCACCATCGTGGTGAACACCACGGAGCGGCGCCTCTATCATGTGCTGGGCGATGGCAAGGCCATGAAATATGGCGTCGGCGTCGGCCGCGAGGGCGCCCAGTGGTCCGGCACCCACAGGATCACCGGCAAGGCCGAATGGCCGGCCTGGGGCCCGACGCCGAACATGCGCAAGATCAACCCCAACCTGCCGGAGCACATGGCCGGCGGCCCGGGCAACCCGCTCGGCGCCCGCGCCCTCTATATCGGCAACACCTGGTACCGCATCCACGGCTCCAACGAGCCCTGGACCATCGGCACCGCCGTCTCCTCCGGCTGCATCCGCATGGCGAACGAGGACGTGATCGACCTGTATGAAAATGTCGGCGTCGGCACCACGGTGGTGGTCGTCCGCTGACGGCCGACACGCCGGCATGTCTGATACCAGACGCACACGTGCTGACCGCATCGTGCGTCTGAAGAGCAGCGAATTTCTCATCTGCTCCAATGGCATGAGAAATCTGCATCGGACTGCCAAAGAGTCCTTTTCAAGGATCTTTGGCATGAACTCCCCGGGGACCGGCCGACGCGATCGGCCGGTCCCCGATTGCGTTCCGGGCCCGTCGGTCACGGCCGGGATCAGGTCCACGTGGCACAGACAAAAACACCGCCCGCGATCAGCGACCGGGGCGGCGGACATCATTCTGGCAAAGGGGAACCGGCGGGCCCGGAGGAAACAGACGCTGCGCCCATCAGGCGGGCGCGCCGTCGGGTGTCCCGCGCCTGAGGAGCGCCTCCCCGGCACATCGGCCGGGGCACGCCCGTCGCATCAGATCAGGCGCACGACGTGACAACCGCACCCAGGCGCCTGACGAACAGCAGACTTCTCCTATGCCTCATGGGCATGGGAAATCTGCACCGGTCTGCCAGAGAGTCCGTTGCAGGATCTCCGGTCGCGGGGCCCATCCGGCTCAGCGCCGGAAACGCCCTGATTGCACCTGAACACCTGGCCCTGCGGCCATCCGGGCAGCGCCCGGAAGACGGGTTCGGCGGGGCGGTGCGCACCCCGGCCGAACCCAGGTCCGCCGGATCCCCCACGGCACAGGGCCATGCGGGAGGCGGGGTGCGGCGGCGTCTGCTGTTTCCGGGCGAGGGCCGGACGGGCAGACGCTTCCGCGGAACAGATTCCAGCCCGCCAGACGGTGGACCGGATGATGCGGGGCGCAGGACCTCCTCCAGCCCCGGCTCCGACGGGGGCCAGCCGGGGGGCTTGAGGACTCAGTCCCGATAATCCTGGATCCGCGTGGTCCGGAGACCGGCAAGACCATGGCGATCAATCGCCATCTGCCAGCTCAGGAATTCCTCGACGGTCAGGGTGTAGCGCCGGCAGGCCTCCTCCAGAGACAGGAGACCACCACGAACCGCCGCCACGACCTCCGCCTTGCGGCGGATGACCCAGCGACGGGTGTCACTTGGCGGCAGATCCGCGATGGTGAGCGGACTGCCGTCGGGCCCCGTGACATAACGGACGCGCGAACGAACCGGATCGGTCATCGTACTCCCACACACTCTCGCCGACCTTTCCCGACGCCGAACCTAGCGCTGTGCCTGTAAAAAAGGGCTAAACGGCAAAGGCGGATGGCCGATCCTGCTGCCTCTGGCCGGCAGCACTCCCGCCCCCGGCGGACACGGCGTCCGGGCACGGGCGCAGGCGCAGAAATTCGCATTTTCTCAATGATTTATCGGCACAAGCTGATGTACCCGGCAGGCTTTGCAGGCCCCGGACTGCCCCCGTTGCGCCGCAGTGCAACAGCGTTAACGGGACGAATTATTTTATAAACAGCACCTTCGGGAGAGTTCCTGAGAAAGCGGTTTACCCGTGCCGGAGGCCCTGATTCCCGCCCGCGGGCCGAATCTTTCCCGCGCGCGGGTCGAGCCACTGCCGGCCGCAGATTTTTTTGTCCGGGGGCTTGCCCGATGGCCGGGAATCGTCTCCGGACCGAATCGGTCCGCCCCCCGGAATCCGGGTTCTCTCCCCGGGCCCCCGAGTCGCCCGGCCGGCAACCGCGGCGCAGAAACAACACCCCGGACTTCCAAGCCCGGGCACAGGCTCATGATTCGCCGCCAGTCCAAGTTTCGACATGTTTGGCGGGAAGGTCAGAGAGATACCCAAGGGCGCGACCGGAAAGGTCGAGCGGTCCGGCGCCCGGTCCAGATCATCAATTTCCCCGCGGCCCGGCCGGTCCGGGATGACATTACGAGGCTGATCCGCCCATGAACCCGATGGATGTGGCGAGCGAGCCGCTCGCGGCCGCGGGCGCTGCCGATTTTTCGTTCCTGTCGCTGTTCCTTCAGGCCCACATCGTCGTCAAGCTGGTGATGCTCGGCCTGATCTTCGCCTCGGTCTGGTGCTGGGGCATCATCATCGACAAGACGCTGCTGTACACGCGCACGCGCCGCGCCATGGACCAGTTCGAGAAGGTGTTCTGGTCGGGCCAGTCCCTGGAGGACCTCTACCGCACCCTCTCGGGCCGGGCGAATGACGCGCTGGCCGCTCTCTTCGTGGCAGCGATGCGCGAGTGGAAGCGCAGCCACGAAGGCGGCAAGCCCGCCATCGGCAACCTGACCCAGCGCATCGACCGGGTGATGGACGTGACCATCGCCCGCGAGCAGGAGCGTCTGGAATCGAACCTGCTGGTTCTGGCGACCGTCGGCTCGGCCGGCCCGTTCATCGGCCTGTTCGGCACGGTGTGGGGCATCATGACCGCCTTCCAGGGCATTGCCGCCTCCAAGAATACCAGCCTCGCCGTGGTGGCGCCGGGCATCGCGGAAGCGCTGTTCGCCACCGCGCTGGGCCTGCTTGCCGCCATCCCGGCGGTGATTGCCTACAACCGGCTCAGCGCCGATGCCGGTCATCTGAGCGCGCGCATGGAAGGCTTCGCCGACGAGTTCGCGGCGATCCTGTCGCGCCAGATCGACGAGCAGGGCGCCTGAGGAGGATCGAGTCATGGGAGCCAGTCTCGGGGGCGGTCCGGCGGCCGGTGGTGGCCGGCGCGGACGCGGACGGCGCCGGCGTGGCGCCATGAGCGAGATCAACATCACGCCGTTCGTCGACGTGATGCTGGTGCTGCTCATCATTTTCATGGTGGCCGCGCCGATGATGACCAGCGGCGTGCCGGTGGATCTGCCCCAGTCGGCCGCCAAGCCGCTGCAGACCCAGACCGAGCCCATCACCGTCTCCATCGACGGTCAGGGCCGGGTCTTCATTCAGGACAAGGAGACCACCGTCGACGATCTCGTCTCGACCCTGAGCGCGATCGCCAAGAACGGGTATGAGGAACGCATCTTCGTGCGCGGCGACCGGGCTGCGGACTATGGGGCCATCATGGCCGTCATGGGCCGTCTGAACGCGGCCGGCTTCAAGAAGATCGGCCTCGTGACACTCCAGGAACAGAGGAGCTGACGGGCATCCGATGCTGCGTCCCGGCACTCCCTTATCCGCGGCTGCCCATGCCGTGCTGATCTTCTGGGGCCTCCTCGCTTTCCAGAGCGTGGAGCCGTTCCCGGATGGCGGCGGCGAACCCCTGCCCGTGGAACTGATCTCCGGCGACGAGCAGATCCTCGGCCAGGCCGATGGTCAGCGCGACATCGCCCCCTCCAAGGGTGCGCTTTCCCAGGACACCACCCCGTCCACGCCGGATGCAAAGGCCGGCGAGGCCCAGAAGGAGCTCGACGCCCCGCAGACCGAAGAGGTCCGCGACGTTGCAGCCACGCCGGAGGCCCCGCCCCCGCCGCCTGCCGAGCCGGAGCCCCCGGCGCCGGCAGCGGAGGCCGCGCCGCCTCCGCCCCCGCCACCCCCGCCGCCTCCGCCGGAGCCGGCCCCGGAGAAGCCGGCCGAGCCCACCCCGCCCGAGCCGCAGCCCGAGCCCACGCCGGAACAGACGCAGCCCGCGGCGCCGGAAGGCGAGGATGCGACCGAGGAGGCCAAGCCCGAGCCGCCGAAGCCGACGACCTCCGTCACCCCGCGTGTCAAGCCGACCCCGCCGCCGCCCGTGAAGGTGGCCGAGGCCGACAAGAAGCCCGAGGAGACGAAGAAGCCCGACGACAAGAAGCCGGCCGACAAGACCGACCCGAACTCGAAGCAGACCGACACGAAGAAGCCCGCGACCGACAAGGCCCAGACCAAAGCGGCGGCGGAGAAATCGAAGACGAGCGCGGACACCAAGTCGGCGGCCACCAAGGCGGATTCGGACCAGAAGAAGTTCAGCACCGACAAGATCTCGGCGCTTCTGAACAAGCAGGCGCCTTCGGGCGGCGGCACGGCCCGGTCCAGCCAGCAGGCTTCCCTTGGCGCCACCCGTGGCTCTGCCACCGGCAAGCTGACCCAGAACGAGATGGACGCCCTCCGGGGTGCGATCTCGCGCTGCTTCAACCCGCCGATCGGCGCAACGGAGATCAAGACCTTCCCGAAGCTCTCGGTGACGCTGAACCAGGATGGCACCGTCGCCAGCGCCGAAGTGGTCAACTCCAGCCTCGAATCGGGCTTCCGGGCCCTTGGCGAGGCTGCCCGCCGCGCCGTCATCCGCTGCGCGCCCTACACGATGCTGCCGGCGGCGAAATATGACACCTGGAAGGACGTCGAGATCCTCGTCGATCCCTCCAAGTTCACCGGCCGCTGAGCCCGTCTCTTGCATGGAACCGGCGCCCGGGGGGCGCCGGTTTCGTCCCGGACCCGAATTTTATCGTCAAGACCGACCGATCATGGATCGCCCGATGCCCATTGCCGCCCAGTCCGCTCCACCTGCCGCGCGCCGTCGCGGCCTCAGCCTTGCCGCCCTTGCCGGCCGGCTTGTTGCCGTTGCGGCCGTTGCCCTCGGCTTCGGCCTGGCGGCGCCGCAGCCGGCCTCGGCCCTCGTGCAGATCACCCTGTCGGAGGGTCAGGTCGAGCCGCTGCCGATCGCCATTCCGGCCTTCTCCGGCTCGGCCATCGCCCAGCAGGTCTCCGATGTGGTGACCGCCGACCTGCGCAATTCCGGCCTGTTCCGCCCCCTCGACCCCGCCTCCTTCATCGAGAAGAACGTCTCGGTGGCGGGCATGCCGAATTTTGACAACTGGCGCGTGATCCAGGCCCAGGCCCTGGTGGTGGGCGCGGTGCAGGAATCCGGCGGCCAGCTCGTCGCCCAGGTGCGGCTGTGGGACGTGTTCGCCGGCGAGCAGATGCTCGGCCAGCAGTTCGCCACCTCGCCGGAAAACTGGCGCCGCCTCGCCCACAAGATCTCGGATGCCATCTATGAGCGTCTGACCGGCGAAAAGGGCTATTTCGATTCGCGCGTCGTCTTCGTCGACGAGAGCGGGCCGAAGAACAAGCGCATCAAGCGGCTGGCCATCATGGACTATGACGGCGCCAATGCCCGGGCCCTGACCAAGGGCAACGAGCTGGTGCTGACGCCGCGCTTCTCGCCGACCTCCCAGCAGGTCACCTACATGTCGTTCGCCGACAACAACCCGCGGGTCTACCTGCTCGACCTCTCCACCGGCACCCGCCGGGTGGTCGGCAACTTCCCCGGCATGACCTTCTCGCCGCGCTTCTCGCCGGATGGCAGCCGAATCGTGTTCTCCATGCAGGAGGGCGGCAATTCCAACATCTATTCGATGGGCCTGAATGGCGGTGGCGTGACCAAGCTGACCGATTCGCCGGCCATCGACACCAGCCCGTCCTACTCGCCGGATGGCAGCCAGATCGTGTTCGAATCGGACCGCGGCGGCACCCAGCAGCTTTATGTGATGGGCGCCGGCGGTGGTGGCGCCAACCGCATTTCCTTCGGCTCCGGCCGCTATTCGACCCCGGTGTGGTCGCCGCGCGGCGACTACATCGCCTTCACCAAGCAGGAAGGCGGGTCCTTCTCCATCGGCGTGATGAAGCCCGATGGCAGCGGCGAGCGCATCCTCTCCACCAGCTTCCACAATGAAGGCCCGACCTGGTCGCCCAATGGCCGCGTGCTGATGTTCTTCCGCGAAGGCGGCGGCCCCGGCGGCGGTCCGCAGCTCTATTCCGTGGACGTGACCGGCCATAACGAGATGCGGGTGCCGACTCCCTCCTTCGGCTCCGATCCCGCGTGGTCGCCGCTGCTGCCCTAAGCTGTTGCCGATCCGCAACGCCCGGCCGGGACTTGGAAAATCCGGTCGGGCGCTGCCACGAGGCCGCCGCATTGCTGGCCGGAAAAGGAGGGGAAAGAACATTACGAAACTTTCACGTCCTCCGATCCTTCAACCATGATTCCGGCCCGCCCCTGATGCCGTCCCCAAGCGACATCTCCGGCCCCGGTCCCCGGCCCCTCTCACGGGGCTTTCAGGAGCCATCGATGCTCGGTACTCTCTCCCTCTCCCGGACCGCGCGCTTCGCCGCGGTCATCCTGGCGACGCTGACCCTCGCCGCCTGCGCCAGCAAGCAGGACGGCGCCGGTACGGGCGTTGGCGCGGCCACCCCGGGCTCGACCCAGGACTTCATCGTCAATGTCGGCGACCGCGTCTTCTTCTCGGTCGACGAGTCCGGCCTGAGCTCGGAAGCCCGCGCCACCCTGGACCGTCAGGCCCAGTGGCTGAACCGCTATCCGCGCTACGGCATCCTGATCGAGGGCAACGCCGACGAGCGCGGCACCCGCGAGTACAACCTCGCCCTCGGCGCCCGTCGCGCCCAGTCGGTGCGGGACTATCTCGTGTCGCGCGGCGTTTCCGCCCAGCGCATCCGCACCATCTCCTACGGCAAGGAACGCCCGGTTGCGGTGTGCGACGACGAGTCGTGCTGGTCGCAGAACCGCCGCGCCGTGACCGTGCTGCAGGGCGCCGGCAGCTGATCGTCCTGCCGCAATCGCTGCAGACATGATCCATGTGGATGGCGGCCCGGCAACGGGCCGCCATTTGCATGTCCGGCGGGTGGATCCGGGTGAAGGACCATCCGTCGCCTCTCCGGCAGGCGAACCTCGGCAGCCGGACTTTCCCGTCCTGTGCGCACCGGCCGCAATTTGGCCGAACTGGCCGGAAACTAATGGGGAACCGGTTCGCTTGGGGCGGGATCCTCCGCCCCTCCGGTGTCCGCCGGTTCCGTCGATGCAATGCACCATTCGGATACCGGAGCGTGCTAGCATTCCCGTCGACCCCGGCCCTCCCCGGCCGGGGGCCGATCACGATCCGGCGCCGGGCTCTCCGGCTCCGGTGAGTGTCCACCCGCCTCCTCCCTCCGGCACCGGGAGGAGACCGGTCCAAAGCGGGCTCTCCCGTCCCGGACCCGGGTGCCACAAGGTGCGAACCGGATCGGGTTGTCGGGCGCATTTCCGGTCATTCCGGGGCGCGGACAGACGCTCCAGTCTTTGGAAGTGACGCATCTTCCGGGGAGACGGACACCACGTCGCCGCAAGATGCTCTTGGACGGGATGATACGCATGGCCGGATCGATGCGGACCGGGCGCCGCTTCACTCTCTCTGACACCCGGGGGCTGCTGGCCCGCCTTTCCGGGGCGCGTCTGGCCGGCGTTGCCGGTCTTGCGCTGGCCCTTTCGGCAGGCGCTGCCCTGCCCGCCCGGGCGCAATATTATGACAGCCGCGCCGCCGGCGAGGCCAATGTCCGCATGGAGCGGATCGAGACCCAGATGCGGTCGCTGACCGGCCAGATCGAGCAGCTCAGCTTCCAGCTCAAGCAGCTCCAGGACCAGATGCGCCGGATGCAGGAGGACACCGAGTTCCGCCTGAACGATCTGGAAACCAAGGGCGCCAAGCCCGCCAAGAAGAGCGAGGCTCCGGTGGAGGCCCCGGCCGACAGCGCAACGGCGCTTGCGGCCGAGCCGGCCCCCGCCGACGCCACCGATGGCGCCACGACTACGGCCGACGCCTCGGCCTTCAGCACCTCCTCCCCGGCGACTGCCGGGGAGCCCCCCCGTCCGCTCGGCAGCCTGCCCGGCTCCGTCGCGGGGCTGCCCGCTGCCGACGATCCCGCAGGCCCCTATGGCCAGGACGCCGGCGTCGGCCAGCCCCTCGATCTGACCGCGCTCACCCGCGGCGCTGCCCGCCCGGAACCGCTGGCGCCCGAACCGGCCGCCCCGGCAGCTGTTGCCAGCGCCCCCGCCGTGCCCTCCGCAACGGGCACCACCGGCGCCCGCCCGGCCTATGATGCCGCCTATTCCAGCATGATGCGCGGCGATTATGCCAACGCCGAAAGCGGCTTCCGCAGCTTCCTCGCCACCTACCCGCGCGACCGGCTGGCGCCGGATGCGCAATATTGGCTGGCGGAAGCCATCTATGCCCAGGGCCGCTATCGCGATGCCGCCGACGCCTTCCTGAAGAGCTATTCCGACAATCCGGAAACCGCCAAGGCGCCGGACAGCCTGCTGAAGCTCGGCCTGTCCCTCGAAGGGCTCGGCGAGAAGGATGCCGCCTGCACCACCTTTGGCGAGCTGCTGAGCAAATATCCCAAGGCACCGCGCACCCTGCGCGACCGGGCGCGGGTGGAAATGCAGTCCGCCGGCTGCGCCTGAGCCCCCCGGATCCGCGACGCCCCTGATGTCTGCCGTCTCCGTTTTTGATGATGCCGAACTGCCGGCCCTGTTTGCCGGTCTGGAGGCCTCCGCCGGTCTGGCCCTTGCCGTCTCCGGCGGGCCGGATTCCCTCGGTCTGCTGGCCCTCATCGTGCGCTGGCGCGCTCTGCTCGTGGCCCCGCCGCCGACCGTCGTTCTCACCGTCGATCATGGCCTGCGCCCCGAGGCCGGCGCCGAGGCGGCCTTTGTCGGGGCGCTGTCGGCCCGCTGCGGCCTCGCCCATGAAACCCTGGTCTGGGAGGGCGAAAAGCCCCGCGCCGATCTCCAGTCGGCGGCCCGCGCCGCCCGCTACCGGCTGCTCGGCAGCCGCGCGGCGGAGCTCGGCTGCGACCGGCTGCTGGTCGCCCACACCCTCGACGATCAGGCCGAGACCCTGCTGATGCGGCTTGGCCGCGGCTCCGGCCTCTATGGCCTCGCCGCCATGCGGCCGCGCAGCGTTGCCGAGGGGGTGACGCTGGAACGTCCGCTCCTCGGCGTGCCGCGGGCCCGGCTGGTGGCAACCCTGGAGGCGCAGGGCTGGGCGTGGATCGAGGATCCGTCCAATCAGGACCGCCATTATGGACGGGTGCGCATGCGCCAGCTCATGGAGTCGCTGGCCGAGGAAGGGCTGACCGCCGAGCGCCTGACGGCAACCGCCCGCCGGCTGCGCCGCGCCGCCGACGTGCTGGACCGGCTGGTGGCCAGCCTCGCCGCAACCGCCCTCACCCTGCATCACGAGGCCGTCGCCGAACTGAATGTCCCGGCGCTCGCCACGGCCGAGCCGGAAATCGCGCTGCGCCTGGTCTCGCGCCTGCTGCGCCATGTCGGGGCCACCGATTATGGCCCGCGGCTGGACGCCCTGGAGGCCGCCTTTGCCGCCGCCCTCGCTCAGGACGGCCGGCGCACCCTCAACGGTGTCGTGCTCGACCGCCGCGCCGACCGGCTGTGGCTCTATCGCGAGGCCGGGCGCACCGGGCTGCCGGTGGTGTCGCTTCAGCCCGGCGACAGCGTCCTCTGGGACGACCGCTTCCGGGTGAGCCTTGCCGCCAATGCCGCTTGCGCCATGACGCTTGGCGCCCTCGGCCACTGGCCGCAGCGCGCCCGCGACATCGCGCCCGCACGGCTCGCCGCCTCCGGCCTGCCGGCAGAGGCCCGCGACACCCTGCCGGCCCTTGCCCGGGAGGACAGCGTTGTCGCAGTGCTGGGCCTCACCCCATTACCGCCCGCCCTGTCGATTCACCGTCCGGACCGCTTCGATCCGGCCCGGGACGACTGACAAACAGCCGACGGCAAAGCCCAACATTGCCCCTTTTCAGCGCTTCACAAGCGCGGCACCGTCGAATTATTCATGGTGGTGCGCTTCACATCGCGGGGGCGGCATCCTATCTTCCAGCCATTCGGGGGCGATCCGTCGGGGCCGCCTTCCTGTCCGTTTGTGGCGTCGCGGTCCTGTGTCCGCGCCGCTCTATCGGGTGTTCCTGCCCGGTTCGCCCCAAGGATCCGCGATGAACAACACGTTCCGCAACTTTGCCCTGTGGGCGATCATCGGCCTGCTCCTGATCGCGCTGTTCCAGTTGTTCCAGAATCCGGGACAGCGCTCGGGCGCCACCGAGATCCCCTTCTCCCAGTTCCTGTCGGAAGTCGATCAGGGCAATGTCCGCTCGGTCGTCATCACCGACCAGCAGATCTCCGGCACCTATTCGCGTGGCGGCCAGTTCCAGACCTTCGCGCCGCGGATGACGGATTTCGTGAGCCGGCTGGAAGCCAAGGACGTGACCATCTCGGCCAAGCCGCCGAGCGATGGCCCGTCGCTGATCGGCGCCCTGCTCAACTGGTTCCCGATGCTCCTCGTCCTCGGCATCTGGCTGTTCGTCATGCGCCAGATGCAGGGCGGCGCCGGTGGCAAGGCCATGGGCTTCGGCAAGTCCAAGGCCAAGCTTCTGACGGAAGCCCACGGCCGCGTCACCTTCGACGACGTCGCCGGTGTCGACGAGGCCAAGGAAGACCTGCAGGAGATCGTGGAATTCCTGCGCGATCCGCAGAAGTTCCAGCGCCTCGGCGGCCGCATTCCCCGCGGCGTGCTCCTCGTCGGCCCGCCCGGCACCGGCAAGACCCTGATCGCCAAGGCGGTCGCGGGCGAAGCCAACGTGCCCTTCTTCACCATCTCCGGCTCGGACTTCGTGGAAATGTTCGTCGGCGTCGGCGCCTCGCGCGTCCGCGACATGTTCGAGCAGGCCAAGAAGAACGCCCCGTGCATCATCTTCATCGATGAAATCGACGCCGTCGGCCGGCATCGTGGCGCGGGCCTCGGCGGTGGCAATGACGAGCGCGAGCAGACCCTCAACCAGCTCCTCGTGGAGATGGACGGCTTCGAGGCCAACGAGGGCATCATCATCATCGCCGCCACCAACCGGCCCGATGTGCTTGATCCCGCCCTGCTCCGCCCCGGCCGCTTCGACCGTCAGATCGTCGTTCCGAACCCGGACGTCATCGGCCGCGAGCGCATCCTGAAGGTCCATTCGCGCAAGGTGCCGCTGGCGCCCGACGTGAACCTGAAGGTGCTCGCCCGGGGCACCCCGGGCTTCTCCGGCGCCGACCTGATGAACCTCGTCAACGAGGCTGCCCTGCTGGCCGCCCGTCGCGGCAAGCGCCTGGTCACCAACCAGGAGTTCGAGGACGCCAAGGACAAGGTCATGATGGGTGCCGAGCGCCGCACCCTCGTCATGACCGAGGAAGAGAAGCGCCTCACCGCCTATCATGAGGCCGGCCATGCCATCGTCGGCCTGCACATGCCGCAGCATGATCCGCTCCACAAGGTGACGATCATTCCGCGCGGCCGTGCCCTCGGCGTGACCATGAACCTGCCGGAGCGTGACCGGCTGTCCTACACCCGCCAGTTCTGCGTCTCCCGCCTGGCTTCGGTGTTCGGCGGCCGCGAGGCGGAGCTGCTGATCTTCGGCCCGGACAACGTCACCAACGGTGCCACCGGCGACATTCAGCAGGCGACCCGTCTGGCCCGTGCCATGGTCATGGAATGGGGCATGTCGGAGAAGCTCGGCCGGGTGCGCTATCAGGGCAACGAGCAGGAGCTGTTCCTCGGTCATTCGGTCAGCCAGACCACCAACATCTCCGAGGAAACCGCCCAGCTCATCGACAGCGAAATCCGCGCCCTCATCGAGGGCGGCGAGCAGACCGCGCGCCGGATCCTCACCGATCATGTGGACGAGCTGCACATTCTGGCCAAGGCCCTGCTCGAATACGAGACCCTCTCCGGCGACGAGATCCGCGACCTGCTCGCGGGCAAGAAGCCGGTGCGGGAATCTCTCGACGACACCAACAACCCGCCCCGCTCCTCCGCCGTGCCCTCGGCCGGTGGTTCCAAGCCCGGCGGCTCCGATATCGGCCTGAACCCGCAGCCGCAGGCCTGAGCGTCGGTATCCTGAAATGAAGAAGCCCCCGTCGGATGTCATCCGGCGGGGGCTTTTTTGTGTGGCAGCGTCCTTTGGGGGCGCTGCCCCCAATCCCCCCGGGAGGCGCAGCCTCCCGAACCCTCCAGTTTTCTTTTCATGGAAGAAAGGCAGAAGGACCGGGAGGCGATGATCCGGGTCAGGCGGCGACCGTTGCCGGGGTCTCGACGGGGTGGAAGGCGTACATGTCCATCATCAGCGCGCCATATTCCGGCGAGGAGTGCATCAGCTCGCCCTTCGCCCCGGCGCCGGCAGCTCCAAGAGCCACGAAGAAGGGCAGGAAATGTTCATCCGTCGGATGGTTCTCGACGGCGAACGGCGCCTTCTTGCGATAGTTGACGAGATCGTCCACCGCCCCCTTCTGCACCTTCTCGTTCACCCAGTCCGAGAACGACTTCACCCACGGCAGCACCGGCGCGCGCAGCTGACGCATGCCGCCGGGACCGCGGAAGATCTCGTGCAGATTATGGGTCAGCGAGCCCGAGCCGATGACGAGGATATTCTCCGCCGGCAGGCTGGAGAGCGCCTTGCCAAGGGCCAGATGATGGGCGGGCCCGGCCGCCGGCTGCACGGAAATCTGCACCACCGGAATATCGGCCGCGGGATAAGCGAGCTTCAGCGGAATCCAGGTGCCGTGGTCATAGCCCCGCTCCGGCGCGACGCCGACGGCGAGCCCGGCCGCGTGGATGAGACCGGCCACCTTGGTCGCCAGCACCGGATCGCCGGGGGCATCATAGACCATCTCGTAAAGCGGCCGCGGGAATCCGCCAAAATCATAGATCATGCCCGGATCGGCATCGCCGACCACGATCGGCCGGCCCGTATAAAAATGGGCCGAGGCAATCACGATGGCATCAGGCTTCGGCAGATGCTCGGCGAGATGCTCCAGAAAGGTGCGGGCGGGGCTCTGGTCCAGCGCCAGCATCGGCGAACCATGAGAGAGAAACAGGGTCGGCAGCATGGGGGACCTCTGGGACAAAAAGGAGCACCGCCTCCCCGGGAGAGACGGACGCGATCGTCAACAGATAGGGCGGGATCGCACTGAACGAAAGAGCCGCAAAAAGGACGGTTCGTTCAACAGATGTAAACAATGCCGGTCAGCCCGAAGACAGGCGCAGTCCGGCGCGCTTCGGGCTTTCACGATCACGCCGACCGCGGCGCCAACAGGATGATCGCCGCGCCCAGAATGGCAAGCCCGGCGCCGAGGAGATCGAAACGGTCCGGCCGCTGCCCTTCCACCAGAAACAGCCAGCCGAGCGCCGCCGCCACATAGATGCCGCCATAGGCGGCATAGGAGCGGCCGGCAAAATCCGATGGCGAGAAGGTCAGCGCCCAGGCGAACAGGCCGAGGCTGATGGCCCCGGGGATCAGCCACAGGACGGACCGGCCGGCCCGCACCACCTGCCAGACGGCAAAGCAGCCGACAATCTCGGCAATCGCTGCCAGCACGAAAATCCCGATCGTCAGCGCGCCCGCCATTCCCCTGCCCGTCTCTCCCCAGCCTCATCGCATCCTACCGCACTGCGGCACCCCCGAAAGCACCGGCATGGCAAAAAAGAACCCGGGCGCTGATGCGCCCGGGCCCCCTGTCGTCATTCAAAGCGGAGCTGGCCTCAGACCCAGCTCTTCCCTTACTCGGCCGCCACCACCGGCGCCGGGTAGCCGCGCTCCATGCGCTCCTTCTTCAGGTTTTCGGCAACCAGGAAGGCGAGCTCGATGGACTGGTCGGCATTGAGGCGCGGGTCGCAATGGGTGTGGTAGCGATCCGACAGGTTCTCGGCGGTGATCGCCCGGGCGCCACCGGTGCATTCGGTAACGTTGCGGCCGGTCATCTCGATGTGGATGCCGCCGGAATGGGTGCCTTCCGCGCGATGGACGGCGAAGAAGGTCTCCACCTCGCGCAGCACCCGCTCGAACGGCCGGGTCTTGTATCCGTTCACCGAGATGGTGTTGCCGTGCATGGGATCGCACGACCACACCACGGTGCGGCCTTCCCGCTTCACCCGTCGCACCAGGGCCGGCAGATGGTCCATGACCTTGTCGGCGCCGAAGCGGGCGATCAGGGTCAGGCGGCCGGGCTCGTCATCCGGATTGAGGATGTCGATGAGGCGCATCAGGCCGTCCGGATCCATGGACGGGCCGCACTTCAGGCCGATCGGGTTCTTCACGCCGCGGAAGAATTCCACATGGGCATGGTCCGGCTGGCGGGTGCGGTCGCCGATCCAGATCATGTGACCGGAGGTGGCGTACCAGTCGCCGGTGGTGGAATCGATCCGGGTCAGCGCCTGCTCGTAGCCGAGCAGCAGCGCCTCATGGCTGGTGTAGAGGTCCGTCGAGCGCAACTGGGGCGTGGTGTCCGAATCGATGCCGCAGGCGCGCATGAACGCCATGGACTCCGAGATCCGGTCGGCCAGCTCGCGATAGCGATGGCTCTGCGGGCTGTCCTTGACGAAGCCCAGCATCCACTGGTGCACATTCTCCAGGCTGGCATAGCCACCCTGAGCGAAGGCGCGCAGCAGGTTGAGGGTCGCCGCCGACTGCCGGTAGGCCGCTTCCATCCGGTTCGGATCGGGAATGCGGGATTCCGGCGTGAAGGCGATGTCGTTGACGATGTCGCCGCGATAGCTCGGCAGCTCCACACCGTCGATCTTCTCCATGGGCGCCGAGCGCGGCTTGGCGAACTGGCCGGCGATGCGGCCGACCTTCACCACCGGCTGGGCCGCCGCATAGGACAGCACCACCGCCATCTGCAGGAAGACGCGGAAGAAATCGCGGATGTTGTCGGGATGATGCTCGGCAAAGGACTCGGCACAGTCGCCGCCCTGCAGCAGGAAACCCTCACCCACCGCCACCTTGCCGAGCGCGCGCTTCAGCTTGCGCGCCTCGCCGGCAAAAACGAGCGGCGGATAGGTCGCAAGCCGACCTTCAACGGCTGCCAGGGCGTCCTGATCCGGATAGTCCGGCACCTGCACGATCGGCTTTCCCCGCCAGGAAGCGGGGCTCCAACCCGAGGTGCGCTCGCTCGTCGTGCTCATGGCTCTTCCTCCCGGGCATCCCGCCCGGCTTATTATAAAGTCTCACGCGCGCTTTCGCGTCCCGCGCCTCCGTATTTCGGAGCCCGTCATATAGCGACGTCTCGCGCTCTTCGCCAGTGTCCGGCCACGAAAGCCCGGTCTTTCCCGGAGGAAGCCCCGGCCCGATCGTCCATATATGTGGTTGACCGGACCCGGGGGGCGCAGCCGCCGGACCTCATCCGGCGACAGCGTCGCGGCGATGGCGCACGCTCGGCGAACGCAGGGTGACCAGCTCCTCGGCGGCCGTCGGGTGGACGGCAACCGTCTGGTCGAACTGGGCCTTGGTCGCGCCCATGCCCACGGCAATGCCGAGGATCTGGATCATCTCGCCGGCGTCTCCGCCCAGAACATGCACGCCCAGCACCCGGTCGGTGTCGGCATCCACCAGGATCTTCATGAAGGTGCGCTCGGAGCGTCCCGAGAGGGTATGATACATCGGCCGGAAATCCGTCCGGTAGACATCCACATTGGGAAAGCGCTCGACGGCCTGCTCCTCAGAGAGGCCCACGGTGCCGATTTCCGGCTGGCAGAACACCGCCGTCGGAATGCCGGTATGGGTCACCGTCACCGGACGGCCGCCGAACACGGTATCGGCAAAGGCATGGCCTTCCCGGATGGCAACCGGGGTCAGGTTCACCCGGTTGGTCACGTCGCCGACGGCATAGATGCCGGGGACACCGGTGAAGGACTGGCCATCGACGGCAATGGCGCCATCGGCCCGGGGGGCGATGCCGACGGTTTCCAGCCCCAGTCCGGCGGTGAACGGCCGGCGGCCGGTAGCGACAAACACCGCATCGGTCTCGAGCGCCCGGCCCTCCCGGGTCGTCACCGTCAGGGCGTCGCCCGCGCGCACGATTTCCGCCGGCAGGTCCTTGTCGGCAAAGTTGACGCCCTTCTTGCCCATCTCGGTGCGCAGATGGCCAGCCAGCTCGCGGTCGAAGCCGCGCAGGATCTGGTCGGAGCGGTGCATCACCGTCGTCTCGGACCCCAGACCGTTGAAGATGCCGGCAAATTCCAGCGCGATATAACCGGCCCCGACCACGATCACCCGCTTCGGCTGGCGCGGCAGATGGAACACCTCGTTGGAGGTGATGGCATGCTCGGCGCCCTTGAGACCCGGCAGCGGCGCCGGCTGGCCGCCAGTGGCGATCAGGATCACGCCGGCTGTCACCACCCGGTCCTCGGCCACCAGACGCACCCGGTGCGGCCCATCAAGCACCGCCCGCGACGCCACCCGCTCGACCCCGGCGCGATCCAGATTGGCCGCATAGGCGGCCTCCAGACGGGCAATCTCGGTGTCCTTGGCAGCAATCAGGCGGGCCCAGTCGAACCGGGTCTCGCCCACGTCCCAGCCGAAACCGGCGGCATCGGCAAAGGTCTCGGAGAAGCGCGACGCATAGACCATCAGCTTTTTCGGCACGCAGCCGCGGATCACGCAGGTGCCGCCGACGCGATATTCCTCGGCAATCAGCACCTTCGCGCCATGGCCGGCGGCAATCCGCGCCGCCCGCACGCCGCCGGACCCGGCGCCGATCACCACCAGGTCATAATCATAGGTCGCCATCGCTGGTTCTCTCCTTCGGCACCGGCCAGGCTCGACCCGGATGGAGGAACGGTCCGCGCGGCCGGGCGCGCACGCCGGCGGCCGGGAGGGGCAACCGGTCCGTTCCGCCGCCGGCCCGGGAGGGGGCCAGCAGACCTGATCCGCGCCGTTCCCCGCCGACCTATGACAGGTCCGGACGGCCACCCGGAAGCGCACTTCGGATGCGACAGCGCGGGACACGGGGAACCGGAGCGACCCGCCCCAAGCCCGCCCGTAGAACGCAACCGCACACCTCCCGGCTTGCGGAAGGTGTGCGGAAATGAACGGAGCCACGCGGTCAGGATACCACGCAGCCGAACGGCCAGATCAGAGATTGTGGCCGCGCTTGCGCAGCTCTTCACGCACCATCACCACCATCTCGGTGGAGAGCTGGTCTTCCCACTGGCGCGCCGCCCCAAGCGACATCGCCGCAATCTCCGGGCTCAGGCGGGCGAACTTGATGCCCACCGGCGAGTTGAAGAAATCGGCAATCTGCTTCAGCTCCGGAATGGTGAAGCGACGGGCCCACACGCCCTCGATGAGGGTGTCCAGATCCGGCCGCTTGGCGACGAGCTGCAGGGCAACCTGATCGGTCACCGCATCAATGTCGGCCGCCAGCAGCGGATTGGTGCGGGTGAACAGCGCCTTGGTGCGGGCCGCAACCGCCGGCAGCACGTCATCGAAAACCGCGGTCGACTGGGAGGCGATGATCG
The DNA here is from genome assembly GCA_050689115.1 of Segnochrobactraceae bacterium EtOH-i3. Taxonomy (GTDB): domain Bacteria; phylum Pseudomonadota; class Alphaproteobacteria; order Rhizobiales; family Segnochrobactraceae; genus JBBSSF01. The sequence goes on along the minus strand of JBOGCN010000001.1, from coordinate 352,234 downwards.
CTTCCTTGGCGGCCGCGAGGTGCTCGGGGGTGAGCTGCTCCTCGGTGGGGGCCGCGGGCGCCTGCTGGGCGCTCGCCGGACCAAGCCCGGCCCCGAGAGCCGCGGCGATCAGCGCGCCGGCAACCAGGCGCGGCATCAGAGCCTTCATCAGTCGGTCTCCTTCAGACAGATCCATCCCCGGCCGCGCGGGGCCCGCGCTTTCGCCGGAGGATGCCGCCACCCCTCAGGCAGCGTTGAGAACCTTGACCCCGTCGCTGCCAGCCAGCAGCACACGGGTGGCATAGCCGAGGAACAGCCCGTGCTCCACGACCCCGGGGATCCGGTGCAACGCCGCAGACAGCGCCTCGGGATCCGGGATCGCCTCAAGCCGGGCGTCAATGATCAGATGGCCGCCATCAGTGACAACTTCGGCGCCGTCTTTCGTATGCCGCACGGCCACGACTTCAGGCAGGCCAAGACCGGCCAGCGCGGCCAGGATGGCACGCCGGGTGGCCTCCAGGCCGAAGCGGTTGACCTCGATGGGCAGCGGAAACCGGCCGAGCCGGTCCACCAGCTTGGAGGCATCGGCGATGACGAGCATCTCCTTGGCCGCAGCGGCCACGATCTTCTCGCGCAGCAGCGCCGCGCCGCCGCCCTTGATGAGGCGCAGCTGCGGATCCACCTCGTCGGCGCCATCGATCACCAGATCGAGCTCCGGCACCTCTTCCAGAGTGGCGAGCGGAATGCCGAGGCTTGCAGCCAGCGCCGCCGTGCGCTCCGAGGTGGGGACACCGACGACCTGAAAACCGGCCGCCACCTTTTCGCCCAGCGCCCGCACGAAGGCCTCGGCCGTCGAGCCCGTGCCGAGCCCCAGCCGCATGCCGGAGGTCACATAGCCGAGGGCCGCCCGCCCGGCCTCTGCCTTGAGTTCATCCGCCGTCACGCGCCTGTCTCCCTCGCCGCCTCCGTTTCAGGATCCTGCCGTCAAAGCGGGCCCTGCACCGGTCCCGCTCTTAGCATGCCCCCCGGCATAAGGCCAAGAAGCGCTCCCTCCGCATCCACGCAGATGTGCATGATCGCCGCACGCGGGATCGCTCCCCAAGCCGGTACGCCCGACGATCGTGACGAAAAAGGGGCGCCGTCGCCGGCGCCCCTCCATCTGTGCGATCCGGTCGCGGATGAGGCCGCCCTCAGATCTTCTTCTGCTGCTGCAGATAGGCCATGAAGCGGTCGAAGGTGCCTTCGGTGTACTGGAACCACAGCACGGACTGGTTCCGGTAGGCCGTCATGCTGTCATAGAGCTTCTTGAAGTTCGCGTTCTTGGCGTTGGTCTCGGCATAGACTTCCTGCGCCGCGTTGAAGCAGGCTTCCAGCACCGGCACCGGATACGGCGTCACCTTCGCGCCCTGGGCATAGAGGCGCATCAGGGCCGGCGGGTTGAGGATGTCATATTTGGCCAGCATCCACTCGTTGGCATCGGCGCAGGCCGTCGCCAGAATGGCCTGATATTCCTTCGGCAGGGAGGCCAGCTTGTTCATGTTGGTGAAGGCGTGGATCGCCGGGCCACCCTCCCACCAGCCGGGATAGTAGTAGTAGGGCGCCACCTTCACGAAGCCGAGCTTCTCGTCATCATAGGGGCCGATCCACTCGGCCGCGTCGATGGTGCCCTTTTCCAGCGCCGGATAGATGTCACCACCCGGGATCTGCTGCGGCACCACACCGAGCCGCGACAGCACCTGGCCGGCAAAGCCGCCAATGCGCATCTTGAGGCCCTTCAGGTCCTCCGGCGTGTTGATCGGCTTGCGGAACCAGCCGCCCATCTGGGCGCCGGTGTTGCCGCAAGTGAAGGGCACGACGTTGAAGTTCTTGCAATATTCAGCGAACAGCTCGCCGCCGCCGCCCAGCTTCAGCCACGCATTCTGCTGGCGCGCATTGAGGCCGAACGGCACAGCCGCGGCCAGCGCGAAGGTGGGATCCTTGCCGACATAATAATAGGCGACGGTGTGACACATCTCGACGGTGTCATTGGACACCGCATCCAGCACCTGCAGCGCCGGGACGATTTCACCGGCGGCGAACACCTGGATCTGGAACTTGCCATCGGTCATGGCCGCAACGCGCTCGGCCATGTAGACCGCGCAGCCATAGATGGTGTCCAGCGACTTCGGGAAGCTGGAGGCCAGCCGCCACTTGATCACCGGCGCGCTCTGGGCAATCGCCGGCGCGGCAAGGGCGGTCGACCCGGCAACCCCAAGGCCCGCCGTCTTCAGAAAGTCACGACGCTTCATCTGCGCTTCCTCCGTCATCTCGTTGCCCGCCCCGCCTGTAACCGGCGCCCGGCTGATTCCGGCTCATCGACGTCCGGATGTGGCTGGGAGCGAGTTGGATCAAGTTCCCGCGCCCTTGGCAATCCCGAAAGGCGCTTTGCTTTCCTCATGTTGCATGGACCCGCTCATGCTGCATCGCACATCTCAAGGGTGCAATGCACACATGACCGGCCCCCGATACGCCCGCACCCCATGAAGCCGGATGCGGGCGCCGATCAGGCGTTCCCGTCAGTTCTGGGACGGGGCCGGCGCCGCAGGGGCTGCCGGATCGGGCACGACAGGCGCCGCAAGGGTCGGAGCCGGCGGGGCAGCCGGGGCAGCACCGAGATCCGGGGCCGGCGGTGCGCCGAGGACTGGAGCCGGCGCTCCCATCGGGGGGGCACCCAGCGACGGCGCAGGGGCTCCCATCGGGGGCGCGCCAAGGGACGGCGCGCCCGGAGACGGGGCCGAGAAATCCAGCCCCGGCCCGCCCGACGGCATGGAAAGCCCCGGGCCGCCGCCCGGCAGATCGAAGCTTGCCGGCGCCTGCATCTGGATCGTCGAAGGATCAATCGGCGCCGTGTCGCCCTTGTAGTGTGTCACCATGCCCGGGAAAATGATGACCAGCGCCACCATGATGATCTGGATGCAGACAAAGGGAATGGAGCCCCAGTAAATCTGCCCTGTCGTTACCGGCGCGATGGTCTGCCCGGTCACGCGGTCCTTGTAGGGTGCGTTCGGGGCGACCGAACGCAGGAAGAACAGCGAGAAGCCGAAGGGCGGATGCATGAAGCTCGTCTGCATGTTGATGCCGAGGAGCACGCCGAACCAGATCAGGTCGATGCCCAGACGGTCCGCCGCCGGCCCCAGCAGCGGCACGACGATGAAGGCCAGCTCGAAGAAATCGAGGAAGAAGGCAAGGAAGAAGACGAGGATGTTGACGACGATCAGGAAGCCGATCTCGCCGCCGGGCATCTCGACCAGCAGCTCTTCCACCCACACATGGCCATTGACGCCATAGAAGGTGAGCGAGAACACGCGGGCACCGATAAGGATGAAGATCACGAAGGACGACAGCTTGGCCGTCGCGTCGACCGCCTGGGTCATGATCTTCATGTTGAAGCGGCTCGGATCCTTGTCGAGCGCGCGCTTGATGGCAGCCAGAAGGATGGCGCCGACGGCACCCATGGCGCCGCCTTCCGTCGGCGTCGCCACGCCGATGAAGATGGTGCCAAGCACGAGGAAGATGAGCAGCAGCGGCGGCACCATGACGAAGGTGACCCGCTCGGCGAGCACCGACATCAGCCGGATGCCCGTGGTGCGCTCCAGCGCCGAGACGACGAGGGCATAGACCGCACCGGCCGCCACCATCTCCACCGTCAGCGACCAGGTGAGCTGGTCAATGCCGCGCAGATACCAGGCAAGCGCGATGAGGGCGGCAACGACCACAATCGTCAGCGGCAGCCGCTTCGTCCCCAGCACCTTGGTGATGAGCGCGGCCACGAGGGCGACGATGGTCGCCACCGAGATGGTCAGGATCACATAGTCGGCGCCGGCCTTCACGCTGGTCTGGGCCATCACGAGATAGCCGACCACGCCCGAGAAGACGACAAGGATGCCCAGCTGCCACATGCCGCGGGCGCCACTCGCCTCGCGGTAGCCGATCGCCTCGGGGGGCAGACCCGGCACGGCCTTCGGCATCAGGATCGAGACGAGGAAGACATACAGCGCATAGAGACCCGAGAGCACGAGGCCCGGGATGAAGGCGCCGGCATACATGTCGCCGACGGAGCGGCCGAGCTGGTCGGCCAGCACGATGAGCACGAGGGACGGCGGGATGATCTGGGCCAGCGTGCCCGAGGCCGCGATGACGCCGGTGGCCACCCGCCGGTCATAGCCATAGCGCAGCATGATCGGCAGCGAGATGAGGCCCATGGCGATGACCGAGGCCGCGACCACGCCGGTGGTGGCGGCCAGAAGCGCACCCACGAAGATCACCGCATAGGCCAGGCCGCCGCGGATGCCGCCGAAGAGCTGCCCGATGGTTTCGAGCAGGTCTTCGGCCATGCCTGATCGTTCAAGCACGAGCCCCATGAAGGTGAAGAACGGGATCGCCAGCAGCGTCTCGTTGTTCATGACGCCGAACACGCGCTCCGGCAGGGCCTGGAGAAAGTTCGGCTGGAACAGGCCGATCTCGATGCCGATGACGGCGAACAGCAGGCCGTTTGCGGCAAGCGCAAAGGCGACCGGGTAGCCGATCAGCAGAAAGATGACCAGGCTCGCGAACATGATCGGAGCCATATTGTGGGACAGGAATTCAACCATGAAGACCATCCGCTTGCGGACGGCACCGGACAGGCCGGAACACCGCGATCAGGACATGAGGGCGGAGAAGCGAACCAACGGGCAGCCACCGGCACCCAGGCCGGCCGGCCGCCGGCGTCAGTGCGAACCTTCCCGGGCGTCGTAGGGCTCCGGAATCAGCCCCTGGATGACGGCGATGCGCTTGATGAGCTCCGACACGCCCTGCAGCCCCAGAAGCGCAAAGCCGATCAGGATCACCGTCTTGGCCGGCCACACCGGCAGGCCGCCCGCATTCATCGACTGTTCGTTCTGCATCCACGACAGCTCGACAAAGGGCACCAGGTCGATCAGCAGCAGGATGACGAACGGGAAAAAGAAGAACAGATGCCCGAACACGTCAATCCAGTCGCGGGTGCGCTTGGAGAACCGCGACGTCACGATGTCGATGCGGATATGCCCGTTCTTCATGAAGGTGTAGGACGTGCAGAACATGAAGACCATGCCGAACAGAAGCCACTGGGCTTCCAGCCAGGAGTTCGACGACACGGAAAAGACTTTGCGGATGATGGCATTGCCGGCGCTGATGAGCACCGCAAGCAGGATCAGCCAGCGCGCGGACTTGCCGATCGCGGTGTTCAGCGCGTCAATGGCGCGACTGAGGGCGAGGAGAGCAGACACGGCGGTTTTCTCCCGGACTTTTCTGATGGATCGCGCCGTCTCCATCCCCATGGGGCCGACGCGACTGGTGCGTTTCCCTGATGCCTGCCCCGCAGCACCCGGCGCTCCGCGCGCCCCGGCCGCCCTGACAGATCTTCTTCGGGCAGATCTTCTTGACTTCCGGTCTGCCTGCCACCCGCCCGGCCAGGCCCACCACCGGCTTCCGAAGCCAGCCAGACCCGCCGCGGCATAGTCTGCGACACCGCCGACATGCATCGGGCAGAATGGATTTTGACAGACAAAATGATCGTCGGGCCGATCCGACAGTTAGCCCCGGGGCAGGTCCCTCCTCCCCGGGCAATCCGCCCTCCGATCGCCCCGCCTTCTAGCATTGTTCCTTTTCTGCGGCGACAGGGGGGCAAGGCCGGGGCGCGCGATTTTCCTCCCGAAAAGCCATTTCGACGCGGAAAACACCCTTATACTTTCGTCACTCGCCGGGCTTCATTTCCGCTTCGACAGAGGGGTCAAAGGGCAATGAGGATGGCGGGGTGGAAACTGGCGCGGTGATCGTGTAAAAGCGCGCGGTTCCCGGCGGGCGGGCCGGTCCCGGATTCGCCGGCCGCAGTCTTTTCGGGTGGTCTCCCGGCTCCGGCCTCATCCCCGGCTCCGGCGTTTCCGTCCACCGTCGCACAGGTCCCCGCCGGCTCCCGGCGCGCCGCGGCGTTCCTCAACTGGTTCCGGCCCCGACATATGTTTCATACTGTCCTGATCGTCGTGCATCTCCTCATCGTGGTCGCGCTGGTGGGCGTCGTGCTGCTGCAGCGCTCCGAAGGCGGCGGTCTCGGCATCGGCGGCGGTGGCGGCGGCTTCTTCACCAGCCGCGGCACGGCCAACATCCTGACCCGGACCACGGCGATCCTGGCGGGCCTGTTCTTTGTCACCACGATCGTGCTCACGATCATGGCGCGCATGCAGGACACCCCGGCGTCGATCCTCGGCACCGGCGGGGCCGGTCAGGCGATCCCGCTGGAGGATGCGACCCGCGGCTCCGGCGCCGGTCTTCTCGATACGCTTCGCGGCGTCCAGGATCCGGCCGCGCCGGCTACGCCGGCTGCCCCGGCCGAGCCGACCGGTCCGCAGGTTCCGAAGTCGGAGTGATCTTTCTGATGCCGGAGGTCCCGAAAGGGCTCCTCCGGCTCAGGTGCGGATAGCCCCTGCCCCCGGCAGAGGCGCGGTCCGCGGTTCTTCAGGGGCCTCGGTGCAACCGGCATCGCGGGTCTCTGGCAGGATGTGCGGACCCCGGTCTCCGGCGTCCGCCCCGGTCTTTCCGGGCCGACCCGGCCGCTGTCATGGTCCCGCCATGCTGCCGCCGGGCCGGTCCTTCTGTTTGTTTCGTGTCCGGCCCGGTCCATCGGCGACCATCCGGATGCCTGTCTCACCGTCACTGGAATGAGGATCCCGGCCGCACAAGCGCAGGCGGGGATCCGGTCGATTAGCGGAGGTGCCGCATGACGCGCTACGTCTTCATCACCGGTGGCGTGGTGTCCTCGCTCGGCAAGGGCCTGGCCTCGGCCGCCCTCGGCGCCATGCTCCAGGCGCGCGGCTATTCGGTGCGGCTTCGCAAGCTCGACCCCTATCTGAACGTCGATCCCGGCACCATGTCGCCCTATCAGCATGGCGAAGTGTTCGTGACCGATGATGGCGCCGAGACCGATCTGGACCTCGGTCACTACGAGCGCTTCACCGGTCGCCCGGCCAACCGGGAAGACAACATCACCACCGGCCGCATCTATCGCGACATCATCACCAAGGAACGCCGCGGTGATTATCTCGGCGGCACCGTGCAGGTGATTCCCCACGTCACCGACGCCATCAAGGAATTCGTGCTCACCGGCAACGAGGGCGTGGATTTCTGCCTGGTCGAGATCGGCGGCACCGTCGGCGACATCGAGGGCCTTCCCTTCTTCGAGGCCATCCGCCAGCTCGGCAACGACCTGCCGCGCGGGCACGCCGTCTATATCCACCTCACCCTGATGCCGTGGATTTCGTCGGCCGGCGAGCTCAAGACCAAGCCGACCCAGCATTCGGTGAAGGAGCTGCGCTCCATCGGCATCCAGCCGGACATCCTGCTGATCCGTTGCGACCGGCCGATCCCGGATTCCGACCGCCGCAAGCTGTCGCTGTTCTGCAATGTGCGCGAGAGCGCAGTGATCCCGGCGCTCGACGTCGCCTCCATCTATGACGTGCCGATCGCCTATCACCGCGCCGGTCTGGATGTGGAAGTGCTGAACGCCTTCGGCATCAACGGCGCGCCGCAGCCGGTGCTCGACCGCTGGAACCGCATTTCCAGCCGCGTCCACAATCCGGAAGGCGAAGTGACCATTGCCGTCGTCGGCAAGTACACCGGCCTCAAGGATGCCTACAAGTCGCTGATCGAGGCCCTCGTTCACGGCGGCATCGCCAACAACGTCAAGGTCAACATCGACTGGATCGAGTCCGAGATCTTCGAGAAGGAAGATCCGGCGCCGTGGCTGGAGCGCGTGCACGGCATTCTCGTGCCCGGCGGCTTCGGCGAGCGCGGTGCGGAAGGCAAGATCGCGGCGGCCAACTTTGCCCGCCGGCACAAGGTGCCCTATTTCGGCATCTGCTTCGGCATGCAGATGGCCGTCATCGAGGCGGCGCGCAATCTGGCCGGCGTGGCGGAGGCCTCCTCCACCGAGTTCGGTCCGACGCCGGAGCCCGTGGTCGGCCTCCTCACCGAGTGGACCAAGGGCAACGCCGTCGAGCAGCGCCATGCCGACAGCGACCTTGGCGGCACGCTCCGCCTCGGCTCCTATGTGGCCGAGCTCTCGCCGGGCAGCCACATCTCCCGGATCTATGGCTCCACCCGCATCGTCGAGCGGCACCGCCATCGCTATGAGGTGAACGTCGCCTATCGCGACCGGCTGGAAAAGGAAGGCGTGCGCTTCTGCGGAATGTCTCCGGACGGTCTGCTGCCGGAGACCATCGAGATCGTCGATCACCCCTGGTTCATCGGCGTGCAGTATCATCCGGAGCTGAAGTCCCGCCCGTTCGAGCCGCACCCGCTGTTCGTCTCCTTCGTGGCGGCGGCCATGGAGCAGAGCCGGCTGGTCTGAGGCCAGCACCATCCGGAGTTTTCCGGATCCGGGTTTCCGATCAGGCCGGGTGGAGTTACCCTTCACCCGGCCTTTTTCTTTGGGAGCGATGGCAGGACAGGGTGGTTCCGTCAGAACAAACACACAGTCCGATGCAGTAATGCACCGCAGGTGCCCATCCGGGACGTGTGGATGCACATCTGGACGGTGCGAATGGTCGTCCGTCCAAATCCTGACGTGCATGCGCGACCATTCCATCCCATAGTGCGGGCCATGAAACCAAGCGGCCGCGCGAGAACAGGCCGCAGTCGATTGTCTGGCGGGGGAGGATGCATCATGGTCGCGGGAACCGGTCTGTCAGGGGTCGCCAGCACGCTGGTGGTCACCCTCGCCGCACGGGCCCAGGCGCACACGGTCTTTCCCCATCTGGGCTTCCGTGATCCCGCGTCCGAGGAGCTGGTGCGACGGCTGGAAATCCGGCCTGACGAGATCGTCTCCGACCGGGACAGTGTCTATGGCGTGCTCCAGCGCAGCCAGCTGTTCGATGCCGCCGTGCGTACCTTCGCCAAGGATGTCGGCACCCTCACGGTGATCGAGCTGGGCTGCGGGCTGTCCACCGCCGTGCACCGGGTGGGCACCGCCTCCTCGGCGTGGATCGAGGTGGACCAGCCCAAGGTGACGGAGCTACGCCGGCGCGCCTGTCCGCCGGATAGCCACCGCCGCTCGGTCTCCGCCATCATCGGCGCGCCAGGCTGGCTGGATGAAATCCCGCTTCCCGATGACGGCCCGGTGCTCCTCATGGCCGAGGGCATCGTGCCCTATCTGACGCCCAAGGTGTTCGCCGGCATCCTCGGCGATCTCGCACTGCGGCTGAAGGGGCGGCGGGTGCGCTTCGTCTATGACGCCTTCGCCTGGCCCCTCATCGGCATGGCGCGCTTTCACCCGTCCATCGGGCCGCTGGCGCGCCGGGACCGGGAAATCGAATTCCGCTCGGGCGTCTCGGTGCGGGCCGACTACACCGCCGGCGATCCGCGCTGGCGGCTCACGCGCGTCGACTCCGTGCTCGGCGGCTCCGGCCGCTCGAACCTTCTGGGCATCGATCTGTTCGAGATGGTGTCGAGCGTTCCGCTCTATGGCATCGCCACGCTGGATCTCGTCGGCTGAAGCCGGACGGCCTGCCTTATACCAAAGGTCCTTGAAAAGGATCTGGTATGCCGATGCAGAATTCTCATGTCCTTGAGGCATATGAGGATTCTGCTGCGCTTCAAGCGCGCGGTGCGGTCGGCACTTCGTGCGCTTGGTATTAGGAGATCAGATCTTGGCCAGCGGCACGGGCACCGCGCCGTTGCGATCGTCGATCTCGACAATCCACAGATCGGAATCGAAGCGGATTTCCGAGGCCAGCCGGGCGCTCACATCGGGCTCCGGCTGGGCTTCCAGCACGCGCTCGAACAGGCGATCGTCGCTCTCGCCGGCCTCAAAGGACATCTGCGGCGCCGGCGCATAGAGGTCGGCGGTGCGGTCGAGCCGGTTGACGCGCACGAACACCGCGCCGGCCTCCGTCGCCCCGCGCCGGGCGACAACCGCCGGGATGCCGCGCCCGTCGAGGGTGCGGATCAGGGCCGAGACATAGAAGGCCGAGGTCAGACGCATCGATATTCCCGGCCCGCGCACGCACTTCCACCCGACATGAAATCCGGTCGCGGGAGAAAAATGCAGGTCCTCAGGGACGAGAGCATTTTCCGATGCGCCGGAGCGATCGGGAAATGCTCCCGGTCATCAGTTGATCGCCATGGTGTCGGCTTCGAGCAGCCGCACGAGCAGCCGGTCGTCGATGTTGCCGGTGACCGGCAGCCCCTGATCCAGCTCGAAGCGCTGCACCGCGTTGACGGTCTCGTTGCCCGGGCGACCATCGGCCTTCAGCGGGCCATAGCCCAGCGCCGACAGGGCCTTCTGGGCCTTGGCGATGCGGGTGCGTTCGGCCGCGGCCTGATCGTCGGCTGCCTTGGAGAGCCACACGGCATCGTCGATGCCAAGGGCCTGGGCAACCGCCGGGCTCGGCTGGCCGGTCGGGGCAAAGCCGGACTGGGTCTCGAAATTGCGGATGGCGGACGCCGTCTTCGGGCCGGTGCGGCCATCGACGCTGCCGGCATAGAGGCCCCGCTTGGACAGAGCATCCTGAATGGCAGCAATCCGGGCCTTTTCCACCGCCGGACCGTCGATCACCACATGGGGTTCCGGCGGCGCCTCGGCGCTGGTCTGGGTCGCGGCCGGGCTCCGGGTGGTGGTGATGCCGGTGCGCGGGCCGACCGCCACCGTGGTGGTGGAGAAGGGCCGCGTGGCATAGATCGGCGCCGGATGGCGCTCGTGCTGCATCACCACAGCATTGGCGATGATCAGGCCGACCATCACCACACCGCCGGCAATGGCGATCGTGCGCACCGGCCGGGCCGTCACCCGCCCGAGAAGCTGTCCGGCCACACCCCGGACCGGACCGAAGTCATCCGCAGAGAAGCCGCGCATGGTTTCTTCCCTCGCTTGAAGATGCGGCCGCGAATCGGCCGGGCTTCTTCTTGTCGCTGGAGACCGGCTGCCACGGTCCATCCCGCTGGCGCCGCCCGCAGGCAAAGATGACGGAACGTCGTTAAGGAAGGCTGAAGGACGACGGGGCGTCGTCATCGGCGGAAAGACTCCGGAAAAGCTGGATCGACAGGGGGGACGCGCGCGCCGGAGGCGGTCGGGCCGGCCCATGGCCGGGCGCGAAAAGCAGAAAACCCGGCCGTGACCGCCATGTGGCAGCCACTCCGGGTCTGTCATCTGCTGGGCAGAAGAGAAAATGGTGGGTGAGCACAGGCTCGAACTGTGGACCCGCTGATTAAGAGTCAGCTGCTCTACCAACTGAGCTACACACCCATCCGCCGTTGAGCGCTGCCGTCTGGCGGCGCCGTTTCGGTGAGGCGGCTTATAGGCGGGGCCCGGCCGGAGGGTCAAGCCCCCTGCCCGGCCGCCAAGCTCCGGCCCGCCGCCGGCCCGCCTCAATCCGAGGAGAACCGCGGGGTTTCGCCCGTTCGGAAAATGATCCTCCCGGTATCTCTCCAGCCCCCTCGGGCACGAATCGAAGGGGAGCCGGCCTCGAATCTGATGGTGGCGCGGGCGAATCCCGGACCGCGCAGCCGGGTATCCCCAACCACAGGATCGGCGCTGCCTCGGCGCAGGCCTCACGCGGACGCGAGACGGGAACACTTTTCGGGCACCCGACCGCTTTCCCCCTGCTTTCCCCTTGTGGCGGCGGGCCGGCGGCCCCATCCTCAGTCCAATGGCCGGACAGGATCCGGCCGCCACAACAAGATCCGGCCGAGCCGGAGGGCGCCTTCCCCACGCCGACGCCTTGCCCGGTCGAGCCCGGACCTGCCGGCCGCCGCTGTCCTTCAGAAGACGGCCGGAAGACGGGAGGAAGTCATGCACACCCTCGACATCCCGCGCCCGGCCGTCGCAGCAGTGGCCCCCATGCGCACCATCTCCTCGGGCGGCGTCGATATTCCGGTTCTCGGCCTCGGCACCTACCAGCTCGGCGGCGAAGTCGGGTCGGATCTCGTCGCCACCGCCATCGGCGCCGGCTATCGCCACATCGACACCGCCACCATGTATGGCAACGAGGCCGAAGTCGGCGCCGGCATCCGCATGAGCGGCGTGCCCCGGGACGAACTGTTCGTCACCACCAAGATCTGGTTCGACCGGCTGGAGCCCGATGATTTCGTGCGCGCCACCGAGGCGAGCCTTGCCCGCCTTGGCCTGGACCGGCTGGACCTGCTGCTCGTCCACTGGCCGAACCGCGCGGTGCCGCTTGCCCGCACCATGCCGGCGCTGGCCGGCCTCAAGCGCCGCGGCCTCACCCGGGCGATCGGCGTCGCCAACTTCCCCTCCACCCTTTTGCGCGAGGCGATGGCTGCCTGTGACGAGCCGGTCGCCACGGATCAGGTGGAGTTTCACCCCTATCTCGACCAGACCCGACTGCTGATGGCGGCCCGGGATCTGGGCGTCGCGCTGACGGCCTATCGCCCTCTCGGCCATGGCAACCTCATCACCGAGCCGGTGGTGACGGAGATTGCCCGGGCCCATGGCGCAACGCCGGCCCAGATCGCGCTTGCCTGGAGCCTCAACCATCCGGGCGTCGTGGTCATCCCCAAGACCGCCCATGCCGAACGGCTGCAGGAAAATCTGGGCGCCCTCGCCCTCACCCTGACGGCCGATGAAATGGCGCGGATCGCGGCGCTTGCCCGTCCCGACGGGCGGCAGGTGAACCCCGCCTTCGCTCCGGTCTGGGATTGACCCCCCTTGGCTCATCGGGGGCGGCTTCCTATCTTGGGCACCAGACAGGGTCCGCCGCAGTCCATCGCGGCGGACCCGCCCCCATTCCCTTCGCGCCCCCGGCCCAGCCCCCTCTGCCTCTCCCCCTCGGGACGGGCGGGGCTGCCTGCGGGTCCGCTCCGGACGCCTCCTCCGATGACGGTCTTTCCGCTCCTGCCCGATCCGGCCACCGCCCCCGCCGATCGCCCCGTGCTGCCGCCCATGACGCCGGCGGACGTGCTCGACTGGCTGCGCGACACGGCGCCCGCCATCGGCGATCTCTCGGAAACGGTGAGTGGGCTGTGCGAGCGCATGAATGCGGCGGGCATTCCGGTGTGGCGCTTCACCACCGGCTCGCCGCTGCTGCACCCCAGCGTGCGGGCGGCCATGCGCATCTGGACCGATGACGGCGCCACCCGCACCCATCTGTTCCCGGCTACCCCGGAGCTGGAGACCCCCTACAAACTCAGCCCGCTGAAGGTGGTCTACGAGCACGGCAAGACCATTCACAATCCGATCGGGCCGGAGCCTGAGCCGGGGGAATTCGGCATCATCCCGGACCTCCGGGCCCGTGGCGCCACCGATTATTATGCGATGCCGGCCAGCCTGCCCGAGAGCTGGCCGAAGAGCGTCACCATCACGACGCGGGCGCCTGGCGGGTTCTCCGAGGCGCATCTGGCCTTCTTCCGTGCCATGGCGCGGCCGCTGTCGGTGGTGCTGGAGCTGTTCTGGCTGAAATCCATGAGCCACACCTTGCTCGACACCTATGTCGGGCCGCTGGCGGCCAACCGGGTGCTGAAGGGGGAAGTCCGCCGCGGCGATGGCGAGACCATCCGGGCGGTGATCGCGTTTGCCGACCTGCGCGGCTTCACGGAACTGTCCAACCGGCTGGACGGGCCGATGCTGCTGGACGTGCTCAACCATTATTTCGATGCCGTCGCCTCGGCGGTGGAGACCCATGGCGGCGAGGTGCTGAAGTTCATCGGCGACGGCGTGCTGGCCGTGTTCCCGTTCGCGACCGAAGCCGATGCGCCAGCCGCCGCCGCCCGGGCCGCAGCCGCTGCCCGCCAGACCCTGAAGACCCTCGGCGTCGGCTGTCCGCGCCATCCGTCCTCGGCGCATCTGGCCTGCGGCTTCGCGCTCCATGTCGGCGACGTGTTCTATGGCAACATCGGCGCCCTCTCGCGCCTGGATTTCACGGTCATCGGCCCGGCGGTCAATCTGGCGAGCCGGCTGGAATATCACGGCAAGTCGATCGGTGCCCTCGTCACCCTCTCGGCCGAAATGGCCGCACTGGTGCCCGAGCAGGCTATCCCGGCCGGCGGCTTCTGGCCGCGCGGTTTTCCCGAAGCGGTGGAGGTCTACCGGCTGACACCGGATCCGGACTGCGTGTGATCTCTCTCCGGCCCCACCATCAGCGTGCGCCCGCCGGAAAACTGGCGGTGCATCAGCACGGTGAAGGTCAGAAGCGTGGTGCCGATGAAGACGCCGGGGCCGGCGAACCAGCCGAAATAGCCGATGGAAAAGAACAGGGCGCGCATGCCCTGGTTGAAGTTGCTGCCGGCCGAAACCGTCATCTCGGTGGCGCGCTTGATACCATCCTCCCAGGCCGGGGTGTGGCGCTCCGCGGCGGGCGGCACCGCGCCGATCAGGATGGCGGCATAGTTGAACAGCCGGTAGGACCAGCCGAACTTGAAGAAGGCGTAGGCATAGACCAGCATCAGCACGATCACCTTCGCCTCCCAGATCGGCCGCACCGAGTGCAGCTCCGCGCTGGTGACATCGGAAAACACCTGCACCAGCTGGTCGCTGGCGTTCAGCAGGGTGAAGGCGGCGCCGATGGCGATCATGGTGGTGGAGGCGAAGAAAGCCGTGCCGTTCTGCAGACCGTTCATGATGCTGGCATCCATGATGCGCTGTTCCCGCCCGGCCATGACGCGGATCCAGTTTCGCCGCTGCTGATCCATCAGCCGCGACAGGCAGCGATGCCGCAGCGGGCTGATGTCGATCACCACCGCGTGCGTGAGCCACGCCAGCCAGAACAGCGCCAGCGCAACCCAGTCCGCCCACGTCAGAAAGTGCATGGCCTTCTCCCCGCCCCGGCCCGTCCGCTTCGCGCCTTCCAGCGCATGTTCATTCTAGCGTTCCCCCGTGCCCCGGTGAACGCGACGCCGACGACACGCCCCCTTGGCCCGATTGGCTCTCGACCCGGAAGAAAATCGGGCTAGAAATCGGCGGGTCCGAATCACCCCCCGGAGAATGCCCGCCATGAGCGACACCATCCGTCAGGCCGTTCTTGCCCGTCTTTCCCGGATGCCCGGTCCGGATGGCAAGGGCGATCTGGTCTCGCTCGGTCTGCTGTCCGATGTTTTCGTGTCCGATGGCCGTGTCGCCTTCTCGATCACCGTGCCGGCCGACAAGGCCGCCCGGCTGGAGCCGTTCCGGCGCGAAGTGGAAAAGGCGGTGGCCGCCGTGCCCGGCGTGGAACGCGCCATGATCGCGCTGACCGCCGAGAAGGCCCCGGGCAAGCCCGGCGCTCCCCCCGCCCGTCCGGCCGCCCCCGGCGGCGCTCCGGCGCGCACCTCGGTGCCTGGCGTCGCCCATGTGGTGGCGGTTGCCTCGGGTAAGGGCGGCGTCGGCAAGTCCACGGTGTCGGTCAATCTGGCGCTGGCGCTGCACGCCCTCGGCCTGCGGGTCGGCATTCTCGATGCCGATATCTACGGCCCGTCGATCCCGCGGCTCCTCGGCGTTTCCGGCAAGCCGGCGCTGGGCGAGAACCGCAAGATGATCCCGCACATCGCCCACGGCATCAAGGCGATGTCCATGGGCTTCCTGGTGGATGACGACACGCCGATGGTGTGGCGCGGGCCGATGCTGGTCTCGGCGCTGCGCCAGATGCTGTTCGACTGCGCCTGGGCGCCGCTGGACGTGCTCATCATCGACATGCCCCCCGGCACCGGCGACGTGCAGCTCTCCCTCTCCCAGACCATCGCCCTCGATGGCGCGGTCATCGTTTCCACGCCGCAGGATCTGGCGCTGCTGGATGCGCGCAAGGGGCTGGAGATGTTCCGCAAGGTGGAAGTGCCGATCCTCGGCCTGGTGGAAAACATGTCCACCTTCGTCTGCCCCCATTGCGGCGGCCGGTCGGACGTGTTCGGCCATGGCGGCGTGCGACGCGAGGCGGAAAAGCTCGACCTGCCCTTCCTCGGCGAGATTCCCTTGGCCCTCGTGGTGCGCGAGAAATCCGATGCCGGCACGCCGGTGGTGGTGTCGGATCCGACGGGCGCCCCGGCGCTCGCCTTCCGCGACCTTGCCCGCGGCGTGCAGGCGGCCATTTCCGGCGCCCCCCAGCGCCGGCCGGCGCCGCGCATCATCATCGAGAGCTGAGGTCATCGAAACCCGAGCCGGGATCCGGGGCGGCAGCACCATCCCGGATCCATGACGGCACCGGCCGGAGACGCCCTCCGGCCGACACACACATCAGCCCTCGGCCGCCACCTGATCGAGCAGGCGGGCGATTTCCCCCGCCTCCCGGGCCCCGACCAGCACATAACGGCCGGCGATGATGAAGGTGGGCACGCCCGTGACGCCGCGCCGGCGGATATCCGCGGCCTCGGCAATCACCTCGGCCCGGTCAGCCTCCCCCTCCAGCAGACGCTCGATCAGAGGCCCGTCCAGCCCGACCTCCCGGGCGGCGCGCAGCAGGGTCTCGCGCTTGGACAGGTCCGCGCCGCGGCAGAAATAGAGATCCTGCAGCGCGTCCACGAGGGCGTTGGCCTTGCCCTCCACCGCGGCCCAGCGAATCAGGCGGTGACTATCGAGGGTGTTCGGGATCCGCTTCACCCGGTCGAAGCGGAAGGCGATGCCCTCCTCCCGGCCGAGAGCCGTGAGGCTGGCGTTCACCCGGTCGAACTTTTCCGCATCGCCAAAACGGGCGACCATATGGGCGCGATAGTCGACGCCTTCGGGCGGCAGGTCCGGCTCCAGAAAGAACGGCACCCAGCGCAGGGCGAGCGTGACCGATGGCACCTGGCGCGCGGCTGCCTCAAGACGCCGCAGGCCGAGATAGCACCACGGACAAATCACGTCGGCGACGACGTCCACCCCGATGCTGCGCATGGCGATTGTTCTCCTCGGTCGGGGGCCTGTCGGGCCGGCCATTTCGAGCCAGTCCGTGAGCGAGCAGGCCACAGGGGACAGGACATGCAGGTGCGCGGCGCATCGTCCCCGTGTCCAGCCCCTGCATGGGGCACACTGGAAAAGGCCGGCCAATAGGGTTAATCAACGCTGCGCGCCCGGAAGCCGCCCCCGTTCGACACCATGTCGCCCAAGTCTGGCGACAGAGGAAGCACGTGGGGCCGACGCGGCTCCGACGCAGCCGATTTTCGAATTTGACGAGGCCCGTCCGCCGATCGCGGCGCGCCTCCTTCCGAGCGAACACGACGGGGTCCAGATGGCGCGGACGATTTCTGATATCTTCGGGGGCAAGGGGCGCTGGCTGGCCGGCGCGCTGGTGGCGCTGGCGGCAACCGCCGGCCCCGCGGCCGCCCAGCAGGCGAACAGCGACAGCCCGTGGATCAAGATCTGCAACACGGACGCCCAGTCGAAGAAGACCATCTGCCTGGTGACCCAGGAGCTGCGCACCGACAATGGCCAGTTCCTCGCCTCCATCGCCGTGCGCGAGGTCTCGGGCGACAAGAACCGCTCCATGCTGATCGCCGTGCCCCCGGGCATGCTGCTGCAGCCGGGCCTGCGGGTCACCGTCGACAAGAACAAGCCGGATACTGCCAAGTATACGGTCTGCTTCCCGAACGCCTGCTATGCCGACATGCCGGCTCCGGACGCGTTGATCGCCTCCCTGAAGAAGGGCAACCAGCTCGGCCTCACCGTTATCAACCAGCAGGCCAAGCCGGTTTCCTTCAATCTGTCGCTGAAGGGCTTCGGCAAGGTCTATGATGGCCCGGCCATCGAGCCGGCGGAGCTGCAGAAGCAGCAGCAGAAGCTGCAGGAAGAGCTGCAGAAGAAGGCCGAGGCCGCCCGCCAGAAGCTCATCGACGAGCAGCGCAAGGCCACCGGCACCCCGGCGCCGAAGCCCTGATCGGTGCATTCTCCCCTCGGTGTTGATGCTTCCCGCATCGACACCCCCGCTTTCCGGCCGGACGGTGATCGCCCGGCCGTTTTCATGTGATCCCCCCCGGACGGAGAGAAACCATGGCGCTGCCCCTGTCGAAGCTGTTCGTGCGGGCGCCCGTGGTTCCCGTGGTGCGGCTGACCGGCATCATCGGCGCCGATGGCACACCCTTCCGGCCGGGCCTGTCGCTGGCCCGGGTCGAGGCGCCTCTGGAGGCCGCCTTCTCCATGAAGAAGGCGGCGGCGGTGGCCGTCGTTATCAACTCTCCCGGCGGCTCGCCGGTGCAGTCGCGGCTCATCCACGACCGCATCCGCCAGCTTGCCGACCGCCACGGCCGCAAGGTACTGGTGTTCTGCGAAGATGTCGCAGCCTCCGGCGGCTACATGATCGCGGTGGCCGGCGACGAGATTTTCGTCGATGCCGCCTCGGTGGTCGGCTCCATCGGCGTGATTTCCCAGGGCTTCGGCCTCAAGGGCCTGATTGACCGCCTCGGCATCGAGCGTCGGGTGCACACCGCCGGCACCCGCAAGGCGATCCTGGATCCCTTCTCCCCCGAGCGGCCGGAAGATGTCGCCCATCTGGAAGCGCTGCAGGCGGAAATCCATGCCGGCTTCATCGCGCTCGTGCGGGAGCGTCGCGGCAGCCGGCTGGCCGAGGATCCGGATCTGTTCTCCGGCCTGTTCTGGACCGGCGCCCGCGCCATTTCCCTCGGCCTGGCCGATGGCATCGGCTATCCCCGGGCGGTGCTGGAAGAGCGCTATGGCAAGGATGTGGTGCTGAAGCCCGTCGGCCCGCGCAAGCGCGGCTTCCTGCGCCTCGGCCTCGGCGCCCGGGCACACGACCCGGCGGAACTGACCGCCGGCGTGCTGTCGGCGCTGGAGGCCCGCGGCTGGTGGTCCCGCCACGGGCTCTGAGACCAGGCGCTTCCCGCTAACAGTCCACAGCCCGTCAGGGCCCTGATGCGGTCTCTGCTGGAATCCGCACCCGGTGCCCCCATATCATGGGGACCACGGCCCCTTGGGGGCCCCTCTCGCCTGCCGGAAGAAGGACACTGCATCCCATGGGACGCATCCTGCTCGTGATCGGAGCCGCCGCGCTGTTCGTGGTGTGGCTGATGATGCGCCGGGAGGTGAAGCGGGTGGGCGAGCGTTTGCGCCAGAGCGAGGCCGCCCGGGCCGCACGCATGCGCCGCGGACGGCAGGGCCCGGCCCGGGATCCCGCCGCCGAGACCCTGGAGATCGACCCCGCCACCGGCGTCTATCGCCCCCGCAGTGACCGGGACGACGCCCGGCGCTGAGGCGCGGCCCTCACGCGCAGGAACCGGCCGTCTCCGGCCGCCTCCCCCGCGCGGGTCTCACATCTTCTGCAGGTTCTGGGCGAGGAAGTCCGACGTGCGCTGCCAAGCCAGATCCGCATCCAGCGCGTCATAGCGGGCGCCGGTCGGATTGGCGAAGGCGTGGTCGGCCTCGTACCAGTAGACGGTGAGCTGGTCGGCCTTGCCGGCCGTCTTCATCGCCGCCTCGAAGCCGTCGACCATCTCCTTGGTGATGCTCTTGTCCAGCGTTCCGAACTGGCCGAGCACCTGACCCTGAAGGGTCTTCAGCTGGTCGGCGGTCTTGGCCACGTTGCCATAATAGATCACCGTGGCATCCACCGGGGTGGCCAGCGCCGTGTTGAGGGCCCAGCCGCCGCCGAAGCACCAGCCCATGACGCCCACCTTGCCGGTGGAGCGGGCCGGGTTCTTGGCCCATTCCACCCAGGTGACCAGCGCCTCGGTGGCCGCCGCCGCATCAACGGCCGAGACCTGCGCCTTGGCTGCCGCAGGATCGGTCGCTGCGGGCTTGCCGAACAGGTTCACCGCCACCGCCAGATAGCCCATGTTGGCGAGCTCCACCGCCACGGCCTTGATCTGGTCGTTGAGGCCCCACCATTCGTGGATGAGGATGATGGCCGGGGGCTTCTCGGTCTCGCCGGCGGCAGGGCGCGCCACGGCCGCCTCGATCTCCTGACCCGAAGGGGTCTTGATCCGCACGGTCTCGGTGGCAACGGCGGTGGCGATCTGGGCCAGCGCCGGATCAGCGAGAACGGCCGCAAGCGGCAGGCTCGCCAGCCCCAGCACGAAGGCGCGCCGATCGGTCGGCGCGATCACCAGCGGCGGGCGGGTGTCGTCGGCACCGCATCCGTCGAGCGTGCACATGGGCCTCTCCTTCTGATCCCGGACTCTTGATCTGACGGGGCAGCGGACACGAGCCGCCCCTCGGCGGGAACCATGGCACGAACCCGCCACATGGCAAGAGACGCTACCCGCGCGACACCGTCGCGGCCAGTCCCCTCCGCCCCCGGTCGCGACGATTTGACCGGCCGGCCGCAAGGTCCTAATCAGGAGCCCGATCCGCCTCCGGGGCCATGCCCTTGCAGGCGCCCGTTTCCCTGTCCGACCGGAGCTTGCGTCTCCCATGTCCCACAACAGCTTCGGCCACCTGTTCCGCTTCACCACCTTTGGCGAAAGCCATGGCCCGGCGCTTGGCTGCGTCGTGGATGGCTGCCCGCCCGGGATCGCGCTGACGACCGCCGACATCCAGGCCGAGCTGGACCGCCGCCGGCCGGGCCAGTCGCGCTTCACCACCCAGCGGCGCGAGCCGGATGAAGTGGAGGTGCTGTCCGGTGTCATCGACGATCCGGCGACCGACGGCGGCTTCCTGACCACTGGCACGCCGATCGGCCTCCTCATCCGCAACACCGACCAGCGCTCCAAGGATTATGCGGCGATCGCCGACCGCTACCGGCCGGGGCACGCCGACTACACCTACGACGCCAAATATGGCCTGCGCGATCCGCGCGGCGGCGGGCGCTCCTCGGCGCGCGAGACGGCGGCCCGGGTGGCCGCCGGCGCGGTCGCCCGCAAGGTGATTCCCGGCGTGGCGATTCGCGGCGCGCTGGTGCAGATCGGCCCCCATGCCGTCGACCGCGACCGCTGGGACTGGACAGAAATCGGAAACAATCCGTTCTTCTGTCCGGATGCTGAAATGGCGGCGGTGTGGAGCGATTATCTCGACGGCGTGCGCAAGGCGGGATCCTCCGTCGGCGCCGTCGTGGAAGTGGTGGCCGAGGGCGTGCCCGCCGGCTGGGGGGCGCCTGTCTATGGCAAGCTCGACCAGGACATCGCCTCCGCCTTCATGTCGATCAATGCGGTGAAGGCCGTGGAAATCGGCGCCGGCTTTGCCGCCGCCTGTCTCTCCGGCGAGGAGAATGCCGACGAAATGCGCCTCGGCAACGATGGCAAGCCGGTGTTCCTGTCCAACAAGGCCGGCGGCATCCTCGGCGGCATCTCCACCGGCCAGCCGGTGGTGGCCCGCTTTGCCGTGAAACCCACCTCCTCCATCCTCACGCCCCGCCGGTCCGTCACCCGCGGCGGCGAGGAGGTGGAGGTGATGACCAAGGGCCGGCACGATCCCTGTGTCGGCATCCGCGCGGTGCCCGTGGGCGAAGCGATGCTCGCCCTCGTGCTCGCCGATCATTTCCTGCGCCACCGGGCCCAGATCGGCGCCCCCTACACCGGCGCCTGAGGAGACTTCCCATGACTTCCGATATCGAACGGGTCGCCGAGGCGCTGCGCGCCTTCGAGCGGGGCGAAATCGTCGTCGTCACCGATGATGATGACCGCGAGGGCGAAGGCGACCTGATCGTCGCCGCCGTTCATGCCACGCCGGACAAGATCGCCTTCATCGTCCGCCACACCTCCGGCATCGTGTGCGCGCCGATGCCCCGGGCCGAAGCCCGCCGGCTGAACCTCGCCCCCATGGTGGCCGAGAACGATTCCGCCCACACCACCGCCTTCACGGTGTCCATCGACTATCGCCATGGCACCACCACCGGCATTTCCGCCGATGACCGCGCCGCCACCGTGCGGGCGCTGGCCAACCCGAATGCCGCCGGCGAGGATTTCACCCGCCCCGGCCACATCTTCCCGCTGATTGCCCGGGATGGCGGCGTGCTGGTGCGCTCCGGCCATACCGAGGCCGCGGTGGACCTGTGCAAGCTGGCCGGTCTGCCGCCCATCGGCGTCATCTGCGAGCTGGTCAACGATGACGGTACCGTCACCCGCGGCCCCCAGGTGACCGCCTTTGCCGAAACCCACGGCCTGAAGAAGGTGTCCGTGGCCGATCTCATCGCCTGGCGCCAGCGCAACGAGCGTCTGGTGGAGCGGGTGGCCGAGTTCCCGGTGGAAACCCCGGTCGGCACCGTGCGGGCGGTGGAATATCGCACCCCGTTCGATCCCATGCACCATGTCGCCCTGGTCTTCGGCGACATCCGCCACGGCTCCGGCATCCCGGTGCGGCTGAAGCTGGAGTCGGTGATCGACGACGTGTTCGGCAAGGAGCGCGAGATCGAGCGCTCGCTGGCCCAGATCGCCAGCCATGGCTGCGGCGTACTGGTCTATCTGCGCGAGGGCGCCGTCGGCGTCGGCAAGGGCGTGACCCGGCCGCGCGACGCGGTGACCGAGGCGGAGCATCACGAGTCCGCCAATGTGCGGGCCGACGAGTGGCGCGAGGTCGGCATCGGCGCCCAGATCCTGAAGGATCTCGGTATCTCCTCCATCAAGGTCGTCTCCAGCCGCCCGCGGCGCTATCTCGGCCTGGAAGGCTTCGGCCTGAAGGTCGAGGACTGGTCGCCGAAGGCCTGATCGCGACTTTGGTCGCAAAATCACGGCGGAGTGCCACGAACAGTCCCCGGCAGAGGCGGGCTCAGGAGATAGGAGAGGCCCCGGAAATGGGGTCGCTTGATCCCCCCCGTGGTGTAGGGCCGAAGATGCCGCCCCCCTTTGGGAAGCACCTTCGGCCCCCTCCCATATGCCGGGGGGGCACCACTGCACCACCCGTCGGAACCGGCCATCAGGCGAAAAAGGCGGTCAGCTCCTCCCAGGAATGGGTGCCGGTCGCGGCATAGACGATGGCGAGGTGCTTCTTCATCGCCTCCTCGCTAACCCCCAACCGGGTTGACGCATCGCGCCGGCTCTCACCGCGGGCGGCCGCCAGCGCGAGCTCGCGCCGGCGCGGCGAGAGGTCGAGGGCCAGCACCCGGTCGAGCCGGGCCAGATGGCGCGGCGTTTCCAGCGCCAGCACCACCAGTGTGGCGGCCGCGCCAGCACCCGGCGCGCGCATCGGCTCCACTGTCGCGCGCAGCCGGCCGGACGGCACCGGCACGGTGCCTTCCGCGGGGCCCGCACCGGCACATCCCCGCACGAGATCCGCGACGAAGGCCGGCGGCGCTTCCAGCGGACCGGTCAGGGCGATGCCGGCACCAACCCGGTTGCTTGTGCGGATGAGCTCCTCCGCGCGCGTCGTGGCCATCAGGATCCGGCTGCCATCGGCCGCTACCAGGAGATGGCCGGGGGGCTCCGCGATGGCCCAGTCGTCGCCCTCGGCATGGAGCTTCAGGGCCTGGGAAACGGGATCGGAGGCACGCGACAGGGTGGCCAGATCCGCTTCGGTGAAGGCGTGCGGCGGCGCGCGGAACAGCAGCACGATCGCCCGCGCCTGCCCGTCAATGTCGATACGCAGGTCCAGCGAGTGCTGGTGCCCGCTTGCCCGCACCAGCATGTTGAATGTGTTGGAGCGATAATAGTCCTGCCCCGGGGCGAGCAGATGACCGCCCCGCCGGCCGCGCATCTGCGCGAGCATGGCGACGTTGAGCTCGGCCGGACCGATGAACAGCTCGCGAAACGCGTTGAGGAAGACCTCCCGGACGGAAGCCGGCGAGTCCTCATGATAGAACCCGTCGGGCAGACCCTCCGCGTTCATCCAGAACAGGGCCGCGGCATCCGCGCCCACGAGTTCGCGCAGCAGACGGCAGACCTGCGGTGTGATGGCCGCCAGTCCCGCTCCGGAGCGGCACAGCAGCGACAGCTCATGCCATTTGCGGACCTGCTTCGACACCGGCGACCTCTCCGCCCGCCTCCGAAGACGGTGCGAGCTCCCTCCCCGGGGACTGTTTTTCCAGCGTCGCCCCCGGCATCTATGCCTGCACCCTGAGGCCGGATGCACCGCGATGCAAGGGTCACCACCGGCTTCCGGACCGTTCCGTCGGATTAGGTCTGCCCGTGCGGCCATCCGCCTCCCTGACTCGTCCGTCCGAAGGGACTCTTGCCATGGCCGTCATCACCGGCACCGCCAATTCCGACGCGCTTCAGCCCGTCATCGCCAATGATGCCGACACGATCTATGGCCTCGGCGGCAACGACACCCTGCGGGGCCTCGCCGGCAACGACCTTCTCGACGGCGGCGACGGCACCGACAGTCTGGTCGGCGGCGATGGCAACGACACCCTCTTGGGCGGGGCCGGAGACGACTGGTTGGAAACCGGCATTGGCATCGACAGCGTGACCGGCGGCGATGGCATCGACACGGCGATCGTCGACCGCGGGCTCTATGCCGGCGCCCTCAGGATGGTGCTGTCCGGTACGCAGGTGACGCTGGGCGACGGCACCGTGCTGACCACGATCGAGCGGCTGAACCTGACGGCTGGCACTGGCAACGACACCCTCCTTGGACTCGCCGGCAGCACCGCGCTCTATGCCGGCGCCGGCAATGACAGCCTGGTCGCCAGTGGCTACGGCTTCTTCAACGGCGAGGCCGGCAACGATACCCTGATCGGTGGCAGCGCTGGCGGCCAGTACCGGGGCGGCGAAGGCGACGACCTGCTGTCCACCACCGCCGCCAGCTCGGGTGCCGGCTACTATGGGGATGCCGGCAACGACACCCTGACCGACAGCTTCGGCGGCGCGGTGCTTTCGGGCGGACTCGGCGATGACAGCCTCACCGGCTCGGCCATCGCTGACACCCTCTATGGCGACGACGGCAACGACACGCTGATCGGCAATGGCGGCGACGACAGTCTGGCGGCCGGCGCCGGCATCGACCGGGTGGAGGGCGGGGCGGGAACGGACATCGTCACCCTTGACCGCAGCCTCCTGCTCACGCCGTTCACGCTGGCGCTGTCCGCCAGCACGGTGGCGTCCGACGGCACGGTGCTTCTTGGCGTCGAGCGGATCCTGCTGGATGGCAGCCGCGCCAGCGACACGCTGGCCGGCGGCGCGCTGGATGACACGCTGCGCGGCCGCGAGGGCGACGATTCCATCAGCGGCGGCGGCGGGCAGGACGCCATCCTGGGCGGCGCCGGCAATGACACCCTCGATCTCGGCACCGGCTCCGGCGGACTGTTCGGCGATGCCGGCGACGATCTCCTGCTGTCGACCCGCATTCCCGGCGGCGACAGCCGGACCATCAGCCTCTATGGCGATCTCGGCACCGACATCGCCGTGCTCGACCGCTCGGCCATGGGCACCGCCTTCTCGCTGGTGCTGGCCGCGCAGGTCTATGCCAGCGACGGCACCTATCTCAACGCCATCGAGGCGCTGCGCTTCTCCGGCGGCTCGGGCAATGATTCCGTGGTCGGCGGGGCCCTGGCCGACAGTCTCGCCGGCAATTCCGGCAACGACACCCTGATCGGGGGCGACGGCAACGACACGATCTCCGGCGGCCTTGGCGTCGACAGTCTGGTCGGCGGCGCCGGCATCGACACCGTGGTGCTGGACCGCGCCGGCCTGACCACGGCGCTCATCGCCAGCGTCGGCGATCCCATGACCTTCAACGACGGTACGGTGCTCACCGGCTTCGAGGCGCTGCGCATCACCTCGGGATCCGGCAACGACTCCCTTGTCGGCGGGGCCTTCGACGACAGTCTTGATGGCGGTCCCGGCAACGACACGCTGAAGGGGCTCGACGGCAACGACACCCTCGACGCCGGCCCCGGGGTGGACCGGCTGGACGGGGGCGCGGGCATCGACCTTGCCGTGCTGGACCGGTCGGGCCTGGCCGTGGCGCTCACGCTCGCGCTTGCGGATCCGGTCACCCTCAGCGATGGCACCGTGCTGGCCGGCATCGAGCGGCTGGACCTGAGGAGCGGCGCCGGCAAGGATGTGGTGTCCGGGGGCGCTTTTGACGATACCCTGTCCGGCGGGGCCGGCAATGACAGCCTGAGCGGTCTCGGGGGAAACGACTCTCTCGCCGGGGACGATGGCACCGACACGCTGGCGGGCGGCGCCGGCGACGACACGCTTTCGGGGGGCAGCGGCAGCAACAGCCTGTTCGGCGGCGCCGGCAATGATCTCTATGTCCTCGCCGGCGGCACCGACACCATCACCGAGCTGGCGGCCGAGGGCACGGACACCGTTTCCACCACGATCGACGGTGTGGTTCTCGCGACCAATCTGGAAAATCTCGTCCTTGCCGGCTCCGCGCTTGCCGGAACCGGCAATGCCGCCGACAACACCCTGACCGGAAACGCGCTTGCCAACAGCCTCACCGGCCTGGACGGTAACGACACCCTGATCGGCGGGGCCGGCAACGACACGCTTTCGGGCGGGGCGGGAACCGACAGCCTCGTCGGGGGCGCCGGCAATGATGTCTATGTGGTGGGCAGCGCGACGGCGATCCAGGTGGAGCTGCCCGGCGGCGGCATCGACCAGGTGAACTCGGGTCTGGCGGCCTTCACCCTCGGCGCCGAGATCGAGACCGGTCTTCTCGTCTCCAGCGGTCTGGCGATGAGCGGCAACGGGCTTGCCAACCTCCTGACCGGCAACGGCCTCGGCAACACCCTCTCCGGCCTGGGCGGAGCCGATACCCTGAGCGGCGGTGGCGGGGACGACACGCTTTCCGGCGGTGCCGGCATCGACAGCCTGATCGGCGGGGCCGGCAATGACCGCTATCTGGTCGATGATGTCGGCGACCAGATCGTGGAAGCCGCCGGCGGTGGCGATGACACCGTCGTCGCGCTGGTCAGCGGCGACACCCTTGCCGACAATGTCGAACGGATGATCCTCGATGCCACCGCGCCCGGTGTCTTCACCGGTACGGGCAATGGCCTCGACAACGTGCTGACCGGCAACGCCCTCGGCAACGGGCTTTCCGGCGGCGCGGGGAATGACACGCTTCTGGGTGGCGCCGGCGCCGACGAGCTGGATGGCGGAACCGGCAATGACAGCCTGGTCGGCGGCACCGAGTCCGACACCTATGTGGTCGACTCGCTCTCCGACATCGTCGTCGAGCTGGCGGGCGAGGGCACGGCAGATCGGGTGTCGCTGACGGCGGCCGTCGACTACCGGCTGGCGGACAATGTCGAGTCCCTCGTGCTCCTGAACGCGGCGACCACAGGCAACGGCAATGCCCTGGCCAACATGATCGTCGGCAACGGCCTGGCCAACATCCTGACGGGCTTTGCCGGCAACGACACGCTTCTGGGCGGCGCCGGCAATGACAAGCTGGATGGCCGCGACGGCAATGACCGCATGGAGGGCGAGGCCGGAAACGACGCCTATCTTGTCGACTCCAGCGGCGACATCATCGTCGAGCTGGCGAACAGCGGAACGGACACGGTCACCTCGACCCTGATGAGCTACACCCTCGGCGCCAATCTGGAGCGGCTGGTGCTGACGGACTTTGCCCGCAACGGAACCGGCAACGGGCTGGCCAACACGCTGATCGGCAACCGTCATGCCAACGCCCTCTCGGGGGGCGACGGCAATGACATCCTGAACGGAAGCAACGGTACCGACACGCTGTCAGGCGGCACCGGTAACGATGTGCTGGCCGGCGGTTCCGGCACGGACCTGCTGACCGGTGGCAGCGGCCAGGATCAGTTCCGCTTTGAAAACACGCTGTCGATCGCCGGTGTCGATCGCATCACGGATTTCTCGGTCCCGGACGACACGCTAGTTCTCGACAACCGCGTCTTCACGACGCTTGCGGAGGGAACCCTTGCGGCCGACGCCTTCCGGATCGGCGCATCGGCCGGTGATGCGACCGACCGGGTCATTTACAACAGTGCCACCGGGGCGCTCATCTACGATGCCGACGGCACCGGCACGGGGGCCGCAACCCAGATCGCGACCCTCTCCACCGGCCTCGCCCTCACCTGCGCCGATATCCTCGTGGTGTGATAGCAGGCGCACGACGTGCTGACCCGCACCGTGCGCCCGAGACCCTGTCTCGGAGTTTTTCTTTTGCGCCGGCAACACAGGGATGTGCCCGGATGATGGTCGAGCCTATCATCTGCACATTTTCGTCGCCGTCTTTGATATCGTTGAGCACTTTCAGGAAAACATCACACAGGCCCGCCAGCATCCAGCGCCGGAACTGGCGATAGACCGGCGACCATTTTCCGAAGCCCCCCGGCAGATCCCGCGACTGGGAGCCGGTGCGAGCGATCCAGAAGATCCCGTCCAGCACGCGCCGGTGGTCTCGAGGCGGACACCCGCGGCCTGGGGCCCGGACCGTCACGAACGGCTCGGTGAACCGACGTCGCCGCCCTCCGAAAGCGACGTTCAACGATCCCTGGACCCGAAGTGGTTACACCTCTGATCGGGCACGTCCATTTCTGCTGGCCTCATCCCGTCGCCGGTGGCGTGGCCTTGTGGCAATCAGGGCGGGTGATCTACCCTCCTCTCCGGAATCTCGCCCGGAGGAGGGATGGATGGCTGCGGGTCCGTGTTTTGCCCATTCCGTGCCCGATATGCCCGAGGCCCTCTGGGAGCCGCTCGGGCGGCATCTGGAGGCTGTTGGCGACACCGCCGCCCGCTTCGCGGCGCCGTTCCATGTAGCCGAGCTTGCCCGCGTCGCTGGCCGTCTGCATGATCTCGGCAAGCTCGCGCCGGAGTTCCAGGCCTATATCCGCGGTGAGCGCCCCCGTGGCGTCGATCATTCCTCCGCCGGTGCCGCCTTCGCCCTCGATCACTGGGCGCCGGTACTGGCCCGACCGATGGCAGCCGCCATCGCCGGCCATCATGCGGGCCTTGCCGACGGCCCCGCGCTGACCGAGCGGCTGACGCTCTGGCGCCGCGACAATCCGCAGCTGCCGGCCGGCTGGCAGGACCTTGTCGGCACTCCCCCCGACGCCCGCGCACTGGCACCGCGCGGGCTGGTGCCGGACCGGGAGACCGCGGGCTTTTCCTTCTTCTTCCTCACCCGGATGCTGTTTTCCTGCCTCACCGACGCGGATTTTCTGGAAACCGAACGCTTCTATGCCGACGCCGATGGCCGCGCCGTCGCCCGCGGCGGACACACCCCGCTGCCGGAGCTCAGGGACCGGGTTTTCGCCCATCTGGCGGAACTGCGGGCACAGGCCCCCGACACGCCCGTCAACCGCATCCGCGCGGAGGTGCTGGATGCGGTGCTGGCAAAAGCCGGCCTGTCCCCCGGGCCGTTCACGCTGACGGTGCCGACAGGGGGCGGCAAGACGCTGGCCTCGCTCGCCTTCGCCCTCGATCATGCCGTCCGCCACGGCCTGAAGCGGGTGATCTATGTGATCCCCTACACCTCCATCATCGAGCAGACCGCCGGCATCTTCCGCACCATCCTCGGCGACGCCGACGTGCTGGAACATCACGCCAGTTTCGACTGGGACCGCACCCGTGATCGCAATGACGGCGCCGATGGTCTGGCCAAGCTGCGCCGGGCGGCGGAAAACTGGGATGTGCCGGTGGTGGTCACCACCGCGGTGCAGTTCTTCGAGAGCCTGTTCGCCAACCGGCCGGCGCGCTGCCGCAAGCTGCACAACATCGCCGAGAGCGTGGTGATCCTCGACGAGGTGCAGACCCTGCCCGTCGGCCTCGTCCGGCCCTGTCTGGTAGCGCTGGCCGAATTGTCCCGCAATTACCGGGTCTCGCCGGTGCTGTGCACCGCCACCCAGCCGGCCTTCCGCAAGCAGGACGGCCTGAAAGGTGGCCTCGACATCCCCGGGGAGCGCGAACTCGCCCCCGATCCGGCCGGGCTCTATCGCCGCCTGAAGCGGGTCAGCGTGGAGAGGCTGCCGGATCCGGTCGGCGACGAGGCGATTGCCACCCGCTTCGCGGACGCAGACCAGATGCTGGTCATCGTCAACAGCCGCGCCCACGCCCGGGGCCTTTACGAGCGGATCCGCGCCCTGCCCGGGGCGGTGCATCTGTCCACCCTGATGTGCCCGGCCCACCGGCGGCAGGTGCTGGCCGGCATCCGCACGCGCCTTGCCGAGGGACTGCTCGTGCGGCTGGTGGCGACCAGCCTGATCGAGGCCGGCGTCGATGTGGATTTCCCGGAGGTGTGGCGGGCGGCCGCCGGTCTGGACCAGATCGCCCAGGCGGCCGGGCGCTGCAACCGCGAGGGGCGGCGGACCGAGGGCCGGGTGGTGGTGTTCGAGCCGGCAGAAGCCAAGCCGCCCCATGATCTGAAGGTGCGCTTTCAGGCTGCCGGCCCGGTGTTCCGCAGCGGGCAGGAGATCATCGGCCTCCCGGCGATCCAGTCCTTCTTCCGCGCCCTCTACTGGCAGAAGGGGCCGGCGGCGCTGGATGACACGAGGCTGGAGATTGGCGGTGCGGAGAAGGCCGGCGTGCTGCCGGCCATTGCCGAGCGGGCGGGCAGCCAGGAATTCCCGTTCGCCGAGATCGCCGCGAAAGTCCACCTGATCGACGATTTCAACGAGCCCGTGGTGGTGCCGTGGCGGGCCCATCCCGAGGACGACGCGGCAGAAAAGCTGATGGCCCGCATCGCCGCGATGGAAAAGCCGCTGGCCGCCGATCTGCGCGCCCTGCAATCCTACATCGTGCCCGTGCCGCCAAGGGACCGCGGCGTCTGGCTCACCGCCGGCGTGCTCCGCCCGCTCCATCCGGCGCTGGGGGACACAATCCTGCGCTTTGGCGGTCTGGATTATTACGACGCTGATTGTGGTGTCCGACTCGATGGCGACAACCTAAGATCCCCGGGCGTGAACATCATTTCGTGAGCTGACGGGGGCGTGGGCGATGACTTATGGGGTCCGTCTCATGGTGACGGGCGAACGCGCCTGCTTCACCCGGCCGGAAATGAAGGTGGAGCGCGTCTCCTATGATGTTCCGACGCCCTCGGCGGCGCGGGGAATATTGGAGGCGATCCACTGGAAACCGGCGATCCTCTGGGTCGTCGACCGGATTCACGTGCTGAAGCCGATCCGGTTCCAGTCCTTCCGGCGCAATGAAGTATCGGAGAAGGCGAGCGGCGCCCTTGCCACCCGGGCCATGAAGGCGGGCACAACCGAGGGTCTCGGCCTCGTGGTGGAGGAGGTGCGCCAGCAGCGCGCCGCCACCATGCTGGTGGATGTCGCCTATGTCATCGAGGCCCATTTCGAGATGACCGCGCGCGCCGGCGACAGCGACACGCCGGCCAAGCATGTGGCGATGTTCAACCGCCGGGCGGCGGGCGGCCAGTGCTTTCACCGGCCCTGTCTCGGCACGCGGGAATGCGCCGCCGATTTCGATCTGGTCCCCGAGGGCGCACCGCTGCCGGTCTCGGAGCTGCCGGACGACCAGAAGAACCGGGATCTCGGCTGGATGCTGCACGACATCGACTTTGCCGATGGCATGACGCCGCGCTTCTTCCGCGCCCGGCTGGAGGATGGCGTGCTGGATGTGGCGGCGTGTCTGGCCGCGGGAGAGGCGCGATGACCATCCTGCAGTCCCTCGATCATTATTATGACCGCATGGCCGCCCGCGGCGAGGTCGCCCCGCCGGGTTTCGCGCCGGCGCCGATCTCCTTCTCCCTGACGCTCGCCGAGGACGGCACCCCGGTGGATCTCGGCGATCGTCGGGTGCAGAAGGGCAAGAAGCTGGGGCCGGCCTCTCTTGTCGTGCCGGCCGGCGTCAAGCGCACCGCCGGCATCGCGCCGAACCTGTTCTGGGACAAGACCGCCTATGTGCTCGGCCGCACCGCCGGGGCGGGCAAGCGCACGGCGGAGGAGCACGCAGCCTTTCGCGCTGCCCATCTGGATCTCCTGAAGGATGCCACCGATCCCGGCCTCGTGGCCCTGCGGCGCTTTCTGGAAAAGTGGACGCCGGAGCAGTTCGAGACCCTGCCGCACCATGCCGAGGCGCTCGATACCAATCTCGTCTTCAACCTCGATGGCGAGACCCGCTATCTGCATGAGCGCCCGGCCGCCCTTGCCCTGCTGGCGGCGCGCGAAGGCGGCGGTGGCGCCGACACCTTCTGTCTGGTCACCGGCCGCCACGCCCCGGCGGCGCGCCTGCATCCGACCATCAAGGGCGTGGATGGCGCCCAGACCTCCGGCGCCTCGCTGGTCTCCTTTAATCTCGAAGCCTTTTCCTCCTATGGGAAAAGTCAGGGTGCCAACGCCCCCACTTCCGAGCTGGCCGCCTTCCGCTATGGCGCGGCCCTGAACCGGCTGCTGGACCGCGCCACCAGCCGCACCCGAATCCGCATCGGCGATGCCACCGTGGTGTTCTGGGCCGAGGCCGATCAGGTGGGCGAAGCGGCGGCCGAGGCGGCCGAGGACCTGTTCGCCGAGGCCCTGGATCCGGAAGCCGCCGCCCGGCGCCGCGGCGAGACCGACGCGGAAGGCGCGGCCAGGATCGCCGTGGCGCTGGCCCAGGTGCAGAAGGACCGGCCGGTGTCGGAGCTGGGGCTCGGGCTTTCTGAGGGCACGCGCTTCCACATTCTGGGCCTCGCCCCCAATGCGGCGCGGCTGTCGGTGCGCTTCTGGCTCTCCGACGACTTTTCCGAATTTGCCCGCCGGCTCGCCCGCCATGCCGCGGTGACCGCGCTTGAGCCGCGCCCCTCCCATTGGGGCGCCATGCCCGCCCTGCAGCGGCTGCTGGTGAAGACCACGGCGGCGCAGGAGAAGTTCGAGAACATTCCGCCGGCGCTGGCCGGGGAACTCACCCGCGCGATCCTGTCGGGCGGGCGCTATCCGCGCACGCTGCTGTCGGCCGCGCTGATGCGCATCCGCGCCGGCGATGACCCCGCCACCGGCTGGCACGCCGCCGCCATCCGCGCCGTTCTTCTGACCAACCCCGCTCCCGGCCATCCGGAACCGGAAAAGGAGACCCCCGTGAGTCTCGACAGGGACAATCCGAGCCCGGCCTATCAGCTCGGCCGGCTGTTCGCCGTGATGGAGACGGCGCAATATTTCGCCCTCGGCAAGGTGAACGCCACCATCCGCGACCGCTATTTCGGCGCGGCCTCGGCAACGCCGGCCAGCGTGTTTCCGCTTCTGCTGCGCAATGTGCAGAGCCATCTCGGCAAGCTGCGCAAGGAGCACAAGGGCGGCTGGCTGGAGCGCGAGATCACCGACATCATGGACCGGCTGGGGCCCGAGCTGCCGCGCTCGCTGCCGCTGGAGGCCCAGGGCCGCTTCGTGCTCGGCTATTATCACCAGCGCCGCGGTGCTGCCGCCGAGCGCCCCGAGGCCGCCGAAGCCCTCACCGACATGACTTCCGACACCCGGACCGAGGACACCTCCGATGACGACTGAGGCGCCGGCCGTGGCGCGCCGCCACGAATTCGTTCTGTTCTTCGATGTCACCAACGGCAATCCGAATGGCGATCCCGATGCCGGCAACCTGCCGCGTCTCGATCCCGAGACCAATCTCGGCCTCGTCTCCGATGTCTGCCTGAAGCGCAAGATCCGCAATTATGTCTCGCTCGCCCGCGACGACGTGCCCGGCCACGAGATCTATGTGCGCGAGGGCGCGACGCTGAACGTGGAGAACAAGCGGGCGTGGACTGCCATCCTGCCGGAGGTGAGCGACGCCAAGGAGCTGAAGGCCGGCCCCAAGGATGCCGCCAGGGCACGGGAGCTGACCCGCTGGATGTGCGCCAATTTCTGGGACATCCGCACCTTCGGCGCGGTGATGACCACTGGCGTCAACTGCGGTCAGGTGCGCGGGCCGGTGCAATTCGCCTTCGCCAAGTCCGTGGAGCCGGTGCTGCCGCTGGAAATCTCCATCACCCGCATGGCCGCGACCACCGAGGCCGATGCTGAGGCCAAGGGCGGCCGCACCATGGGCCGCAAGCACATCATCCCCTACGGGCTCTACCGGGTGCACGGTTTCCTCTCGGCGCCGCTGGCCTCCAGCACGGGGAAGGGCACCGGCTTCTCGGAAGATGATCTGGCGCTCCTCATCGAGGCGCTGCAGAACATGTTCGAGCATGACCGTTCGGCGGCCCGCGGCGAGATGGCGACGCGCAAGCTGATCGTGTTCCGCCATGCCACCGCGCTGGGCAACGCCCATGCGAGCGCCCTGTTCGACCGGATCAGGACCTTCCGCTCCATCCGCGGCGAGCTCTATCCCGTGGGCGACGCGCGCACCGACAACGCGGCGCCGGCCCGGGCCTTCTCCGACTATGCCATCACCATCGACCGGGAGGGCCTGCCCGAAGGCGTCGAGATCCTGGAGTACTGAGCGTCATGCCCGTTCCCGTCGCCCGTCCGGCCGACGAGGACGGGTTGCCCTCAAATAGTCACACCACCACTAAAATAAAGGTATTCCCATAATGCCGGCTCCTGAACTAAAAATATCAAATAAAATTGTCAAATTTAGAAAAGCTATAACAACGCCAGAATTTACATCTAAGCATATCATAACGAACGATCATTTTAGTTTTGTTGACCTGTGGATGAAGAGGAATTGCGCCGACGCACTTCCATTTTGGACGCAAGCGAAAAATTACTATTACGCTTCAAAAAACCTTCCCACAGAATCTGCCCCACTAACTTCTTACTATTGTATGCTGAACGCGGCTAAGGCGCTGCTTACTGCAAAGGGGGTTGAATTTTCCCCATATCATGGAGTAACAGGAGATTGCGATGATAGCAGCAGAATAAATACGAGTAATGAATATATTAAATTTAAGGGTGGCGGGGTAATAGTTTCTCTTTCGCAGTATCTTGGCGATGAAGAGGAAAATATAAATCATAATTTAAATGATTTACTAGGAAATTTGCCGTACATTCATAGATCATACTGTTTCACAAATAAAATTAAATCAGAATTATTTATACCAATACATGATCCAAAATATCGAATTCATCCAAATAAAGATATAAATAAAGTATGGTGGTCAGCCAACGTCGATAAGATGTACTGCGACGGAAGAATATTGAAATATTTACAACCAAAGTATAATTTTCACACTACTGAATCTGGAGAGTGTGAAATAACGACAAAAAAGAGAATAAAGTGGCACTCACCAAGTTGTCAAGACGAGGATATTAAATTTTCACATCAGAAATTGAATGAATTTCACAAAACACTCAGAATTGATATTTCTGTCATATCTGGATTCCAGGATAGTTGGTATTTAAAGAGATGCGTCACAAGATTTATTAATATAAAAAGGCACGGACTTGTAATAAGTATGCTAATAATGCATAGACTGAGTGAAATATCTCGTTACAATCCGGATAGGATGTTAAAATATCTAAATGGAAAAGAAAATTGGTTGATAAATGAATTTGTCAGAGCGTCCATAGTGCAATTTATTGATGAAATTTCGTGCGAGATAACGTCTCTTGAACTTAAGCGACCAAAGGCGGCTTCCTAGCCCTATGTAGGCCGCCTGTGCGGAGGCCGGCATCACCATCTCCCATCTGGATCCCAACGGCCGCTTTCTCGCCCGCGTCGAGGGCCCGCGCTCGGGCAATGTGCTGTTGCGGCGGGCGCAGTTCCGCGTGGCGGATGACCCCGCCCGCGCGGTGCCCATCGTGCGCGGCATCGTGGCGGCCAAGACCGCCAACCAGCGCGCCGTCATCCGCCGGCTCTTGCGCGATCATGGCGGCGGGCTTTCCCCTGACGCCCGCACCCGGCTGGAGGCGACCGAGACCCGGCTCACCGACATTGCCCGGCGCAGCCTGAAGCCCGACACGGTGGATGGCCTGCGCGGGCTGGAGGGCGAGGCGGGGGCGGCCTATTTCGCCGTGTTCCCGCATCTGGTCCGCGTGCCGGATCCGGCCTTTGCCTTTGCTGGCCGCTCGCGCCGGCCGCCGCTGGACCGGATGAACGCGCTGCTCTCCTTCCTCTATGCGATGCTTGGCCATGATGTGCGCTCGGCGCTGGAGACCCACGGGCTGGATCCCCAGGTGGGCTTTCTCCACACCGATCGTCCCGGCCGGGCGAGCCTGGCGCTGGACCTGATGGAGGAATTGCGCCCGGTGCTGGCGGACCGGCTGGCCCTCAGCCTCGTGAACCGGCGCCAGCTTCAGGCCGATGATTTCATCGTGGAGGAGACCGGCGGCGTGCGCCTGACCGACGCGGCGCGCAAGACGGTTCTGGTCGCCTGGCAGGAGCGCAAGCGCGATGAGCTGCGCCATCCCTTTCTCGATGAAACCATCCCGATGGGTCTGGTGGCCCACGCCCAGGCGCAGCTTCTGGCGCGGCATTTGCGCGGCGATCTCGACGGCTATCCCGGCTTCATCTGGAAGTGAGCGGCCATGCTGATGCTGATCACCTATGACGTGGCGACCGAAACCCCGACCGGCCGTCGCCGTCTGCGCCGGGTGGCGCGGGCGTGTCTGGATTTTGGCCAGCGGGTGCAGAAATCCGTGTTCGAGTGCGAGGTGGACCCGGCCCAGTGGGCGGCGCTGCGGGCGCGCCTGCTGGCCGAGATCGACCCGGCCGCCGACAGCCTGCGCTTCTACCGTCTGGGGGCCGAGGGCAAGCGGCGCATCGAGCATGTGGGCGCAAAGCCCGCCCTGGACCTGGATGGCCCGCTGATCTTCTGAAGCGGGGGGGCTCGGCGAGGGCCGTTTCGCGGCGCGCAAGCGCGCACGGTCCGGCTCGGTCACTTGGGAGCAATCACGCCATATCATGCCAGGCACGCAAGCGCTGGCCGCACCCGGGCGGCTGAAGATCAGAGAATTTCTCATATTCCTCAAGGATATGGGAAATCCGCATCGGAATGCCGAAGGAGCCTTTTCAAACGACCTTTGGTATCCGTCCTCCCCTCTGCCGGAAGGACGACCGGGCGCGGTCTGCGCGCGAACCTCAGGCGCCCCTCCTTTTCCCGGCCGGTTCGCGCAGCCCGCAAGCCACGGACAGAACACCGGAAAGACCATCTCCCCGTCACGCCCCCCGCCCCAGCCTCCCGAAACCACCCCGGTTCGCGCGAGAGGCCCAATTTTCACCGGGGAGAAAATGACTTATCCTCCGGCGGTCGCCCCCTCGCGGGGGCGTGGATTGAAACGCCGGTGATCGAGACATCGGCACGCGTGAGTTCGGGTCGCCCCCTCGCGGGGGCGTGGATTGAAACCAAAGGCGCTGGAGCCCGAATGGTATCGCCTGAAGTCGCCCCCTCGCGGGGGCGTGGATTGAAACCTCAGGCACGCGCAGGCCGCCTGATCTGGGCAGGCGTCGCCCCCTCGCGGGGGCGTGGATTGAAACCCCGGACCAGACGACACCAACCTGACAACCCTCTGGTCGCCCCCTCGCGGGGGCGTGGATTGAAACGAGAGTTGAGCAGGGCAGAGCGCGAGGACGCACGGGTCGCCCCCTCGCGGGGGCGTGGATTGAAACTGCACCACGCCCCTGCGCCCGGCGCCGTCACGGCCGAGTCGCCCCCTCGCGGGGGCGTGGATTGAAACGACGTCGCGGCCCCTGCTGCGCTGCGGGATCGCCGGAGTCGCCCCCTCGCGGGGGCGTGGATTGAAACGCGCAATTGGATGAAAAGCGGTGGCGCCGCGGCTGGTCGCCCCCTCGCGGGGGCGTGGATTGAAACAATGGTTGTCGGCCCATCAATGCGCTGGCTTATCGTCGCCCCCTCGCGGGGGCGTGGATTGAAACATCCAAACAGGTTTCAGAACGAAAATATTCGTAAGCGGTCGCCCCCTCGCGGGGGCGTGGATTGAAACCGTTGCCCCCGGTACCTACTGGGCCGGCGGCAAGTCGCCCCCTCGCGGGGGCGTGGATTGAAACTCGCCTGCGGTGTCAAGCGTCAGGGAGACGACCTTGTCGCCCCCTCGCGGGGGCGTGGATTGAAACATTGATCGGCGCGGCCTAGGCCACAAGAGCATTGTCGCCCCCTCGCGGGGGCGTGGATTGAAACGGTTCTTTCAGCCCGATCGTCAGGTACCGGTGCCGGTCGCCCCCTCGCGGGGGCGTGGATTGAAACAGGCCACCGCTGTCCGTGATCGCTGCGGGCATCAGGTCGCCCCCTCGCGGGGGCGTGGATTGAAACCTGCGCCCGCGACAAGGAAGCGCGCTCCTCTCAACCGCCCCCGGGAGCGGCTGACCGGGATTGCCGCCATGTCTGTTGCGCGCCGGCCAGAACCCGGCGACAAGGAAATTTCCGGACATGCCCGGTGTGAGCGACGGGCAGGCGAGAGGGACTCTCCCGTTACCGGGGGCAGCTGATACCAGGCGCACGCGGAGACGGGCGGGATGGTCGGGAGCGCGCAGTCGGGGCAGGTCGGGACTGCTGGCGGGGAGCCCGCCGGCGGAGATCCGCGCATGGAGCGGCGGCGCAACCGGGTGACGGTCAGCCGGCGGCCGGAGCTGCACGGCATCGAGACCCTCACCGCCAGTTATGTCCGCCAGACCTTCAAGCCCCACGCCCATCCGGAATATCTCTTCGGCGTCATCCTCGGCGGCACCCATGCGGTGTGGTGCCGGGGGGAGATGAACCATGTGCCGGCCGGCACCGTCGTCACCATGCGGCCGGGGGATGTGCACCATGGGGGCGCCGGCGGGGCCGAGGGCTGGCGGCAGCGCATGCTCTATATCGGCGAGTCCGGCCTCGGCGCGATCCTCTCCGACATGGCCGATCGCGAGATCGTGCCGCCGCTGGATTTCGGCGCCGCCTTTCATGCCCGCCCGCTGCTGGCGCGCCGCTTCGCCACCCTCCACGCGGAGCTGCACGCCTCCCCCGAGGCGCTCGCCCGCGATATTGCCCTCGATGCCCTGATGCGGGCGATCCTCGGCGAGCTGGTGCCCGGCGTCGGCCTTCCCGACGACCGGCGCGGACCCGACGGGCGGATTGCCGACGTGATCGACTATCTGGCGGCCCGGGTGGAGGCGGATGTGACGCTGGACGAGCTGTGCGCCATCTCCGGACTGCGCCGGCGCCAGACCATCGCCGCCTTCCGCCGCCACACCGGCCTGCCGCCCCATGCCTGGCACATCCAGCAGAAGATCGAGCGGGTGAAGCGCCTCCTGCGCGCCGGCCTGCCCGTGGCGCTGGCCGCGGCCGAAACCGGCTTTGCCGACCAGAGCCACATGACCCGGCATTTCGTCGCCATCGTCGGCGTCACCCCCGGAGCCTATGCCCGCGGCTGAAACAGGGGATCCCTGACCGGGGCTCCGGTGACTGTCCCGTGCGCGTACCCCCGGGACAGAAGCCCGTCCGCACTTTCGTTCTATCTCGCGGTGGCCGCGCGCCCTACTTCCCCAGCCGGACCGGGCGGATGCGGGAGACGGAACATGAGCGGGCGGACAGGCGGCGGCTGGCCTCTGGGCGGGGCGGATCTGGCGGTGCTGGCGGTGGCGCTGGTCTGGGGGGCCAGCTATCCGGTGGCCAAGGGGGCGCTGGCCCATGCACCGGTGGCGGTGCTGATCTTCTACCGCTTCCTGAGCACGGCGGTGGTGATGTCGGCGATTGCCCGCCGGGAGCTGCGCACTGCCCCGCGCGGCGATCGCCTTGTCGGGCTGGTGCTCGGCGCCATCCTGTTCTCGATCTTCCTGACGGAGACCTGGGGCATCGCGCTCACCTCGGCCACCAATGCGGCGCTGCTCATTTCGCTGTGCACGGTGCTGACGCCGATGCTGGAGTTCGGCCTGCGCCGGCGGCTGCCGCCCGTCGGCGTGCTAGCAGGCGCCGGGGTTGCGGTGGCGGGGGTGGCGGTGCTGGCCGGCGGCATGACGGCGCTCGGCACCGGCGATCTGCTCATTCTGGCGGCGGCGGGGCTGCGCGCCGTCATGGTGGTCGCCACCAAGCGGCTGACGGCCGGCCGGGCGCTCTCATCCACGGCGCTGACGGCCCTGCAGGCAATGACGGTCGCCAGCCTGATGCTGGTTCTGGTGCTGGCCGGCAGCGGTCCCGGGGCGCTGCTGGTCTCGGCCGGGCCGGAATTCTGGGGCGCGGTGGCGTTCCTGTCGCTGTTCTGCACCATTGCCGCGTTCTATGTGCAGAACGCTGCGGTGCGTCGGACGAGCCCGACCCGGGTGAGCTTCCTGATGGGCACGGAGCCGGTGTTCGGTGCCGCCCTCGCCGCACTGCTTTTGGCCGAGCCGGTGACCGCAATGACGCTTGTCGGCGCCGGCCTGATCGTCGGCGGCACCTTCGCCGGGCTGGCCGCGCTCGGCCGGGGATGAAGCCGGCCCCGAAATGCCGACACCCCGGCATCCACCGGGCTGCCGGGGCGGATTTTTAACGACGAACACCGCTGAACTTATGGGTGGCGGGCATCATGTCCACCGCCCGTGTCCGTTTCGACCGAGGCTCCGGAAAAACTCACGCCCCGCGCGGGGCGAGAAGTTCCAGCCCGACGGCGATCTCGGCCAGAATGCCCGGCAGCGCCCGATCGGCCCGGGCCAGCACCGGATCCACCGAGAGCGAGCGGAACACCGCCGCCGCATCGGCCTCCCCCGCCGGCACCCGGGCAAGCGCGAGGGTCAGCGTATCGCGCTCCTCCGGCGGCAGGGTCTCGGCAAGGGCCCGGAGCGCCAGCAGATCCTCGCCGAGGGCCAGCGACACGATCGCCAGCCGGGTCGCCGGCGCCGTCTCCTGACCGGCAGACGACGTGCGCACCACCAGCCGCAGCGCGCGATGGAGGGCGCGGGCCCGCCACAGGCTGGCGCGCACCGGCACGCCGGTCTCGCCAAGGCGCAGCACCGCCTGCCGGATGGCGGCCTGCATGTCGGCCAGCCGCCGGGCGGGATCTGTCGGGAACACCAGATGCAGGGCGGCAGCAGCCGCCAGCGCGCCCAGCACCGGCCCGGGCATGATGTGCAGGAAGTGGGCCCGCTCCATGGTGACCGGAAAGGCCGGCGCCGAAAGCAGCATCAGGATCATGCTGTAATCCATGCCCGGCGGCGCCATGCGCCGGTCGGCCAGCGCCAGCGCGCCGACGAACACGAACGGCGCCAGCGCCACGATCAGCATGAGTTCCGAGTGGACGAAGGGCAGCACGCCCAGCACGAACACCGCCGCGCCGATGGTGCCGGCCGCCACGCCCTTGATCGCGCGCAGGATGCTGGTCTTTGGGTTCTCCATGGTGGCGAACAGGGCCGACATGATGGAAGCGCCCATCATGGCCATGGCAAAGAGATCCAGCCCGCTCAGCACCCAGCCGGTGCCGAGCACGATGATGGTGAGGAAGGTGCGCGTGCCTGTGCGCAGGGCCTCCGCCCATTCGCGATGGCGGGCGGGCCGGCCGGCGCCGTCCTCGCCCGGCGGGTCATCGGTCGACAGATGTTCCAGCCCGGACGCCGCCGTGCGCATGGCCTCGGCCAGACGGCGCACATGATGGCGCGGCAGCACCGGATGATCGCTGGCGCTGTTGCCCCACGCCTCGATGCGATCGGCGTGGTCGCGGGCGTCGCCGGCCCCGGTCAGCGCTAGGCGCAGGGAGTCCAGTTCGCCGGCGGCCGCGTCCCGATCCTGAGGCCGGTGGCGGGCACTCTCCAGCGCCTTCAGGGCGGCCATCGCCGTCAGTGTCGCATTGAGCAGGGTGCGCACCTGCCGGCGCTCCTGCACCACCGCCGGCGCGCCCGACGAGCCGGCATCGCACTGGCTGTCCAGAATGGCCATCTCGGTGACCAGCAGCGCCTCGCGCCGGGCGACCGCTTCCCGGCTCTCGGACCCCGCCAGCAGCGCCCGCATCCACAGCCGCATTTCCCCGGCAAGCCGCAGGGCGCGATCGCGCAGCACGCCGAGATCATCCCCCGGGGTGGCAAACCAGGTGAGCAGCGCGGACGCGAAAATGCCGATGGCGATGCAGCCGACCCGGGACGCCGCCAGCATCACCGCGGCATCCGGATGGTGCAGACCGCTGAGCGCCACCAGCGGCGCCGTATAGCCCGAGAGCAGCGCCGCATAGGCGCGAAAGCCCGTCATCAGATTGGCCAGCAGCGCCGTTCCGCCCACCCACACCGCCAGCACAAGCACGAACAGCTCCGGGCTGATGGCATAGAGATGGATGAAGCCGACCGCCGCCGCCGCGCCGACGATGGAGCCCGCCAGCCGGCCGAGACACTTGCCGACGAGCTGGCCCCGGGTGGGTTGGGCCACCAGCCACACCGTCATCGCCGCCCAGAACGGGCTGTCGAGGCCGGCAGCAATGGAAAGCGCCAGCGCCAGCAGCGCCGCCGCCGTACCGCGGGCCGCCCGCATCACCGCCGCCCGGCCCGGCCGCAGCAGAAATTCAAGAGACGGCACACTGGCCAGAGCGCGCATGGAGATATTCCGCTTGGAGGACGCATGGTTTCCCGGGACGAAGACCAGCGCCCCTTGCAGAAGGGCGCTTTGGCATGAGGCCGCCGATATCGGGCGTCTCCCGGCCCGTTGAGGATGGGCCGGCGCACAGAAACGGAAATCCGGGATTGCCCTCTGTCCTATCATCGCCAGAGCGAAAGAATAAGCGGCATTATCGGATCAATTCGATCCGAAAATTCGATCATCCAGAAGGCGCGCTGCCCGGCGGATGGGTGAGGTGGCCGGCGAGTGCCCGGGTCGCCGGCCCCGCGCCATCGGCATCGCGGATGATGAGATTGAGGACCGCCTGCCGGGTGCGCCCGGTGGCAAGCGGCAGTTCCCTGAGCGTGCCGGCGGCGAGAGGCGCCGCCACCAGATCCCGCGGCAGCCAGCCATAGCCGAGCCCCGAGGCGATCGCCGACAGCGCCGCCTCCAGGCTGTTCACCGACCAGTGCTCCCCCGAGCGCCGGGCGAGCGCGGCATCCACATCCATGGTCTCCGGCGAGCGGATGACCACCACCAGATGCCGGGCGAGATCGGCCAGCGTCACCGGATGATCGCCGGCGGCCAGCGGGTGACCGGCGGCTGCCACGGCGACGAAGGAGATTTCCACCACGGGCACGCTGGCCCAGGCACCGACGGGATGGGCGGCCAGCACCAGATCCGCCGGCTCGGGCCCGGCCAGCGCCTCGGGCACCATCAGCGGGGCGGCCTCGGTGATGTGCACCCGGGTGGCCGGAAAGGCGGCGCGGAAGGCGGCGAGCGCCGCAAACAGCCGCGGCCGCGGGAAGATGCTGTCGACAGCCAGCCGCACTTCCGGCTCGTCACCGGCTGCCAGCCGGCGGGCCCGGGCCTCCAGCCGCTCCAGATCGGCAATCAGCGGCCGCGCCTCGGCGAGAAGCACCCGGCCGACCGGCGTCAGCCGCGCCCGCCGCCCGTCCATCTCCAGAAGCGCCACGCCCAGCCGCTCCTGCAGCTGCGCCACCGCATAGGACACCGACGACTGGCTGCGCCCCAGCCGCTCCGCCGCCGCGGCAAAGCCGCCGGCATCGACGATTTCCGCCAGCGTCTGCCAGTGCTCGATGGTGGTGCGCGGCATCAACGGCTCCGCCTGGGGTGTCCGGCGCCCGACATGCGGACCGCACGCCGCAGGCCCCCGGGATGTCTCATGGACAGCAAGGATATGAGGCATCCGCCCCGGAATACCAAACAAGTCCTTTGCATCGCTGCTCTCATGGCTCCGCGATGCCGACGGCCTCCCCCGCCGGCAGGCGCGCCCGCGGGGACGCGGGGAGCGGAACCCGGCCGGTCCGGACTTTCGCTTCTCCGTCCGCCACATCGCCGCCGCCCTGACCCGTCTCCCCGCCCGGCGGCAGAAAAAATCGCCCTCGCCCGGCAAAAGATCCGGTCGAATCTCTTGCCAAGACAGCGTGGGCAGGGCATAAGCCGCCTCGTTCCGGCGGCGCTGCCCCGGACCGACGGGCCGAAGTCGTCGCTGATTTCAGGTCCTCGTCGAGAAAACTCGGATGCGGGCGTAGCTCAGGGGTAGAGCACAACCTTGCCAAGGTTGGGGTCGTGGGTTCGAATCCCATCGCCCGCTCCAGGTTCTCGAAATCCAGCCGGTCAGCCATTCTGGGCGTCTCGCTAGAGGCGCCTGTTTTTGTTTTTGCGGCCTGAAATCTTCC
This sequence comes from Segnochrobactraceae bacterium EtOH-i3, assembly GCA_050689115.1. Taxonomy (GTDB): domain Bacteria; phylum Pseudomonadota; class Alphaproteobacteria; order Rhizobiales; family Segnochrobactraceae; genus JBBSSF01. The sequence continues at coordinate 308,443 of JBOGCN010000001.1, read as the reverse complement.
GCTGTCCGCCCCGCTACCCTGCCCAACCTACCGGTGCCGGACCGGGAGAAGACCAGTCGATCGGCCGTGGTAGCTGAGGCTCGCACCAGACAGTCGCGGGCAGCCTCCGCCCGGGAACGCGCGACAGAAGCGCGACCACTCCATGAGAGGCCACGTCGACGATCGCCGCGGAAGACCCCACCCGTCCCGGAGAGACTGCTCCTCAAAGCTCGCGAGGGTGGACCGGGGCGCCGCCTCCCCACCGTGCCCCACAAAATATGCGTCGCCCGGCACCGTTGACGCCTCTCGCCTCAGTCCCACCCCGCATCGCTGTCGGGCACCATCTGCAGGCGCGGCACCCGGGCGGGGCAGTTGCCATAGGCCTGCTCCACGGTGACGCGGACAGCGGCCTGAGCCAGCGGCCAGATCGCCCGCACCTCGGCGTCGGCGGGGATCACCTCGGCAAGACCATTCACCCGGGCGCGGCGGCGGTGGGTGAAATCGACGAACAGCATGCCGATGTGCGGATTGGTCAGGATGTTGCCAAGGCTGTTGTAGAGGCCATTGCCGGAGAAATCGGGAAAGATCAGGTGCTTTTCATCCAGCACCCGCAGCGCCGGCCGGGGATTGCCCGAGGCATCCTGCTCCCGGCCGCGAAAGCTCGCGTCGCAATGGCCGCCCGCACTGGCGGTGGCGATGAAGAAGAAGGGCTGCGCCTCCAGAAAACGCGCCAGCGACGGCGAAATCACCGGCCGCATCATCTGGTTAAGGCCAGCCGCATCCCAGACAAAGCGCCCGGGAAAGCGACGCCGCATCTCCAGCTCGCCTTCATGCCCGAGGGCGCTGTCCGGGCGGATCCCGGTCGCACCCGCGTCTTCCACATTGCCGCTCCCGCGCGCGGCATCCGCTCCGTGGTCGCCCTGTGCCCCGCTCATGGCCGCGCCCTCCCTGCCCTTGTCAGCCGATCTGAGGTCGGATAAAAACAAACGATCGGTCGTTTGTAAATGGGGCGCCTGCCATGACGAAGACATCCAAGGCCGAAATCATTGCCGCCGCCCGGGATCTCATGCGCGATCGCGGCTATGCCGGCACATCGATGAAGGATGTGGCCAGCGAGGTGGGGCTGCTGAAGGGCAGCCTCTACAGCCATTTTGCCAGCAAGGAAGAGCTGGTGCCGGAAGTTCTCCGCCGCACCCGGGAGGAGCTGGTGGCCGGCATCGCCCCCACCGGCAACTGGCGGGCCGATTATCAGACGGCGCTCGACCGCCTGGTGGCCTTCCTCAGCACAAATGGCCGCTGCGTCGGCCTGCATCTGGCCTATGGGCTCGATGACAGCACCCCGGCCCTGAAACAGGCGGTGGGCGATTTCTTCCGGGAGTTTTGCGCGTTTCTGGAGAGCTTGCTGGTGCAGGGTCTGGATGCCGACCTCGCCCGGCCGCTGGCCCTCGATACGCTGCTGCACATCGAAGGCGCCACCCTGTGGCGGGTGCTGTTTGACGATGACGGCCCGATGCAGGCGGCACGGACCACCCTGCTCGCTTACGCCGACGACCTCGCCGCCCCGCCGCCGCCCGACGACGTGCGCGCCCTCCTCGACCGGATGCTTGGCGACTGGCGCCGCGCCAGCGCCACGGAACGGCAGCTGGCCACCCGGCTGGTGGCGGCCGAGGGCGATCTCCTCACCGTGCGCGCTGCCCTCGCCGGCCAGATCGAAGCGGAAAGCTGCTTCCGCTGAGCCTCCGGCGGGCCACATCAGCCAGAGCCCCGTCGGAACGCCTTCGCCCCACATCCCCCGACATGGGGCGACGACAGTCCCCCGGGCGAGCCTCCCCGCCCGGGTCATTCTTCAACTGGCAGCAATTGCCCGCCTCCGGAGTCTTTTCAAGCGAAGCGGATACCGGTTCGCGTGAAGAAAATGTCTAGATGTTCAGCGGATAGAGCCAGTTCAGCCAGGTGTGCATGCGGATGGCGACCTTGCGCAGGGCCGCCCACGCGCCGGTGTCGCCATTCACATAGATTGCCGCCGAGCCCTGGGCGCCGATGGGAAACTGGGACTGGTCGGGATCATCCATCACGATCTTGACGGCATACTGCCCCTGAGGGACATCCGGCGAGACCGGTCCGAATTTCGGAATGTCCGACGACGGCAGCAGCTGGCCCTGACCGCTGGCCTTCCAGATGCTTTCCACCCGCCCCTTGAAGATCTGTCCGGGATAAAGATCGAAGGCGACTTCGACATATTGCCCCGGCTTCACATATTTCAGGTTTTCCTGATAGAACGTCGCCAGAAGATAGCGCCCCTCATCGACAATCAGGGCCGCAATGCCGCCGATGCGATAGATGCCGGACACCATGCCCGGCCGCACCTGCAGATTGATGATGCGCCCATCTTCCGGCGCTACCAGGGTGGTGTTATCGAGATAATATTGCGCCTGCTGCAGGTCAGCCTCAAGATTGGCGACGGAGGTATGCACGCCGTCGATCGTCGAATTATATTGCAGCTTGGCGACTTCAAGATCGGCCTTCGCCCCATTCAGGGCCGCGGTATCGGCCTTCACGGTATCCTGCCACTTGACGGCCTGATCCGCACGACCGACGCCTTTCTTCACGAGGTCATCATAGGCGTGCATCTGGTTGGTGGAAAAAGCCAGCGCCGCATCGGCCTGGGCCACCCGGTCCACCGCCGAGTCGATGTTGGTCTCCAGCACCCGCACATTCTGCCTGGCCGCCGCCAGCTGGGCCTTCAGCTGGTTGACCCGCGACTCGTAGATGGTGCGATCGAACCGGAACAGCGGATCGCCCTTCTTCACCTCGGAATTGTCATCGACCAGAACCTCCGTGATCTGGGTCGGCTCGGACAGCCTGGGCACCAGCTGCACGGTGTGCTGGATCACCGTCGCATTGGTGGAATAAGGCGTGACGAAACGCAGACCGATGACGAAGATCAGCGCCAGATGCAGGAAGAAAACGCTGAAGCCGAAGATCCAGCCCGGCGTCAGGCGCAGCAGTTTCAGCCGGAAGAATACGATCCAGAACGCGATGCTGGCGATCGCGAGAACGAGAATACCGATCATCATGGCAGGAAAATTCCGTTCTCAGACTGTCTTGTCGTCTTCGGGCTTGGCCGGCTTGGCAAAGGCAAGCGGCGTCGGCCCCTTGAGACGATCAATCATCTCCCTGGTTTCCTGCTCGACCTGCCGGGACGTATAGCGCAGATCAACCACATCCGTCGGCTTGAAAGCCCAGATGAATGCCTGAATCCACGGGATGACGCCAAGGAACCCCAGCCAGCCCATCGTATAGACGGCATCGGCTTCCGGGTGATGTCTGGCGACTGCGATCCGTCCGGGCAGACCGAGAAAGAAAATGATGGTGAGAAGAAATGCGATACCGATGATCGCCAGCGCCCCGAGGGCGAGATAATCCCATATATCCAGTGAAAAGCCCATGTTCCCCCTCCACGACGGGAAAGTCGGTCAGCAAGTGCTGTCCCCAGGATCGGGTATAGACCACTTTTCCCGGTGTGGGCGAAAAAGGCGCACCTCCGCCCTTGCGGGCCGGCGGCGCAAGGATCGAGCGTGGAGAAAAATATTTTATTCACGTTTCAATTTAGAATAATTTCGGCCTTTGAGCCGTTATATTTCGGAATCATACGAGCAGTCTGCCGTAAAAAAGACCTCTTCTCTCCTCAGACCCGAAGAGGCATATTTTCAGAAGGTCGGTTATTTTTTCGAAAATCGCGATTCATGCTCCACGAGCAGATCACAATCCTTCCGAAAACATAGCTTTCTGTCCGTACGAACCACGGACTGCGGACACAGAACACCGCGCTCGCCTCCCGCACAAAGTGTAGCCGCGGCCGGGGCGGAGCCGCCCCGAGGCTCAGCCGGCGCGGGGCAGACGGATGGTCACTTCCAGCCCGCCTTCCGGGCGGTTGGCCAGCAGGATGCGGCCACCATGGGCATCGACCACGGATTTCACGATGGCGAGCCCCAGCCCCGAGCCGCCGGTGGAGCGCGCCCGGGAGGCCTCCAGCCGGTAAAATGGCAGCAGCACATTGGCGAATTCCGCCTCGGGAATGCCGGGCCCCTCGTCCTCCACGCGGACTTCCACCATCTCGGCGCTGGCATCCAGATGCAGCCGGGCGCGGCGGCCATAGGCGAGCGCATTTTCGATGAGGTTGGTGATCGCCCGCTTCATGCCCTGGGCGCGGCAGAGGACGAGGATGCGGCGGCGATCGAAGAACACCTCGTCCTGATCCGCCGGGGTGCCGAACACCGTCTGTACCGGGCGGAAGGTCAGCGGCGGCGGGGCGCAGAACATCACGGGCCGGCCGAGATCGGCATAATCATCGGCGATGGCCTCGATGAGGCTCTCGAAATCCACCAGCCGCTCGGGCTCGCGCTGGACGCTGTCGCCGAGCAGCGCCAGACTTTCGGCCAGCAGTAGATCCATCTCGTCGAGATCGGCCAGCATCGCCGCCTGCAGCTCGCCATCTTCCACGAACTCCGCCCGCAGCCGCAGCCGGGTGGAGGGCGTGCGCAGATCATGGGAGATCGCGGCCAGCATGCGCGTGCGCTCGGCCAGCACCGCGCTGATGCGATCGCGCAGGGCATTGTGGGCGCTGGCCAGCGCCCGGGCCTCCACCGGCCCCTCCACCGGCAAGGGCGCTTCCGGCCGGGCCTCGTCGGCCCGGGCGATCGCGGCGGCCAGATCGGCAAAGGGCCGGGCGAGCGCCCGGGCGCCGGCCGCAAACACGGCAACCAGAAGCCCGGCAGCAATGAGGCCGGCCAGCACCACCACCGACGGCCGCCAGCGCTCCGCCCACAGGCCCGGCGCCGAAATCATCAGCCGGGCGCCATCGGGCAGCGTCACTTCCAGCACCGCGGCCACACCCAGCCGGGCCACCTCCCGCGACAGCACCGCAAAATAGCGCGCCAGGGTGCCCGCTTCCAGAAGCTCGGTGCGGGCCGCCTGGGCAAGGCTGCCGGCGGCCAGATGCACCCGCACGGCCTCGGCTCCCCGGAGTTCGGCGACCGCCTCGGGCACCGGCAGGTTCTGGGCCGGGCGGGCAAACAGGAATTCCTCCAGCGGCCCCGGCACCATCCGCACCACCAGCCCCGCCGGGGCGATGGGGTGGGCCGCCGCATCATCGGGCCCGCCGCGGCCGGCCAGACGCACCGCCGCGGCAATGTCGATACCGAGGGCATAGGCATCGGACAACAGCGCCGCCCGGGTGTTCATATAGAAGAAGGCCGTGCCGAGGCTGCCGCCAAGGGCAAGGGCGCCGGCGGCCAGCATCAGCAGGATGCGCCCGGCCAGTGTCGCCGGCAGCAGCCGGTCAGCCAGACGCCCGAGCCGGCTCACGGCAGGGTCTCCACCTCGGCGCAGAACTGATAGCCCTGCCCGCGCACGGTCTTGATCAGGCCGGGCTCGCGCGGGTCGCCCTCGATCTTGCGTCGCAGCCGGCTCACCTGAATGTCGATGGAGCGATCGAACGGCAGGGAGGACTGGCCGCGCAGGCGATCGACGAGCTGGTCGCGCGACAGAATGCGCTGGGGAAAGCTGAGGAACAGCGTGAGCAGCTGGAACTCGCCGGTGGAGAGGTGCACCATGGCGCCATCGGGGGCACGCAGCTCCCGGGCCCCCACGGACAGCTCCCAGCCGGCAAAGCGCATCCGCGTGCGCGCCTCGGCGGCAGGCTGCGCCTCCGCCGGGGCATCTGCCCGGCGCAGCACGGCACGGATGCGCGCAATCAGCTCGCGCGGATTGAACGGCTTCACCAGATAATCGTCGGCGCCGAGCTCCAGCCCGAGAATGCGGTCGGCGTCGCTGGCCACCGCCGTCAGCATGATGATGGGCAGCCGGCTGGTCTGGCGCACCTGCCGGCAGAGGGCAAAGCCATCCTCGCCGGGCAGCATCACATCCAGCACCACGAGGTCGATCTGCCAGTCGGCCAGTGCCTTGCGCATGGCGCGGCCGTCGCCGGCCACCGTCACCCGGAAGCCATATTGCTGCAGCAGCCGGTTGAGCAGCCGGTGGATCTCCCCGTCATCATCGACGATCAGGATGTGCGGACTGCGCTCCATCACCGGCCTCCCTCGCCCCTGCCGGCCGACACCTACCCGCTCGGGCCCTCAAGCGCCAGCACCCGGAGCGCCGATCACAGCGCCCTGTCGGGAACCGGCACCAGACGGCCGCCGATTTCCACCCGCCGGGCGCTGATGCCGAAGCCGGCCGCCAGATGGTAATCGTCCAGCACCTCCGCCGGCGGCCCCGCGGCCATCAGCCGGCCATCGGCCAGCATCAGGATGCGGTCGGCAAAGCGCGCCGCCAGCGCCAGATCATGCAGCACCGCAATCACCGTGGTGCCACCGGCCGCCCGCCGGGCCAGCAGATCCATGACGGCCAGCTGATGGCGCGGATCCAGCGCCGCCACCGGCTCGTCGGCCAGAAGCAGCGGCGCCTCCACGGCAATGGCCCGGGCCAGCATCACCCGGGCGCGCTCGCCTCCGGACAGCAGCGTCACCGGCCGGTCGAGCAGCGTGGCAATGTCGGTCTCGGCAACGGCCCGGTCGATGGCGGCCCGGTCCGCCGGTGTCAGCGGCCCGCCACCGGAATGGGGGAAGCGGCCAAGCGCCACCACATCGCGCACCGGCAGCGGCCAGTGCACCGGATGGCCCTGGGGCAGCACGGCAATGGTGCGCGCCCGCTCCCGGTCCGACAGGTCGTTCAGCCCCCGCCCGCCGACGGTCACCTGACCCTTGACCGGCGCAAGGCCGGAAATCGCCCGCACCAGCGAGGTCTTGCCGGCGCCATTGGGTCCCACCAGCACGGTGACGGAGCCCGCCGGCAGGCCAAAGCGCACATCGGCCAGCACTCGCCGCCGGCCGACCCGGACCTCGGGAAGATCGACGCTCAGAAAATCTGCGCTCATCGCCCGACCTCCAGAGTGCGCCGCTCGCGCATCAGCACGGCCAGAAACACCGGCACGCCAATGAGGGCGGTGACGACGCCGACCTTCACCGGTTCGCCGGAGGTCGGGATCAGGCGGGTGAGAATATCGGCGGCCGTCAGCAGCGCCGCGCCGGCCAGCCCCGCCGGCAGCATCAGGCGGGCCGGATCATGGCGCACGAACGGCCGGATCATGTGCGGCGCGACGAGGCCGACGAAGCCGATGCCGCCGGACACCGCCACCCCCGCGCCGACACCGGCGGCAACCGCCAGCACCACCCTGAGCCGCAGCCGGCCGACGCGCACGCCGAGGCTCTCGGCCGCCTCCTCCCCCAGCGCCAGCGCGCGGAACGCCATGCGATCGGCGAGAAGCAGCCCCCAGCTGACCACAAGGAAGGGCGCGGCCAGCACCACATGCCGCATCGAGCGATCTTCCAGCGAGCCCAGCAACCAAAAGGCGATTTCCAGCGCGGCGAACGGGTTGGGAGCGAGATTGAGGGCAAGCGAGGTGGCCGCACTCGCCAGCGACGACACCGCAAGGCCGGCGAGGATCAACAGCGTGAGAGAGGCGTCGCGTCCGGCAACGACCAGCAGCAGAAATACCGAGACGAAGGCGCCAAGGATGGCGGCCACCGGCACGCCGAAGGAGAGCGCCCCGGCCAGCCCGGTGCTGATGGCAAGCGTCGCCCCGAAAGCGGCCGCCGATGGCGCCCCGAACAGGGAGGGCGAGGCCAGCGGATTGCGGAGCAGCCCCTGCAGCGCCGCGCCCGACACGCCCAGCGTGAAGCCGATGCCGAGGGCCAGAAGCGTACGCGGCAGGCGGATTTCCAGCAGGATCGTCGCCACGACGGGATCGCCGCGCCCGACAAGCGCCGGCACGATCTCCGCCGGCCCGAGCGGCACCGCACCGATGGCCAGCGAGATCAGGGCAAACAGCCCGGCAAGCACGGCCGGGATCAGCAGGGCCACCGGGACGGCTCCTTGAAGACGGGGAAATGGCAGAGGCACGGGGCCCGGACGGACGGACGATCCGGCCGTCCGGATGCAATCAGGGTTCCGGCGACACCCCGGCAGCCGCTCCGGCAACGGCCGGCCGCGGCGGAGCCGCCGCAGCGGCCGCCGCCTTTTCGGCCTTCTCGGCCGCGGCCCGGGCCGCCTTGAGGGCGCGGGTGCGCTCCAGCAGCTGCTCGTAGATCGGCTTGCCGCCAATAGCTGCCGCGGTGAGATAGGAGACCGTTGCCGTCACCAGCGCCGGCAGCAGCACCGGATAGGCACCGGACAGCTCCAGCGCCAGCACCACGCCGACCAGCGGCGCGCGGATGGTGGAGGCAAACAGCCCCGCCATGGCGGCGACCGCAAAGGCCGGCTCGGAATGGGTGATGACCACCTCCGGCAGCAGGTCCGTCACCCCGTGGGCGAAGAACAGCCCGACCACCGTGGCAATCGCCAGGATCGGGGCAAAGATGCCGCCGGGAACACCGGTGGAATAGCTGGCGAGCACGCCGAAGAAGCGCAGGAACAGCAGGACGATCAGGGCCAGATAGCCCGGATGGTCCTCCAGCACCCGCATGATCATGCCCTCGCCGCCGCCATTCGCCAGCGGGAAGACGACCGTGGCCGCCCCCAGCACCGAGCCGACGACGAGCGCCGGCGCATAGGGCGCGCGGGTGGAAATCCGTGCCGTCAGGTCGAGAGCGGCAATCAGCATCCGGTTGAAGAAGACACCGACGCCCCCAAGCACCAGCCCCAGGAGGGCGAACACCGGCAGCAGCCACTCGGCCATCTCGAAAGACGCCATCTCCAGATAGGGCCGCGTGCCGCCGAGAACCGTGGTGACGATGCCCGACAGGATGGAGGCCAGCATCACCCCGACATAGGAGCGCAGGCTGTAGGGGAACTGCCGGCGCGTCTCCTCCACCACGAACAGGATGGCGGCCAGCGGCGCGTTGAAGGCGGCGGCCAGACCGGCGGCGCCACCGGCGGCCAGCAGGGCCCGCCCGTCAATGGAATTGAGACGGAACCGCTCGGCCAGACCGACGGCGACCGAGGCGCCCAGATGGATGGTCGGCCCTTCGCGGCCCAGCATCATGCCCGAGGACAAGGCAAGGATACCGCCGAAGAATTTCACCGGCAGGATGCGTCGCCACGGAATGGCGACGCCGCCCTCCATCGCCCCTTCCACATCCGGCACGCCGGAGCCCGCCGCCTCGGGCGCGAACCGGCGCACGAGAAACAGCGCGATGGTGGCAAAGAGCACGCCGATGGCAGCGGCGATGCCGATGGAGAGCGCCGTCTCCCCCAGAAAATGCCGCAGCAGCCGCGGCCAGCGGGAGATATACTCAACCGTGAAGTGGAAGGCGACACCGACGAGGCCGGCAATGGTTCCGGTTGCAAGCGCATAGGCATAGAACCGGCGATCAGAAATGGCGACGGCCGCGCCGGTGGTATTTGGCATTCCCTCAGTCCTTCTGGCGGCGGGTCCAGGCGGCAAAGGCCGTCAGATGATCGGCCAAAAATGCCCGGGTGCCCGCGTCACTCAGCTTGCCATCGATTATCTTCTGGTGGACAGCCCCGATGAAGACTTCCGGCTTGTTCATCGGCCGGGCATCCAGGAACACCAGGATCTGGCGGAGATGATACTGCATGCGGGCACCGCCGAGGATGCCCATGGAGGCAGACATCAGCGACACCGGCTTGGCCGCAAAAGGCTGCGGCGACAGGCGCGACACCCAGTCGATGGCGTTCTTCAGCACGCCCGGCACGGAATAGTTGTATTCCGGCGAGACAAGGATCACGCCGTCGGCAGCGGCAATTGCCTCGCCAAGGGCAGTCACCACCGGCGGGAAGCCCTGGGCCTGCACGTCGGAATTATAGGCCGGGATGTCGCCGAGACCGGAGAAGATCTCCAGACTGACACCGTCCGGCAGAAGCTCCGGCACGGCGGCCAGCACCGCGTGATTGTAGGATCCGGTGCGCAGGCTGCCGCAGATCCCGAGCAGACGAAGAGGGGCAGATCCGGTCATGACAGGCTCCCGTCAACAATTTGCGGCCCGGGCTCCGGGCCCTGAACGCGCCGGCCCCCAACCGGGGTCCAGTAGAAAAACCCGAGGGGCGGCCAACCTGCCGCCCCCGGAAGTCGCTCTCTTCAGGCAGGCCCTCAGGCCCCGGCCTTCGGCGGTTCCCCCTCGCCGGCGGCCGGCTGGGACTCCGCCTTTGGCGCGGCGCCATGGCCCTCCTTGGGCGGGATCACATCCGGCACACCGAAGGACTTGTCGCCCAGCCACTGCACCATGACGTAGAGACCCGGGATCACCATGATGCCGAAGATGGTGGCCGCGAGCATGCCGCCGAGCACCGTATAGCCCAGATGAATGCGGCTGGCCGCACCGGCGCCTGTCGCCGTCACCAGCGGGATCAGGCCGAGGATGAAGGCGAAGGCCGTCATCAGCACGGCGCGGAACCGCATATGGGCGCCCTGCAGGGCGGCATCATAGCGGGTGTGCCCGGCCTCGCGCTGCTCCTTGGCGAACTCGACGATCAGGATGGCGTTCTTGGCTGCCAGACCGATGAGGAGCACCAGACCGATTTGGGTATAGATGTCGTTGCCAAGCCCCAGCACCCACACCAGACCGACCGCACCCAGCACGGCGATGGCCACCGACAGGATCACCGACAGCGGGATCATCCAGCTTTCATACTGGGCGACCAGGAAGAGATAGCCGAACACGATCGCCAGCGCGAAGATGAACGCCACGCTCGCCGCCGTCTGGCTCGCTTCCTGATAGGTCATCCCCGACCAGTCGAAGCTGTAGCCATCGGGCGCCACCTTGTTGAAGGCGTCCTTCATGGCAGCCATGGCATCGCCCGAGGAGTGGCCGGCCGACGCCGACCCGGTGATCGGCACCGAGAGATACTGGTTATACTGGTAGACCAGATCCGCGCCGAAATGGGTCTTCAGCTCGGCCAGCGTCGACACCGGCACCATGTTGCCTTCGGCATTGCGGACATAGAGGCGATTGATGTCCTCCACCGCCATGCGATAGGGCGTGTCGGCCTGGATGTTCACCTGGAACACGCGGTTCAGGTAGTTGAACTGGTTGACATAATAGGAGCCGAGCATGGCCTGCAGGACGTCGAACACGTCCGACACGGCAACACCGAGGCTCTGGGCCTTCACCCGGTCGAGATCGAGGAACAGCCGGGGAATATCGGCATTGAAGCTGGTATAGGCACGCTGCATGCGCGGATCGGCGTTGGCCGCCACCACGAGGGAGCGCGCGACGCCGGCGATATCCTGCACCGACTGGCCGCCCAGGGCTTCCAGACGGAAATCGACGCCGCCCGACTGGCCGAGGCCCGGGATCGCCGGCGGCGGGAACACCAGAATGTTGCCGCCGGGAATGGCGGCATAGGCCTGGGACAGATGGCCATAGATGCCGCGCAGGCTGGTCTCCGGCGTGGTGCGCTGGTCCCACGGCTTCAGCACGATGATGGCCATGCCGCTGGACGTCGACGGCGCCTGGGTCAGCATCGAATAGCCGGATACCGTGATGACGTTGTCGACACCCGGGGTCTTGCGCGCGATCTCCTGCACCTGATTGAGGATCGCCTCGGTGCGCGGCAGGGCGGCGCCCGCCGGCATGGCCAGATCCAGGAACAGCACGCCCTGATCTTCCGTCGGCAGGAAGGAGGACGGCAGCTTGGTGAACAGGCCACCGGCCACGCCACCGGCCACCAGCACGATGAGGCCGGCCACCGCCGAGCGGCGGGCAATCAGGCCCACCACCTTCAGATAGCCGGAGCGGGTGGTGTCGAGGCCGGTGTTGAACCAGTAGAACGGCCCCCTGGTCGGGGTCTTCGGAGTCTTCAGCACCAGGGAGCACAGCGCCGGCGACAGGGTCAGCGCGTTCAGGGCCGAAATGGCGACCGAGGCCGAAATCGTCACCGCGAACTGGCGGTAGAGCTCGCCGGTGATGCCCGGCAGGAAGCCCACCGGACCGAACACGGCAAACAGCACAAGCGTGGTGGAGACGATCGGGCCCGTCACCTGCTGCATGGCCTTCAGCGTCGCATCATGGGCGTTGAGCCCCTCCTCTTCCATGATGCGTCTGACATTTTCGACGACGACGATGGCATCGTCGACGACGAGACCGATGGCGAGCACCACGGCGAAGAGATCGATGGTATTGGCCGAGAATCCGGCCGCATTCAGCACCACGAACACGCCGATGAGGGACACCGGAATGGTGACCGCCGGAATGATGGTGGCACGCAGATCCTGCAGGAAGACATAGACCACCACCAGCACGATCACGCCGGTGATCGCCAGAGTGTGGATGATTTCCTTGATGCTGGCGGACACGAACAGGGTGGAATCATAGATGACCGCGGCCTGCAGCCCCTTGGGGAAGCGCGGCTCCATCTCGGCCAGCTGCTGGCGGATGGTCTTGGCGACGGTGAGCGCGTTGGCGCTCGGCAGCTGATAGATGGCGACGGTTGCCGCCGGCGCCCCGTTCAGGGCGGAGTTCTGGGTGTAGGACTGGGCGCCAAGCTCGACGCGGCCGAGATCGCGGATGCGCACCACGGCGCCATCGGCACCGGTGCGGACGATGATGTTCTCGAACTGCTTGGCATCTTCCAGACGGCCAAGGGCCGTGATGGTCAGCTGGAAGGTCTGGTCCTTGGTGGTGGGCGGGCCACCGATCTGGCCAAGGGAGGCCTGGATGTTCTGGGCCGCAATGGCGTTGGCGACATCCTGCGGGCTGATCGACAGCGACGTCATGATGTCCGGATTGAGCCAGACGCGCATCGAATAGAGCAGACCACCGAACAGTGTGGTCGAGCCGACACCATCCACCCGCGCCAGCGGGCTCAGGATGTTGATGTTGGCGTAGTTGGAAATAAAGATCGGATCATAAGTCGAATCCGGCGAATAGACGTTGATCGCGAGCAGGATGTTGGTCGACTGCTGCTGAACGTTGACGCCAAGATTGTTGACGATCGTTGGAAGCTGTGACGCCGCCAGGGCCACCCGGTTCTGGGTGTTCACCTGGGCGATATCCGGGTCGGTACCGACCTGGAAGGTCACCTGCAGGGTGTAGTTGCCCGCCGACGACGAGGTCGACGACATGTAGATCATGTTTGCCACACCGTTGACCTGCTCCTCGATGGGAGCGGCCACGGTTGCGGCGATGGTGGCCGCATCGGCGCCCGGATAGGAGGCGCTCACCTGCACCACCGGCGGGGTGATGTTAGGATACTGGGCCACCGGCATCGTGAAGATCGACAGCGCACCGGCGATCGTGATCACGATGGAGATGACGAATGACAGTCTGGGCCGTGCGACGAAGATCGCGGAGATCATCGGCTCAGTTCCCCGTGGACTTGGTGGCGGGCGTCTTGGTCGTCGTGGTCGCGGAGGCCTCGGCGGCGACCGGCTTCACCAGCTCGCCTTCCCGCACCTTCTGCACGCCATCGACAATGACATCCTCGCCAAGCTGCAGGCCGGTGAGCACCGGAACCATGCCGTCGGGGCCGGGCACCCCCACCGTCACGCGGCGGCTGACCACCCGGTTGTCGGCGCCCACCACGAACACGTAGTTGCCCTGCTTGTCCTGAAGGATCGCCGGCTGGGGCACCGCATTCTCGGAGGTGGTGTCACCCACCTGCACGTTGACGGTCACGAACTGGCCGGCCAGCAAAAGGTTCTGCGCGTTGGTGAACTCGGCCCGCACCGTGACAGTGCCAGTGTTCGGATCGACGCGGTTGTTGATGAACTCGATGCGGCCGGCCTCGGGATAGGCGCTGCCATCGGGCAGGATGACAGTGGGGCGGAACATGTCCGCCGAAATGTCGTTGCCGCCTTCGGTCTCCTCTGCGGTCGCCGACTTGGCGAGCTCGTCCATGGCCCGGGTGACGGTCACATAATCCTTCTCGGGGATGGAGAAGGCGACGCGGATCGGGTCCATCTGGATGAGAGTGGCCAGCGTGCCGGAGCCCTGATCGACCAGATTGCCGATGGTGTAATTGGTCTTGCCGATCCGGCCGGAGATCGGCGCCTTGATGGTGGTGAAGCCCAGATTGAGCTGGGCGGTCTGCACATTGGCCTGGGCGGTCATGGTCTGGGCCGCGGCCTGGTCATACTGGGCCTGGGCGGTATCGACGATGGCCTGGGAGACCGTGCCGGATTTCACCAGGGTCTTCTGCCGGTCGAGATTGATCTGGGCGAGGGTCTGGGCGGCTTGGGTGGCGCCAAGATTGCCCTGGGCCGCCAGAAGCGACGCCTGGAAGGTATCCTGTTCGATCTGGTAGAGAAGATCGCCGGACTTCACATAGGCGCCTTCGGCAAAGGCAACCGTATCAAGGAAGCCCTGCACGCGGGCCTTGAGCTCGACCTGCTGGATGGCTTCCACCCGACCGACGAAGGTCGCCTGCCGGGTGATGTCCCGCGACACCACGGGAGACACCGTGACAGCGGGCACCGGCGCCGCCGTCTGGGCCAGAGCGCTTCCGGGGAGAGAAGCGCCCAGAACGACCAGCAGCGCCCCCGCATGGGCAGCGGATCGTCCGCGGCGCCAGCCCTTCGTGGTCGCAGTCATGTCGTGGACCATCATACGCGCGTCTCCCTCCGGAGCAGACCCTGTCGCTTCGTTCTACAGGGATCCCCCGATTCCGCAATTGCCACCGCGGGCTGGCCGGCGGGGCTGCGTCAATCGACCATGCAATCTGTGGGTGCCGCCACTACGGAGCCGGGTGCCGGTTGAGGGAGCGTTAACCAGCGCCGGCAATTTCACGGCCGTTCCCGGGCAGGATGCAGCCTGCAATAAGGATTTGGGTACCCGGGACGGGCAAGAAGGGAATCGGACCCGGGCGGCGAACCGTGCGGGAAGACTGGCGACGGGGTGCCACGCCCCCGGCATCCCACGTCATCGACCACCGAGGGGAACTGCGGCATGACCACGAACGACGACCTCCCGTCCGCAACGCGGATCGCGACTGCCCTTTCTCCGGCCCCTCGACCGGCAGCGTCCCGCGGGCGCACCCACCGCATCGCAGCCGCCGCCCTGGCCGGCGTGCTGCTGTCGTCCGTGGCTGCTCCCCTCCTCGCCCAGACGCCGCCGCTGCAGCCGCGCGGCACCACCGGCGCCCCCGTTGCGGCGCAACCCGCACCAGCAGTCACCCCGCCCCCCGGTGCGGCCCCGGCCGCCCCGCTGGTCAGTGCAGGCCCACGCGACATCGTCCGCGCGATCACGCTGTCGGATCTCGGGTTCACCTCGGGCATCGAGCTGAACGGCCTCATCGGCCGGCGCGAACTGTTCTTCCCCCTTCCCCGTGGTCTCAAGGGCGTGCGCGCCACCCTGCGGCTGGCCTTCGATTCCGCCTCGGGTGAAAATGCCCGGCGCAGCGTCCGGGTGATGCTGGGAGATCGCACGGTTTTCACCCGCGGCCTGTCCGCAGCTCCCGAAACCGACACGATCGACATCCCCATCGACATCACCGAACAGGTGGACGACTTCGTCCGCATCCAGATCGTCTATGGCGGGGCCCTCACCGACGACTACTGCGTTGACCAGCGGGTGGCGGGCGACTTCTTCACCCTGCTGCCGGAAACCGGCCTCGTGCTGTCCCTGCCGCCGGATCAGGTGACGGCGGTGCGCACGGCCGTCGCGCTGATGCCGCGTGACATCACCGTCTATCTGCCGCCGCGCGCCCTGTCGGAAGGCGAGGTCGCCGCCGCTCTTGGTCTCGCCCGGGCACTTGGCAACACCGGCCACCGCCTGCGCTTTGCGCCGCTTCCGGGCGTGCGCACCCGGGTGAGCCTGGATGGCGACGGCCTGCGCCGCTGGGCGCGTGCCCGTCAGCTTGCCACCACCGCCCGCGGCGGTGCCGTCGATCCCGGTATCGGTTCGGGCCAGGATTCGGTGATTGCCGACGATATCGAGCTCGGCGCCTATGTGCTGTCCTCGATTGGCTCGCCCGGGGCCGGACAGGCGCTGTGGACCGGCGGCTCGATCGTGCTGGGCACGCCCTCCGACGTAACGGCAATGGCCCGCGCCGCCGATTCCGTGGCGAACTCCATCGCAACGGCCGCCGGACGCCCCGCCGCCACCACCCCCACCAGCGTGAGCGGCGTGATCGGCAGCGAAGCCGGCGTGTCGCTGACCAAGGTCGGCGGCGTCCCGGTGCTGATCCTCTCCGGCGACCAGCCGGAAACCGCCGCCCGCTTCCTCGGCTCGATCTGGGAGCCGGCGGCCGACAGCCCGGCCATCGGGGTGGCCGCCGTGGGCCAGCGGATGAATTCCGGCCGGCTGCTGTTCAAGGACTTCACGACGGATCTCGGCGCCGCTGACGTGGTGGAGCGGGCAACCTGGAACGCCACCTTCAGCGCCCGCGAGCTGCCGCCGGACACCCGTCCGGTGGCGATCAACCTCAACGTGGCGGTCGCCGACGACTCCAGCGACCTGACGCCGGTCGTCTCGGCCTTCGTGAACGACCGGCTGATGGCCAGCGCCCGGGCCGATGGTACCATCCCCACCCGGCTGTCCTTCGGCCTGCCGGAGGGTCTGGCGGGTCTCGACACCAATGTCCGTGTGGTGGTGCAGCGCTCGCCGGTTGCCGGCGAGTGCAAGCGCACGCCCCAGGGCTATCCGGCCCAGCTGCTGCCCACCAGCGAGGTGAAGCTCGGCCCGGCCACGGGCAAGCCGCGCGACTTCTACTCCCTCGTGCCGAAATTTGGCCGCGGCGTCGATTTCAACATCGCGCCTCTCGACACCAACGGCATGATGGCGGCGTTGCCGCTGCTGGCCGAGGTCGCCCGGACCATGGTCCCGACCGAAGCGCCGATCCGGGTGCGCTTTGCCGCGACGCCGGCGCCGTCGGGCGACCTGCCCTTCATCTCCTTCTCGCCGGAGCTGCCGCCGGGCGCGACGCCGCCGGTGCGCTTCGATGCCGGCCGCGTGCGGGTGACCGACACCGACGGCACGGTGCTTCTCGACGCCTCCGGCTTCGAGCGGACCGTCGTGGCCCAGGTGGTGGAGGGCGGCGGACAACCCGGCCTGTGGCTGCACTTCGACTCCGGCACCCAGTTCCCGGCCCCGCGCACCATCCGTCTCGATCAGGGCGACGTCGCCTTTATCGACACCGCCGGTGTCTCGCTGTCCTATTCGAGCGTGCGGGATTCCCTGGTCAGCGTCGATTATCCCGACGCCGTTGCCTGGACCAGCGTGCTCAGCCGCTTCCGTGGCGTGATCTTCGGTGCAATCTGGCTTGCGGCAACCGTGCTGTTCGTGCTTGCCATGGCCCGTATCATCCGGCGTCGCCGCTCCGCGGCCAAGGAAGCAGGCGGAAAATGAGCACCCGTCCCAATGCGGCAGATCTGGCGATCGGCGATCTCCTGGTGGAGCGCACTCTCCTGACCACCCAGCAGCTCGAGGAAGCCCTTGAGCTGTGCCGCCGCTGGCAGATCCGCATCGGTGACGTGCTGCTCGCCCGCAACTGGGTGCGCCCCTATGCCTATTATCGCACCCTCGCCTCGAAGTTCGAGGTGCCTTTCATCGACCTGACCAAGGAGCCGGCCGACCTGGCTCTTCTGGACCCGGCCGATGAACCGGAGTGCGCCCGGCGCCTGACCATTCCCTGGCGCCGGCGTGGCGACCGGCTGGTGGTGGTGACCGCCGAACCGGGCCCGGAAACCTTCCTGTTTGCCCGCGAGAAATTCGGCCCCAACATCGACCTCGCCGTCACGTCCAAATTTGACGTGATCTGGCATCTGCAGGCTGCCTTCCGGGATCTTCATTCCGAGCAGGCCGTGTACGAGCTCGCCCGCACCCGGCCGGATCTCTCGGCCCAGCGCGTGCTCACCGAGCCACAGATTGTTGCGCTGTGGCTGCTCGGCTCGGCGCTGCTCATCGGCCTTGCCTTCGCGCCGGTGGCGACCATCATCGCCTTCCTCTACTTCATGACGTTCTTCTATCTGGGGAATTTCGTCTTCAAGGCCTATCTGGTGTGGGTCGGCAGCCGCACCGACAAGCCCCAGGATCAGGACATCGAGGCGCTGGCCCGCCAGCTGACCGTGGACGACCTGCCCGTCTACACCATCCTCGTGCCCATGTTCCGCGAACCGGAAGTGCTGCCGATCCTGGCCCATGCGCTGCGCCAGCTCGACTATCCCCTCGGCAAGCTCGACATCAAGATCGTGCTGGAGGAAGGCGACGATCTCACCATCGACGCGGCCAAGCGGCTGGGTCTTGAAGGTGTGTTCGAGATCATCCGCGTGCCGCCGTCCCAGCCCCAGACCAAGCCGAAGGCCTGCAACTACGCCCTGCGCTTCGCCCGCGGCGAGCTGCTCGTCATCTATGATGCCGAGGACAAGCCCGAGCCGTCGCAGCTGCGCAAGGTGGTGGCGGCCTTCAAGCTCGCCTCCAAAGATACCGCCTGCATCCAGTGCCGGCTGAACTTCTACAATGCCGAGGAAAACTGGCTCACTCGCCTGTTCACTCTCGACTATTCCCTGTGGTTCGACCTGCTGCTGCCAGGGCTGGAAGCCCTGAAGATCCCGATTCCGCTGGGCGGCACCTCCAACCATTTCCGCACCCAGATCCTCCGGGATCTCGGCGCCTGGGATCCCTTCAACGTCACCGAAGATGCCGATCTCGGCGTGCGCCTCACCCAGGCCGGTTACCGGGTCGGCGTCATCAACTCGACGACCTATGAGGAAGCCAACGTTTCCCAGAAAAACTGGATCCGCCAGCGTTCGCGCTGGATCAAGGGATATCTCCAGACCTTTCTGGTTCACATCCGCCGGCCGATCCATTTGCTGCAGACGATTGGCCCGCTTGGTGTTTTCGGATTCCTGTTCTTCATCGGCGGAACGGCACTGGCTGGACTACTGAATCCAGTCTTCCATCTTCTGTTCCTGTTCTGGGTCATCACCCAGACGACAGCCCTTGATATCTTCTTCCCGCCGACAGTCCTTTATCTCAGCCTGATCAATCTGGTGATCGGCAACGGCCTGTTCATCTATCTGGCGATGATCGCGCCGCTGCCGCGCATGCGGGCCAATCTGGTGCCGTTCGGGGCGACGGCGCTGTGGTACTGGGTGCTGATGGCCATCGCGGCCTACAAGGCCCTGTGGCAGCTCATCGTCAATCCGTTCTACTGGGAAAAGACGCAGCACGGTCTTTCGTCCCATACCGCGGCCGAGCTGGCCAAGACCGGATACACGCCGGAGAAGCTGTCATGATCCTCACCCAGCTCGAGCGTCTGCTCATCTGGCTGGTGCCGACGGCCCTGTTCGTGGCCTTTCTCGGCTGGCTCGGGGTCAACGGCTTCTTTTCTGCCGACGTGATGCGGGCGACCGGCTTCGGCATTCTCGATGCCGAGGGGCACTCGACCTTCGCCGAGTTCGTGACCCGCTATCCAACCCTGCCAAGCGTGGCCGCCATGACGGCCACCTGGGCTGCGCCGTGGTCGCCCCTGCCCCAGCCTCTGCTCGTCAGCGCCGGGCTTGGCGGCCTCATCATCGTGGGGTTGGCCTGGGGGTATCGCAAGGCGGGCTATGACCGGTGGGTGACACTGGCGCTGGTGGCCCTCGTCGCCCTCAATCCGGTGTTTCTGCGACTGATGTCGGAGGGCGAGGCCTTCTGGCCGGTTGCCGGCGGCACGCTGTTTGCCGCGGGCATGCTGCGGCTGCGCCATGGCGTCGTCGTCACCAACGCCATCATCATCGCCATCGCCATGTTCCTGCTGATTCCGTCCCACAAGGTCGGCATCACCCTTGTGATCTCGGCGCTGCCCTTTCTGGTGCTGGCCTGTCCGCCGTCGATCCTGTCCATCTCGGCGGTTGGCGCCTACATGGCGCTGCTGTTCCCGTCGCTTTTCCTCGTGCTCTCGCTTGTCTATGTGTCCCAGGTGTTCCAGGGCGACGCCCTCGCCTTCGTGGCCGACGTGATGCGCGACTGGAACCTGTCGCCGATCGTCGTGCCGACAGCCGGCGAACACATGGACCCCACGGGCGGTGTGCTGGCCGGCCTTCTCTCTGTGGCGCTCGTTGCCCCGATCATGCCGGCGATGCTGGTGATGGGCTGGCAGAATGTGGCGCTGCGCATGGCCAACATCGCCCTTCTGGCCACCGCCTGCGTGTCCGTCACGCTGTGCCTGATCGCGTTCCCGCAGATGGAACCGGTCACCGCCCTCGGGCCGATCCTCGGCTTTGCCGCGGCCGCCGTGAGCTGGATTCCGCGCTGGCGCCGGCGTCAGGCGATCGCCATCGCCCTGGCCCTGCTGGGGCTGATCGGATCGGCCATCAGCCTCGGCCTTGACGGACGATCCGAGTCGACCCGCTGGATCCGGGCGGCCCTCGGCGAGCCCGCCGGCCCCAGCCCCCTTGACCCGATGGTCGATCTGGGGGCCCGTCTCGCCGGACATGACGGGATCATGCTGGATCCCGAGGTGATGCCCGAAGCGATTGCTGCCCGACGCACCAGCAAGGGCCTGATCCTGCCCACCGACGGCGAGTTCCGGCGCACATTCATGACGCGGATCCTGACCGCACCGGCCATCGTCGTGCTCGATCCGGACCGCTGGCTGCGGCCCGACCGCATCGGCCGAAACTTTCCCGATTTCTACGGTCGCGGCGCCGATGGCTACCAGCTGGCCTATGATGGCGGCTATTATCGCATCTACCAGCGCACCGGGACACCCGGACGCTCCGAGGTGCCCTGACCCCGCCCCGGGCATCCGGGCGGACAACACCCGGGAGCCCGATGACGAGGTCGGACATCTTGTCCCCAGAAGCGAGAAGATCCTACCGGATCCGTTAACGCTCCGGTTACCATTCGCGACGAAACTCGGCAGCGTTCGGGCCTGTTCCCTCCGCCTCCTCGGGATGTGGCACGGATGTCCGAACCGCAGATCAGTCGAAGGATCCTCGCGCGATGAAGTCCGGTCCAGCCTCCTGCCTGCGGCCTCTCGGTCGCCTTGCCGGCGTTCTCCTCGCCGGGGCAGTGCTGTTTTCGCCGGTCCTCGCCCATGCCGCCGCCTGGACCCTCGACAAGGGCAAGGGGCTGGTGATCCTGAAGAGCACCTTCGACGGCGCCAATCAGGAGTTCAACGGCAGCGGCTCCCTGGAGCCGACGGCGCACTATCGCAAGTTCGAGCTGGAAGCCCTGATTGAATATGGCTTCACCGACTGGGCGACCGGCTTCCTGAAACCGAAATTTGAATCGGTCAATGTTGGCGAGCCCACCCCCGGCAGCCACACCGGCCTCGGCTATTCCTCGGTCGGCCTGCGCACGCGCATCTACAACAGCGCCGATACCGTGGTCTCGATTCAGGGCGAGCTGCTCGGTCCCGGCGCCTTCTCCCAGAGCAATCCGGCCGAGATCGGCAACACCGGCCTGAACTTTGATCTGCGCATGCTGGGCGCCTACGAATTCGGCATGTGGGGCCTGCCGGCCTATATCAATCTGGAAACCGGCTACCGCTGGCGCGCCGATGGCCCGCCCAACGAGCTGCGCATCGACACCGCCTTCGGCCTGCGCCCGACGGAACGCCTGCTGCTTCTCGCCCAGACCTTCACCGTCATCGGCGACGGCACCGGCTCCCAGGGCTTTCCGTGGCTGACCTACACCAAGCTGCAGCCGAGCGTGGTCTATGATCTCACCGATGCCTGGTCGGTGCAGTTCGGTGGCTACAGCACCGTGACCGGCCGCAACGCCCTGCAGGAAAACACCCTGTTCGGCGCGGTCTGGCGTCGGTTCTGATCCCCCTGCCCGGTCTTGCCACGACGCCCGGGGGAAGGCGCGTCTCCGGCCTCCTGCGCGCAAAAACGCGCCCCGCCTTTTAGGGCGGGCACTTCTTCCCGCACGCGGCTGTCATCCTGCCAAAAAACTAGCCGCGACCCAGCCGGTGGACATGGTGCTGCCAGAAGGCTTCTGCCCGACCGATCAGCCGGCGCAGGCGCTGGATGGGGCCGGGATCCGGCCAGGCCGTGCGCTGGCCCCGCGCCGCGGCGATGCGGGCGACGATATCCTCGGCCTCGCAGCGCTCGCCCGTCGCCGGATCGACATAGCGCGGATAGAGGATGAGGGTTGCCGCCACCAGCATGTCGAGACTGACGGCGCGATGGCGCCGAGGCACCGGCAGCCGGTCGTCGGTCAGCCCCCAGCCGGCATAGAAGGGCAGCCCCCAGGTCATCACCGGTTTGCCGCGCAGCAGCGCCTCGAACCCGGTCAGCGAGCACAGGGTGTGGATCTCGTCGGCAATGGCAATGAGGCCGTTCATGTCGCCGACGCGGACCACATGATCGGCGAGCCCGCGCAGATCCCGGTCGGCAATCCAGCCCGGCCGATTGTGGGAGGCGACATCCGGGTGCTCCTTGAACACCACGAAGGCATCCGGCCGGATGCTGCGCACCGAGCGCAGCAAGGCGAGATTGGTGGCAAGCACCGGTGCGGCCAGACGGATGGAGGCATCATTGGCCACCTGCCCCACGGCCACCACGATGGGCCGGCCGGCGGCGGCTGCCAGCAGCGGCGCATAATCGGTGCCGCCAAGATTATATTTGGTCAGCCCCGCGCCGACCACGGCCGCGCGCAGCCGGGCGGCACGCGCCAGCAGCTCCGGCGAAAAAGAGCCATGTTCCAGAAGGAGTTCCAGCCGGCTCGGGCGCGTCGCATCATAATACATGCCGACGGGATCGCAGACGAGGGAGGCCGGCAGCATCAGGTCGGACCCAAGGCCGACCGAGCGCAGGAAGCCATCCTCCACCCGGGCGAAGGCGACGCCGGCGCGGCGCGCCTCCATCTCGAAGGCGCGGCTGGCCTTTTGCCCCCAGACGAGCAGCCGCCCGCCCTCGCGCTCCGCCGCCGTCAGCGCCGCATCGCCCCCCAGATGGTGGGTGATGCGCACGCCCTCCTCGCCGAAGAAGGCGGCAACGCTGCCGCGCTTCCAGCCGGTGAAGCCGTAGCAGTGGATCGGCGCTCCGGGCGTGCCCGGCAGGTCGGCGGCCAGCAATGCGGCAGGATCAACGCCGCCGGGGGCAGCCCCCGGGCGATCAGGGCTTGTGGTGGTCATGCCAGTGGCGGGCAATATCGACGCGCTTGGCAATCCACACCTTCTCGAAGCCGCTGATATACTCAATGAATTTCTGCAGACCGCGGAAGCGGCCGGGCCGGCCGGCAAGCCGGCAGTGCAGGCCGATGGACATCATCTTCGGCGATCCGGCGAGGCCCTCTTCATAGAGCACGTCGAAGGAGTCCTTCAGATAGGTGAAGAAGTCCTCGCCATGGGAGAAGCCCTGCGCGTTGATGAAGCGCATGTCATTGGCATCAAGCGTATAGGGGATGATCAGATGCGGGCCCTTCGGGGTCTTCACCCAATAGGGCAGATCATCGGCATAAGTATCTGATGCATAGAGCAGGTTGCCCTCTTCCATGCACAAGTCCAGCGTGTTCTCGGAGGAGCGCCCGGTGTACCAGCCGAGCGGCGGAGAGCCGGTCACCTCGGTGTGGATGCGGATCGCCTCGCGGATCTGGCGCCGCTCCTCTTCCTTCGGGATATCGCGGTGGTCGACCCACTTGTAGCCGTGGCTGGCGATTTCCCAGTCGGCCTCCTTCATGGCCTCGACGATATGGGGCACGCGCTGAAGCGCGGTCGCCACGCCATAGACGGTGGCCGGGATGTTGTGGGCGACGAAATAGCGCCAGATGCGCCAGAAGCCAGCCCGCGCGCCATATTCATACATGGACTCGACGTTCATGTGGCGCAGGCCCGGCCAGGGCTGGGTGCCAAGCACGTCGGACAGGAAGGCTTCCGACGCCGCATCCCCGTGCAGGATGTTGTTCTCGCCGCCTTCCTCGAAGTTCACCACGAACTGGACGGCAACCCGCGCCCCGTCGGGCCAGGCCGCATCGGGCGGCGTGCGCCCGTAACCGACGAGATCGCGGGGATAGGGAAGAACGGCCATGGTTCGACTCGCTTGGCAATTGGGGGCTGAAGCGGTTGGCGACCATGGCCCCCGCGCTGCCGGGACGCAAGCCTTTCGCATCCCGGACACGCTGTGCCGGCTTTTCGCCGGCTGCGCCCGGCTCAGCCGCGGGTGCGGCCACCGCGGGCAGCCGCCTGCACCGGCACCGGGATGCGGGTGACGACCGGCGCCTTCATCCGGCCGCCCGGCTCCTGGTCCTTGCGGCCGAGCTGCATGATGGCAGTGGCCATGGCAACGCTGGTCAGCGTCACCAGGAAGCCGAACACCAGGAGCAGCACCGGCAGCACTGGCTCCTGCACGCTGCCGATCAGCGTTCGCATGCCCACAATATCGAAGGCGAGGATGCCGCCCACCACGATGGCACTCGCCACCGCACCGGCAATCCAGTTGATCGCCAGATAGCGCAGCAGCGGGTTGGCCGCGAGAAACAGGCGGACCGGACGCAGGGAGCGAGCAAGGGACTGATGCATGGACGGGCCTCCCGAGGCCGAAACATGTGCGCTGAGGGCAGTTGCCCTCTGAACCTGCGCATAATCTAGGCCATTCTGCCGAAAATTGCAGGCGCGCTCTCGTCGCGGGCGCGAAAAAGTGCGCCGGCTCTGGCTTTGCGCGGGTTGGCTCGAAGATTGCTAGATATTGCTGACCGAATGGTCAGCCCGGACAAGGCAATCATTCGCGGAGCGGAAGCGGGGGTCGGGGTCCCCCGCCGTCCGCTTCCAGTCGCTCGGCCTGAACCGGAGAACCGGCAGGCGGGCTCCCAGTCTGGCAGGCGGATGGATGGATCGGCCGATGAACACGACCGACGACATCGTGATGACACCGGGTCAGGGGCCCGGAAATGGCAGCACCGGCGACCTGATGGCCCGCATGCGGGACCGGCTGCGCGGCGTGCGTCCCGATACGGACGCCGATGCACTACAACTTCTGCGCTCAGAATTCCCCGAATCCACCCTTTCCGAACGGGTGCGCGCGCTGACGGCCTATCGCGCCGGCGGATGAACGCCCCGTATCGCAGATCCGCCGGCGCCCTTCGGTCCCCATGCGGCAAGCAGATGTGCGCGTGGCGGTTGTCCCGCGTCCGGTGCTTTCCCCTTGAGGGGTGATTGCGCTGGCGCGGGCAATCGTCTATCGACGATGGACGATGATTGCCCCCGCGCCACCTGATTTCTCCCCCGGACCCGGCCTCTGCGACCGGGACCTTGACCGGCTCGTGGTCGTCTTCAAGGCTCTGGCCCACCCGGCCCGCCTGAAGATTGTGCAGAGCCTTTCCGCCAGCAGAAGCTGCACCTGCGGCGACATCGTGCGCGCCCTGCCGCTTGCCCAGTCCACGGTCTCGGAACATCTGCGCATCCTGAAAGCCGCCGGTCTGGTGCGGGGCGAGATCGAGGGCCCACGCGCCAATTATTGCCTGGATGCCGCGGCGATTGCCGCTCTCGGCCCCCTGGTGGCCTCCCTGTTCGGCACGCCTGGCCCGTGCCCCGTCTCGCCCGACCGCGCTCCGCCGCGGCACCCCGGGCCCGAGGACCTCTGACATGACCGCTTCCCCCACGCCCCGGCGCCGGGTCACTGCCGACCGGGGCGAGACCCTCAATGCGCTGCGCATGCTGTGGCCCTATATGTGGCCCGCCGACCGCCCGGACCTGAAGCAGCGGGTGGTGATTGCCGTTCTCGCCATGATCGTGGCGAAGGTTATCACCGTGCTGGTGCCCTACAGCTACAAATGGGCGACCGACGCCCTGACCAAGCCTTTGGGCGATGGTGGCGATGGCCTCTCGGCGGCCGTCGTGGTGCCGATCCTGCTGGTGATTTCCTATGGCGTGTCGCGCATCCTCGCCATGGGGTTCAACTCCCTGCGCGATGCTCTCTTCGCCCTTGTCGGCCAGCATGCCGTGCGGGTGCTGGCCGAGCGCACCTTCCTGCACATGCACGCCCTGTCTCTGCGCTTCCATCTGGAGCGGCGCACCGGCGGCCTGTCCCGGGTGATCGAGCGCGGCACCAAGGGCATCGAGACCATCGTCCGCTTCGCCATCCTCAACACCCTGCCGACGGTGCTGGAATTTGCCCTGACGGCGGCCATCGTCGCCTGGGTGTTCGATCTGTGGTCGGTGGCGGTCATTGCGGTCACCGTGGTGCTTTATGTCTGGTTCACGGTGTGGGCCTCCAACCGGCGCATCAAGATCGTGCGGCAGATGAACGAGTCCGACACCGAAGCCAACGCCAAGGCCATCGACTCGCTGCTGAATTTCGAGACCGTCAAATATTTCGGCAATGAGGGGCTGGAAGCGCGCCGCTTCGACAGCTCCATGGCCACCTATGAGCGCGCCGCCACCCGCACCTGGGTGTCGCTCTCCTGGCTCAACATGGGCCAGACAGTGATTTTCACCATCGGCATGGTCGCCTGCATGGCGCTCTCGGCCCATGCGGTGATGCACGGCAAGCAGACCATCGGCGATTTCGTCATGCTGAACGCGCTGATGATGCAGCTGTCCATCCCGCTCAACTTCATCGGCTTCGTCTATCGCGAGATCAAGCAGGGCCTTGCGTCCATGGAGGCGATGTTTGACCTGCTCGACGTCAAGGCGGAAGTGCGCGATGCGCCCGATGCAAAGCCGCTGGCGATCACCGGTCCGACGGTGGCATTCGAGGACGTGCGCTTCCACTATGATGCCGACCGGCCGATCCTGAAGGGCGTCTCCTTCACCGTGCCGGCCGGCGCCACCATCGCCATCGTCGGCCCGTCCGGGGCGGGCAAGTCCACCATCGCGCGGCTGCTGTTCCGCTTCTATGACGTCACCGGTGGCCGGGTGACCATCGACGGGCAGGATGTGCGCGCCGTCAGTCAGGCGTCGCTGCGCGCTGCCATCGGCATCGTTCCCCAGGACACGGTGCTGTTCAACGATACGGTCGCCTACAACATCCGCTATGGCCGCCCGGCTGCCAGCGATGACGAGGTGCGCGAGGCCGCCCGGCTGGCCCAGATCAGCGACTTCATCGCCCGTCTGCCCAAGGGCTTCGACACCGAAGTGGGCGAGCGCGGCCTGAAGCTCTCGGGCGGCGAGAAGCAGCGGGTGGCCATTGCCCGCACCATCCTGAAGAGCCCGCCGATCCTGATCCTCGACGAAGCCACCAGCGCGCTGGACACCCGCACCGAGCAGGAAATCCAGGACGCGCTGGAAACCGTGTCCCGCGACCGCACCACCCTGGTCATCGCCCATCGGCTCTCCACCGTGGTCAATGCCGACGAGATCATCGTGCTGGAGGATGGCCAGATCGCCGAACGCGGCACCCATGCGGCGCTGGTGGCCGCCGGCGGTCTCTATGCCGCCATGTGGGCGCGCCAGAGCGAGGAGCGGGCCGAGGAGGAACAGGCCGAGCGCAAGAAGCAGGCCGACGCCCTGCCGCTGCGGCCGGCCGCCGACAGCGCGCCCGCCGCCGAAAAGCCCGCCGACGCCGCCTGAGACACACACCGGCGCAGGCAGCCCCGTCTGCCCACTGATACCAGACACGCAAGTCCTGACCGCACCGTGC
The DNA here is from genome assembly GCA_050689115.1 of Segnochrobactraceae bacterium EtOH-i3. Taxonomy (GTDB): domain Bacteria; phylum Pseudomonadota; class Alphaproteobacteria; order Rhizobiales; family Segnochrobactraceae; genus JBBSSF01. The sequence continues at coordinate 280,995 of JBOGCN010000001.1, read as the reverse complement.
GTCTGAAGAGCAGCGAATTTCTCATACGCTCCAATGGCACGAGAAATTCGCATCGGAATACCAAAGAGTCCTTTTCAAGGATCTTTGGTATGAACCGCGGCGGAATTGCCAGATTCCCCGGCCGGACGGCTTCCCGTTGGCCGGGGAAATGCGCTATCCCCCTTCCCCATCATGACCCGTGACCGCACCCCGCCCGGCTCCGACAGGAGCGATCCCCGCCGCGCCCGGCTTGCCGAGGCGCTGCGCGCCAATCTGCGCCGGCGCAAGGATGCCGCGCGCGCCGGCGAGACCGGGAGCGACGCCCCCGCCTCCGCACCCGCGGATGACGCTTCCTCCGAAGAGACCGGCCGATGACCGAAACCACCCGCGTGACCGTGCGCGCCCCCGACGAGGCGGCGGCTGCCCGTCTGGCCGAGATCCTGTCCACTGTCTTCGAGGACGAGGGCTTCCCGGTCTCCCATTATGAGATCGAGAATGGCGCGGCCTGGCTGGCCGAAATCCTGTTCCTGGACCGCGGCCCCGAGGAGGCCGGCCCGGCTGCGGCCGAGGCGCTGGCCGGCGCCGGCGCCGGGATTGCCGACGGTGCCCTCGTCGCCGACACGGTGGCCGAGGATGACTGGGTGGCGGCGAGCCTTGCGCGCCTGTCGCCGGTCACCGTCGGCCCGTTCCTGCTCCATGGCAGCCATGACCGGGCGGCTGCCCGCGGCCGGCGGCTGGCCATCGAGATCGACGCGGCGCTCGCCTTCGGCACCGGCCATCACGCCACCACCGTCGGCTGTCTCGATGCCTGGGTGCGGCTGCGCAAGGCCGGCTTCCGCCCGCGGACCGTGCTGGATCTCGGCACCGGCACCGGCGTGCTCGCCATCGGCGTGGCCCGTTCCCAGCCGGTGTGGGCGCTGGCCACCGACATCGACCCGGTTGCCGTTCATGTCGCCCGGGAAAATGTCGTGCTCAACCGGGCCCACCCCTCGGTCACCACCATCGTGGCCGATGGCTTTGCCCATCCGCTGCTGGCGAAAACCTGCTTCGATCTGGTGTTTGCCAACATTCTGGCCCGGCCGCTGATCGCGCTGGCGCCGCGGCTGACGGCGTCCGTCGCCCCGGGCGGCGCGCTGGTGCTCTCCGGGCTGCGGGTGGAGGATGTGCGCCGCATCGTCGCCACCTACCGCGCCCGCGGCATGATCCTGCGCCACCGCTTCATCCGCGACGGCTGGGCGGCGCTGACCTTCACGCGCTGACGCCGTGGCACCGTGGCCCGTCCCGAGGATCCGCAGACCGGGCCCCCGGGGCTTCCGATGCCGGGGCCTCCCGTCTGCGGGGCCATCGGGAACTCCGGCGGAGCTCGAAGATGCAGCGCGCCCGGCCTGTCGGGCGGCTGACCGGAAGCCCCGCCTCTGCGCAGGCCTCATCACCGGCGCGGCCCTTCTCGCCGGTGTCTTTCTGCTGCTGCCAGCCGGCACCGCTTGGGCCGAAGAGCCGCCGCGGCGGATCGTGTCCCTCAACATGTGCGCCGACCAGCTGCTGCTGGCGCTGGCCGATCCCGGACAGATTGCCGGCCTCAGCCGTTTTGCCCGGGATCCCCGGCTGAACGCGCTGGCCGATGCGGCCGCCGCCTATCCAACCGCGCCGGCAGCAGCCGAAGCCGTGCTGATGCTGAAGCCGGATCTCGTGCTGACAGGCGGTTTCACGCCGGCGGCCACCCGGGATCTTCTGGCCGCACAGGGCATCCGGCTCGGCGAGGTCGACTCGGTGGAAAGCATCGACGCCGCCCGCGACCAGATCCGCACCCTTGCCGCCACCCTCGGTCATCCCGAGCGCGGCGACGCCCTCATTGCCCAAATCGACGCCGCCCTCGCCCGGGCCCGGGCCGAGGTGAATGGCGCCGGCCGCACCGCGCTCTATCTCCAGCGCCGGGGCTATGTGTCGGGGGCGCGCACCCTCGTCGGCGATCTTCTCGCCCGTCTCGGCTTCACCAGCGCCGCCGGTGCCTTCGGTGTCGGCTCGGTCGGCGCAGTGCCGCTGGAGCGCCTCGTCGCCGATCCGCCTGACATCCTCATTCTGGGCGCCCTCGACCGCACAGCCGAGGATCAGGGCACGGTGCTGCTGGCCCATCCGGCGCTCGCCCGCAGCGTGGATCGGGCCGGCGTGGTGGAATTCCCGGAAATTCTGTCCATCTGCGGTGGACCGGTGCTGCCGCGGGCGATCACGACACTTGCGGACGGCCTTGCCGCCCATCCGGCCCGCCCCCGGAAATGACAGCACCCCGTCGGCCGCCCCGGAGAGGAAGGCGGCAGACGGGGCGCAATGCCAAAGATCCCCGTATCGAGCGGCGGGAGAGGCCCCCGCCGCCTGCTTTCGCCTGACCCGGCGGATCATACCAGGCACACGAAGTGCTGACCGCACCGTGCGCCTCAAGAACAGCTGATATCTCATATGCCCCGGTGGCATGAGAGATCCGCATCGGAATAGCAAAGAGTCCTTTGCAAGGATCTTTGGGATCACTCCGCCTTCCAGATCTCCGCGTCGATCTTGCCGGTGAGTTCCGGCATCTCACTGGCAACGAACTTCGGCTCGATGCCACGGCGGCGCTTGGCGAGATAGTCTTCCGCCAGCTTCACCACGGTGCCCGACAGGGCCAGAATGGCGATCAGGTTGATGGTCGCCATCAGGCCCATGGAGGCATCGGCGGTATCGAACACGGTGGCCACCGTCTGGACCGAGCCCCAGATCACCATGGCGCACACGATCGCCCGCAGGATGTTGCGGCTGAGGTGGCTGCCGAGCTTCAGGAAGGTGAGCGCGCCCTCGGCATAGGAATAGTTGCCGATGATCGAGGTGAAGGCGAAGAAGAAGATCGCCACCGCGATGAAGTGCGCGCCATAAGGCCCGATCTGGGAGACCACGGCCATCTGGGTCAGCTGGGTGCCGGTCGGTCCGCCTTCCACCATCACGCCCGAGAGCAGGATGATGAGGGCGGTGGCGGTGCAGATGAGGATGGTGTCGATATAGACGCCCAGCGCCTGCACGAAGCCCTGGCTGGCCGGATGGTGCGGATCCGGGGTGGCGACGGCGGCGATGTTCGGCGCCGAGCCCATGCCGGCCTCGTTGGAGAACAGGCCGCGCTTCACGCCGTTCATCATGGCCGCCGACATCGCGCCGGCCGTGCCGCCCAGCGCCTGATCCATGCCGAAGGCGCTGGCCACGATGTGGGCGAGCATCGCCGGCACCTCGGAGATGTTCAGCACCAGCACGACAATGGCCATGCCGATATAGGCGATGGCCATGAAGGGCACGACGATCTCGGCAACCTTGGCGATCACGCTGATGCCGCCGAAGATGATGATGCCGGTGAGCACCGCCAGCGCAATGCCGGTGCCGAGCTTCGGAATGCCGAAGGCGCCGTCCATGGCTTCGGCGATGGAGTTCGCCTGCACGGCATTGAACACCAGACCGAAGGACAGGATCAGGCAGAGCGAGAAGATGGCGCCGGCCCACGGCGCCTTCAGGCCCTTGGCGATGTAGAAGGCCGGGCCGCCGCGATAGCGGCCTTCATCGTCGCGCACCTTGTAGAGCTGGGCCAGCGTGCTCTCGGCAAAGGCGGTCGCCATGCCGAGGGTCGCCACCACCCACATCCAGAAGATGGCGCCGGGGCCACCCAGCGTCAGGGCCACCGCGACGCCGGCGATGTTGCCGGTGCCGACCCGCGAGGCAAGGCTGGTACACAGCGCCTGGAATGGCGAAATGCCCGACTTGTCAGTCTGCTTGGAGCCCATCACCGACCGGATCATCTCCTTGAAATGGATGACCTGGATCAGCTTCAGCCGGATGGTGAAATAAAGTCCCACGGCGAGCAGGCCGTAGATGAGCACATAGCTCCAGAAAAACGTGTTCAGGTAACCGATGATGGCTGTCATGCGTCCCTCGACCGCTGAATGCCGCGTCGGCCATCAGACTAACGGAGCGGTGGCACTCCTGCGACCGGGGGCGCCACAAAAATGCACCCGTCCTGTCATGTCCGTGCCGTGATTGTTCGCCGCAGGGGCGTGTCCGGACCGGGGTTGCCCCCCGAAACGCAAACGGGGAGCCGGCTCTTCACCGGCTCCCCGCGTCTGTGACGCCTGTGGTCACGTGCGTTCCGGGACGGACCCGGCGTGTCCGCCTGCCCCGGCCCCGGTGCTCTGCGACTCAGTGATAGCCCTCGCCCGGGCGCACCCGGCCGCGGAAGGTCCAGTACACGAAGGCGGTGTAGGTCAGGATCAGCGGCAGGAAGGGGATGACGCCGAGGAGCACGAAGATCTGCGCTTCCGGCACGGCGGCGGTTTCCCACACGGTCAGGTGCGGCGGCACCAGATAGGGGAAGTTGGAGATCGCCAGACCGATGAAGGCGAGCAGGAAGATGCCCACCGACGACAGGAAGGTCATCGCGCCGCGGTTGGCGGCGATGCCACGCGCCGCCATGAGCGCCAGACCGGCGGTCAGGAACGGCACCGCCCAGATGAACCAGATGGCATCGGTGTTGAACCAGCGCTCGGTGATGCGCGGGATCGTCAGGCCGGTCCAGATGCTGGCAGCCACGATGAAGCACAGCACGGTTACGAGGGCCGGCAGGGCAAAGCGGCGGGCCTTTTCCTCCACCGCGCCCTCGGTGCGCATCATCAGCCAGCCCGAGCCGAGCAGCGCATAGCCCGCCACCAGACCGCAGCCGGTGAGGATCGGGAACGGCCGCAGCCAGTCGAAGCTGCCGCCGGCAAACACGCCGTCCACCACATGGATGCCATCCAGAAGGCCGCCGAGGATGACGCCCTGGAAGAAGGCCGCACACAGGGAGCCGCCGGAGAAGGCGATGTCCCAGATGTGGTGATCCGGCTTGGCAACCGTGCGGAACTCGAAGGCGACGCCGCGGAACACCAGCGACAGCAGCATCAGGATCACGGGCAGATAGAGCCCGGGCATGACCACCGCATAGGCCTGGGGGAAGGCGACCCACAGGCCGCCACCGCCGAGGATCAGCCAGGTCTCGTTGCCGTCCCAGAACGGGGCGACCGAGTTCATCATCTGGTCGCGCTCGTCCTCGTCCTTCATGAACGGGAACAGGATGCCCACCCCGAGGTCAAAGCCATCGAGAAGGACATAGAGGGCGATCGCGGTGGCGATCAGCGCTCCCCAGATCACGGGGAGATAGTAGGCCATCGGGCTTGCCGCTTCCATGATGTCTCTCCCCTCGGATCAGGCCTTGTCGGCCGGGAAGGCCGCGGACAGCGGCCGGCTGGGAAGGGCGTCCGTGCGCTCGCCCTCGGCAGCCTCCGGCCCCTTGCGCAGCAGGCGCAGGATGTAGCGGACGCCGAAGGTGAACACGGTGCAGTAGACGAACACGAACAGGACGAGAGAGGTCAGCACCACATCGGCATGGATGGGCGAGGCCGCATCATCGGTGCGCAGCAGGCCGGTCGCCACCCAGGGCTGGCGGCCGATCTCGGTGGTGTACCAGCCGGCAAGCACCGCAACGAAGCCCAGCGGCCAGACGAAGCGGATCGACTTCATGAAGATGTCGTTGGTGAACAGCCGCCCCGACACCCACTTCACGCCGCCGACGACCACCGTCAGCAGCATCAGGCAGAGCATGCCGACCATGATGCGGAAGCCGAAGAACGGACCCCACAGCGGCGGCCAGTCATCCTTGGGAAACTGCTTCAGGCCGGGATAGGTGCCATCCCATTCATGGGTGATGAGCAGGCTGCCCAGATGCGGAATGCCGATCTGCCACAGGCTCTTTTCCTCATTGGCATCCGGCCAGGCGAACAGCACCAGATCGGCCGGGCCATTGGCCTCATCCCAGTGGCCCTCGATGGCAGCCAGTTTCACCGGCTGATATTCCGCGGTCTTGCGGCCATGGGCATCGCCGATGAAGGCCTGCAGCGGCACCAGGATGATGAGCAGGCCGAGGGCCATGCGGATCATGGTCTCGGCCTGGTCGATGGAGCGGCCGGCCACCCAGTAGCGCGCGCCGACGGCCAGCACCACGAGGGCGGTGGTGATGTAGGCCGCACACACCATGTGGGCGAGACGCAGCGGGAAGGTGGGGCTGAAGATCACCTGAAGCCAGTCGACCGGCACGGCGATGCCGTCGCGCATCTCGTGGCCGGTGGGATACTGCATCCACGAATTGGCCGAGAGGATCCAGAAGGCCGACAGCGTGGTGCCCACCGCCACGCACAGGCAGGCGATGAAGTGCAGCCACGGCGGCACTTTATTCCAGCCGAACAGCATGATGCCGAGGAAGGTCGCCTCCAGGAAGAAAGCGGTCAGCACCTCATAGCCGATGAGCGGCGCCACCACATTGCCGACCACATGGGCATAGTGGCTCCAGTTCGTGCCGAACTGGTAGGACAGCACGATGCCCGAAACCACGCCCATGCCGAAGGAGACGGCGAAAATCTTGGTCCAGAAATGGGCGAGCTGATGGTAGCGCTGGTTGCCGGTCCACAGCCACACCCCTTCCAGCGTCGTGATCCAGGCGGCAAGCCCGATCGTGAACGACGGGAAGATGATGTGGAACGAGACCGTGAAGGCAAACTGCAAGCGCGCGAGGATGACCGGGTCAAAGTCCATCCGTCGTCTCCCCCTCTTCCGGCGCGAACCCCTGCCCGCTCCGGACCTGTCGACTGGTGGAAACGATTGTTCCGGTCCCGCCGGCGCCATGCAAGCGCCACACACATTAAAACTGAAACGGGACGAAGTTTCCGTGGCCGCATCGACCATTTGACGCAGCCGAAACCGCGCCCGCCACCGGCTTTCCGGCAGCGGGCGCGGGTCCCGGCCCGCAATCGGGCCGCAGAGCGGATCCCACGGGCAAACGCCCTCCGGAATGGCTCCGGAGGGCGAATCGTGAGGCGGCTCAAGGGCCGGGCGGTCAGTGCCTGTCCGGTTCCGCCACCGCCGGCACCGCCTCGCGGCGGGTGCGCCAGAGCGAGAACAGCACGCCGGCCGCAATCAGCGCCACGGTGACGCCCAGCGAGATCGCCGGCGGGAACTTCGTCAGGTCAAGGAAGTCGACCAGGAAGATCTTCGAGCCGATGAAGATCAGCACCGCGGCCAGCGCATATTTCAGATAGCGGAAGCGCGCGATCATTGCCGACAGGGCAAAATAGAGCGAGCGCAGGCCGAGAATGGCGAAAATGTTGGAAGTGAAGACGATATAGGGATCCGTGGTGATGGCGAAGATCGCCGGCACGCTGTCGACGGCAAAGATCAGGTCGGTGAACTCGACGACGACAAGGGCGCCGGCCAGCGGCGTCAGCCACCAGACGAGCTTGCCGGTCTTCGGATGCGGGCGGCGGACGAAGAATTTGTGGCCGTCAAGCTCATGGGTCATGCGGAAATGGCGCACGAAGCCCGGCAGCTCCTTCTTCTCTTCCGGATCCTCGACACCGGAGAACATCATCTTGATGCCGGTAAACACGAGGAAAGCCGCGAAGAGATAGAGCACCCAGTGATATTCCTTCACCAGGGCCGCACCGGCGACAATCATGATGCCGCGCAGGATGATGACGCCCAGAATGCCCCAGAACAGCACCCGGTGCTGCAACGCCCGGGGAATGGCGAAGGCCGAAAAGATCAGCGCGATGACGAAGATGTTGTCGAGGCTGAGGCTTTTTTCGATGACGAAGCCGGTCAGATAGTCGACCGCTTCCACCGGGCCGATGGTCGCCCAGACATGGAGGGAGAAGGCGAGGCCGACGGTGACGTAAAAGGCCGTCATCAGAAGGCTTTCGCGCACGCCCATCTCGCGGTCCTTGCGGTGGAGCACGCCGAGATCGAGCACGAGCAGGGTGGCGACGATGAGGAAGAACACTCCCCACGCCCAGAAGGGTTTGCCGAGAACGGCAACAGTCAGGAATTCGGGCAGCATGTGCGGTCCGTTTGAAAGATGAGCCGGATGTCTTGAAACCGGAGGCCGGCCCGGCGCGGGGCGCACGGGAACAGCTCTTCCGGGGGTGCCGACATCACGCGCTCCGCCCCTTCCGGGCGGATCCGCGCCAGAGGGGCCCGGTCACCGCATCGCGGCATGTGGGGGCCCCGTGTCAGGGCTTCAAGGGGCGCATCCGGAGATTTCCGGACCCGGCGGAGGGCAACAGCCCCCCGCATCCTCTGGCCGGAGGCGCCGGGGAGAGGTATAGAAGCCCCTTCTCTATGGAGGAGATCCCTGATGGCCGGACCGTCCCGCACGAGCGCCGATCTCGACCCGCGGCGTGCCCGCATCCTCTACCGCGCCTGGCATCGCGGCATGAAGGAGATGGACATCATCCTCGGCAACTTCGCCGACGCCCACATCGCCGGCCTCTCGGATGCCGAGCTGGACGTGCTGGAAGACCTGATGAGCGTGCCCGATGCCGAGGCATTCACCTGGTTCAGCGGCCGCATCCCGGCGCCGGAAGAGTACGACACCCCGCTCTTCCACCAGATCCTGACCTTCCAGACCGACCGCGCCGCCGACGTGACGGCCTGATCCCGGCCGCACCCCTGCATTATTGATGGTTCCCCCCGGCCCGGGGGGACGTGCCGGGGGGAAAGTCTTTTCTTTCTGCTTCCGAACGAGGACGATCATGGCCGCATCCCCTGCCCTTTCCACGGTCGAGCGTTTCCGGCCCGTGGTGGCGCGGGCGGTCACGACGACGCTGGCCGCCGTGCCCGATGGCATGGAGGGGGCGGTGCTGGCCGAGCTGGCCCGGGCCGCCGCCAACACCGGCCGCGGCCTCGTCTTCATCGCCCGCGACAGCGAACGGCTGCAGGCAATCAGCGAGGCGCTGGCCTTCTTCGCCCCGGATCTCGCGCCCTTGACCCTGCCGGCATGGGACGTGATGCCCTATGACCGGGTGTCGCCCAATCCGGTTATTGCGGCCCGGCGCATGGCAACGCTCGCCCGTCTCGCCCGCCCGGCCACCGGCGCGAAGCCGCCCCTGGTGCTGACCACCGTCAACGCCGTGGCCCAGCGCCTGCCGGCCAAGGCCCTGGTGGCGAAATCCGTCTGGTCGGCGGTGCCCGGCAATGATGTCGATATCTCGGTGCTGGCCCGCTGGCTGGAGGACAATGGCTACATGCGCACCTCCACGGTGCGCGAGGCCGGCGAATATGCCATCCGCGGCGGCATCGTCGATCTGTTCGCCCCCGGCAGCAAGGCGCCGGTGCGGCTGGATTTCTTCGGCGACACGCTGGAATCCATCCGCGCCTTCGATCCCGAGACCCAGCGCACCACCGGCCAGCTGAAGCGGCTTGATCTCGTGCCCATGAGCGAGGTCGTGCTGACGCCGGCGACCATCAAGCGCTTCCGGGAAAATTATGTCGCCCGCTTCGGCGCACCGTCCCGGGATGATCTGCTCTATCAGGCGGTGTCTGAGGGGCGCCGTCATCCGGGGCTGGAACACTGGCTGCCCCTGTTCCACGACCATCTCGACACCCTGTTCGACTATCTCGGCGATGCGGCCGTGGTTCTCGACCGGGAAGACCGCGAGGCCTTCGCCGCCCGTCTGGCGGAAGCGAAGGATCACTACGCCGCCCGCAAGGAGGCCGTCGGCCATGATGGCGGCGGCGTGCTCTATCTGCCGGTGGAGCCGCGGGAGCTGTTTCTCTCCGTCGATGATCTTCAGGCGGGCCTGTCCCAGGGGCCAACCGTCCGCATCACCCCGTTCTCCGTGCCCGAGACCGCCGAGACCGGCACCGTGCTGGACCTGCACGGCAAGTCCGGGCGCAGCTTTGCCGCGGAACGGGCGGCGAATGAAAATGTGTTCGATGCGCTGGTGAAACATGTCGGCGCCTGCCGTAACAGGCGGCGGGTGGTGCTGGCGGCGTGGAGCGCCGGCTCGCGGGATCGTCTCGGCCAGGTGCTGCACGACCATGGCCTGGAGCGCATGGAGGCCGTCGCAAGCTGGGCCGATGTGGAGAAGCTGCCGAAGGGCGCCGTCGGTCTGGCGGTGCTCGGCATCGAGACCGGCTACGAGACCGATGATGTCGTGGTCATCGGCGAACAGGATGTGCTCGGTGACCGGCTGGTGCGGCCGCGCAAGCGCCGGCGCTCCACCGCCGATGTCATCACCGAGGCGACGGGTCTGGCGGAAGGCGATCTCGTCGTTCATGTCGACCACGGCATCGGCCGCTTTGTCGGGCTGAAGACGATCACCGCCGCCGGCGCCCCGCACGACTGTCTGGAGCTCGCCTATGCCGGCGGCGACAAGCTGTTCCTGCCGGTGGAGAATATCGAGCTCCTGACCCGCTACGGGTCGGAGGACACCGACGTCCAGCTCGACAAGCTGGGCGGCGGGGCGTGGCAGGCGCGCAAGGCGCGCATGAAGCAGCGCATCCGCGAGATTGCCGGCCAGCTCATCAAGACCGCCGCCGAGCGCCTGCTGCGCCAGGCCCCGGTCATGACGCCCACCGAAGGGCTCTATGACGAGTTCTGCGCCCGCTTCCCCTATGAGGAAACCGAGGACCAGCTCGGCTCCATCGAGGCGGTGTTCGAGGATCTGGCCTCCGGCCGGCCCATGGACCGGCTGGTGTGCGGCGATGTCGGCTTCGGCAAGACCGAAGTGGCGCTGCGCGCTGCCTTCGTCGCGGCTCTCTCGGGCCGTCAGGTGGCCGTCGTCGTGCCGACCACCCTGCTCGCCCGCCAGCATTTCAAGACCTTCTCGGCCCGCTTCCAGGGCATGCCGGTGAATGTCGCCCAGGCCTCGCGCCTCGTCTCGTCGAAGGAGCTGGCGGCCACCAAAAAGGGCCTGAAGGATGGCACCATCGATATTGTCGTCGGCACCCACGCGCTGCTCGGCAAGGGGGTGGAGTTCCGCGATCTCGGCCTGATGATCATCGACGAGGAGCAGCATTTCGGCGTGAAGCACAAGGAACGGCTGAAGGAGATGAAGGCCGACGTCCACGTGCTGACGCTCTCGGCAACGCCGATCCCGCGCACGCTGCAGCTGGCGCTGACCGGCGTGCGCGAGCTCTCGGTCATCGCCACGCCGCCAGTGGACCGGCTGGCGGTCCGCACCTTCATTTCGCCGTTCGATCCCCTCGTCATCCGCGAGGCCCTGCTGCGCGAGCGCTATCGCGGCGGGCAGGCCTTCTATGTCTGCCCGCGCATTTCGGATCTGGCCGACCAGAAGCAGTTCCTGGACGAGACCGTGCCGGAAATGCGCGTCGCGGTCGCCCATGGCCAGATGCCGGCCTCGGAACTGGAAGACATCATGACCGCCTTCTATGAGGGCCGGTATGACATCCTGCTGTCGACGACCATCGTGGAATCAGGTCTCGACATTCCGACCGCCAACACCCTCATCATCCACCGGGCCGACATGTTCGGTCTGGCCCAGCTCTACCAGCTGCGCGGCCGCGTCGGACGGTCGAAGACCCGGGCCTATGCCATCTTCACGGTGCCGGCCAAGAAGCAGCTGACCGCCACCGCCGAGCGGCGGCTGAAGGTGCTGCAGTCGCTGGATTCGCTGGGCGCGGGCTTCCAGCTCGCCAGCCACGATCTCGACATCCGCGGCGCCGGCAATCTGGTCGGCGAGGAGCAGTCGGGCCACATCAAGGAAGTCGGCTTCGAGCTTTACCAGCAGATGCTGGAGGAAGCGGTCGCGGGGCTGAAGTCCGGCGACATCGAGATGGCCGAGGAGCGCTGGGCGCCGCAGATCCAGATGGGCACGCCGGTGATGATCCCGGAAAATTACGTGCCGGATCTGGCGCTGCGCCTCTCCCTCTACCGCCGACTGGCCGATCTGACCGAGCCGCGCGACATCGACGGCTTCGCCGCCGAGCTGGTGGACCGTTTCGGGCCGCTGCCGGAGGAAGTCGAGCACCTGCTCAAGATCGTCTACATCAAGGGCCTGTGCCGCAAGGCGAATGTCGACAAGATCGACGCCGGGCCGAAGGGCATGCTGATCGGCTTCCGCGAGGGCGTGTTCCCCAATCCGGCAGGGCTCGTGCGCTGGATCGCCGAACAGGGGTCGCTGGCCAAGCTCCGACCCCATGACATGCGCCTGGTGCTGTCGCGGGTGTGGGACCGGGCCGACGAGCGCCTCAAGGGCACGGCGGCCATCCTCGTGCGTCTGGCGCGTCTGGCCGAAGAAGGGCGGAAGGCGGCGTGACCCGCGCCCCCCGCCCCCGCCTGAACCGACCGGAGAAGACGCCCTCCGAGGGCAAGGCTGCGCCCAGTCTCGCCATCGTCATGGGCGCGGTGTTTGCGGCGATCATGGTCGTGCTCTCCGGCGCGCTGATTGCCATGAACTATGCCACCATCGCCGAGCTGGGCCGGCGCGAGGCGGCAACCCGGTTCGATCAGGTGGCGGGCTCGGTGCATTCGGCCCTGGCGGCCGAAATCTCCCTCATCGACACCGTGCTCGATACCGCCTCCCTGACGGTGGAAACCGACATCCCGCCGGAAGAGCTGGGCACGCTGCTCCTGCGCATGCTGCTCGACATGCGCGCCGGCTCCAACGCCATCACGGCGGTGGAAGTCGGCAAGGAAAATGGCTCGATGGTGCTGGTGCGCACCCTCATCGGCGACCGGCCGACGGATGCCCCGAAAGAGGCCGCCTTCGAGATCGCGATCCTCGCCCCCTTCCCCGAAGGCACCGATCCTCCCGACGGCGAAACCCGGCAGTTCGTCGATGCCTCCGGCCACGTCATCGCCACCATGCCGCCGGGGCCGATCCGCTTCGACCCGCGCACCCGGCCCTGGTTCAAGGCCGGCATCAACGATCCCTCGGTCCGGGTTATTCCGCCCTATCTCTTCGCCGGCAGCAAGATTCTGGGCGTCAGTCTGGTGCGTGCATCGCGCATCGAGCCGGGGGTGGTGATGGCGGTGGATGCGCGGCTGTCGGATCTCGATAGCCTGCTGCGCCGTCTGCGCACCTCGCCGGACATGGAGCTGGTGGCGTTCCTGCGCGATGGCATGCTGATCGCCCACGCCGACGGGGCGGAGCTGCGCCGCCTTCCACGGGAGCGCCCGCCACGAATCGACGAGACCGGGTCGTCCCTGCGCGCGGCCCTCCTCGGCATCGCCCGCTCGGATCCGCTGGACACGCTGCAGGATATTCACGTTGACGGCGAGCGCTATCTGGCCCTCGTCAGCCCGGCAACGCCCAGCCTGCCGAGCCTTCTGGTGGGCGTTGCCTATCCCTTTGATCTGGTGCTGGGGGATGCCGGACGGGCGCGCCGGGACGGGCTGGTCGTCTCCGCCATCGCCCTCGTCGTCACGCTCGGCCTCGTGCTGCTGGCCGCCCGACGCCTCGCCCGTCCCCTCGCCCAGCTGACCCAGCGGATGAAGCGCATCATGGCGCTGCGCTTTCGCGAGGAGAGGCCGCCCACCTCCATCATCCGCGAGATCGGCGAGCTGTCCTCGGCCCTTGGCACCATGGAAGTGGCGCTGGCCACCTTTGCCCGTTATGTGCCGAGCCAGATCGTGCGCGGCATCGTCACCCGCCGGCTGTCGCCGGATCTGGGCGGCGAGCGCAAGCCGGTGACGGTGCTGTTCACCGATGTCACCGCCTTCAGCACCATGGCCGAGACACTGACGCCGGAAGAGGTGATGGCTCGCACCGGGCGCTATTTCGAGGTGCTCGGCCGCCCGCTGATGGCCGGCGGCGCCACCATCGACAAATATATCGGCGACAGCATCATGGCCTTCTGGAACGCGCCGGAAGACCAGCCCGACCATGCCGCACTCGCCTGCCGGGCCGTGTTGGAGGCAGCCGCCCGCGTCGACGCACTCAACGCCGAGTTCGTTGCCGAGGGGGCGACGCCGATGCTGACCCGATTCGGTCTCCACACCGGCGAGGCCGTCGTCGGCAATGTGGGGTCGGCCGACCGCATGAACTACACCGTGCTCGGCCACACCGTGAACGTTGCCGCCCGGCTGGAGGGGCTCAACAAAAGCTACCAGACCCGCATTCTCGTGACCGACAGCGTGCGTATCGCCGCCGGCGCGGGCTTCCGGTTCCGTTATGTCGACACCATCGCCCCGCGCGGCACACGGGAAGCGATTCGCATCCATGAACTCGAAGGGCTGGCGCCGGAGACGTGAGGAGTCTTCCGGAGGCAAGCGCGCTTTTCACGCGATAACTTCTGTCAGAGAGATGAAACCCTTCCGTCACACTCCGGATCCCCCCCGCGACCGGACGTCCCGCTTCACCAGCGATCAGCATTTTCTTTTGACGTGCTGATCTTTTCGTCCTCATGATGCACTGCACACGGAGGCCGAGGGGCCTCCGCACACTCGCACACAGTCATCAACCAAGGCGCTAGGGGGATCTGATGTCGGCCAATCCTTGGTCTCTGAAGGGCGCGCGGGCGCTGGTGGTGGGTATCGCCAACGATCAGTCGATCGCATGGGGCATCGCCAAGGCGCTGCACGACGCGGGCGCGGAGATCGCCGTAACCTACCTGAATGCCAAGGCGCAGCCCCATGTGCAGCCTCTGGCCCACCAGCTGGACTCGCCGATCTTCATGCCGCTGGACGTCAATGATTCCGAGCAGCAGGAAGCTCTCTTCAATGCCATCGAAGAGAAGTGGGGCAAGATCGATATTCTCGTGCACTCGATTGCCTTCGCTCCGAAGGATGATCTGCACGGCCGCGTCGTCGATGTCAGCAAGGAAGGCTTCACGCTGGCGATGGACATTTCGGTCCATTCCTTCGTGCGGCTGGTGAAGTCGGCGGAGCCGCTGATGAAGGACGGGGGCACCTGCCTGACGCTGTCCTTCTACGGCGCCGAGAAGGTGGTCTCCACCTACAACGTGATGGGCCCGGTGAAGGCGGCTCTTGAAGCCATGACCCGCTCCATGGCGGCCGAGCTGGGCGTGAAGGGCATCCGCGTGAACGCGCTGTCGCCCGGGGCCATGTCTACCCGGGCCGCCCGTGGCATCGCACACTTCGACGAGATGATGCATGTCGCCGAGGAGCGCGCGCCGCTGCATCGCCTCGCCACCATCGAGGATGTGGGCGCGGCCGCGACCTTCCTCTGTTCTTCCGCAGGTAGGAATATAACGGGCGCGACGATTCATATCGACGCCGGTTATCATATCATGGCCTGAGACCCTCAGGCTCTCACGGCGCCACCGGCCCCTTCGTCGCGGTGATTGCGGGGACCGGCGGCGTCTACATGTGCCGGACGTGGCGCCCGGCCCTTCCCTTGCGGGAAGGATCGGGGGCCGGGTCGTCCGGAGCATGGTTCGGAAGGGGACATTGATGAAGAAGGCCATAACACCGCAGGCCGCCGCGGAGCTTGTTCCGGACGGCGCGGTGCTGATGATTGGCGGGTTCATGGGTGTGGGCTCGCCGCATCGCGTGATCGAGGCGCTGGCCCTGCTTGGCCGCAAGGACCTGACGGTGATCGGCAATGATGCCGGCCGCCCAAACTACGGCATCGGCCGCCTCATCCATGAGGGGCTGGTGAAGAAGGTCATCGCCTCCCATATCGGCCTCAACCCCGAACTCCAGAAGGAGATGGTGGCGGGCCGGATCGAAGTCGATCTTGTCCCCCAGGGCACGCTGGCCGAGCGCATCCGCGCCGCCGGTTTCGGCCTTGGTGGCGTGCTGACCAAGACGGGTCTCGGCACGCCGGCCGCCGAAGGCCGCAAGGTGATCGAGATCGACGGCGAGGACTGGCTTTATGCCCCGCCCCTCAAGGCGGATATCGCGCTGATCCACGCCCATTATGCCGATTATAACGGCAACCTCTCCTATCAGCTGACGGCGACGAACTTCAATCCGCTCATGGCGATGGCCGCCAGGAAGGTCATCTGCGAGCCGCGCGAGATCGTGCCCGTCGGTGTGATTCCGCCGGATGCCGTCCGGACCCCGGGCGTTCTCATCCACGAACTGGTGGTGCGCGAATGACCATGCCTCCTCTTGAAATCATCCAGCGCCGGGTCGCGCGCGAGCTGCGCGACGGCACGCTGGTCAATCTCGGCATCGGCCTTCCGACCGGCGTGTCCGCCTTCGTGAAGCCGGAGCGCGGCATCTACTTCCAGTCCGAGAACGGCATCATCGGCATGGGCGCCCGCCCGCCGGAGGGCATGGAAGACATCGACCTGACGGACGCCGGCGGCGGCTTCGTCTCGGCCCTGCCGGGCGCTGCCACCATCGACTCGGCCATGTCCTTCGGCCTCATCCGCGGCGGCCACGTGGATTCCACGGTGCTCGGCGGTCTTGAGGTCGACGAGGAAGGCAAGCTCGCCAACTGGATGGTGCCGGGCAAGATGGTGCCGGGCATGGGCGGCGCGATGGACCTCGTCACCGGTGCCAACCGGGTGATCGTGGCCATGCAGCACACCGCCCGCGGCGCGCCGAAGATCAAGCCGAAGTGCACCCTGCCCCTGACCTCCCTGCGGCGGGTAACCCTCATCGTCACCGATCTCGCCGTGATCGAGCCGACCGAGGACGGCCTCGTCCTGCGCGAGCTGGCGCCGGGCGTGACGGTGGAGGACGTGGTGGCCGCAACTGAAGCCAAGCTTCTGGTGCCGGAGCCGCCGGTGACCATGAACCTCGCCGTGAAGGAAGCCGACCCGGTCTGATCCGGCGGCTTTCAGAGCGACGACATGGAAAAGGCCGGGGTCCGCCCCGGCCTTTTTCCGTATCCGGCAAGATGGGACGCTGATTGTACCCAGAATTGCAATAGCTCGTAGCTGCCCCCTATTTTTTAAGGAATACTATTTAAACGAGTGCGGAATCAATCATGACGAGCATAAAAGACATACTATCAGCCCTTGAATTAAAATGGCCAATCGCATTAGCATGCCTAATTGGATCAACAATAATTATTGGATGTCACTATTATAAAATCCCATATATTAAGGATTTTCCATTAATCTTAATATACATTTGCATTATACTTGCAATATACACATTTAGTAATTTGGCTGTGAAAATACTATGTATTCCTGCTTACATATATAGAAAATATAGATTGCGGCGAGTGAAAAAGAAATTTTTGTCGCATCTGGAGGAAAATGTTTTTAATTGCTCAACAGAAGAGATTGCAGTGTTAGAGTATCTAATAACAACAAATAGAAAAGCATTTACTGCAATATTTGGTGATCGGCGCCTGACACCATTAGTTTCAAAGGGATTTATTATAAGAGAGGGCGGTAGACACCCAATGCTCGAGTGGCCATACATCGTACAAGATGATGTATGGGATTATCTATATAAAAATAAAGATAAATTTCACATGCAAGGCGCAAGCACAATGCTGGACCCGTTTCACTGGCGCAACACACCAACCTAAACTTTTCACCTCTCGAACGGCACCGCGCCGTTGAAGAAATGATGCACCGGGCCATGGCCGGCGCCGATGTGCTGGCTGTCGGCGGCAGCGAGCGCGCCGGTCAGATAGGCCTTGGCCTGACGCACCGCATCGGGCATGCGCCGGCCGCGGGCGAGCCCGGCGGCAATCGCTGATGACAGGGTGCAGCCGGTGCCATGGGTGTTGCGCGAGGCCAGACGCGGCGCGGTGTAGCGCTCCGGCGGATGGCCGGGCCGGACGAGCAGGTCGACGGCCTCGGGGCCGCTGCCATGGCCGCCCTTCATCAGCACCGCCCGGGCGCCGTAGCCCAGCAGGATTTCCCCCTGGGCAATTCTGTCGTCCTCGTCATCGGCAACGGGACGGCCGGTGAGGCGAGCGGCCTCGGGCAGATTGGGGGTGACGAGATCGGCCAGCGGAATCAGCCGGTCAATCAGGGTCTGGACGGCAGCGTCCGCAATCAGCGGATCGCCCGAGGCGGCCACCATCACCGGATCGAGCACCACCCGGGTCGCGCCGAAGGCGGCAAGGCCATCGGCCACCGCCGCAATCACCTCGGGCTGGGAGAGCATGCCGATCTTCACCGCGTCGACGTCCAGATCGGAAAACACCGCGTCGATCTGGGCGCGCACGAAGGCCGGCGGCACATCGTGGATGGCGGTGACCCCGAGGGTGTTCTGGGCCGTCAGCGCTGTCAGCACGCTGGCGCCATAAACGCCGAGGGCGGAAAAGGTCTTCAGGTCCGCCTGAATGCCGGCGCCACCGCCGGAATCGGAACCTGCAATGGTAACCGCGATCGCCGTCATGGGCATGGCCTCCGGGAAGCCGCTCTCGGGGATCAGGTCTCCGGGCACCGGCGGCGCCCGGAGGAAGTCGCTGGACCAGAGGACCGGCCAGGGCCGGTCCGCCCGGCCTCAGTCCTTGGCGCGCTCGACATAGGAGCCGTCTTCGGTCATCACGACGATGCGGGTGCCGGCGGCGATGTGCGGCGGCACGGAGGTGCGCACGCCGTTGGACAGCAGCGCCGGCTTGTAGGACGACGAGGCGGTCTGGCCCTTCACGGTCGGTTCGGTCTCGGCGACCTCGAGCACCACGCGCTGGGGCAGCTCGATGGAGAGCGGCGTGCCCTCGTGGATCGACAGACGCACGGTCATGCCTTCCTGGAGATAGGCCGCCTGGTCGCCGATCACATCGCGCTGCACGGCAACCTGCTCGTAGTTCTCGGGATTCATGAAGTGGAAGCCTTCGCCGTCCTCGTAGAGGAACTGGAAGTCGCGGTCGTCAATGAAGGCGCGCTCGACCTGCTCGGTGGTGCGGAAGCGGACCGACACCTTGGAGCCGTCGGAGATGCGGCGCATGTCGAGCTGGGTCACCGGGGTGCCCTTGCCGGGATGGATGTTCTCGGCCGTCATCACGACGTGCAGCTTGCCTTCATATTCGACCACGCTGCCCTTGCGCAGCGAGCTGGCAATCACCTTCACCACGGGACTAATCCTTGCTGTTCGGGCCGGAGAAGCCGGCCGGCATGAAATCCGTGCGCGCCCTGCCCGCCGGACGCCGCCGGGGCATGAGAGGAGCGCCGCCGGTCCGGCCGGACCGGCGCATCCATCGCGCGTTCGGCAACGCTCTAGCGGTGGAAGGGGTCTTGAGGCAAGAGCATCCGCCAGAACCGGCGTCCGCGGGCGCGTCTTTTCCTGTCCGCTGCCCGCCTATCCGCCACCCGAGCCCCCGAGGGATCCACCCATGACAGCCCCCGCTCCGTCCCCCTGGTGGGATCCGGACCGCCACGCCGACCGTCGCCCGCTGCTCCTCGCCCGCACCGCCATCCGCAAGGCGATCGCCGGCTGGCTGGAGGCCGACGGCTTCACCGAGGTGGAGACGCCCATCCTGCAGGTCTCGCCCGGCAACGAGCTGCATCTGCACGCCTTCGCCACCCGGCTGACCCGGCCCGATGGCACCATGGTGCCGCTTTATCTGCACACCTCGCCGGAATTCACTGCCAAGAAGCTGCTGGCCGCCGGCGAAGAGAAGATCTTCACCTTCGCCCGGGTGTTCCGCAATGGCGAGCGCACGGCGCTGCACCATCCGGAATTCACCATGCTGGAATGGTACCGGGCGGGCGATGCCTATCTGACCCTGATGGACGACTGCGCGGCCCTGCTTGTCGCTGCCGCCCGCGCGGCCGGCGTCACCCGCTTCGTGCGTGGACAGAAGAGCTGCGATCCCTTCGCGGCGCCCGAACGCCTGTCGGTGGCCGACGCCTTCCGCCGCTTCGCCGGCATCGACCTTCAGGCCTCCCTGACGGATCCCCATGCCCCGGACCGCGACGCCCTGGCCGCGCCGGCGACGGCTGCCGGCATCACGGTGTCGGAGGATGACGGCTGGGCCGACATCTTCGCCAAGGTGCTGACGGCGCGGGTGGAGCCGAATCTCGGCCTCGGCCATCCCGTCATCCTCGGCGACTATCCGGTGTCCGAGGCGGCTCTAGCCCGGCCGAAGCCCGGCAATCCCGCGGTCGCCGAACGCTTCGAGCTCTATGTCTGCGGCGTCGAGCTGGCCAACGCCTTCGGCGAACTGACCGATGCCACCGAACAGCGCCGCCGCTTCGAGGCCGACATGGACGAGAAGGAACGGTGCTATGGCGAACGCTATCCGATCGACGCGGATTTTCTGGCCGCACTCGCCCGCATGCCACCGGCCGCCGGCATCGCGCTGGGCTTCGACCGGCTGGTGATGCTGGCAACCGGCGCCCCGCGCATCGAGGACGTGCTGTGGGCGCCGGTGGCCGGCTGAAGCCGGGCGCCGCGCAACCGGAACGCCGGATCCGGCCCTCAGCCTTCCCGTTCCGGGCGCATCCGGGACGCGGCCCGGAGGGGGCCCGGCACGGGGTGCGCCCACGTGCACCGGCGCGCCTCTTCCCGTCGGGCCTCAACCTACCTATAAGAAGGCCGCTTCAGACCCGGTTCCCGCCCGACATTCCGGAGGTGCGATGCCCCTGCCCGTCTTCGTTCTCAACGGCCCCAACCTCAACCGGCTGGGCCTGCGCGAGCCGGCGATCTACGGATCGACGACGCTTGCCGACATCGAGACGATGTGCCGGGAAACGGGCGCCCGCCTTGGTCTCGACATCGTCTTCCGCCAGTCGAACCATGAAGGCGTTCTGGTGGACTGGCTGCACGAGGCGGCGGACGCTGCCTCCGGCGTGGTGCTGAATGCCGGCGCCTACACCCACACCTCCATCGCGCTGCATGATGCGATCCGGGCGATCGGGGTTCCTGTCATCGAGGTGCACCTGTCCAACGTGCACGCCCGGGAGCCCTTCCGCCATCATTCGACCCTGTCGGCCGCGGCCAAGGGGGTGATCCTGGGCTTTGGGGCCCGGAGCTACACCCTTGCGCTCCACGCGCTCGCCGACCTGACCGCCGCCTGACGCGGCTTGATGCATTTTCAAGGCAAGGACGTCTCTCCCATGTCCGTGAAGAAACCCTCCATCGACACCCAGTTCCTGCGCGAACTCGCTGCCCTCGTTACCGAGTCGGACCTCAGCGAAATCGAGCTGGAGCAGGAAGGCCTGCGCATCCGCCTCACCCGTCAGGTGATGGTTGCCCCGGTTCAGGTGGCCGTGCCCGCCCCGGCGCTTTCCCCGCTGGCAGCCGTTGCCGCGCCGGTGGCCGCGGCCGTGCCGGCCGCCGCCGATCCGGCCCAGCACCCGGGCGTGGTGAAGTCGCCGATGGTAGGCACCGCCTACCGCGCCTCCGAGCCCGGCGCCCGCGCCTTCGTGGAAATCGGTGACAAGGTGACCGTCGGCCAGACGCTCCTCATCGTGGAAGCGATGAAGACCATGAACCAGATCCCGTCGCCCCATGCCGGCACGGTGACTGCGGTCCTCGTCAAGGATGGCCAGCCGGTCGAATATGGCGAGCCCCTCGTGATCGTCGAGTAAGGGGCGCCCGGCCGGAGATTGCTCCGGCCTGCCTCCTTTGGGGGCCCCGGCCCGGCATCGGCCGGTCCGTGCGGGCCCTGACTGACGCTTCACCCGGGCATCCGGCCCGGGGCGCCCGCCACTCCCTTCCCCGGAGAGGACCGACATGTTCTCCAAGATCCTGATCGCCAACCGCGGCGAGATCGCGCTGCGCATCCTGCGCGCCTGCAAGGAGCTGGGCATTCCGGCTGTCGCGGTCCACTCCACCGCCGATGCCGATGCCATGCACGTGCGGCTGGCCGACGAAAGCGTCTGCATTGGCCCGCCCCAGGCCCGCGACAGCTATCTGAACATCCCGTCGCTGCTGGCCGCCTGCGAGATCACCGGCGCCGATGCCGTGCATCCCGGCTACGGCTTCCTGTCGGAGAATGCGCGCTTCGCAGAGATCCTGGAGGCGCACAACCTCACCTTCATCGGGCCGTCGTCGGAGCATATCCGCATGATGGGCGACAAGATCGAGGCCAAGCGCACCGCCAAGCGTCTGGGCATTCCGGTCGTCCCCGGCTCCGAGGGCGGCGTGGACTCTGATGCCGAAGCGCTGGCGATCGCCGAAGAAATCGGCTTCCCCGTGCTGGTGAAGGCCTCTGCCGGCGGCGGCGGCCGCGGCATGAAGGTGGCCCGCTCGGCCGAAGACCTGCCAGTGGCGCTCTCCACCGCCCGCTCCGAGGCCAAGGCCGCCTTTGGCGACGATGCCGTCTATCTGGAAAAATATCTGGAGAAGCCGCGCCATATCGAGGTGCAGGTGCTGGGCGACGGCCTCGGCAACGCCATCCACCTCGGCGAGCGCGACTGTTCCCTCCAGCGCCGGCACCAGAAGGTGTGGGAAGAGGCCCCTTCGCCGGCCATCGACGCGGGCCTCAGGGCCGAAATCGGCGAGACCGTCGCGGCGGCCATGCGCACGCTGGGTTACCGCTCGGTCGGCACCATCGAGTTCCTGTACGAGAACGGCAAGTTCTACTTCATCGAGATGAACACCCGCCTGCAGGTGGAGCATCCGGTGACGGAGATGGTGACCGGGTTCGATCTGGTGGCGGAGCAGATCCGCATTGCCGCCGGCGGCCACCTGACCTTCGCCCAGAAGGACGTGCACGTCACCGGCCACGCCATCGAGTGTCGCATCAATGCCGAGGATCCGCACACCTTCGTGCCCTCGCCGGGACAGATCACCTATTATCATCCCCCCGGTGGCGTCGGCGTGCGCATCGATTCCGGAATGTATCAGGGCTACAAGATCCCGCCCTATTATGACAGCCTGATCGGCAAGCTCATCATCCACGGTCGTGACCGCGACGAATGCCTGCGCCGTCTGCGCCGTTGCCTGGATGAGATCGTCGTGGACGGCGTGAAGACCACGGTGCCGCTGTTCCGCGAGCTGGTCGACAATCCGGATATTCAGTCCGGCAACTATGACATCCACTGGCTGGAGCATTATCTGGCCGGCAAGTAAGCGTCCGGCAGTCGCCCGATACTCCCCCCTGCATTCTGTCCTTCGGCACAAAGTCAATCGGACATCATTGCAGGGGGGAGCATCTTTTCTGCGTTGCGGAACCCTCCTACACTCCGGTGAACGCCGGGTGGCAGCCCCCACGCCAGATCTCTCTGGCATGCCTCCCATCTTCATCGGACGGGAAAGGGTGCCGGCATGGCCGAAACAGTGCTGGAGATTCACCAGATCATTCCTGCACACGGCTGGCATTTCTATAACAAGATGCCGGATACGAGCTTTTTCGAGCCCATTCTCTGTTTCGCCCTGGTTTCCGTGCTGCTGACAGAACAGGCGGAATTCGGCCCGCAGAAGAAGATCATCGGCATCTCCGCACTGGACTATGATATCCAGCAGCTTGTCGGCAGCCGCGTGGATGCCTGGCGGACGAATTTCATCCATCACAGCGACTTCTGACGGCCGGCTGTCTTCAGGCGCACGGCGCGGTCGGGACGTCGTGCCCCGGGTTTCACATGGACAGGATCCGGTCGTGGTGCGACACTTCCCCGATGCCTGACCTTTCCTGACCCACGGGAGTGTCGATGACCGCATCACGGGACGAGGGGATTTCACGGATCACGCCACAGGTTCTGCTCAAGGCCTATGCCTGCGGCATTTTTCCCATGGCCGAATCCGCTGAGGATCCGGGGATTTACTGGATCGAGCCGGAGCGTCGGGGCATCCTGCCGCTGGACGGCTTCCATGTCCCCCGCCGCCTCGCCCGCACCGTCCGGCAGGACGTGTTCGAGGTCCGCATCGACCATGATTTCGAGGCGGTGATCGACGGCTGCGCCGAGCCGGCCCCCGGCCGGCGCAAGACCTGGATCAACCAGCGCATCCGCACCCTCTATGGCGATCTCGCCGCCATCGGCCACTGTCACACCGTGGAAAGCTGGATGAATGGCGAGCTGGTGGGCGGCCTCTATGGCGTGCGCCTGGGCAAGGCCTTCTTCGGCGAAAGCATGTTCTCCCGGGTCACCGACGCCTCCAAGGTGGCGCTGGTGCATCTGGTGGCGCGGCTGAAGGCCGGCGGCTTCACCTTGCTCGACACCCAGTTCGTCACCGACCATCTCGCCCGTTTCGGCACCATCGAGGTCAGCCGCCGCGCCTACGGGCTGGAGCTGGACCGGGCCCTTGACGGCTTCGGCGATTTCTTCCGCTTGCCGGCGCCTGCCAGCGGCGCCGAGGTGCTGGCCGCCCTCGGCGAATAGACCTCATACCAGGCGCACGAAATGCTGACCGCACCTTGGCGCCTGAAGATCAGCGGATTTCCCATAGGCATCCGTGGCATGAGAAATCCGCATCTGAATACCAGAGAATCCCTTTCGGGGTTCTTTGGTATCAGGGCTCGCCGAGCGGCGGATGCCACGGCCGGCGCTGGGCTGGCAGGCCCCGCGCCAGAATGCGCACGCCCTTCGGCGCGGCCGGATCCAGCACCAGCGCCAGAGATCCCGTCCGGGCCAGCACGGCCGGATCGACGACGAAGGCGGCACAGTCCGCCGGCGCGCCCAAGCTGGCACTGACGATGAGCGTCGCCCGGGAACAGTCGTCGAGAAAGCCCAGCGGATCCGTCAGCACGGATACCTTGGCCCCCTCCGGCCCACCGGAAAGCACACAGCCGATGGCATCGCAGGCCCGACCGGCGCGCAGGCTGCGGTCGCCGGGGGCGCGGCGGTCGCCCATGGCCTCCAGCATCACCCGGGCGGCGAAACTGCCGCCCTCGCCCCGCCACAGCCGTGGCGACCCTGCCGCACCGCGCATCAGCACCGCCGCGCCATCATCAGACACGAGAATATCCGCCGGCCGGTCAAGCACGGCCAGCGTCAGCCCGATGACGACCGGCGCCAGCCCGAGCAGGCGCCACGCCGTGCTCCACAGTGCCAGCCACACCAGCCCGCCGGAGAGCCAGAGGGCTGCCGCCAGAGGAATGCGCCGGCCGAGATCGGCGGCCCCGAACAGGCCGTGCAACCAGTCGGCAATGGCCAGCACCGCCGTGATGCCCTCGCCCATCAGCCACAGCGGCGGCCCTTCCAGCCCCAGCGGCATGAGGAACAGGGCCGCGACGCCGGCGGGCATGACGATGACGCCGACGATGGGCATGGCCAGCAGATTGCCGAACAGCCCGAAGGGCGCGACCCGGCCGAAATGAAAGGCTGCCGCCGGCGCCGTCGCCAGCCCCGCCACCAGGGAGGTGACGGCGACCCCCGCCACCCAGCCGCCGCCCTTTGCCACAAGGTTCGCCACCCGGCCGTTCACCGGCGGGCGCGGACGGGCCTCGCGATAGCGGCTCCAGGTGTCGAAAGCCGCGATCAGCGCCAGCACGGCGGCAAACGACATCTGGTAGCCCGGACCGGTGACCGAGGCCGGATCGAGCGCGGTGACGACAAGGGCCGCCAGTGCGATGGTGCGCAAGGTGAGCGCCGAGCGGCCGGCCAGGATCGCCAGAAATACCAGCGCGATCATGATGTAGGAGCGCTGGGTGGCGACCTCCGCGCCGGAAAGCGCGAGATAGGCCGTCGCGGCCAGAAGCCCGGCAACCGCCGCCCATTTCTTCACCGGCCGGCGCAGCGCGATCGCCGGAATGAGGGCAAAGCCCAGCCGCACCGCGCCGAACACCGTGCCGGCCACCAGCGTCATGTGCACCCCGGAAATGGAGAGAATATGCGCCAGCCCCGCGGTGCGCAGGGCCTCGTCCACGCTGTCGGGAATGGGCCCGCGCTCGCCCACCAGCAGGGCCGCCGCCACCGTGCCCGAGGGCCCGGGAATGGCGGCGCGGATGCGGGCGCCGATCGCCGCGCGCAGATCCGTCAATAGCAGCGCCAGCCGCTGGCCAAATGTCGGCGGGCCGATCTCGACCACCCGCGGCGCCCCCAGCAGAAAGCCCGTGGCGCCGAGACCGGCAAAATAGGCCGCCCGCGCGCCGTCATAGCCCCCGGGCACGATCGGCCCGCGCGGCGGCTCCAGCCGGGCGCGGAAGGCGATGCCCGCTCCCGGCCGCGGCAGCGGTGCGCGGCTGCGGGTGGTGAGGCGGATGCGCTCCGGCGTTCCGCCGGGCGGGATGCGGTCAAGCCGGACGGGCGCGATCTCGATCCGGGTGGAGCCGCCGGCGCGCTCCTCGATGGAAAGCACCCGGCCGGTGCCCTCCACCGAGCGCGCCCGCTCCAGCCGCGGCGCCGCCACCCGGATGGTCTGCACACCGCCGGCGAAGAGGCCCGCCAGAAGCGCCGCAATCAGAAGGAGAGCTCCGCGGCGCAGCGGCGCCGTGCGGGACAGGGCGGCACCGAGGGCCGCTCCGGCCGCACAGCCGCCGGTTGCCAGAAGCATCGGCTCGGCCGGCAGCAGCGCATAGAGCCCGGCGCCGGCGACGAAGGCCAGCGCCACCAGCGGCAGGCCGCGGCCCCGGCGCAGGTCGGTTTCCAGACAGCGGCCAAGCCAGCGCAGCACCGCCGCGCCGGCGCCAGCCGTCACGTCGTCTGCCTCTGCCTGATCGCGCCCACCGGCCACGCCTGCCCCCGTCCGCCCGAAAATCGCCCGGATCCGGGGCGAAAGCCCTGTCCGGGATGCGGCCCCCCCGCATCGAGACGGCCTTTCCCCTTGGGTTCGCCGCCCCGGGATGCTACACGAGCGCCGCTGCCGCCTCCCATGAGGCCCGTTGGCACCTGACCGCTCCGGCGCCCCCATCCACCACCCAGAATCGCCGAGTATTCCGATGGCCGCTTCCGTCGTCACGCGCTTCGCTCCGTCCCCGACGGGTTTCCTGCACATCGGCGGCGCGCGCACTGCCCTGTTCAACTGGCTCTATGCCCGCCACACCGGCGGCAAGATGCTGCTCCGGATCGAGGACACCGACCGCGAGCGTTCGACGGATGCGGCCATCGCCGCCATTCTCGATGGCCTCGCCTGGCTCGGCATCGACTGGGCGGGCGAGCCGGTCTACCAGTTTTCCCGGGCTGCGCGGCACCGCGAGGTTGCGGAAAGCCTGGTTGCCGAGGGCAAGGCCTATTATTGCTACGCCACGCCGGAAGAGCTGACCGAGATGCGCGAGACCGCCCGCTCCGAGGGCCGCCCGCCGCGCTATGATGGCCGCTGGCGCGACCGCTCCCCCTCCGAGGCGCCGGCCGGCGTGAAGCCTGTCGTGCGCGTCAAGGCGCCGCGTGACGGCGAGACCGCCATCGACGATCAGGTGCAGGGCCGCGTCGTGTTCCCGAACAAGGATCTGGACGATTTCGTCATCCTGCGTTCGGACGGCACCCCCACCTACATGCTCTCGGTGGTGGTCGACGACCATGACATGGGCGTCACCCACATCATCCGCGGCGACGATCACCTGACCAACGCCGCCCGCCAGACCCTGCTCTATCAGGCGATGGGCTGGGACGTGCCGGTGATGTCACATATTCCGCTGATCCACGGCCCCGATGGCACCAAGCTTTCCAAGCGCCATGGCGCGCTCGGTGTGGAAGCCTACCGGGCCATGGGCTATCTGCCGGCGGCGCTGCGCAACTATCTGGTGCGGCTGGGCTGGAGCCATGGCGACGACGAGATCATGTCCACCGACGACATGACCGCGTGGTTCGGTCTGGATGCCATCGGCCGGTCGCCGTCGCGATTCGATTTTGCCAAACTCGAGAATCTCAACGGCCACTACATGCGCATGGCTTCCACCGAGGAGCTGATTGCCGCCGTGGACGCCCTGCTGCCGCATCTGAGCGACGCGACGACGGCTGCCGGCTCTCTGGAAGGGGCCGCGCGCGAGCGTCTGCTCAGTGTCGCCGCCGAGGCTCCGGCCTTTGCCAAGGCGCTGGATGCCGGCGCGCGGGATCGCCTGCGGGCGGCCATGCCCGGCCTCAAGGAGCGCGCCAAGACGCTGGTGGAGCTGATCGATTCGGCGGCCTACCTGTGGGCGGCGCGCCCGCTGATGCTGGATGCCAAGGCCGAGGCGCAGCTGAACGCCGATGGCAAGGCCGTGCTTTCGGGTCTGCTGCCCCATCTAGAGGCGGTTGATTCCTGGTCGGCCGAGGCCACCGAGCAGGCCGTCCGTCTTTTTGCCGAGACGGCCGGACTGAAGCTCGGCAAGGTCGCCCAGCCGCTGCGCGCGGCGCTGACCGGGCGCACCACTTCCCCGCCGATCTTCGACGTTCTGGCGGTTCTCGGGCGGGATGAGAGCCTTGGCCGCCTGCGCGATCAGGCGGCGTGACACTCTGCCCAACACAACGACAGCGGCGTGAAATTAGGCGCCGCCCCCCTTTCCGCCCCGTCTGGCCAACTTGCGGGGCGGAAAAGAATGGGGTACCCATTCTTCCGCTTTCTCGCCTTCCGCGCCGGCGGCAGTCCAGAACAAAACCTCTCCGCTTGCTCTCCCACAGTCGCCGGGCCGGTCGCTGATCCATTTCTTCAGGGGGGTCGACTCGATGAGTGATAAGTCCGCGACGCTGTCGTACGGAGACAAGAGTTTCACGTTCCCGGTAAAGTCCGGGACGATCGGCCCCGATGTCATCGACATCTCCAAGCTCTACGGCCAGACCGGAGCTTTTACCTTCGATCCGGGGTTCACGTCGACCGCGAGCTGCGAGTCGGAGATCACCTACATTGACGGCGACAAGGGCGTTCTGCTTTATCGCGGTTATCCGATCGAGCAGCTTGCCGAGCATGGCGACTTCCTCGAGACCTCCTATCTCCTCCTCTACGGCGACCTGCCCACTGCGGCCCAGAAGGCCGATTTCGACCGTCGCGTGACGCGCCACACCATGGTGCACGAGCAGATGACCCGCTTCTTCTCGGGTTATCGCCGCGACGCTCACCCGATGGCCGTCATGGTCGGCACCATCGGCGCCCTCTCGGCCTTCTATCACGACTCCACGGACATCAATGATCCGTACCAGCGGATGGTCGCTTCCCTTCGCCTGATCGCGAAGATTCCGACCATTGCGGCCATGGCCTACAAGTATCATATCGGCCAGCCGTTCATTCATCCGCGCAACGACCTTGGCTATGCGGCCAACTTCCTGCACATGTGCTTTGCGGTGCCGTGCGAGGAGTACAAGGTCGACCCGATCCTGGCGCGCGCGCTGGACCGGATCTTCATCCTGCACGCCGATCACGAGCAGAACGCCTCCACCTCCACGGTGCGTCTGGCCGGCTCCTCGGGTGCCAATCCGTTCGCCTGCATCGCGGCCGGCATCGCCTGCCTGTGGGGCCCCGCGCATGGCGGCGCCAACGAGGCGGCCCTCAACATGCTCCAGGAGATCGGCACCCCCGATCGCATCCCGGAATATGTCCGCCGCGCCAAGGACAAGAACGATCCCTTCCGTCTGATGGGCTTCGGCCACCGGGTCTACAAGAACTACGACCCGCGCGCCAAGATCATGCAGCAGACCTGCCACGAGGTGCTCTCCACCCTCGGCATCAAGGACGATCCGCTCCTCGACGTCGCCGTGGAACTGGAGAAGGTCGCGCTGTCGGACGAGTACTTCATCGAGAAGAAGCTCTATCCGAACATCGACTTCTATTCCGGCATCACGCTGCGCGCCCTCGGCTTCCCGACCACCATGTTCACCGTGCTGTTCGCGCTGGCGCGCACCGTCGGCTGGATCGCCCAGTGGAAGGAAATGATCGAGGATCCGGGCCAGCGCATCGGCCGTCCGCGCCAGCTCTACACCGGCGCCGCCCTGCGGGACTATGTTCCCGTCGACAAGCGCTGATCCCCTCGCGGATCATCTGACGACACATCCGGCGGGGCGCTTCGGCGCCCCGTTTTTTTGTGGCGCGGCCCCACTTGCACCTGATACGCAAAAGCGGCTGAACCCGCCACAAACGCCCCCGGAGACCAGAGATGAGCGATCTCGCCCGCGCGATCCCGGTGTTGCCCTCCCCCGATATCGCCGTCAGTGCGGCCTTCTATGGCGGGCGTCTGGGATTTGCGATCATCTATCAGGCGCCGGACTATCTGATTGTCCGCCGCGACGAGATGGAGCTGCATTTCTGGCGCACGGATGAGGCGGAGTTGCCGGCAAAGTCATCCTGCTATATCCGCGGCGGCCAGATTGCGGCCCTGCACGCGGAATTTGCCGCCGCCGGCCTCCCGCGTCTCTCCAGCTTCGAGGTGCGGCCGTGGAACATGGCGGAGTTCTATCTGCACGATCCCCATGGCAACCTGCTGCGCTTCGGCATGGCGCCAGAGGAAATGAGTGCCGCCGCCCGGGACTGATCCGGCTCCTCAGCCGGGAGGATGGCGCCACTTGATCGCGGCGAGCCCCCCCGAGAGCCCGGCCGCCAGCCAGATCGCCGGCAGCCCCCACCAGCCATAAAGGACCGCGCCGAGGATCGCGCCGCCAACCAGCCCCAGCCACAGCTGCAGGAAGGGCCGCCAGTCGCTGTTGGGCTGTCCGAGCAGCCATCCGGCAAAGTGCTGGCCGAATTTTACCAGGGTGCCCGTCACATAGGTGACGCTGCTGGTGGGCTCGCCCTCGCGGATGAAGGCATTGTTGGCCGCGCCCATGGTGATGGTCAGCACGGGCGCGGCCAGCATCGCCAGCCCGAATTCCTCGGCAACCGCCGCGGCCACCAGCAGCACCGTCGTGAGGGTCAGCACCGCCAGCGACGGGCGGCGCGCGACATGGCGCAGGGCGTGGCCCAGCATGACGCCGACCACGAACAGGGTGATGATCCCGAACGGAATCGCCGCCTGCCGCCACGCCGCCAGATCATTCATCCCGACCGCGAACTGGGTGGAGTTTCCGCTCATGAACGACACGAAGTAGCCGCCGAGCGTCAGAAAGCCGATCGCATCGATATAGCCGGCCAGAACGGCCAGCCCGATGGTCAGCCCGCGGAACAGGGTGTTTTCGGACGGCGGAAACGGCATTTGTGCTCCTCCACGCACGTGTCTCTTCCAGGCGTACGAGGCCCGCCGGACGCCGGGCCCCTCCGCTGACGGGCTTGTCTCCGGACGGCTGCTCTGAAAGCCTCCGGCCGGCGATGGCTCGATGCGCCTCATCCATGACAGGCGACAAGACGCCGATCCGGAGATCCGCCCAGAACCCGCAAGTGCCGTGCCGAAGACGGGCCGGCCGGTGATCCGGTGGACAAGGCCGGCTCATACCAAAATCCTTGAAAAGGACTTTGCTATTCCTGTGCGCTTTTCTCATGCCCTCGGGGCATATGAGAAATCAGCAGGCCTTCGGCCGCACGGTGCGGTCAGCACTTCGTGCGCCCGGTATCAGCGAGCCGGCAGACGCGGAGCGCCGGCGCCCTCAGCGATAACCCGCAGCACCACCTCGGCAGCGGCCGCACTGGGCGTGCGGCCATCGGGCAGTGCCATCACCCGGTCGATTCGATCGAGCTTTTCAAGCAGCGCCCGCCGGACCGGCGTATCCGACAGGAAGGGACCGACGGCGCCGGCCAGTGCCTCGGGGGTCACCTGATCGTCGAGCAGCTCCGGCAGGGCGTTCTCGCCCAGCACGATGTTGGCCAGCACCATGGTGGAGGCGGTGATGATGGGGATGACGCCGTTGATCCACTTGACGATGCGATAGGGCGTATCCAGCCGGTAGGCGACGATGCTCGGCACGCCGGCCAGCGCCAGCTCCAGGGTCACCGTGCCCGAGGCGGCAATCGCGCCATGGGCGCGCCGGAAGGCGGCAAATTTCTCTGCCTCGCCGACGACGACCGTCGGCTTCACCGGCCAGTCGGCCAGCGCCGCCTCGATCGCCGGGCGCAGATGGCTGACGGCCGGCAGAATGGCCTCCACCGGCCCGAGCTGCCGGGTGACTTCCGCCAGCGCCGCGCCGAAGGGCTGCATATGACGGCGGATTTCGCCGCGCCGGCTGCCCGGCAGCATCAGCAGCACCGGCGGCGCCGCCCCGAAAGCGGACCGCTCGCCGGGCCCCGGCCGCAGCACCGGCAGCTTTTCCAGCAGGGGATGGCCGACATAGGTGCACGGCGGCCCGCCCAGACGCGCATGCACCGCCGGCTCGAAGGGAAACAGCGCCAGCACATGATCGATATAGGCCGCCATCTTGCGGGCACGCCCGGGCCGCCAGGCCCACACCGTCGGGCTGACATAATTGACGATGGGGATTTCCGGCGCTGCCGCCCGCACCCGCGCCGCCACCCGGTGGGTGAAGTCCGGCGCGTCGATGATGACGAGCACATCCGGCCGGGCGGCAATGACCGCTTCGGCGGCCCTGTTGATGCGGGCAATGAGGCCGGGGAGATGGCGGATGATGTCGCTGAGCCCGTTGACGGCGATATCCGCCAGCGGAAACAGCACCTCCATGCCATGGGCGACCATGCGATCGCCGCCGACGCCGGCATAGCGCACCGCGCCACCGGTCGCCTCCGTCAGGCCGCGCATCAGGCTGGCGCCGAGCTGATCGCCGGATTCCTCTCCCGCAATCAGCCAGACCGACAGGGGTCCGTCCTTCATTCTGGCGTCCCCTTCTCATATGTCCCGCCCCGGCCGATCGACTGCGCCTCAGTCGGCGCGGCCGACCTTGTAGCCGATGAGAAACAGGCCAGCCTGATCGGCCGCCGCGATGGTGGCCGCACGATCAGCGATGAGCACCCGGCCGGCTTCCACGGCAATGCCGGCAAGCCCGGCCGCCTTCACCGCGTCGATGGTCTTTCGCCCGATGGTGGGCAGATCCACGCGCAGATCCTGCCCCGGCTTCGGCCCCTTGACGAGCACGCCGACAGTGCCCTTGGCGGAAATCCGCCGGGCCGCCCGCGCCTCGGTCACCCGGGCCAGCATGGCATCGGTGCCTTCGGCCGCCTCGATGGCGACGACCCGGCCATCCATGGCAACCGCCGCCTGCCCGACATCATAGGGCCCGAGCGCGGTAATGACGGCGCGGCAGAGCCGGATATCCCGTTCGTCACGCTCGCCCGGCCGCTCGCGCCCGAGCACGCCGATGCCGGCCAGCAGGCCGGGCGCCACATCCTGGGCGCCGAGAATGCGGAACCCCTCGTCCTCCACCAGGCGCAACACCCGGGTGAGCACGGAATCATCGCCGCCAATCATGGTGGAGAGGATGCGCGGAAGCCGCTTCAGGGTCTCGAAGTCGCTGACGACAGACTTGAAATCCGGCCGCTTGGCGACACCACCGATGAGGACGATATCATGCACGCCCTCCCGGCGCAGAACGCCGAAGAGCTTGCCCACCTGTCCCCACTCGACCCAGCGCGCGCCGAGACCGTCGAGCGCCGGATCGGATTCGCCGCGGATCGCGACCAGCACCACCGGCCGGCCCGTGGCGCGCACGGCTGCCACCAGCTCGGCCGGCAGGTTGCCATTGCCGGCAATCACGCCCAGCGGACCCGGATCAGCCGATCCGGACCCGCGTCGTCCCTCAGTGTCCACCATAACGGCTCTGTGCGGGGACAAGCTGGCGCTCGCCGCCCTCATGAATGAAGTCGATCACCCGGCGCACCAGCGGATCGGCGCCATAGGCCTCCGCCCCGGCAATGCGCTCCGCCAGCGTGCCTTCGCCGGAGAACAGGATCTTGTAGGCCTTGAGCAGGGTCTGGATGCTCTCCCGGGCAAAGCCGCGCCGGCGCAAGCCGACGAGGTTGAGACCGGCCATCCAGCCGCGGGCG
Source organism: Segnochrobactraceae bacterium EtOH-i3 (assembly GCA_050689115.1). GTDB lineage: Bacteria > Pseudomonadota > Alphaproteobacteria > Rhizobiales > Segnochrobactraceae > JBBSSF01. Next base: position 247,649 of record JBOGCN010000001.1, on the reverse strand, counting down.
CCAATCACCATGCCGAACGGGATCACATCGCCCTCGACACCGGTGAGGCCGCCGATGAAAGCGTGCTCGCCGATGCGGGAGAACTGATGCGCCGCCGAGCCGCCGGAGAAGATCACATGGTCGCCCACGTGCACATGCCCGGCCAGCATGGTGTTGTTGGACAGGATCACATGATTGCCAACCTGGCAGTCGTGGGCCACATGGGAGGCCGTGAGCAGGAAGCAGTCGGAGCCGATGCGGGTGACGAAACCGCCGCCCTCGGTGCCGGTGTTCGCCGTCACATGCTCGCGGATACGGGTGCGCGCGCCGATGATCAGCGTGCTCGGCCCGCCCTTGAACTTCAGGTCCTGGGGCGCCTGACCGAGGGAGGCGAACGGATAGACCTCGCAGGCCTCGCCGATCTCGGTGCGGCCCTCGACAACCACATGGGACTTCAGCACCACGCGGTCGTGCAGCACCACATCGGGACCGACCACGCAAAAGGGGCCGATCTCGACGTCGGTCCCGAGGGATGCGCCGGAGGCAACAATCGCCGTCGGATGAATGCGGGTCATTTCTCGGGGGTCCCGTCGACGATCATGGCGGTGAGCGCTGCCTCGGCCACGCGGGTGCCGTCGACCTTCGCCTCGCAGAAATATTTCCAGATGTTGCCGCGGTTCTTAAGCTTCTTCACATGAAACTCGACCCGGTCACCCGGCACCACCGGCTTGCGGAAGCGGCATTCGTCGATGGCCATGAAGTAGACGAGCTTCGGCGTCTCTTCCCAGCCCTTGGCGATGACGCACATGGCACCGGCCGTCTGGGCCATGCCTTCAATCAGCAGCACGCCCGGCATGATCGGCTGGGCCGGAAAATGCCCCTGGAACTGCGGCTCGTTGAAGGTAACATTCTTGATGCCGATGCCGAAATCATCGCCCTGGATATCGACGATGCGGTCGATCATCAGGAAGGGATAGCGATGCGGCAGGAGCTTCAGGATGCGCAGGATATCCGCGCTGGTGATGACGGTCCCGGCGCCGGGTGTCGCGCTGCTGGTCTGATCCACGGTCTCATGCCCCGAAGTCGTCGGGCGCCCGACCGGCCGGTGCCGATCCGTCGCCCTGTCGGTCGTTGTTCTTTTCGCCCCCGCCCGGGGGATAAGCGGCGTCGCCCGCCCTGTCGGGCGGAGCGGCGCCGTTCTTCTAGCACGCCGGGCGCACACGTCCACTGCCGAGGTGGCGGATTCGCCGTCTCGACAGCGGAGCGCAATCAGTTGCCGGAGCGCCGCTCCTTGCCGAGCGCCGTCAGCGCCATCAGCTCCTGCATCCACGCGCGGATGGGTTTGGCCGGGGTGCCGACCCACTTTTCACCGGCCGGAATGTCATCGGCGACATTGCTGCCGCCCGCCACCTGGGCGCCCATGCCGATGCGCAGATGCCCGGCCAGACCGACCTTGCCGGCCAGCACGACATAATCTTCCAGAATCGTCGAGCCGGAGACACCGGCCTGGGCGACGATGACGCAATGGCGCCCGATCTGGACGTTGTGGCCAATCTGGACCTGGTTGTCGATCTTGGTGCCCTCGCCCACCACCGTGTCGCGGATCGAGCCGCGGTCGATGGTGGAATTGGCGCCGATCTCGACATCATCCTGAATGATGACCCGGCCGATCTGCGGCACCTTGAGGTGCCCGCCCGGCCCCATGGCGAAGCCGAAGCCGTCCTGGCCGATGGACGTGCCGGGATGAATGATCACGCGGTTGCCGACGAAGGTGTGCTGGAGCACCACGCGCGCGCCGATATGGCAGTCGCGCCCGATGGCGACCCGGGCGCCGACGATGGCACCCGCTGCAATCACGGTGCCCGATCCGATGCGGGCCTCGGGCCCGATCACCGCGCCCGGCTCGACGGTGACGCCGGCCTCAAGGGTCGCCGACGGATCGATGGTGGCCGCAGGCGAGATCCCCTGCCCGCGCACCGGCCCCGGCAGCTTCAGGGCATCCGGATAGAACAGACCGATCGCCTTGGCGAAGGCCTTGTACGGCTCACGCGCCTCAAGCACGGCAATTCCGGTCGGAACGCGGGTCATATACTTGGCCGCGCACAGCACGGCGCCCGCCCGGGTGGCGGCGAGATCGGTCAGATAGCGGGGATTTTCGACAAAGGACAGGTCGCCTGGGCCCGCATCGGCCAGCGGCGCGACACCATTGACCACGCGATCACCATCGCCGACGAGCCGCGCGCCAATGCGCTCAGCGAGCTCGGTCAGAGAAATGGGAGCGGGAGGAGCGAAGAAGGTCGGATCCGACATGAAACTGACGCGCGTCCTGACTTGAGACCGCGCCGGCGCCCATCCACCCGCCGGGCAGGACACGCACCCTCGCGGTCAGCGAAGCGCCTCCGCCACGCCGGGCCTGCCCCCTCCCCGTTCGGAACAGGCGGCCAGAACACCCGGACGCGCGGACGCGCCTCCGAACAAGAAACGGCGGGAGGCCGTTCTGGCAGCTCCCGCCGTTTCAACCTGTTAGAACCGGGTGCCGCCGCCGAGGCGGAACACCTGCGGCTGATCCCACTTGCTCATGGTGATCGGCCAGGCGAAGTCCGCGCGGATCGGTCCGAACGGCGACTTCCACAACACACCGAAACCAGCGGTCCAGCGCAGGATCGCGTCGTCAGCCACCACGTTGACGCAGGTCGACGGGTTGGACGGCGTATTGCAGTTCGTCGCCCAGGTCTGGGCCGAACCCGAGTCGACATTCCACAGGGTACCCATGTCCGAGAACACGGCACCGGAGAAGCCAACTTCCTGCGGCAGATACGGGATCGGGAACACCGCTTCGGCAGAACCGGCGATGTAGTACTGACCGCCCAACGCTTCGTCGGTGTTGCTGTCACGCGGACCGATACCACTGGAGGCAAAGCCCCGGATGGTCTCACCACCGATGAAGAACTGGTCAGGCAGAGTCAGGTCCTGACCAAGGCCCTGAACGATACCGCCCTCTGCCTTCAGCATGCCGACGACACCCCAGGCCGGGTAGAGCTCCTGGTAGTAGCGCCCTTCAAGCTTCGTCCGGCTGAAGGCCACGTCGCCGCCGATACCAGCAAAATCCTGCGTCAGACGGGCGTAGAAGCCATCGCGCGGGTTCATGTTGTTATCGAGCGCATTGTAGACCAGCGAGAAGCCAGCCATCGACGTGACGCTCTCGCCCAGCGAGTCATAGACCGCCGCCGACACTTCGCTCGCACTCAGAGACCCAAGCGAAAGATCTCGATTGTAGAGCGTATAGTAGACGTTGAAGGTCATCTGATCCGTAACCGGCAGCGCAAAGCGCAGATTACCGCCGGTGGTCTGATCATCGTAGGAGCGATAGTCGTTGTGATCGAACTGACGGTTATAAAGATCGAAACCGGCAGCCAGTCGCCGACCGAGGAAGAACGGCTCGGTGAAAGACAGTTCCTGCGTGCTCTGGGACTCGCCACCGCCGATGGCGATACGCACATACTGGCCCCGACCGAGGAAGTTCTTCTCCGAGACCGAGACGTCGCCGATCACGCCATCCGATGACGAGTAGCCGATACCGAACGACACTTCGCCGGTCGACTGCTCCTCGACATCCACGTTCACGACAACACGATCCGGAGCCGACCCCGGTTCGGTGGTGATCCGCACCGTCTTGAAGAAGCCGAGATTGTTGAGGCGCCGCTCGGCCCGATCAACCAGAACCCGGTTGTAGGCATCGCCTTCGGCAAGCTCGAACTCGCGGCGGATCACGAAGTCGCGGGTGCGAGTATTGCCACGAATGTTCAGACGCTCGACATAGACCCGCGGCCCCTCCTCCACCGAATAGGTGACGGAGATGGTGTGGTTCTCGAAATTGCGATCGCCGCGCGGACGCACCTGGGCGAAGGCATAACCGGCCTTGGCCGCCTCGATAGTGAGCGCTTCGATGCTCTTCTCGACCGCCTCAGCGCTGTAGGTCTTGCCCGGACGGCTCTTCACGACCTTGCGCAGCTGATCCGGATTGAGGGTCTGCAGCGAAGACTCGACGTTGATCTCACCGAAATCATACTTGTCACCTTCCTCAAGCGTGAAGGTGATGAAGAACGAATTCCGCTCGCGATCGAGATCAGCAACGGTCGAGACGATCCGGAAGTCTGCATAGCCGTTGTTGTAATAGAAGCGCCGCAGCAGCTCCTCATCGGCCTGGAGACGATCAGGATCATAGGTATCCGAGGTACGGATCCAGCTCAGGATGCCGCTCTCACGCGTCTTGATGACATCAAGAAGACGACCGTCACTGAAGGCCTTGTTGCCGATGAAGGAGATCGACGAGACCCCGGTCTTGTCGCCTTCATCGATCTCATAGACCAGATCGACACGATTATCGGAAAGCTCGATGACCTTCGGATCGACGGTCGCCCGGAAGCGACCGGACCGGCGATAGGACTCGAGAATACGCTGGACGTCGCCCTGCACCTTCGCCTTGGTCATCACCGAACGGGGGGTGGACTCAACGATGGACTGGAGCTGCTCGTCCGTAAGCTTCTTGTTCCCCTCGAAGGCAACCTTGTTGATGATCGGATTCTCGACCACCGAAACCACAAGATTATTACCCTGCCGCACGATCTTCACATCTGCGAAGAGGCCGGTTGCGTAGAGGGACTGCAGCGATTCATCGATATTGGCCGCCCCGTAGGGGCGACCGGGCTTCACGGACACATAGGTGCGGATCGTCTCGGCATCGACGCGCTTGTTGCCGGTAACGATGACCTGCCCCACAGTCTCGGCAAGCGCCGGTCCGGCCCCGAGCGGACCGGAAAGAGGATCAAGAACCGGAGCCGAAACAGCAACAACCACCGCAAGCATGGCGGGTCGCAGAACGGCGGGTCTCCTGGCAATCGACAAGACTCGCATCGGGGTTTTCAAGCCCTCTCGTACTCAGTCGCCACATTGGTGCCGGAGCGGCGGTGGCCGGCTATCGGCTGACCACGCCGACGACCGATCAGATACCGATCTTCGACGCGATAACGGAAACCCATTACGCGGTTTCCATCTTCTCTACCGAGCTATCGCAATCTTTTCCCGGTGAGGCAAGCACCCCTCCGGTTGAGAGCTCCCATTCCCGCGTTACCGTGGCCAATGGGTCACGGGCTCGATCCCCTTGAAGCGACTCAGAGATCCCCCGCCCTTTGCAGTGCAGCATATGCCGCTGTGCCAAGACAAGCCCGCTCTTTAAGGATAAGCACAAACCGCCGGAGCGCCCATCCCCGATTGCAGCTCATGGTTAATCGGGACTTACCCGGCCTTGCGGAAAAGAATTTGGGTCAGGTCGTTCCAGGTTGCAAACACCATGAGAAACAGGACGAAGGCGAGGCCGATGCGGAAGCCGATGTCCTGTGCCCTGGCCGAGAGCGGGCGCCCGCGCACCGCTTCCGCCGCGTAGAACGCCAGATGCCCGCCATCAAGCATCGGAACCGGCAGGAGATTCAGAAGACCGATCGAAACCGACAGCACCGCCACCAGGTTGATGAGGGCGAGCACCCCGAGGGTCGCCACCTGCCCGGACACCTGGGCCACCCGGATGGGACCGCCCAGCTGATCCGGCGACTCGCGCCCCGTCACCACCCCGGCCAGATAATCCCCGGTGCGGGCAATGATGAACCAGGTCTCCGCCGCACCGGCACCGATGGCCTCCAGCGGACCATAATGGCGGGTGCGCACATCCCCCGGCTCGATGGACCGCTCGATGCCGAGCAGGCCAACTTTCTGCACATTGCCGAAGCGGTCGGTGATCTCGCGCGGCGCCGGCGTCACGCTGAGGGTCATCGGCGTGCCGCCGCGATCAAGGCCGATGGTCAGAGGAACCCCGGCGCTGGCCGACACGATGCGCTGCAGATCGCCAAAGGAATCAATGGCGCTGCCGCCGACGCTGACGATTCGATCGCCGGGCCGAATGCCCGCAGCGGCCGCGGCGCCTGCCGGATCAACCTTGTCCACCCGCGCCTCGGTGATCGGCTTGCCGACCAGCATGAAGATCAGGGCGAAGATACTGATCGACAGGATGAAATTGGCAAATGGCCCGGCCGCCACGACAGCTGCGCGCTGCCACACCGGCTTGAAGGCGAACAGGCCGGCGCGCTCGGATTCGGGCACGGCCTCCAGCGCTTCCCGGTCCGGCACGCTGGCGGCATTCTCGTCGCCGGCAAATTTCACATAGCCGCCAAGGGGAATCGCGCACAGCTTCCAGCGCGTGCCATGGCGGTCATAGCGGCCGATCAGCTCCGGGCCGAAGCCGACGGAGAAGGCCGAAATCCGCACCCCGCACCAGCGCGCAACGAGGAAGTGCCCGAGCTCGTGGAAGAACACGACCACGGTCAGCACGAACAGGAACGGGATGATATAGCCGATGACGCCCGATCCCAGGCCGCTGATAAAGTCCATGGTCCGTCCTTTGTCTGCACGCGGGCGCGCTGGAGCCCGGGTACGGCATCATTTCAGTCCGCGCCGGGGGCATGCCGGAAAGTGCCGGCCCTCCCGTTCAAGATGGGACCGAGGCTCGCGTGTGCAAGAGTTCATCGGTGAGGCGGCGGACCATCTGGTCCAGTTCGAGCACGGTGGGGATGTCGGCCGGGGCCGCCAGCAGCCCCCGGCGGTCCGCCGCCGCAATGCCGTCCGCCACCAGCGCGGCAATATCCAGAAAGCCGATCCGGCGCTCCAGGAATGCGGCAACCGCAATTTCGTTGGCGGCATTCAGCGCCGCCGGCGTGCCGCCACCCCGGGTCATGGCATCCAGCGCCAGCCGGAGAGCCGGGAAGCGATCGGGATCCGGCGCCTCGAACTGGAGGCCGCCGACGGCTGCCAGATCCAGACGGCGGGCATCGGTCGTACCACGGGACGGCCAGTGCAGGCAGTGGGCAATCGGCACCCGCATGTCGGGCGCCCCCAGCTGGGCGAGCACCGAGCCATCGCGATAGACGACAAGGCCATGCACCACCGACTGGGGATGCACCAGCACGTCGATGCGCTTCTCCACTTCGGGGAACAGATGCGCCGCCTCGATCACCTCCAGCCCCTTGTTCATCAGGGTGGCGGAATCGATGGTGATCTTGGCCCCCATGGACCAGTTCGGGTGCTTCAGCGCCTGCTCGGGGCCGGCCGCTGCCATCTGCTCCCGGGTCCAGGTGCGGAAGGGGCCGCCGGAAGCCGTCAGGATGAGCTTCTCGATCGCGCCGGCATTGGCGCGCTCGAACACCTGAAACAGGGCGTTGTGCTCGGAATCCACCGGCAGCAACCGGCCACCCGCCCGGGCGACTTCAGCCGTCAGCAGATCGCCGGCACAGACAAGGCATTCCTTGTTGGCCAACGCCACCGTCGTGCCCGTGCGCACGGCAGCCAGGGTCGGCTCCAACCCGGCCGCCCCCATGATCGCGGCGACGACGATATCCGCCGGCATCGCCGCGGCTTCGATGGCAGCCGCCTTGCCGGCGGCAACCGCAATGCCGGTGCCGGAGAGCAAATCCGCCAGCCGGGCCCCGCCATCGGGATCCGCCGTCACCACCCGCTCCGGGCGGAAGCGGCGGGCGAGCGCGGCCAGCTTGTCGAGATTGCGATGCCCGACCAGCGCCACGACCTCGTAGTGCTCCGGAGCGGCCGCAATGAGATCGAGCGTGGAATCGCCGATGGAACCGGTCGCGCCGAGGACGGTGATCCTGCGACGTTTCCCCGTGTCCGCATCCGCCATGATGTTCTCTCCTTCAGCGGCCGAACAGCCCCGCCCCGGCGCCCGCACTTCCGCCCAGCAAATAGCCGAGCAGCACGGCCAGAAGGGCCGCTGCAATGACACCGTCGACGCGGTCCATCACGCCGCCATGACCGGGAATGAGCCGGCTCGCATCCTTCACCTTGAAGCGACGCTTGAGGCCAGACTCGAACAGGTCGCCCAGAATCGATCCGACGGACAGCACCGCGGAGAGGATGCCCACGCGGAGCGGATCCGGCGATCCGGCAAGCAGCCCGATCCCAACACCGGCGCCGACGCCGGACACGAACCCGCCGATTGCCCCGGACCAAGTCTTGCCGGGAGAAATGGCCGGGCAGAGCTTCGGCCCCTTGAGAGCCCGGCCCACCACATAGGCCAGAACGTCCGTGGCCCAGACAACCGCAAAGACGAAGGCAATGAGGAACACGCCCTGATCGCCACGGCGCAGCAGCACAAGGGCGACCGTGGGCAGAAGTGCATAAAGAGCGCCGGCCAGCGCATAGCCCCGCCGCGGCGGGGCGACGACCGCCATCAGGCCGGACAGCACCACCGCAAGGCCGAAGGCCGAGAGGGGCGCAAGATAGAGCCCGCCAAGGGCCGTTGCCGTCGCAACCGCCCCGATCAGGCCGGTGACGAGCCCGCCACGCGGAATGGCACAGATATCGAGCCACTCGACCAGAACCAGCGCGGCCAACACCGCGACAAGCGCAGCAAAGCCCCAGCCACCGAGCCACACCAGAAAGAGGACCACCGGCAGCAGGACCACCGCGGACAGGGTGCGCACACCGGTTTCGCTGCGCCACCAGCTGGCGCGCCGGCCCGCGGCCCCCGCAGGGGACTTCTCGGCCCCGGTCATGTCGCACTCTCCGGTCCAAGCCCTCCGAAGCGTCGTTCCCGGCGCGCAAACTCGGCAAGGGCCGCCCGCAGCGCCGGGGCATCAAATTCGGGCCAGGTGATCGGCAGAAAAACCAGCTCGGCATAGGCCGCCTGCCAGAGCAGGAAATTCGAGATACGATGATCCCCGCCGGTGCGGATGATGAGATCCGGATCCGGAAGCCCGGCCGTATCAAGGCGGCCCGCGATCATTTCCGCGTCGATGCTGCCGGGCTGGATGCGGCCGGCCGCGACATCCCCGGCAAGGGAGCGGACGGCGCGGGCGATTTCGTCACGTCCGCCATAGTTGAAGGCGATCATGAACACGAGCCGCGTGTTGCCGGCGGTTCGCGCCTCGCTCTCCTCGATCAGCCCGCGCAGATCCGGCGACAGCGACTCGCGGTCGCCGATCACCTTCACCCGGACGCCCCGGGCATTGAGGTCGGCCAGGTCGTCCCGGACGAAGATGCGCAGGAGGTTGAGCAGCCCCCGCACTTCCTCCACCGGGCGTGTCCAGTTCTCCGACGAGAAGGAATAGACCGTCAGGATGGGGATGCCGGCATCCAGAGCCGCGCGCACGACCCGGCGCAGCGCCTCCATGCCCCGCCGGTGCCCCTCAAGACGCGGCAGGCCGCGGGCAGACGCCCAGCGGCCGTTCGCATCCATGATGATGGCCACGTGCCGAGGCCCTCTCGACGCGGTCTCGTGAGCCGTCGCGGAAGTTTCCGTCATCGCGGTCATCATCTCCCCTCCGGCCGGACCGGCCAGGCCGCAGGCCACCTGTCGGTCGCCATGGCCTCAGACCTGGGAGATTTCCTGCTCCTTGTGGGCGACCGTCTTGTCGATCTCGCCAATGATGTCGTCCGTGAGCTTCTGCACCTTGTCGGACAGCACCCGCGCGTCATCGGCGCTGACGGCCCCGTCCTTCTCCTGCTTCTTCAGCGTATCCATGCCATCGCGGCGAACATGCCGGACAGCGACGCGCGCGGCTTCCGCATATTTGTGCGCGACCTTGATCAGATCCTTGCGGCGCTCGGCATTCAGCTCCGGGATCGGGATGCGCATGGACGTCCCCTCAACCACCGGATTAAGGCCAAGATTGGACTCGCGAATGCCGCGTTCGACCGCCGACACCATCGAACGGTCCCACACCTGAACCGTGATGAGGCGCGCCTCGGGCACGCTGACGGTGGCGAGCTGGCTGAGCGGCATTTTGGAGCCATAGGCTTCCACCACCACCGGCTCCAGCATGGAGGAAGAGGCGCGGCCCGTGCGCAGGCCCGAAAGCTCTTCCTTCAGCGAGGCGATGGCACCCTGCATGCGCCGCTTGAGGCCGCCCAGATCAAAAGTCGCGTTCGCCATGTCTTCTTGTTCCTGATCTTGTGGCGTCCTGCCGGAGCGGCCGGGCGAGCAGCCTGCCCTCTCGGGGGCACGTCCCGCCGTCGCGCTCCGGAGACCACCGGAAATGTCAGCCGTCGACAATCGTCGCGCGGCCACGGCCGGTCAGCACATCAATGAGCGCGCCCGGCTGCTGAATCGAAAAGACGATTACCGGAATGTTGTTGTCCCGGGCAAGTGCGATCGCCGCGGCATCCATGACGGCCAGTCCCCGCTCCAGCACCTCGGAATGGGTCAGACGCTCATAACGGGTGGCCGTCGGGTCCTTCTTCGGGTCGGCCGTGTAGATGCCATCCACCTGGGTGCCCTTGAGGAGCGCATCGCAGCCGATTTCGGCGGCCTTGAGGGCCGCGCCGGTGTCGGTGGTGAAGAAGGGATTGCCGGTGCCACCGGCAAACAGCATCACGTCGCCCTGGGCGAGACAGCGCAGCGCCGCTCGCTGGGTGAAGGTCTCGCACACCGCCGGCACCGCCAGCGCCGACAGCACCGTGGACGACACCTTGAGGTGGGTCAGCGCCCCGTGGAGCGCCAGACAGTTCATGATGGTGCCGAGCATGCCCATATGGTCGCCGGCCACCCGGTCACCGCCCTTGGCGGCAATCTGGGCGCCGCGGATCAGGTTGCCGCCACCGACGACGACCCCGACCTGCACCCCCAGCGCCACGGCCTCGGCAATCTCGCCGGCGATGCGCTCGACCACGCCGCCATCAATGCCGAAGCCCTTGTCGCCGGCCAGCGCCTCACCGGAGAGCTTCAGGAGAATCCGTTTCCAGCGCGTCCGGGGTGCGGCAGCACCGGTTTCGATTTCGGCCATGATCCCTCCGTCGCGGAAGCCGGTCGGCTCCCTCACGCAAAACTGCCGGGCCGGAAACGTGCAGAGGGGCGACTCCCCCGAGGGGCGCCCCCGGCCGCCACGCCGTTGCGAACGCTGCTCCCGCCGCCCGGGGATGGGCAGAGGGCGAATGGTCGCGCGTCGCTGTTCCGTTGCCGGATACGCGACCGCCCGCCGTCACGGGCGGCGGGCGGTCAAGCTCATCGGATGACCGCCCCCGGAGATACCGGAGGCGGAAGAGAGTCCGAGATCCTGCCCCTCATGTCAGGGCAGCGCCGTCTCATACCAGGCACCCACGCACTGACCGCACCGCGCGCCTGATAAGCTGCAGATTTCCCATATGTGCCAATGGCATGAGAAATCTGCATGGGAATATCAAAGAGTCCCTGTCAGGGATCTTTGCTATCAGTTGGTGCCGGCAGCGGCGGCAACCTCGGCAGCGAAGTCCGAGGTCTCCTTCTCGATGCCTTCGCCGAGCTGGTAGCGCACGAAGCCGGTGACCTTCACCGGAGCGCCAGCCGCCGACTCGGTCTCCTTGAGGACCTGGGCGATCGACTTGGAGGTGTCATGCACGAACAGCTGCTCGAGCAGGCAGACTTCCTTGAAGAAGGTCTTCAGGCCGGACTCGGCAATCTTGTCCTGCACGTTGGCCGGCTTGCCCTGATGCTTCTCGAGCAGGATGGCCTTCTCGCGGGCAACCGTGTCGGCGGAGATGCCGGTCGGGTCAACGGCGAGCGGATTGGCAGCGGCGATGTGCATGGCGATCTTGCGACCGACCTCGGCCAGGACTTCCGGGTTACCCTCGGACTCCAGACCAACGAGCACGCCGAGCTTGCCGAGCCCGTCGCCCACCGCGGCGTGCACATAGGTGCCCACCACGCCGGCCGGAACCGACACCACCGTCGAGCGGCGCAGCGTCATGTTTTCGCCGATGGTGGCGATCGCCTCCTTCAGCTCGTCCTCGACCGAGTGGCCCTTGCCCGGATAGGCAGCGGCGGCCACGGCGTCACGATCGCCACCGGCGGTCAGCGCGGTGTCGGCAATCGCCTTCACCAGACCCTGAAAGGACGGGTTGCGGGCAACGAAGTCGGTCTCGGAGTTGACCTCGACGAGAGCGGCGGTCGCACCGTTGGACGACAGGCCGATCAGGCCCTCGGCGGCCACGCGGCCGGCCTTCTTGGCGGCCTTGGCCAGACCCTTCGTGCGCAGCCAGTCGATCGCGGCCTCGATGTCGCCGTCGGTCTGGGTCAGGGCGGACTTGCAGTCCATCATGCCGGCGCCGGTCTTCTCGCGCAGCTCTTTCACCAGGGACGCGGAAATCGCCATCTCTCGCCTCAAGATTCTCTGGGCGCCCCGCCTGGGACCGGCGACCAGCACCGGCGCGGGGCGTCTGTCATGTCATGGAAATGTTCGGTCACCGGCACCCGGACCCGGCGCCATCCCGCGAAACGCAATCGGGATCAGCCACCCGCCCATGCAACGACCGCCCCGCCAGTCCATCCCGGGACCAACGGGCCGGTCGCCCTGCCGGCTTCTGCCTGCGAGAGGAACACCGGGACCGCAACACCTGAAGCGGACCCTGCCCCCTCTTTCTGACGCCCCGATGACGGCGGACCGAAGGCCCGCCGTCCCGGATGCGTCAATCGCCTCACTCGGCGGCGTCGGCCGCAGCCATCGGCTCGGCGGAGGACTCGACCTCAAGGGCCGGCTCCTCGAGCACGGCCTCGGCCTCGCCCACGTCATAGCCCATGGCACCTTGGGAGCGCGACAGGCCGTCAATGGCGGCCCGCGCGATCAGGTCGCAATAGAGCTGGATGGCGCGACCGGCGTCATCGTTGCCCGGCACCGGATAGGTGATGCCATCCGGGTTGCAGTTCGAGTCGAGGATCGCGGCCACCGGGATGCCCAGACGGCGGGCTTCCTGAACGGCGATCGCCTCGCGGTTGGTGTCGATCACGAACACGAGGTCGGGGATGCCGCCCATGTCCTTGATGCCGCCGAGGTTGCGCTCGAGCTTCTCGCGCTCGCGGTCGAGCACCAGACGCTCCTTCTTGGTGAGGCGCTGGCCGTCATTGACCAGCAGCTCTTCGAGCTTGCGCAGGCGCTGGATCGAGATCGAGATGGTCTTCCAGTTGGTCAGCATGCCGCCGAGCCAGCGGGCGTTGACATAATACTGGGCCGACCGGCGGGCGGCGTCAGCCACCTGCTCCTGAGCCTGGCGCTTGGTGCCGACGAGCAGCACGCGACCGCCATTCGCAACGGTATCCGACACCGCCTTCAGCGCCTGGTGCAGCAGCGGCACCGATTGGGCGAGGTCGAGGATGTGGATGTTGTTGCGGGCGCCGAAGATGTACGGGGCCATCTTCGGGTTCCAGCGGTGGGTCTGGTGACCGAAGTGGGCACCGGCCTCGAGGAGCTGGCGCATGGTGAAATCGGGCAGCGACATCTGCCTGGATCCTTCTTTTCCGGTTTGACCTCCGCGGGGATGTGCAACGGACCCGGAAAACCGGGCCCGGACACCGGAGAGGCATGCAGACATCATCTGCGCGCCGTGCCCCCGCGTGTGGGATGCGCGTCCTATAGGGCGACAGCCCCCGGGACGCAAGCCGGCCGGGGAGATTTCCCGCGACCGCAGACTTCAATAATCCTCTGTTTTCCTCATGTCTCGGCAAAAATCGCCCTCTCGGGACGCTGGAATGCGACGGGGATCGGGCGCAAAGTCGGGTGCGCGGACCTCCGGGCCGCCGGGGCGAATCCGTTCCCGGGCGCCGGCTCCGTCCCTCTCAACAGGAGAGCGTCATGCTCCGTTCCCTCGGCCGGTCCCTTGTCACCAGCCTTGCCGTTGCCGCCGTCCTCGTCACCGCACCGCTTGCCGCCCATGCGGCCAGCAAGCCGGCCAGCTCCAAGCCGGTGGCCGGCATCACCATCGACCAGACCAGCGCCAGCCTGCTCGTCGGCGGCAGCTTCGGCGGCGGTGTCATCGCCTACAAGGGCCAGCAGTATGGCTTCAAGGTCGGCGGCATCCAGCTCGGCGGCCTCGGCGCTGCCCGGCTGCAGGTGCGCGGTGCCGTCTATGACATGAAGAAGCTGGAGGACTTCGCCGGCACCTATGGCGTGGTGCAGGGCGGGGTGGCCGCCGGTGACAGCGGCTCCAACACCATCTGGCTGCGCAACACCAAGGGCGTCTACATCAAGCTGACCGGCAAGAGCGAAGGCCTGATGCTGAACGGTGGCGTCGGCGGCATCGTCATCAGCTGGAAGTGACCAGCCGGCGCTGGAGGTGATGGCCCGGGCTTCACGAAAGCTTGACCGGGGGCGGCCGTAACCCGGCCGCCCTGCCGAACGTATTCTCTCCCGACCACCCGGCAGTTCGCGCCCCTTGCGGCCTGCCGGGCCCTCCGTCACCGGGACAGGCCGGGAGGCCAAAGGACGATGTGGATCCGCAGAACCCGCGGCTGGGAGATCCCCGAGCGGGAGATCACGCCGGAAGCGCTGGTGCTCAACCGCCGCGCCCTCATGGCCGGTGCCGTGGCCGCCGCCGCCCTGCCCGCCACTGCCCGGGCCGAGGGCCTGCTGGGCGGCCTGTTCGGCGGCGGCACGAAGGCTGCCCCCGAGGCGCCGGACCCGACGGCCGACCTCTATCCGGCCCGCCGCAACCCGGCCTTCACCGTCACCGACCGGCCGGACACGCCGCTGAAGGTGGCCGGCAGCTACAACAATTTCTATGAGTTCGGCTTCTCGAAGCGCATCGCCGACGACGCCCAGGCCCTGCCGACCCGGCCGTGGACCATCGCCGTCGACGGCCTCGTGGAGGCCCCCCAGACCATCGACATCGACGCCCTCATCCGCTCCATGCCGCTGGAGGAGCGGGTCTACCGGCTGCGTTGCGTGGAAGCGTGGTCCATGGTGATCCCGTGGACGGGCTTTCCGGTCTCGGCGCTTCTGAAAAAGGTGAAGCCGCTCTCGAGCGCAAAATATGTGCGCTTCGAGACCTTTCTCGATGCCAAGGTGGCGCCGGGGCAGAAGCAGAGCTGGTACCCCTGGCCTTATGTGGAAGGGCTGACGCTGGCGGAGGCCAACAACGACCTCGCCTTTCTCGCCACCGGTGCCTATGGCCAGCCGCTGAAAAAGCAGTTCGGCGCGCCGCTGCGGCTGGTGGTGCCGTGGAAATATGGCTTCAAGTCCATCAAGTCGATCACGAAGATCACCCTGACGGACCAGCGCCCGGTGGGCTACTGGGAGGCCTTGCAGGCCTCCGAATATGGCTTCTGGGCCAATGTGAACCCGGAGGTGCCGCACCCGCGCTGGTCTCAGGCCGACGAACAGCTGGTGACCACCGGCGAGCGCGTGCCCACTTTGCTCTTCAACGGCTATGGCGCCGAGGTCGCCGGCCTCTATGCCGGAATGAAGGGCGAGAAGCTTTATATGTGACGGAAGAACCGGCGCGCTCCGGGCGATCCCCCGAAGCACGCCGCAGTCCTCACTCCGGATGGATCATCCGCTCCGGACGCACCAGCCGGTCATATTGCTCCGCCGTCACCTTGCCCGAGGCCAGCGCCTCCTGGCGCAGCGTCGTGCCATTGTGATGGGCTGCCTTGGCGATGGCCGCGGCCGCGTCGTAGCCGATTTCCGGGGCCAGCGCCGTCACCAGCATCAGCGAGCGCTCCAGATGCTCGGCGATGCGCGGGGCGTTGGCGGTGATGCCGACGACGCAATGCGCGGTGAAGGAGCGGGCGGCATCGGCCAGAAGGCGGATCGACTGCAGCATCGCATCGGCGATCACGGGCTTGTAGACGTTCAACTCCAGATGGCCCTGACTGCCGGCCACCGTGATGGTGGTCTGGTTGCCGAACACCCGGCACGCCACCATGGTCAGTGCCTCGCACTGGGTCGGGTTCACCTTGCCCGGCATGATGGAGGAGCCGGGCTCGTTCTCCGGCAGGCTGATCTCGCCGAAGCCCGAGCGCGGGCCGGAGCCCAGCAGGCGGATATCGTTGGCGATCTTGAACAGCGAGACGGCCACGGTGTTGAGGGCACCATGGGCGAACACGATGGCATCATGGGCCGCCAGCGCCTCGAACTTGTTGGACGCGCTGACAAAGGGCAGCCCGGTGAAGGCCGCGATCTTCTCGGCGACGCCCTCGGCAAAGCCCGGCGCCGTGTTCAGACCGGTACCAACCGCCGTTCCCCCCTGCGCCAGCGCCAGCAGACCCGGCTGGGCCGCGGTGATGCGCTGAATGCCCAGCGCCAGCTGCTCGGCATAGCCCGAGAACTCCTGACCGAGCGTCAGGGGGGTCGCATCCTGCAGATGGGTGCGGCCGATCTTCACCACGTCGGCGAAGGCGTCGGCCTTGGCGGCGAGCGCCGCGCGCAGCTCTTCGAGGGCCGGCAGCAGCGCCCCGGCGATTTCCGAGGCGGCCGCGATCGCCATCGCCGTCGGGAAGGTGTCGTTGGAGGACTGGCCGCGGTTCACATGGTCGTTCGGATGAATCGGCGCCTTGACCCCGCGCCCTGCCCCCAGCCGCTCATTGGCCAGATTGGCGATGACCTCGTTGGCGTTCATGTTGGTCTGGGTGCCGGATCCGGTCTGCCACACCACCAGCGGGAAATGATCGTCGAGATCGCCGGAGATCACCGCGTCAGCCGCCGCCACGATGGCCGTGGCGCGGCTCTCGTCCAGCCCGCCCAGATCCCGGTTGGTCAGCGCCGCCGCCTTCTTGACAAGGCCGAGGGCGCGGATCAGCGGACGCGGCATGTGCTCGGTGCCGATCGCGAAATTGCGACGGGAGCGCTCGGTCTGGGCGCCCCACAGCCGG
Organism: Segnochrobactraceae bacterium EtOH-i3; assembly: GCA_050689115.1. GTDB lineage: Bacteria > Pseudomonadota > Alphaproteobacteria > Rhizobiales > Segnochrobactraceae > JBBSSF01. The sequence continues at coordinate 230,992 of JBOGCN010000001.1, read as the reverse complement.
TCATCGGCCACCTCGATGGGCCCGAAGCTGTCCGTCTCGATGCGGAATTTCGTCATGGCATTGCCTCCCCGGGCGCGCTCCCGGCCAGACCGGCCCCGCGCACCCCGAGACGGGAGCATAACGCCAAAACGGGCGCCGGAAAGCCGGCGCCCGTCGATTATAATTCGACAAATCAGGGACTTGTCAGCAATGCGCTGACGTCTCAGGGCTTCTTGCGGAAGGCGTCCAGCGACAGGACCTGCGCGCCGGGGGCCGGCTCTGCGTCGTCGTCCTTCGCCGCCGTCTCGACGGCCCGGGGCACCACGGGAATCGGCCGGGACATGCCGGTGATCGGAGTCGGCTCACTGACACCAACCGGAGCTGCGTCCGCGGCGATCTCGCCCTCGTCCTCGGTCTCCTCCTCGTCGTCCTCGTCGGTCGACGGCGGCTCGAACTGGAGGCCGAACTGCACCGAGGGATCGAAGAAGCCCTTCACCGCCGAGAACGGCACTTCCAGCCGCTCCGACACGCCGCCGAAGGACAGCGTGACCTCGAAGCCCTGCTCGTTGACCACGAGGTCGCGAAACTGGTGCTGGAGGACGATGGTCATCTCGTCGGGATAACGCTGGCGCAGCCGCTGGGAGATGCGCACGCCCGGGGCGCCGGTGCCGAAGGCGACGTAGAAATGATGATCGCCCGGGAGGCCGGCCTGGACGACTTCGGTCATCACCTTGCGCATCACGCCGCGCAGGGCTTCCTGAACCAGAATATCGTAGCGGATCATGTCCTCGGGCATCTGTCGCTCGCCGCTTGCGGGGCCTCGTCGGTTCCTCCGGGAATCGACCACCCCGTCCCGGGCCATTTCCGGCCGGCGGGACCAGACAGTCCCGCATCACGCGGATCCGAACCCGGTCAGAAAGAATTAAGTGAGGGCTTCTGTTGCCAGGTGCCCCCGGACCCCGCCTTACCGTGCGAACAGCAAGGACTTCAAGTGAGGTGTCAGGCTACCATCAGGCAGCGAGACGGGCCTCGGCAAAGTTGTCATTGGCAACTATTGCATGGCCCGATAACGGTGGAACCATACCGAGCGAAAGTCGAACCTTTACACCCTCGTCGATCCTATTTCGCCCCCGCCGCGGCTCACCGGAACATCATGAGCTCTGCATCCCCGCCGGGCTCCGCCGGCGTCGAATGACTTGGCCCTGTTCCCCGGCCTCCTCCCCGCAAGGGAGAGGCGGCCGTGCCGGCTTTCCTTGGGCCCTGACCAGATTGGTCCGGGCCAAGCTGTGGCCGGTTGGGTGGGTCGTGGTGGAGGCGCCGGGTACCGCCCCCGGGTCCGATAGGTTTATTACGCTCGCCGTTTATCGCCATAGCCGGTTTGAGGCCGGCAGGCGGAATATAGGCGGATGCCTCCCCGATTGGAAGGCCTCCCCGAACGGATCGCGTGTCCGGCCACCCGGCAGAGCCGCTGCGGGGTTCGGACGACAGCCTTCCGATGTGCGGCGAAATGCAGCCCGGTCGGTGCTTTCGCTTGACGGGCAAGGACAGCGTGGACTTTTCTGGATGGCATCCTGTGAGCGGCTGCGGTATGCACCGCCGCTTTTCCTTTCGCAGTCGTGCCCGTCCTTTTTGAAATTGCCTTTCCGGCGTCCTCTCCGATTTTGCGATCCCGGCGGGCCGCCTCTGGCAGCCCCGTAACGATCCGGCTGGATGCCAGTTTTCATGCCGAGCCGGAACAGGCGCTCCCCGCCTCGTTCCCGCGCGCCTTTCCGGCGCCTCCTTCTGGCAGCGGCACCCATTTTTTTATTCCCGCGGTCCCCAGCGGACCGAGAAAGCACATGAGCAGACCCCGCGTGACCACGACGCCACAGGTCCCTTTTTTGCCTCAGACAGCCATTTTGCCGCCGGACGGGCCGTGGCGGGCTCTTGCCGGGTTGCTGCTCTCCCGGATCGGGCCGCGTCTGGCACTGACAACCATCCACCTCCGTCTTCCCGCCACGCAGGACCTGGTGCTGTGGCAGGCCGCGCCCGGCGCGTCCCCTCAGGACGCCGATCCCGCGCGTGCGCCGCTGGTCCGCGCCATCCGCGTCGATGACACCGTGCGGGGCCATCTGCACTTCCATCCCCGGGCCCCGCGGGCAGGATGGCCGGCGGACGAGGTGACCGAGGCCGACGCTCTGGTCGAAGCCATTGTCCGGGCAATCCCGGCCAGGGACCCGATGGCAGGCGCACCTGACACCGACCTTCTGGACGCCTTGCCCGTCGCCGTCCTCGGCATTGATCGCGACGCGGTGATCCGGCACGCCAACCCGGCCTTCCGTGCCCTGACCGGACACCCGCCGGAGGCCTTGGCCGGGCGTACGCTCACGGATCTGCTCCGTGCTCCGGACGACGAGGGAATCGGCACGCTCCGCTACGCCGACGAGACCCTGCATCCGGCCGTGATTCGCCGGCCAGTCCCCGCCAATCAGGAGGTAGGCCTCATTTATGTCTGCCTTCTCCCGCCACCGGCGACCGATACGGCACAGCTGCACGATCTAGCCTTCCACGATTCTGTCACCGGGCTGCCGAACCGGCACGTCCTCGCCCATGGTCAGACGACAGGCAACACCGTCATCGCAATACGGATTCTGGACCGGATCGATCCATCCCTGCCCGCGCCCTCAACTGGCATCCCGGCTGTTCCCACGGCGATAGCCGAGTCGATTCGGGCGGCACTGGGCACCCGCCCCCATCTGCTGATCCGCAGTGGAGAATCGGGACTGGCCGTTGTCACCGAGGCCGATTCCGAGACAGCGCTGGAGCTGGCACGGGCCATCCGCACCCCGTTCAAGGGCCTGCTGAAAATCGGGGCGCGCCGGCTGCCGGTGCAGATTTCCATCGGCATCGCCCAAGGGGATCGCCCGCTGCCCCAGCTGCTGATGGATGCGGAATTTGCCTGCCATCCCGAACGGGCCGGCGCCATCCACCGCTTCGAGACGGCACTGCGCACCCGGCTGCAGGAGCGCCAGCAGCTTGAGGCGGACCTGTTTACCGCCCTGCAGACCGAGGACCCTGGCTTTTCCATCGCTCTCCAGCCGACAGTGGCACTGGAAAGCGGAATCGTGGTGGGATTCGAAGTGCTGGCGCGTTGGCTGCATCCCGAGCGCGGGGCGATTTCCCCTGCCGTCTTCGTTCCCATGGCAGAATCGACCGGACTGATGCTGGCATTGGGAACCCGGGTGCTGGAGCTGGCGGCGCGCACGGTGCAGCGCTGGAACCAGCTCCGCAGTGCCCGGGACCTGCCGCCGGTGTTCGTGTCGGCCAATCTGTCGGCCCACCAGTTCATGGATCCCGATCTCATCGACGCGCTGGCCATCATTGTCGGCCGCACCCGGGTGGCGCCGGGGCATCTGCGGCTGGAGCTGACGGAGGCCACCCTGATGGCCCGCCCGGCCCACACGGCCGCCGCCCTCGGCAGCATTACCCGCCTTGGTATCGGCCTCTCGATCGACGATTTCGGTCACGGCCCGTCCTGCCTCGGCCACCTGCATCGCTTCACCGTGGATGCCATCAAGATCGACCGTCAGTTCGTGGCCGGCGTCTCCCGCTCGGCCCGCGAACGCGCCACGCTGTCCGCGCTGATCCAGCTCGCCCGCGCCCTCGGTCTGGAGCCGGTGGCCGAAGGCATTGAGGCCGCCGACACCGCCACAGCCCTGGTCGCCATGGGCTGCGCCCTGGGACAGGGCTTCCATTTTGGCCGGCCCATGGCGGTGGAAGAAGCGGAAGCCCTGATATTGCCACCGGTCTGACCACCGGCGCACAGACAGCACAGGGCCCGGGATCGCTCCCGGGCCCTGTCCGCCTAAACGCCCATCCGGACCAGCGTGGCCGGTCTCAGTCGGCCAGATCCTGCACCGACACGACCTTACCCTCGGCGTCCAGATGATAGACGACCGGCACCGCCGTCCCCAGCTCGCGCTTCAGGATCTGCTCGACCGAGAGATCCTCCAGCGCCTTGATGAGCGCGCGCAGGGAATTGCCGTGGGCGGCGATCAGCACCCGCTCGCCCTTCTTCAGGCGCGGCAGGATTTCTGCCTCGAAATAGGGCAGCACGCGATCGCCGGTAGTCTTCAGGCTCTCGCCGCCGGGAGGGGCGATGTCATAGGAGCGGCGCCAGATGTGCACCTGCTCCTCGCCCCACTTAGCCCGGGCGTCGTCCTTGTTGAGGCCGGTCAGCTCGCCATAGTCGCGCTCGTTCAGAGCCTGATCCTTGATCACCGGCAGATCGGGCTGGCCGAGTTCTTCCAGGATCAGCTTGCAGGTATTCTGGGCGCGGGTGAGGGCCGAGGTGAAGGCCACATCGAACTGGAGCCCCATCTCCTTCAGGCGCTTGCCGGCGGCGCGGGCTTCCTTCACGCCCTGCTCGGTCAGGTCCGGATCCTTCCAGCCCGTGAACAGGTTCTTGAGGTTCCACTCGCTCTGGCCGTGGCGCACGAGCACGAGAAGACGGTCCATCCTTGGATCCTCCGGGAGGCGCGCCGGCGAAGACGTCGGCGCGCGGGCACGCGGGCACTTATGGCCGGCACCGAGGCCCCGCACGCCTTCGGCTCCGGTTATTCAGAGACACCGGACGGACAGTTCCCCGTCAGACCCGTCCGGCAGAGGCTCACAGGCCGAGCACGTCGACCATGGAGAACAGGCCGGGCTTGCGCCCGCGCGCCCACAGCGCCGCCTTGACGGCCCCGCGGGCAAAGATCGCCCGGCTTTCGGCCCGGTGGGTCAGCTCGATGCGCTCGCCCTCGCCGGCCAGCATCACCATATGTTCGCCAACGACGGAGCCGCCGCGCAGGGTGGCAAAACCGATGGCGCCGGCCGGGCGCGGGCCCGTGTGGCCATCGCGCACCCGCACCGAATGCTCGGCCAGCGGAATGCCCCGGCCCTCGGCTGCCGCATTGCCCAGAAGCAGCGCCGTGCCCGAGGGCGCATCCACCTTGTGCCGGTGGTGCATCTCCAGAATTTCAATGTCGAAATTCTCGTCCAGCGCCGCCGCGGCCTTGCGCACCAGCGCGGCCAGCAGGTTGACGCCGAGGCTCATGTTGCCGGACTTGACGATGGTGGCGTGCCGCGCCGCTGCCTCGATGGCCGCCTCGTCCTCGGCAGAGAGGCCCGTGGTGCCGATCACGTGCACCACCCGTGCCTGAGCCGCCAGACCGGCAACCTCCACAGTTGCCGCCGGCGTGGTGAAATCAATGACGCCATCGGCATTCACCAGCGCCGCCAGCGGGTCATCGCTCAGGGCCACACCGATCGGGCCGATGCCGGCCAGCTCGCCGGCGTCGCGGCCGAGAAAGGGCGACCCCGGACGCACCAGCGCCCCGGCCACCACCGCGCCGGGGATGGCGGCAACCGCCGCAACGAGCGAGCGCCCCATCCGTCCGGACGCCCCGCAGATGACCAGCCGCATGTCGCTCATGGATCCGATTCCTCCTGGAAGACGCCCGACCACCGGCCGGGCCTGTCGTCGGCCCCTCGTCTAGCAGGCGAAGCACCGCCGGGCCAAGGGGATCGGGCGTCGCGGGCGGGCATTCCCGCGTGCAGAGGGCTCCTTTCCCCGCGCACTCCGGCCTCGCCCTGTGCGCGCGCGGCCGCGGGTGCTATGGGACAGGCCATCCCGCCTTCCCATCCGGAGCCCGGCCGATGACCACCCTCTCCGATCCGCGCGCGCGCCTCGCTTTGGCCGTCGACGCGCCGACCCTTGATGCCGCCCGCCGCATCATCGACGACACCGCGGATCATGTCGGTGTGTTCAAGATCGGGCTGGAGCTGCTGTTTGCCGGCGGGCTCGATCTCGCCCGCGAGCTGGCTGCTGCCGGCCGCCGGGTCTTTCTCGACGTCAAGCTGCTCGACATCGACAACACGGTGGCCGGCGCCATCCGCACCATCGCCGGAACCGGCGTCGAGTTCGTCACCCTGCACGCCTATCCCAACACGATGGCCGCGGCGATCGCCGCCCGGGGAGATGCGCCGCTGACCCTTCTCGGCGTCACCGTGCTGACCTCCATGGACGAAGCCGACCTCCACGCCGCCGGCTATTCCGGCACTCCGGCCGACCTGGTGGAGCACCGCGCCCGCGCGGCGCGCGCCCTCGGCATGGACGGTCTGGTCTGCTCGGCCCGGGAGGTCGCCCGGGTGCGCGCCCTCGTCGGTCCGGAAATGGTGCTGGTCACCCCGGGCATCCGTCCGGCCGGCGCCGATGTGGGCGACCAGAAGCGCGTCGTCACCCCGGCCCAGGCGATTCGCGATGGTGCCAGCCTGCTGGTCGTCGGCCGACCGATCACCGCCGCCGAGGACCGGGCGGGCGCCGCCCGACGCATTCTCGACGAGATCGCCTCGGCGCTCTGACCCTGGCGCCCGGCACAACCTGGACAGGCGGGCGCTTTTGCCAGCCTCCCGGCGCTCTGCTAGGGTGACCGCCCATCCCGTCCGCCGGATCCGGTCCGGCAGACATTTCAGGTCGTTCTCCCTGTCACCGGCGGTGATCGCCGGCAGGCTGCTGCCGGGAGAACGGCGCGTGCGGGGCCTCCGGCTCCCCCTCCCGAGACGACAGACCTGCCATGCGCATCAGAACCCGCAAGCTCATCGGCACCGCGCTGCTCCTGATCCTCATTCCCGTCTACGCATTTGTCGCGATGGCGCTGGCGCTGCTGATTCTGCCGGGACAGCCGAAACTGGTCGAAATCCTCTTCTATCTGATCGTTGGAACCGGCTGGGCCATCCCCGGAGCCGTGCTGATCTCATGGATGAGCCGTCCGGACCCGGATTCCGTCTGACCATCGCGCCCGCGGGCGTTCCTTTCGCACCGGGGTGGGGCAACACCGCATCCCATTCAATCCGTATTGTCTTTCCGCTGGCGCTTGTCATTCTGCGCAGCGACGACTTGCCCGAGAGGCCAACATGACTGCATCCGCCGACGATAGCGCTCTCGTACCGATGATCCCGGGTCTCTCCGGGATCGCGGGCGACTATCGTGCGCTGCTGTGCGACGTCTGGGGCGTGGTCCACAACGGCATCGCCGCGTTCCCCGCCGCCTGCGACGCGCTGCAGCGCTATCGCCGCGTGCATGGCGGGCCGGTGGTGTTCATCACCAACTCCCCGCGGCCGGTCGAGCCCACCCGCCAGCAGCTGCGCCGCCTCGGCGTGCCTGATGATGCCTATGACGGCATCGTCACCGCCGGCGATGTCACCCGCACCCTCATCATGGAACGCGGGGTGAAGAAGATCACCCACATCGGCCCCGAGCGTGATCTGCCGCTCTATGAGGGACTGGGTCTCACCCTTGTTCCCGCCGACCAGGCCGAGGTTGCCGTCTGCACCGGCCTCTATGATGACGAGGTCGACAAGCCCGAGGACTACCGCGCCGAACTGACGGCGCTGGCTGCCCGCGGCCTGACGATGATCTGCGCCAATGCCGACCGCATCGTCGAGCGCGGCCACAAGAAGATCTTCTGCGCCGGCGCCGTTGCCGAGTTCTACGAGACCCTCGGCGGCACCGCGATCTGGCTGGGCAAGCCCCTGCCGGAAATCTATCGCGCCACCTTCGCCAAGCTCGCCGAAATCGGCGGCCGGCCGTTCGCTCCCAAGGACGTGCTGGGCATCGGTGACGGCCTGCACACCGATATTGCCGGTGCCAGTGCCCAGGGCCTTGACGTCCTGTTCATCACCGCCGGCATCCACGCTTCCGAATTCGGCGCCCCCGAGACGCCCGATCCGGTTCGGGTGACCGAGATTCTCGACGCCCACGGCATTTCGGCCCGCGCCGCCATGCCATTCCTCGCTTGGTGAGACCCGGCCGGGGCAGACCCCTGGCTGGAACCGGGCCCTTGCCACTCTCTCGATCACGGCCCGGAGGAGTTCCGATCATGACCCAGACCACCCTGCCCCCCCTCCAGGCCCTCTTCTTCGAGGACCTCTCCATCGGTCTCAGCGAGACCATCAGCAAGGACGTGCTGTCGGAAGATGTGATCGCATTCGCCGACATTTCCGGCGATCACAACCCGATCCACATCTCCGACGAGTTCGCGTCCAAGACGATCTTCGGCCAGCGCATCGCCCACGGCCTGTTCACCGCCTCGCTGATCTCGGCCGTGCTCGGCACCCGCCTGCCCGGCCCCGGCGCGGTCTATCTCTCCCAGACCCTGCATTTCCATGCGCCGGTCCATATCGGTGACACGGTCGCCGTCACCTGTACGGTGATCGAGCTGGTGGAGCACGGCCATCGCGCCAAGCTGAAGTGCGAGTGCAAGGTGGGCGACAAGGTGGTTCTGGAAGGTGAAGCCGTCGTGAAGGTACCGACTCGCCCTCACGCCTGATGCGGCCGCGGGCGCCCGCCCGCCTCCCTGCGCTGCCCTGAAGGGGCTGGCCTCCGGAACAGACCGGCGGCCGGCCCCTTTTTCATTCCGGCATGCCGCACCGCCCCGGGGAGCAACTTTTCCCCCACGCCCTGCACGCAGGCCCGGCAGCTGAGGTCGATTGCATTCGACTCAAATTGCGCACCCGAGACTATCAAATAAAAAATGACGTTTTGCCATTGCCTTAGCCAAAGCCGTCAGCTAGTTTCCCGTCACGGCTACGCAAGAGCCATCAGATCGCCATGGTTAACGAGACATAAACGGCAGTCCGTCTCGTTCATAACTTCTTCACCATGGCGAGAGCGTGCCGATTTCTGCCATAGAATCTCCAGCTCTTCGCCACAATATCTGTGTTCATAGGCTTCGGTCCCGCCGCAATCGGGAGCGAGAGTCTTCTCCCAGACGGACGATCCGGAGGCGGGTCGGCCGCAAGTGCGGTCCATGTCGACCGACCCGGATGATCCGGGACGGCGGCCTTCCGCTTCCGCGTAACGGAGTAATTGATATGAAGAGCGCTCTTCTTGCCTCGGCCGCCCTTCTCGGCCTCGCCGGGGGCGCCTACGCTGCGGATCTTCCGGACCCGATCCAGGAACCGATGGCCCCGGAAGCTTATGCTCCGCCGCCGGCCTACACCTGGACCGGCCCGCAGGTCGGTGCTCTCGTCGGCTGGAACTGGTCGACCTTCAACACCCGCGTGACCCGCCCGGGCGGCGCCACTGGCCGCGCTGACAACAACACCAATGACTTCACCGGCGGCGTCTATGCCGGCTACAACTATCAGGTGAATCCGAACTTCGTCGTCGGCGGCGAGGCGGACTTCACCTATTATGGTGGTGGCCACACCCGCGAAGTCGGCGGGCTGAACGTGAAGGGCCAGACCAACTGGCTGTCGACCGTTCGCGCCAAGGCCGGCTTCGCCTGGGAACGCTTCCTGATCTACGGCACCGGCGGTGTCGCCGTCATGGATGCCAAGGTTCAGGCCCAGACCTACGTGAACTCGCCCAACGTCACCAAGGACGAGGGTATCCGCGGCGGTTATGCGGTCGGCGGCGGCATCGAAGGCCTGGTGACCGACCACATCACCACCCGCGTGGAATATCTCTACACCAATGTCGGCGGCCAGGACTTCTACACGGCGGCCGGCAGCAAGGTGAAGACCGACCTGTCGAGCTCGGCTGTCCGCGCCGGCGTCGGCTACAAGTTCTGATCCGGTCCGTCCCGGGCGGCGCTGCTGCCCGGGACGCCCGTCAGATCTCCGGAAGGGCCCGGTCTCTCCCCCAAGCGGGAGACCGGGCCCTTTCCCGTTTTGCAGCGTCCTCAGCCCGCATCCGCCGTAACGGGAAAACCACCCGTCTGGCGCAGTGCCTCGCCCAGCACCATCGCACCGGCAATGGCGACATTGAGGGAGCGCATCTCCGGCCGCATGGGAATGCGCACCACAAGGTCGGCCGCGGCATGGACCTCGTCCGGCACACCGGCCGACTCGCGCCCCAGAAGCAGGGTATCCGCGGGGGCAAAGGCCGCCGTCACATGATCGACCGCGCCCCGGGTGGAGAGCAGCACCAGACGCCCGCCCCGGGCCCTGCGGGCCGTCTCGAAGGCCGCCCAGTCGACATGCCGGGTGACGGCCGTCCGGCTGGCATAATCCATCCCGGCGCGGCGCAGCATGCGGTCGGAGGAATCGAATCCCGCCGGCCCGATCAGGTCCATCTCCACGCCCAGACAGGCGCACAGCCGCATGAGGGTGCCGGCATTCTGGGGAATGTCGGGCTGATAGAGCGCGAGACGCACCGGGAACCTCCAGAGCCGCGGAATCTGCCGGCCTCAGTCCGGAAATCCGCATCCTAAGCCGCCCCCGGGCTGACGGCCCGCCGGCGCAACCGGTCCGCCTGTCGCCCCGGCCCGCGCATGCATCTGCGGGTTACCTTGGAATATTGCGACATTCGGTCCGTTAGTCAGAACCGACACTGGACAAGGCGGGAGACGGGTGCAAGAACCGTCGGCAATCTGGCGCCAATCAGGCCCTTCGAGGATGCGGGCGCGCGCCCGACCGGTACCCGGTTCCAAGCCGGATGTCGGTCTCATGCGCCGCACATCGAACCCGGCCGGCGCGCGTCGGGTACACAACTGGACCATTCGGAATCGAGAGGAGCCGATCTTGGCGACCATCGACACGTCGGAACCGACGCGCCGCGATTTCCTCTATCTGGCGACCGGCGCCCTCGGGGCCGTCGGTGCTGCGGCGCTTGTCTGGCCCTTCATCGACCAGATGAACCCGGACGCCTCCGCCCTTGCGCTCGCCTCCTCCGAGGTGGACGTCTCGGCCGTCGAGGAAGGTCAGTCGATCACCATCAAGTGGCGCGGCAAGCCGGTTTTTGTCCGGCACCGCACCCAGAAGGAGATCGACGAGGGCAAGGAGACCCCGGTCTCCGAGCTGCGCGACCCGCTCGCGCGCAATCTCAATCTCCCGGCGGATGCGCCGGCGACGGACGTGAACCGCGCCGCCATCGGCAAGGAAAACTGGCTCGTCATGCTCGGCGTGTGCACCCATCTGGGTTGCGTGCCGATGGGCCAGTCCGGTGACTATGGTGGCTGGTTCTGCCCCTGCCATGGCTCGCACTATGATACCGCCGGCCGGATCCGGAAGGGCCCGGCACCTCAGAATCTCGAGGTGCCGCCTTATGCCTTCACATCCGACACCATGATCACGATCGGCTGAGAAGGCTCGGGAGGCCGCCATGGAAGGACATTCCACCTACGTGCCGAAGACCAAGATCGAGAAGTGGCTTGAAGCCCGGCTGCCTATCATCAGCCTCGTTCATGGTTCCTTCGTTGCCTATCCGACGCCGCGCAACCTGAATTATTTCTGGACGTTCGGCGCCATCCTGTCGTTCATGCTCATCGCGCAGATCCTCACCGGCGTTGTCCTGGTGATGCACTATGCGCCGAACACGCTTGTGGCGTTCGACCAGGTCGAGCACATCATGCGTGATGTGAACTATGGCTGGATGCTGCGTTATCTGCACGCCAACGGCGCGTCGATGTTCTTCATCGCCGTGTACATCCACATCTTCCGCGGTCTCTACTACGGGTCCTACAAGGAGCCGCGCGAGATCCTGTGGATCCTGGGTGTGGTGATCTTCCTGCTGATGATGGGCACCGCCTTCATGGGCTATGTGCTGCCGTGGGGCCAGATGTCGTTCTGGGGCGCCACCGTCATCACCAACCTGTTCTCGGCGATCCCGCTGGTCGGCGAAGCGGTCCGCACCTGGCTGTGGGGCGGCTTCTCGGTCGACAACGCCACGCTGAACCGGTTCTTCTCGCTGCACTATCTGCTGCCGTTCGTCATCGTCGGCGTCGTGGGTCTCCACGTCTGGGCGCTGCATGTCTCGGGTCAGAACAACCCGGCCGGCATCGAGGTGAAGTCGAAGGCCGATACCGTGCCGTTCACCCCCTACGCGACGATCAAGGATGGCTTCGCGGTCGTCTGCTTCATGATCTTCTTCGCGTGGTTCGCCTTCTACCTGCCGAACTATATGGGCCACCCGGATAACTATATCCCGGCGAACCCGATGGTGACCCCGGCGCACATCGTTCCGGAATGGTACTTCCTGCCGTTCTACGCGATCCTGCGCGCCATCCCGGACAAGCTCGGCGGCGTTCTGGCCATGTTCGGTGCCATTGCGGTGCTGTTCTTCCTGCCCTGGCTCGACACCTCCAAGGTGCGCTCCTGCACCTTCCGGCCGACCTATCGCAAGTTCTTCTGGGTTTTTGCGGTGGTCTGCGTCCTGCTCGGCTGGCTGGGCTCGCGTCCGGCGGAAGGCATCTACGTCATCCTGTCGCGCATCTGCACCATCTACTACTTCGCCCACTTCCTCATCATCATGCCGGTGGTCGGCCTGTTCGAGAAGCCGAAGCCGCTCCCCAACTCGATCTCGGAAGCGATCCTGCCCAAGGGTGGCTCTGCCACTCCGGCCGGTGCCGTTGCCGCCCCCGAGCGGGACTGATGGACCCAGACGAAGACACGGAAAGACTCCCATGATGGTCACTCTCCAGAGCTTCGGCGGGTTCGTGCGCTCCGGTCTCGTGGCGCTCACCCTTGCGGCGACCGGCGCGGCTGGCGCGCTGGTTCTGGGCGGCGCTCCCGCCCAGGCCGCCGAGGGCCACGAGAAGCATATCCTGCGGCAGGACTGGTCCTTTGCCGGTCCCCTCGGCGCCTATGATCCGGCCCAGCTCCAGCGCGGCTACAAGATCTACAAGGAAGTGTGCTCGGCCTGCCACTCGATGAAGTACGTCGCCTTCCGGAACCTCTCGCAGCCGGGCGGCCCGCAGTTCACCGAGGAAGAGGTCAAGGTTCTGGCAGCCGGCTACCAGATCACCGACGGCCCCAATGCCGACGGTGACATGTTCGAGCGTCCCGGTCGTCCGTCGGACCGCTTCCCCTCCCCGTTTGCGAACGAGGAAGCGGCGCGGGCCTCCAACGGGGGCGCCTTCCCGCCGGACATGTCGCTGCTGGCCAAGGCCCGCGCGGTGGAGCGCGGCTTCCCCTGGTTCGTGTTCGATGTCGTCACCCAGTATCAGGAAGGCGGCCCGGACTACATCTACACCCTCCTCAACTCCTATGAGGAGCCGCCGGAAGGCGTGACCCTGATGCCGGGTCAGCACTACAACCCGAACTTCATCAACGGCACCTCGCTGGCGATGGCCCCGCCGCTTCAGGACGGGCTCGTCGAGTACACCGACGGTGCCCCGATGACGGTCGACCAGTATGCCAAGGACGTCGCGGCGTTCCTGATGTGGGCCGCCGAGCCCCATCTCGACCAGCGCAAGCGGATCGGCCTCAATGTGCTGATCTTCCTTGCGGTGTTCGCCGGCGCGCTGTTCCTGACCAAGAAGCGGATCTGGGCCAACGCCCACTGATCCCGTCGGACGGGCACATGCGCCGGTCCGAGCTCCCTCTGGCATTGCCTCCCGGATGGCCCGCGCCGCGTGCGCGGGCCATCTTTTTTGTGCCCCCGAAAGGCCAGCGAGGACCGGGAAAGGGCATCGTCTCCGGGCCTTCGGCGCCGTCTTCCGGATGACTGGACAGGGTCCCGCGAAGCAGTTATCCGGGGAAGAGGGTCCGTTCCCGGTTGCGGCGGGGAATGCTCAAGTTCCGACTCGTCCGCCGGTCCTCGCGTGCCGGACATCCCCTCATCCGTGGGAACAGCAGGCGATGCTCGACAAGAACGTGCTGACTCATGAACGTGTCTGGGCCGCCATTGATGCCTTGGCGGAGCGCCACAACATGACGACGTCGGGGCTGGCCCGACGCGCCGGCCTCGATCCCACGACCTTCAACCGCTCCAAGCGCATGGCCGGCGACCGGCCGCGCTGGCCCTCCACCGAATCTATCGCCAAGATTCTGGAGGCGACAGGCGCCCGGGCCGATGAGTTTTTTGCTCTCGCCGGTAGCGCAACTCATGCGCGCATGGGGGGGTGGGTTCCCCAGCCTCTCACGCTCCTGCCTCTCAGTGCCATTCCCGCCGGCCCCGGCGGGCTGTTCGATTCCGCCGGCCGTCGCGAGGAGATTCCCTTCCCCGCGGCCCGCGACACCGCGCTTTATGCGCTGGAGGTGATCGGCGATGCCATGCTGCCACTTTATCGCGATGGCGATATTCTGATCGTCTCGCCAGGGGCTGCGGTGCGCCGGGGGGACCGGGTCATCGTGCACGGTGCCGATGGCAGCTTTCGCGCCATGACCCTGCATCGCCGCACCGGAACCTCTCTGGAACTGCATCCCTTCGACGGTGTCTCCCCGCCCTGTCTTCTGTCGCTGGACAGCGTGCGCAGCATCGACCGAATTCTGTGGGCGAGTCAGTAGCGTGCGCCGTCATCGGATCTCCCCGCCCCGGCCACGGAGCCGCTTTCCCTCGGCGACCACCTTTGCGGTGCTGATCGGCGCGATCGGTCTCGCGGCCGTCTGGTATCTGGTCGAGCCGCCGGAGGACATCCCGCCGACCACGCCCGCCCCGGCGGTCGCGGATGCCGGCAAGATCGGTCCCGGCCCGACAGATGGCCCGGCTCCAGCGCCGGTCACCCTCGCCCCGGAAACCGGCATCGGCAAGTCCCGCGCCATTGCCGGCGGCGAGGCGATCCTGCCAGCGCCGGAGTACCACGGCCCCCTCGTGCGCGCTGACGCCCCCGCCAAGCCGCCGCCGCCCGAGAAACCGCCTGAGGACATCGTGCTGTCCCGGGTTCAGATCGACATCCCCGGCCAGCTGCGGGCAGGCAAGCAGACTGTCCACCTTTCCGGTATCCGCTCGCCGCAGCTGGACAAGGTGTGCCGGGACGAGAGCGGACGGCTATGGCCCTGTGGCGTGCAGGCACGCTCGGCGTTGCGCGCCTTCATCGGGTCCCGCCGGGTCAGCTGCACCCCGCCGGTGCCACTAGCCGACGGCCGACCGGACGAATCTGTCGCCAGCTGCAGCCTCGGCGAACAGGATCTGGCGGAATGGCTGATCGCCCAGGGTTGGGCCGAACCCGGCGACGACGCACCGGAGAATTTCAGCGCCTTGGCAGACGAGGCTCGGGAACGCCATGCCGGCTTGTGGCAGAGCGCGCCCGCCCTGCACGCGCCGATCACGCCGGCCCGCACCATGCCGGCGACCATCGGCACGCCGGTCCCGGTCGGCGGTGAAATGCCGACCGTCTCGCCCGCCACCAATCCGCAGCCGCCCGAGGAAGAGCCCGGCGATGGCCCGCCGGTAAACCTCGTCAGTCCGCCCGCGCGATAGCGACCCGGCCTCCAGCCTGGCAATGATGCCAAGCGCACGAAGTGCTGACGCACCGTGCGCCGGAAGATTAGCGGATTTCTCATATGCTCCAGACGCATGAGAAATCCGAAACGGAATACCAAAGGATCCTTTTCATGGATCCTTTGGTATGATCCCGACATGAAAACGGGGGCGGTCGATGTGACCGCCCCCGTTTCAATTTGTCCGGCGCAAAGCTTCGGTCCTCAGGAGGCGGCCTTGCGGGCAGAGGCCGCGGCGATGAGGGCGCGGGTCTCGGGGATGCCATAGAGCGCCACGAAGGAGCCGAAGCGGGGCCCGCGCTCCTGCCCAAGCAGCAGCTGGTAGAGGGTCGCAAACCAGGTGAGCGACACGCCCGGACGGCCATCCGGCGTGGTCTTCTTCGCATCGGGGAAGAAGGACCGGCCGACCTCGTAGACGGCATCCTGGATCTGGTCGGCCGAGGAGGTCGGATCGAGGCTGGCGAGCTTCTCGTCGAGAGCCGACAGCGCCGCGTGCTCGGTCTCGTCGGGGGCGCGGAATTTCTTGGTCGGGGCCACGAAGTCGTGGAAGTAGCGGATGGCATAGCCCACGAGCTGGTCGAGAGCCGGATGGCTCTCCGGCGTTGCCCCCGGCGCATAGCGCGAGAGGAAGCCCCACAGCACCGCCGGCGCCTCGGCATTGGAGGCGCTGACCAGATTGAGCAGCATGGAGAAGTTCACCGGCAGATCGACCACCGGCGGCACGCCGGAGTGGATGTGCCAGGCGGGATTGTCCACCTGCTGGGCCGCCGGCTGGCGCGGATAGGCATCCAGGAAGGTGTAATAATCGTCGACGGTGCGCGGGATCACGTCGAAATAGAGCTTCTTCGCCGTCTTCGGCTTGGAGAACATGAACAGCGACAGGCTCTCCGGCGAGGCATAGGTCAGCCACTCGTCGATGGTCAGGCCGTTGCCCTTCGACTTGGAGATCTTCTCGCCCTTCTCGTCCAGGAAGAGCTCATAATTGAAGCCCTCGGGCGGACGACCATCCAGCGCGGCGCAGATACGGCCGGAGAGCTTCACCGAGTCGATCAGATCCTTGCCGGCCATTTCATAGTCGACGCTCAGCGCCGTCCAGCGCATGGCCCAGTCGGGCTTCCACTGCAGCTTGCAATGCCCCCCGGTCACCGGCACTTCCACCAGATCGCCGGTTTCCGGATCCTTGTAGACGATGGTGCCGGTCTCGAGCTTGCGCTCAAGAACGGGCACCTGCAGCACGGTTCCGGTGCGCGGGCAGATCGGCAGGAAGGGCGAATAGGTCTCGGCCCGCTCCTCGCGCAGCGAGGGCAGCATGATCTTCATCACCGCATCATAGCGCTCCAGTACCTTGAGGAGCGTCGCGTCGAAGCGGCCGGACTTGTAATAGTCGGTGGCGCTGGCGAACTCGTAGGTGAAGCCGAAGCGATCGAGAAAGGCGCGCAGGCGCGCATTGTTGTGGGCGCCGAAGGACGAATGCGTGCCGAAGGGATCCGGCACCACGGTCAGCGGCTTGCCGAGATTGGCGGCCAGCAGATCCTTGTTTGGCACATTGTCCGGCACCTTGCGCAGGCCGTCCATGTCATCGGAGAAGCACAGCAGCCGCGTCTCGTAGGCGCCATCGGTCAGCACCTCGAAGGCATGGCGCACCATGGTGGTCCGGGCCACCTCGCCGAAGGTGCCCAGATGCGGCAGACCCGACGGACCATAGCCGGTCTCGAACAGCACCGGCCCCGAGGTCCGGCCCTGATCCGCCAGACGGGCGATCAACTTTCGCGCCTCCTCGAACGGCCAGGATTTGCCCTGACGCGCCGCAGCGGCGAGGGCGTCGTCGAGGGGGAGAAAATCGGCCGTCATGGAGGTCATCCCGAATGGATCATAGAAAAGAAGAGGCGTGTTCACGGACGTTCCGGAAGGGCGTGCTGCCCTCGCCGGCCGGAACCGGTCTCCTATAATCCATTCCCCCGCCGCCGCCCAGCCCCGCAGACCGCGCCAGTGGCGGCTTTCGGCGCGCAAGCAACGGGGCGCTCTCCGGGAAAGTCCGATTGCCGGCTTTGGACCGACACGGTATCCTCATGGGCGTTCCCTCTTCCTCCTGGCCCGAGAGGCTGCCCGAAAAGCGGATGCCGCACGCCATGTCCGATCCGTCGTCCGACCCCTGGAGCCCGCGATCCGCGGGGGATCGGCTGCTGCTGCTGCTCAAGACCCGCGGCCCCCAGACCGCGGCGGAGCTGGGGCGTGCCCTCGGCGTGACGGCGGAGGCCGCCCGGCAGCAGCTGCAGCGGCTGGCCGATGAGGGGCTGGTGGAATCCGGTAGCATCGCCCGCGGCCCCGGCCGCCCGGCGCTGCGCTTCCAGCCGACGCCGGCCGGCCATGCGCGCTTTCCCGATGCCCATGCCGACCTGACAGTGCAGCTGATCCACGATCTGCGCAGCGAACTGGGCGAAGCGGCCCTTGATCGTCTGGTAGAGGCCCGCGAGCGCTCCACCCGGGCGCGCTATCTGACGGAAATTGACGCCGCGCCGGAGGATCTGGCCGGGCGCGTGGCCAATCTGGCCGCCATCCGCCGCCGGGAAGGCTATCTCGCCGACTGGAGCCGGGACGGCGACGCCTTCGTCATCTGTGAGCACCACTGCCCCATCGCTGCCGCCGCCCATGCCTGCGCCGGCTTCTGCCGGGCGGAGCTGGACCTGTTCCGCGACGTGCTCGGCCCCGGCGTGCAGGTGGAGCGCATGGAACACATCCGCGCCGGCGACCGGCGCTGCGCCTATCGCATTGCGCCCATCGCGCCCGAAGCCCGCGCCGTCGCCTGACAGACACCGCCTGAAGCTGACGAGAGCCCGGCGCGTCTGACGACGGGGGGCTCCCGCGGCACCCGGATCATGAGCCCTTGCGCGCCAAGGGGCTTTTACCGAGGCCGAGAGACATGCCCCCCTCCCGATGGTGCCGCCTGCACTGATACCAAAGATCTCTCAAAGGGACTCTTTGGTATTCCGATGCAGATTTCCCATGCCGTTGGTGCATATGGGAAATCTACAGTTCTTCAGGCGCAAGGTGCGGTCAGCACTTCGCACGCTTGGTATGATTCCTGAAGAGTGGCCGGCACGCAGCTTGTCGGTCGCCTCCCATGCCCTTCAGAGGCTGAAGGGCGCCAGAGGCGCGCGAAACGCTGGGAAATGCCGATGGAGGCGCTCGGGCTTTCGGAGTGCCGGCCTCCTCTGGCCCACGCGGCAAGTCTCGTCGTGCCACGTGGGCGTACCCATCTCGCCTCGTCTCCCGGATAGCCCGGCCGCCAGACGACCCGCGCTGACGTCATCCTTACCCGGTTGCCGACGCCAAACAGAAAAGCCGCCCGCCCGGGTCTCCGGACGGACGGCTTTCGGAACGGGATCGTGCGGCCCGCAGCGGCGGACCGCCGGTCAGACCGATCAGGCAGACTTCAGGGCCGCCTCGGCATACTCGTAGTTGGCGAGCTGGTCGAGATAGTTGGTCACATAGTCCGGGCGACGGTTGCGGAAGTCGAGATAGTAGGAGTGCTCCCACACGTCGAGGCCGAGGAGAACCTTGCCCTCGTTGGTGGCCAGCGGGTTGCCGCCATTCGGGGTCTTGGTGACCTTCAGCTTGCCGGCGCCATCAACCACCAGCCAGGCCCAGCCCGAACCGAACTGCGAGATCGCGGCCGCCTTGAAGGCGTCCTTGAACGCGGCGACGGAACCGAAGTCCTCGATCAGCTTGGCTTCCAGCGAGCCGGGGATGCCACCGCCATTCGGCGACAGGTTTTCCCAGAACAGGATGTGGTTCCAGTGCTGGCCGGCATTGTTGAACACCGGGGCCAGATCCGGCTTGCCAGCCGAGAACAGCACGATCTCCTCAAGGGTCTTGCCCTGGAGGTCGGCGTTCTTCTCGACGAAGCCGTTCAGGGCCGTGACATAGGCCTGATGATGCTTGCCATGATGCAGCTCCAGGGTCTCCTGGCACATGCCGCGGGCGGCGAGCGCGTTCTCGGCAAAGTTCAGCTTCGGCAGTACGAACGTCATGGCCGGTCTCCGTCTCCCGAAGACGGGACCTTCCCGCCTTCGATTAAAACAAGTCGCAGCTTTGATAAGTCTGCAGGCCACACCCTGTCAAGGCAGGCAGGCCTGAGACCAGCGCTCTCCGGCGGCCGGGACAGTCACGGCGGACAATTTCATGGTGTGGCCCCGATGTCTCTGCTTGACCGGCAGTGCAGCCGACAGCACCCGGACGGGGCGTCGCGGGGTGACGAAAACCGGGGACGGAGAAGATCCCCCTCCCCTCCGTCCCCGGCTCATCCGCTGCCGGATCGGGGGCCGGCAGGCAGAACTCTCTCTGTGGACAGGATCGCCCGAAATCGGGCGTTCAGCAAGTCCCGTCCACACGCGATGCGATCAATCGCGCATATGGAAGCCCCCAGACGCCGGAGGACGGCGCGATGTGCACCGGATGCACATGTGTCAGCGATCGCCTCAGGAGCGCTTGATCGCCAGCGTGCCAATGATGAGTGCCGCCAGCAACTTCAGAAGGCCGCTAATCAGCAGCCCGCGCGCTTCTCCGGCGGCATCCGGTGTGAGATCGGCAGCAAAGATGCCAATGAGGTCCCGCACGCCCCAGAGTCCGAGGCCAAGCGCCCCGACGATGAGCGCGCGGATAATCCACTTCCGCATTGATCTTCTCCTGCCGTGGCGGTGGCGGGCGGGAATCGGCTGTGCCGCCCGTCACATCCTCATCGTGCCACAGGGATGGCCAACCCCGAAAGGGACCTTCCAATGGAGCGAAACAGCGCACCACCCCCTCGGGTATCACCGTCCCGGGCCGGCGGACGCAATCTGCCAGCGTCGCTCCGGCCACGTCTCAGACGACCGCCGCCTCCAGCGGACCAGGCACCCGCCATACCTGCCCGGCCTGAACCATCTCCAGGGCATCGGCCGCGGGCACGGGACGGCTGAACAGGAAGCCCTGCCCGAGATCACAGCCAAGGGCGCGCACCATCCGCGCCTCGTCCTCGCGCTCGATGCCTTCCGCCACGATCGTGAGGCCGAGGGCATGGCCGAGATCGGTGACCGCCTGCACGATGGCGCGCCGGGCGGGATCGGATCCGATATCGCTGACGAAGGAGCGGTCGATCTTCACCACGTCCACCGGCAGGGTGCGCAGATAGTCCAGAGAGGAATAGCCGGTGCCGAAATCGTCCACCGCAATGCGCACGCCGAGGTCTCGCAGGCGGCCGAGAACCTCCACCACGGCGGAGTTACCGTCCAGCAGCACCGTCTCGGTGATTTCCAGCTCGATCATCCTGGGATCAAGGCCGGTGGCGGAGAGACGCTCGGTGATGGTCGTTTCAAGGGTCGGATCCGACAGCTGGCGCGCCGAGAGGTTGATGGCGAGCCCGGGCGGCGGGTCATCGCCACGCTGACGGTCGGCCCAACTGGCGAGCGTGTCGATGGCGGCACGCACGATCCAGTTGCCGAGCGGGAAAATCAGGCCGGTGCGCTCGGCAACCGGCACGAACTCGACCGGCGAGACAGCGCCAAAATCCGGGTGCTTCCAGCGCACCAGCACCTCGAAGCGAATGAGCTGGCCGCTGGTCAGGGAGAGTATGGGCTGGAAGGCCAGCCACAGTTCGTCGGTGCGCTCCAGCGCCCGGCGCAGCCCCTGTTCAATCTCGGCATTGCGGCGCAGATGGGCCAGCATGCCCGGATCGAACAGCACCACGCCGACCGGATGGCTTCCGCGCCGGGCCATCAGCGCCGCGGTCTCCGCCTCGCGCAGCACCGCCTCGGCATCAGAGATCCGCCCCGGCTCCACCCGGGTGGCGCCAATGGCGCAGTCGAGCGCGATGGTGCGCCCGCCGACGATCAGCGGACGGGCAATCTCCTGCTCGATCCGGCGGATAAGCTCGGTGCCCGGCCCCTCGCCATAGACCGCCAGCTGCGACGGCCCGACCCGCGCCACCACCGCCCCCTCGGGCAGGCCGGCAACGAGGCGACGGACGAAAACGCACGTCACCTGCTCGGCGAACTCATGGCCGAAGGACAGCCGGATATCGCCAAAATGGGCAAACTCGATGAAGCCGAGGGTCATCGCGTGGCCGGCCACCAGCCCGGCATCAATGCGCTCGACGAGGCCGATCCGGTTGGGCAGCCCGGTGCGGACATCCCGGAAGGCGAGATCGGCAATACGCCGCTCATGTTCCACCCGGGTGGATATATCACGCACATAGGCGGTCAGCAGCAGGTCATGCCCCACCTCCACGCCGGTGACGGCAATTTCCGCCGGAAACACGCGGCCGGTATCGGCCCGGCACAGACGGCGCTCCACGACCTCGCGGGGAATGCTGCTGGCCCCGGCCCGCCGCAGCCCGGCAAGGAAGGCGCGATGATCGGCCACGTCCTCCGGTGCGATGATGACCTGCTCCAGCGCCTTGCCCACCACCTCTGCCTCCCGCACACCAAACATCGTCTCGGCAGCCGGGTTGAAGGCGAGGATGTGGCCCTGCCCGTCGAAGGTGATCACCCCGTCAATGGAAATGCGGATGAGGGCCGCCAGATGATCGCCCCGTTCAGTGGCCTCCCGGGTCAGCTCGCGATTGCGGGCAAACCCCGCCGCCACGCCCGCAGCCCAGCGCTGCCAGGGGGCGCCCAGATTCGGCAGCGGTGGCGACGTGCCGGAGAGGATTTCATCCAGAAACAGGATGAACCGCACCGTCGGCTGTACGATGAAGCGGCGCATGAGGATGATTCCGAGGCCGACCGACATCAGGAAGCCAACAACCAGCAGGCCGAAAGCCATCATTCCCTTCACCAGGGCAGACGTCAGCGCCGTTGAGGACACCAGCCAGACGACCCGCCAGGGAGTACCCTCAATGGGCCGCGCGATAACCCGCCAGGGGCCGAGGACGACGGGCTCGACATTATCCGGCGCGAGGCTGGCAATATCAGCGGCCGACAGCCCGGATGGCGGGGCCGGATCCCGCCCGAGGCCGGCCACCTCCCGCTCCCCGCCCGGCCCCCGCGCCAGAAGGGTCTGGCCGGTCTCTGTCACCAGGCGCACACCATGGGGATAACGGCCTGATTTCTCCAGCAGCGGTTCCAGCCGCTCAAGCAGCAGGTTGACGCCGACCACCCCTTCCAGCTCCCCGTCGACCGTGACAGGAGCGGCAAAGGCAACCGTCGCCTCGCCGGTGAACAGGTCCCGATAGGGCCCCGCCCAGGCCGGGTGCCGCACCGGGCCCGGCTGGGTCATCATCGCGCGGAAATAGGGCCGGTGGCGCAGGGCATCGAGAAGGCTGGCCACCGAAGCGTGACCTGCAGCCTCCAGAAAGCGCACGGTGGACAGCGGCGGCGCCACGACCATGAGATCGCGCCGGGCCGCCACGAAATAGGAAAATCCCATGGCCGGAGCCGGCTGCACGGTCCGCAGCCCCGACATCAGCTCCATCGCCGAAGTCGCGACTGTCCGCAGCCTGCGGCCGGCTACCCCCCCGGTGGCCAGGGTCGGATCGGCGATCAGCGCTCCATCCACAGCGCCCGGACCGGCACCACCCGGCAGCGGCTCGATGACTTCGACCGATCCCGGGCCACCGGCCACGGGCCGCACAAAACTGCGGCCGAGCAGACGCGCTTCCGGCACCGGGCCGGCCTCATCCAACCCGGAGATAATCCACCGGCTTGTCGACTCGGCGAGCTGGCGCACGGCGCGCACTTCCTGCTCGATCCGGCTGCGATCGACCTCGATGCCGGTCCGCATGGTGTCGAGCAGGGAATGACGTTCCTCGCCGACATGGTGCATCGTGGCGAGAATAAACACGACCACCACCGGAATGGCGGCAATCGCGCCAACGATGGTGGCCCGGCGCATGAGCGCGGATGCACCTCTCTTCATGCCCGCTCCTCCCGTCGGGTCTCAACTCTGCCCTGGGCGACGCGCCGCGGATATGCCGCCGGCCTTGCCGCGGGCAGCGAAACCGCCGCGCCCTGCGGACAAGTCTCAGGATATATGAAAGTTCTTCTTTTTTGTCCCGATCCGGTCAGACCCGGATGCGTCGGGACAGACTATTGTCGATACGCGTCAGACCGCACAAGCAACTCTAGCTGATAACCGATCCGTGCGGTCAGAAACCGGGGCGCGGATCGCGCCGGAACGACCACCGGAAGATGTGCCGGCACATTCTCCGGACCAGAGCGGCCGCAGACATGATGGCCGCACGACTCCGCAGCTTCATTGCCCACGCTCAGCATCGCCGCCCCCACCGCAGGTCCATGCGGGGCTTCCTCCGGCAAGCCCGGGCGGAGTGGCTATCTCATTGTGTCCGATAGAAAATATGCGCCGCCAGACCAGAGACACGAAGCGCGGACAGCACATCCTGCCCTCGGGCTTCAGTCCAGCCAGCAGCGGAAGCGCCGCTCGCCCTCGGGCGTGAAGCTGATGACCCGGGACGCCGGCACACGCCGGGCCCAGGACAGCTCCAGCACGCGATCCAGGATGGCCTTGCCCGCCCGCCCGGCCAGATGCGAACGCCGCTGGCTCCAGTCCAGACAGGACCGGCACAGGGGTCGGTTGCTCGGCGGCAGGTCGTCCAGCGCAAGCCCGATCTCTGAAATCTTGCGGCGGCCGTGTGCGGTGATGGTGAGATCACCCTCCAGCCACTGATCGTCCCGCATCCGGTCAAACAGTGCCACCGCCAGTTCGCCCGCCAGATGATCATAGCAGATGCGGGCCTTGCGCAGGGCCGGATCCCGCGGCCCCGTGCGCACGGGCGGCACCGCATCGCTGGAAAAGACCATCAATGCTTCCAGAAGACTGGCGACATGGGGACCGGCGAGGCGGAAATAACGATGCCGCCCCTGGGACTCGACCACCAGAATCTCGCCATCGACCAGCTTCGCCAGATGGCTGCTGGCGGTCGGTCGGGTGATGCCGCCCACCCCGGCCAACTCCGTCGCCGTCAGCGCGCGGCCATCCATCAGCCTGATCAGCATGGCGCTGCGGACGGGATCGGCCACCAGAGCGGCCACGCGGGCAATGTCAGGGCCATCTCTCATGCTTCGACCCTAACCGAACCATCCGACTTCGCCAAACCGCTATGCCCGGGCCAGCAGAAAGGGCCCGACACCATGTCCATCGACTTCCCCATCCCGGATCCGTCCATGAAATCCTCCCCCGCCCGGGCGCCGGGAGACCGCCCATGATCGCTGTCCTGTTCGAGGCCTGGGTGCCCGACGCGGCACAGGGCGCCTATCTCGATCTCGCCGCTGAGCTGCGCCCGATGCTGGCGGATCTGGACGGCTTCATTTCCATCGAGCGGTTCCAGAGCCTCAGCGAGCCCGGCAAGGTGCTGTCCCTGTCCTTCTGGCTCGATGAGGCCGCGGTTGCGGCGTGGCGCAACAGTCCGGAGCACCGGCGCGTCCAGACAGCCGGTCGTGCCGAGGTCTTCAAGGACTATCGCCTGCACGTCGCAACGATCACCCGCTCCTATAGCCTGAGCCTGCGGGACGAAGCCCCGGCGGACAGCCTTGTTGCACACGGAAAAGAGCCGGACGATGTTTGATCTCGAATTTCACCTCGACACCGCCCCCGGCGCATTGGCCCGGCTGGGCGAAGCCATGGGACGGGCCGGCGTGTCCTTTGAAGGGGGCGGCGTGTTCAGCGGCCCGGACCATGCCATCGCGCATTTTCTGTTTGTCGATGGCGAAGCCGCCCGACAGGCGGCCGAGGCCGCCGGCATCAGGGTCATGGCGGTGCGCCAGCCGCTGATCCGCCGGCTGAAACAGGGCACGCCCGGCCAGCTCGGCGCCATCGCTCGGGCGCTGGCTGATGCCGGGGTCAATATCCGCGTCCAGTATTCGGACCATCACAACCGGCTTGTGCTCGTCACCGATCAGGATGAACTGGCCCGCGACGCCACCCGCGACTGGTCCGCGGGGGACTGATACCAGACAGCCCGGCGCGTTGCCCGAGGCAGCGCGCCGGCCTTGTCATACCAGACGCACGAAGTGCTGACCGCACCGTGCGCCTGAAGGACTGCAGATTCCCCATATGCCCCAAAGGCATGGAAAATCTGCACCGGAATACCAAAGAGTCCTTTTCAAGGATCTCTGGTATCAGTCGATGGGGACAGTCGGCACATTCTTCGACTCGCGCAGCGACAGCGCCGTGCGCACGCTGGCCACCTGGGGGGCGGCCGTCAGCTCGTTGGTGACGAAGCTCTGGAAGGTGCGCAGTGTCGGCGCCACGCATTTCAGCACGAAATCGATTTCGCCGGAGAGCATCCACGCTTCCCGCACGATCGGCCAGGTGCGCACCAGATCCTCGAATCCCGACAGGTCGGTTTCCGCCTGGGAGCGCAGGGAGACGAAGGCGAAGGCTGTGAGATCGAAGCCCAGCGCCTTTTCATCCAGCAGCGCCCGGTAGGCCCGGATCACCCCCGCCTCTTCCAGCGCACGGACGCGACGCAGGCAGGGGGGCGCGGAAATGCCCACCCGGCGCGACAGCTCGACATTGGTGATGCGACCATCATCCTGGAGTTCCTTCAGAATCTTCCAGTCGATGGCATCAAGGCGCAGCTTCAACGGAGCGTCCGTCCTTTACGGATTTCGGGCCAGGCGGGAGCATGTGGCCGACAGGCCGGGGCGCAGGATGGACGGCAATAAAAGAAGCCCGGAGGAGAGGAATCTGCCGCAGCCCCTTTGCGCGCCGGTTTCATCAGGGCATAACACGCCCAAGCCGGCTGCGGGAGAGACGATCGCGCCGCGCCGGACAAGAACGACCACCGTCTCGATCCAGGGGAGCGGGAGAGGACAGCGTGGAGCCGAAATCGGCCCTGGTCATCGTGCCCGAAGGCAAGGCCGGCCATGAAACCCAGTCCGTCGCCGTGGCGGAAGCGCTCGGCTGCGTGCCTCGCATCGTGCGGGTGCGCCTGACGCCGCCCTGGTCGTGGATCGCCCCGCTTGGCCCCGGCCATCTGGAGGGGCCGCTTGCCCCGCCCTGGCCGCCGCTGGTGATCGCCTCCGGACGACAGGCGATTCCCGCCGCACGGGCACTTGCCCGGCACAAGGCACCGCGGCCCTTCGTCGTCATCCTGCATGATCCCCGGGTGCGCCCGTCGGCGTTCGATCTGGTGTGGGTCAACGATCATGATTTTCTGCGCCGCCCGGCTCTGGAGCAGGCGTCCAACGTCATCCACACCCCGACCGCCCCGCTGCGCGCCACCCGCGCCCGCATGACCGAAGGCGCTGCCCAGCTTCTGCCCCGGGTGTCACATCTGCCGGGGCCGCGCATCGGCGTGCTGGTCGGCGGCCCCAGCGGCGCCTATGGCTTCTCCGCCGGCGAGGCGGCCGAACTTGGCCGCCGGCTGGCCGAGGCTGCCACGCGCTCGGGCGGCTCGCTGCTGATTACCCCGTCGCGGCGTACCCCGCCGGAAGCCCAGGCGGCGCTGCGCGCCGCCATCTCCGGCGTGCCCGGCTTTTTCTGGGACGGCAGCGGCGACAATCCCTATTTCGGCATTCTCGGACTGGCCGATCATCTGGTGGTCACCTGCGATTCGGTGGCCATGCTGAGCGAGGCCGCCGCCACCGGACGCCCGGTGCATGCCTTTCCGCTGGCCGGCGGCACGCGCAAATTTGCCCTGTTCCACGAGGCCCTCATCCGCGCCGGCGTGATGGACTGGTTCGATGGCACCTTGACGGAACGCAGCTATTCGCCGATTGACGCAACGGAAATGATTGCCGCCGAGATCCGCACCCGGCTCGGCGACCAGATGCCTGCGACGTCCCGCCAGAGCGCGTGATTCTGGACAAGGGGGCGATTCCGGCGCCATAGTCGCCGGAGGAAACTGGAGCCGACAGATGCGCGCCTTGCTTCTCGAACTCTTCACCTGGTGGAACAGCGAGACCATGGGGACGCGCCTGTTCACCAAGCGCCATGGCGAGCTGGTGGGCACCGACCAGTTCGGCAACAAATATTACCGCACCAAGGGCGGCGCCAAGGATCCCACCGTCGGCTTCCAGCGCCGCTGGGTGATCTACAACGGCGAGGCCGAGGCGAGCGCCATTCCGCCGGGCTGGCATGGCTGGATCCATCACAAGGTGGATACCCCGCCGACCGAAGAAAATTACAAGCCGCACCCCTGGGAGATCGAGCACCGCTCGAACCCGACGGGCACGCCGCTCGCCTATCGCCCCCAGGGCTCACTGCTGCGCGACGGCCAGCGCCCGAAGGTGACCGGGGACTATGACGCCTGGACGCCAGGCGCCTGATCCACACTTTCTAGACCAAAGACGAATGGCATGGCCGCCCCGAAACAGACGGGCGGCCTGTCTGTTTAAGGGGCGACTGATTCGGCCCCCTCCACCCGGATGAGCGCGCAGCGTGCACTTTCGGCGCCAGTGCCTCATCCGGTCGATTCCGGATACGGCACGCGGAAGTTTCCATACGCCACCGGATGGAAAAGTCATTCCGCAGTGCAGCACAAGTCGCGGAGCCCTCCAGTCCGCGGGATTTGCAGGATCTTTCTGTCAAGTCCCAATGCTGCATTATGCCTCCTCTCGAAGAGCATGACGCCAAAGACGCCACGACAGCGCGTTGCGCTTGTAGCGAGGGGATCGGATGGCCTAAACCCTTCCCCAAGATCCGGCTTCCTGTTCGCCCGCTCGGGTGCACGGAGAACGAGCCGGGATCCGATCGCACACGACGGGGGAGACGATACCAATGTCCGGTGATACGAGGACGGGCCGCAGCGGCCTTGCCTTCACGGAACAGGAAGCGCTTCAGTTTCATCAGCGCGGCCGCCCGGGCAAGCTGGAGATCGTGCCCACCAAGCCGATGGCTACCCAGCGCGACCTGTCGCTCGCCTATTCTCCGGGCGTCGCCGTGCCGGTGCGCGCCATCGCGGCAGATCCTTCCACGGCCTATGACTACACCGTCCGCGGCAACCTGGTGGCGGTGATCACCAACGGCACCGCCATCCTCGGCCTCGGCAATCTCGGCGCGCTTGCCGCCAAGCCGGTGATGGAAGGCAAGTCCGTCCTGTTCAAGCGCTTCGCCGATGTCGATTCCATCGACCTCGAAATCGAAACCGAGGATGTCGATGCCTTCATCAACTCGGTGCGCTATCTGGGGCCGTCCTTTGGCGGCATCAACCTGGAAGATATCAAGGCGCCGGACTGCTTCATCATCGAGAGCCGCCTGCGCGAGCTGATGAACATTCCGGTGTTCCATGATGACCAGCACGGCACCGCGATCATCGCGACCGCCGGCCTCATCAATGCCATGCACCTGACGGGGCGCGACCCGAAGACGACGCGCATCGTCTGCAATGGCGCGGGTTCGGCCGGCATCGCCTGCATCGAGCTCGTCAAGGCGATGGGCATCCCGCACCAGAACGTGACGCTGTGTGACACCAAGGGCGTGGTCTACAAGGGCCGCACCGCGGGCATGAACCAGTGGAAGTCGGCTCACGCGGTGGAGACCGACGCGCGCACCCTGGAAGAGGCGCTCAACGGCGCCGACGTGTTCTTCGGCCTGTCGGCCAAGGGCGCGCTGACGCCGAAGATGGTGGCCGGCATGGCCCGCAATCCCATCATCTTCGCCATGGCCAACCCGGATCCGGAAATCACCCCGGAAGAGGTGGCGGAAATCCGCGACGACGCCATCATGGCGACCGGCCGCTCGGATTATCCCAACCAGATCAATAACGTCCTCGGCTTTCCCTATATTTTCCGCGGGGCGCTGGACGTGCGCGCCACGACCATCAATGAGGAAATGAAGGTCGCTGCCGCCCAGGCGCTGGCGATGCTGGCCCGCGAGGACGTGCCCGACGACGTGGCCGCCGCCTATCAGGGCAACCGGCCGCGCTTCGGGCCGGGCTACATCATCCCCGTGCCGTTCGATCCGCGCCTGATCTCGGTGGTGCCGCCGGCGGTGGCCAAGGCCGCCATGGACTCGGGCGTCGCCCAGAAGCCGATCATCGACATGGCCGGCTACAAGAACCACCTCTCCGCCCGGCGCGACCCCGTCGCCGGCACCCTGCAGACCATCCACGCCAAGGTTCGCCAGAACCCGAAGCACATGGTGTTCGCCGAGGGTGAGGACGAGGCGGTGGTGCGCGCGGCCGTCTCCTATGTGGTCAACGGCCTCGGCAACGCGACCCTCATCGGCCGCGAGGATGTGGTGCTGGAGATCGCCCGCGAGGCCGGCATCGAGATGCGGCCGGGCATCGAGATCATCAACGCCCGCACCTCCCCGCGCAACCGCGCCTATGCGGAGTTCCTCTACAGCCGCCTGCAGCGCAAGGGCCACCTGTTCCGCGACTGCCAGCGCTTCATCAACAACGACCGCAACTACTTCGCCGCCTGCGCGGTGGCGCTGGGCGATGTGGATGCCATGGTGACCGGTGTCACCCGCAATTATGCGGTGGCGCTGGAGGTGATCCGTGAGGTGATCGACACCAAGCCGGGCCACACCGCCATCGGCATGTCCATGGTGATCTCCCGGGATCGTACCGTGTTCATCACCGACTCGACGGTGCACTCGGATCCGAGCGCCGAGGAACTGGCCAACATCGCCGTGGAGGCCGCCCACGCCGCCCGTCGCATGGGCTATGAGCCGCGGGTCGCCTTCCTCGCCAACTCGACCTTCGGCCACCCGCAGAGCGCCCGCTCGGAGGTGGTCCGCGAGGCCGTGCGCATTCTCGACGGCCGCCGGGTCAACTTCGAGTATGATGGCGAGATGGCTGCCGATGTGGCCCTCGACATGGAAAAGATGGCGCTCTACCCGTTCTGCCGTCTGAAGGCCCCGGCCAACGTGCTGGTGGCGCCGGACTTCCATTCGGCCTCCATCGGCATCAAGCTGCTGCGTCAGCTGGGCGGCGCCACGGTGCTCGGCCCCCTGCTCGTCGGGCTGGAGAAGCCGGTGCAGATCCTGCCGATCAGCGGCAAGGATACCGACATCGTCAACATGGCGGCGGTCGCCGCTTTCAACCCGACCTGAGGCCAGCGCGCGACGGGATGACCACGGATACCGGCACGCCGGCCCCCTTCCCGTCGCCCGCCCCCGGCGACATTGACCTGCGCGGCTTCACCTGTCCGCTGCCCGTGCTCAAGACCCGGCGTGCGCTCGCGCGTGCCGGGTCTTCATCCGTTCTGGTGGTGTGGACCAGCGATCCCCTGTCGGGCATCGATATTCCGCATTTCTGCACCAGCGAAGGCCATGTGCTCGAAGCCCAGAGCAAGTTCGACACCGCCGACGGCCCCGTCTTCCGCTTCGTCATCGTGAAGACAGCGGCGTGACCGCAGACACTCTGCCGGAATACCCGGCCCGGGCGGCAGCCAACGCTGCACCGCGCCCCCTGCCCGCGCTGCCCCGCGGGAATCCTTGACTTCCCGGCCGGGTTTCTTTATCCGGTCGCCATCCACGCAGCGTGGATCCCATTCGCCGACCGGGGACTGACCCCGGAGGCCAACGTTCGCCGGCGAGTGTCGCCCGCGGACGCGATTTTCTTTGGGAAAAGCGCTGCTGTCCAGTGGAGGCCGCAGGCTCTCCCCGGAACCACGAACCGCCGGCCCATCGTCCCCGGACCGGCATCAGGGAGCGGAATCGATGTTCGAGAGCCTTTCCGACCGCCTCGGCGGCATTCTCGACAAGCTGACCCGGCGCGGCGCGCTGACGGAAGCCGATGTCGAGGCGGCCCTGCGTGAGGTCCGTCGGGCGCTGCTCGAGGCCGACGTCGCCCTGGATGTGGTGAAGTCCTTCACGGACCGGGTGCGCAACCGCGCCGTCGGTGCCGAGGTGGTGAAATCCGTCACCCCCGGCCAGATGGTGGTGAAGATCGTCCACGACCAGCTCGTGGAGACCCTCGGCGCCACGCCGGAGCCGATCGACCTCAATGCCGCCCCGCCGGTCGTCATCATGATGGTCGGCCTGCAGGGCTCGGGCAAGACGACCACCACGGCGAAGATCGCCCGCAGGCTGACGCTGCGCGACAAGCGCAAGGTGCTGATGGCCTCGCTGGATACCCAGCGCCCGGCCGCCCAGGACCAGCTGAAGATTCTGGGCGAGCAGAACCAGATCGCCACCCTGCCCATCGTGCCGGGCCAGACCCCGGTGCAGATCGCCGAGCGGGCCATGACCGCCGGCCGTCTGGGTGGCTATGACGTCCTGATCCTCGACACCGCCGGCCGTCTGCATGTGGACGAGGCGCTGATGCAGGAGATGGCGGATATCCGCCGCATCTCCTCCCCGCATGAAGTGCTGCTCGTTGCCGACAGCCTCACCGGTCAGGATGCGGTCAACGTCGCCCGTTCCTTCGATGCCCGTGTCGGCCTCACCGGCATCGTGCTGACCCGTGTCGATGGCGATGGCCGTGGCGGTGCGGCGCTGTCCATGCGCGCCGTCACCGGCAAGCCGATCAAGCTCCTCGGCGTCGGCGAAAAGGCCGATGCGCTGGAGGATTTCGATCCGGCCCGCGTCGCCGGCCGCATCCTCGGCATGGGCGATATCGTCGCCCTGGTCGAGAAGGCGGCGCAGGAAATCGACGCCCAGAAGGCGCTGGAGACGGCGAAGAAGCTCCAGAAGGGCTCCTTCGATCTCGACGATCTCGCCCAGCAGCTCGCCCAGATGCAGAAGATGGGCGGCATGTCCGGCATTCTCGGTCTGCTGCCCGGCATGGGCAAGATGAAGGACCAGATCGCCGCCGCCGGCTTCGACGACAAGATGATCAAGCGCCAGATCGCCATCGTCCAGTCGATGACGCTGGAGGAGCGCAAGAAGCCCGACGTCCTCAAGGCCAGCCGGAAGAAGCGCATCGCCGCGGGCTCCGGCACCCGGGTCGAGGAAGTCAACAAGCTGCTCAAGATGCATCGCCAGATGGCCGACATGATGAAGGCCATGGGCAAGAAGAAGGGCGGCCTGTTCGGCAATCTGCTCTCCGGCTTCGGCGGCGGTGGTGGCATGCCCGACATCGACCCTGCGGCGCTGGAGGAGATGGCCAAGAAGGGCGGTCTCCCCGGCGGAATGCCCGGTGGCCTGCCCGCCGGCATGAAGCTTCCGCCCGGCCTTGGCGGCATGGGCGGCCTGCCCGGCATGCCGCGTCTGCCGGGCCTTGGCGGCCCGAAGATGCCGGGCCTGCCCGGCAAGAAGAAGTGATCCCGGCCGGATATCCGGCCCTGTAGCTAAAAAGGACGATCGAGACCAGAAGCGCCCTCTCCCTCCCGGGTCAGGAAATTTCACAAGTCTCGGCAGTCCGGTCTGAATATAATTACTTACTATTGGAGTATCCCATGTCCCTGAAGATCCGTCTCGCCCGTGGCGGCGCCAAGAAGCGCCCGTTCTACCGCATCGTTGTTGCCGACGCCCGTTCGCCGCGCGATGGCCGCTTCATCGAGAAGATCGGTTCCTACAACCCGATGCTGGCCAAGGACGCCGCTGACCGCGTCGTGCTGGACACCGAGCGCGCCAAGTACTGGCTCGACAACGGCGCCCAGGCCACCGATCGCGTCCTGCGCTTCCTGGATGCGGCCGGCCTGCTGAAGCGCGCCACCCGCAGCAACCCGGAAAAGGCCGTGCCGGGCAAGAAGGCCCAGGAGCGCGCCGCCGAGAAGGCGAAGGCCGCGGAAGCCGCTGCCGAGTGATACCGGATGGCCGGGTCCTCGCCCGGCCTCCCTGCGGCCTCTGTCCGGAGACCGCTCGCAACCTTGCGGAGATGCCGCCGGCGACGGCGGCCTTTCCATTTCTGGTGCCTCCCTTTCCTTCCTGCCGGAGACCGGGACCATGCCCGCATCCGACCGCATCCTGATCGCCCGCATCGGCGCGCCCAACGGCCTCAAGGGCGAGGTCCGGCTGCTGCCCTTCGGCGACGAGCCCGAGGCGCTGGCCGATTATGGCCCCCTGTTCACCGCCGAGGGCCGGTCGCTGACCCTCGCCAGCCTGCGCTTTCAGGGCGACAAGCTGATCGCGCGCTTTGCCGGCGTCGTCGATCGCACCGGCGCCGAGAAGCTGACCGGCACTGACCTCTTCATCGATCGCACGGCCCTGCCCGAGACCGAAGAGGATGAATTCTATCTCGCCGATCTCATCGGGCTCGATGCCGTGCTCGCCGATGGCGCGCCGTTCGGCAAGATCGTGGCCGTGCCCAATTTCGGCGCCGGCGACCTCCTCGACATCGCCCCGCTGACCGGTGGCCAGACCGTGCTGATCCCGTTCACCCGGGTGTGCGTGCCGGAAATCGACATTGCCAGCCGCCGCGTCGTGGTCGATCCGCCCCTTGGCCTCCTCGGCCCCCATCCGGACGACGAGGCCGACGCCGACGAAGACCCGGACGCGCCGGAAACGGATCCGGCGCGATGACCGACACGCCGGCCGAGACCGCCCCGGAGGCGCCGCGCGCACCCTTCCGCGCGTCCATCCTCACCCTCTATCCCGAGATGTTCCCGGGGCCGCTGGGCGTCAGCCTGGCCGGCCGGGCGCTTGGCTCCGGGCTGTGGTCGCTGGAGGCCGAACAGATCCGGGCCCACGCCCATGACCGCCACCACACCGTCGACGATACCCCGGCCGGCGGTGGCGTCGGCATGGTGATGCGGGCCGATGTGCTGGCGCGTGCCATCGACGCGGTGTCGCCTGCCGATGATCCGCGCCCGCGCCTGCTGATGACCCCGCGCGGCCGTCCGCTGACCCAGGGCCGGGTGCGCGAACTGGCTGCCGGTCCCGGTGTCGTGGTCCTCTGCGGCCGCTTCGAGGGCGTGGACGAGCGCATCATCGCCGCCCGCAATCTGGAAGAGGTCTCGATCGGCGATTATGTGCTGTCCGGCGGCGAGGTTGCGGCGCTGGTGGTGCTGGATGCCATCGTGCGCCTTATTCCCGGCGTCATGGGCAAGCTCGACTCGGCCTCCGAGGAGAGCTTCGAGGGCAACCTGCTGGAATATCCCCAGTACACCCGGCCGCAGCTGTTCGAGGAGCAGCCGATCCCGCCGGTACTGGTTTCCGGCGACCATGGCCGCATCCGCGCCTGGCGCCGGGCCGAGGCCGAACGCATCACCCGGGAGCGGCGTCCGGACCTGCTCGACAGGTGAACCGGCCGGACCTGCGAGCGCACACAAGGGGCCCGCGGACACGGCAAGACCCGACCGCGTCGCTTTTTGGTTTGACAGCCCCGCCCGGTCCGGGTTCATGACGGGCGCAGAACAGGTTCGTCAGCCAGAAGGCCAGACCAGCGATGATTCCGCGCTATTCCCGCCCGCAGATGTCCGAGATCTGGGAGCCCCAGTCCAAGTTCCGCATCTGGTTCGAGATCGAGGCCCATGCCGCCGATGCCCTGGCGGAGCTGGGCGTGATCCCGAAGGACGCCGCCGCCACCATCTGGGAAAAGGCGCGCGATGCCACCTTCGATGTCGAGCGCATCGACGCCATCGAGCGTGAGGTGAAGCACGACGTCATCGCCTTCCTCACCCATCTCTCCGAGATCGTCGGGCCGGAGGCGCGCTTCGTCCATCAGGGCATGACCTCGTCGGACGTGCTGGACACCTGCTTCAACGTGCAGCTGGTGCGGGCGACCGACCTGCTCATCGCCGATGTGGATGCCCTGCTCGCGACCATCAAGCGCCGCGCCTATGAGCACCGCTACACCCCGTCGATCGGCCGCAGCCACGGCATCCACGCCGAGCCGGTCACCTTCGGCCTGAAGCTCGCCCAGGCCTATGCCGAGTTCGACCGCGCCCGCGCCCGTCTGGTCGCCGCCCGGGAAGAAGTCGCCACCTGCGCCATCTCGGGCGCCGTCGGTACCTTCGCCAACATCGACCCGCGGGTGGAAGAGCACGTCGCCGCCAAGATGGGCCTGAAGGCCGAGCCGGTGTCGACCCAGGTGATCCCGCGCGATCGCCACGCCATGTATTTCGCCACCCTCGCCGTCGTCGCCTCGTCCATCGAGCGGCTGGCGACCGAAGTGCGCCATCTCCAGCGCACCGAGGTTCTGGAGGCCGAGGAATATTTCTCGCCGGGCCAGAAGGGCTCGTCGGCGATGCCGCACAAGCGCAACCCGGTGCTGTCGGAAAATCTCACCGGTCTCGCCCGCATGGTGCGCGCCTATGCCCTGCCGGCCATGGAAAATGTCGCCCTCTGGCATGAGCGCGACATCTCCCACTCCTCGGTCGAGCGCATGATCGGCCCCGACGCAACCGTCACCCTCGACTTCGCGCTCGTCCGCCTCACCGGCCTCATCGACAAGCTGATGATCTATCCGGAGCGGCTGCAGAAGAATCTCGATCTGCTCGGCGGTCTCGTCCACTCCCAGCGCGTGCTGCTGGCCCTGACGCAGAAGGGCGTGAGCCGCGAGGACGCCTATCGGCTGGTGCAGCGCAACGCCATGCCGGTGTGGCGCGGCGAGGGCGAGTTCCTGCCGTTGCTGAAGAGCGACGCCGATGTGCGCGCCATGCTGTCGGATGCCGAGCTGGAGGCCCTGTTCGACCTCGGCTACCACTTCAAGCACGTCGACACCATCTTCGCCCGGGTGTTCGGCCCGGACGCGTGATCCCCGTCTGCTCTCCGGTCCTCATTCCAGGCACATGAAGCGCCGTCGGAATAGCAAAGGATCCTTTTCAAAGGACCTTTGGTATCAGACGATCGGAGAGCCCGGCTTTCCCTGCTGCTTGCTCCGGCAGCAGGGCTGCCCAAAAAAGAAGCCCCGCCGCCGGTTTCCCGGAGGCGGGGCTTTTTCATGGATCGGCCGGCGGACGTCGCGATGGATGCGCCGGCCCGCCAGATGATCAGCCGGCGGCGTTGACCACGTCGCGGAGATTCTTGCCGGCGCGGAAGCGCGGAACCCGGGCGGCGGGAATGCGGATCGGCTCGCCGGTCTGGGGATTGCGGCCCGAAGTCTCGGCGCGCGCATTGACCGCGAAGGTGCCGAAGCCCTGGATCCGAACCTCGTCGCCCCGCTGGAGCGCGACGGAAATGGACTCGAACGCCGCCTCGAGGGCGCTCTGGGCCGCCTGCCGGGAGAGACCCGCCTTCTCGGCGACCTCGGCGACGAGCTCGACTTTCTTCATTCTGGCTTCCTTTCTGCACGCACGCGGCAGCCCCGTCCCCCGAATTTGCCGGTTCCGCCGCGCCGCGTCCTCTTGAGGGAAAAAGGCCGCGAAGGCAAGTCGGCACCGGGCGAAAAGCCGGGATTTCCGGGCGGTTCCGACAGTTTTCTGTGCGCAGGCGGCAGCATGATCACGCTTGCAGGGTCGTCCGCCCAGGAAGCAGCCATGCCCACAATGCGGGCACAAAAAAGCGGCCCGACCAGACTGGCCGGGCCGCCCTGACGAGGCATCGGAAGGCCGGATCCGGGGCGTCCAGACGCTCCGGATCCGCGGGGCTCAGTGGGCCGTGGTGGCCGCCGGCGAATCCTCGCCCGACTTCACCGCCGAGACCGGCGGCTCTTCCCAGGTGATGGGCTCGGGCATGCGCACCAGCGCCCGCTTCAGCACTTCCTCCATGCGCGCGACCGGGATGATATCCAGACCGTTCTTCACGTTGTCCGGGATATCGACCAGATCCTTGGCGTTGTCCTCGGGGATCAGCACTGTCTTGATGCCGCCCCGCAGCGCCGCCAGCAGCTTCTCCTTCAGGCCCCCGATGGGCAGCACCCGGCCCCGCAGCGTGATTTCGCCGGTCATGGCGACATCATGCCGGATCGGGATGCCGGTCATCACCGAGACCACCGTGGTGGCCATGGCGATGCCCGCCGACGGGCCGTCCTTCGGGGTGGCCCCCTCGGGCACGTGGACATGGATGTCGCGCCGGTCGAACAGCGGCGGCTCCACGCCGAAATCGACGGCGCGGGAGCGGACATAGGACGCCGCCGCCGAGATCGATTCCTTCATGACGTCGCGCAGGTTGCCCGTCACGGTCATCTTGCCCTTGCCGGGCATCATCACCGCTTCGATGGTGAGCAGCTCGCCGCCGACCTCGGTCCACGCCAGACCGGTGACGACGCCGACCTGATCGTCCAGATCCGCCTCGGAATGGCGGAAGCGGGGAACGCCCAGATAGGCCTCCACCTTGTCAGGCGTGACGAGGACCGACTTCACCTCGCCCTTGGAGATGACGATCTCCTTGACCGCCTTGCGGGCGAGATTGTTCAGCTCGCGCTCCAGATTGCGTACGCCGGCTTCCCGGGTGTAGCGCTGGATCACCAGCCGCAGGGCGTCGTCCTCGATGGAGAACTCCTTGGGCTGCAGGCCGTGATCGAGAACCGCCTTCGGGATCAGGTGCTTGATCGCAATCTCGAGCTTCTCGTCCTCGGTGTAGCCGGCAATGCGGATGATCTCCATCCGGTCCATCAGCGGAGCCGGGATGTTGAGCGTGTTGGCCGTGCAGACGAACATCACATCCGACAGGTCATATTCGACCTCCAGATAGTGATCCATGAAGGTCTGGTTCTGCTCGGGATCCAGCACTTCCAGCAGCGCCGCCGACGGATCGCCACGGAAATCCATGCCCATCTTGTCGATTTCATCGAGCAGGAAGAGCGGGTTGGACTTCTTGGCCTTCTTCATCGACTGGATGACCTTGCCGGGCATCGAGCCGATATAGGTCCGCCGGTGACCGCGGATTTCCGCCTCGTCGCGCACGCCACCCAGGGACATGCGCACGAATTCCCGGCCCGTCGCCTTGGCGATGGACTTGCCGAGCGACGTCTTGCCGACGCCGGGCGGGCCGACAAGGCACAGGATCGGGCCCTTCAGCTTGTTGGCCCGGCTCTGCACCGCCAGATATTCGACGATGCGTTCCTTGACCTTGTCCAGACCATAATGATCCTCGTCGAGCACATGCTCGGCAAAGGACAGGTCGTGCTTCACCCGGGTCTTCTTGGACCACGGGATGCCCAGCAGCCAGTCGAGGTAGTTGCGCACCACCGTCGCTTCGGCCGACA
The DNA here is from genome assembly GCA_050689115.1 of Segnochrobactraceae bacterium EtOH-i3. Lineage (GTDB taxonomy): Bacteria > Pseudomonadota > Alphaproteobacteria > Rhizobiales > Segnochrobactraceae > JBBSSF01. The sequence continues at coordinate 192,909 of JBOGCN010000001.1, read as the reverse complement.
TCGGGCTCATCTGCTTGAGCTTCTTCAGCTCGCCGAGAGCCTTTTCGCGGGCTTCCTTGGACAGCTTGGTCTTGTGGATGCGGCCTTCCAGCTCGGCAACCTCGTCGCGGCCTTCCTCGCCGTCACCGAGTTCCTTCTGGATCGCCTTCATCTGCTCGTTGAGGTAGTATTCGCGCTGGGTCTTCTCCATCTGGCGCTTGACGCGCGAGCGGATGCGCTTTTCCACCTGCAGGACGGAAATCTCGCCCTCCATCAGGCCGAGCACCTTTTCCAGGCGTTCGGTGACGGACAGGGTGGCGAGCAGGCCCTGCTTGTCCGAGATCTTCACCGCGAGATGGGACGCGATGGTATCGGCCAGCTTGGCGTAGTCCTCGATATGGCTCGTGGCGCCAAGGACTTCCGGCGAGACCTTCTTGTTCAGCTTGACGTAGTTCTCGAACTCCGACACGGCGGAGCGGGCCAGCGCCTCGATCTCCACGGGATCGCCGGCGTCGTCGTCGAGCTTGCTCGCCTCGGCCTCATAATACTCCTCGCGCTCGGTGTAACGCGAGATTTCGGCGCGGCCGGAGCCCTCCACCAGCACCTTCACCGTGCCGTCAGGCAGCTTCAGCAGCTGCAGCACGGTGGCGAGCGTGCCGATCTCGTAGATGGCATCGGGCTGCGGATCGTCGTCGGAGGCGTTCTTCTGGGTGGCAAGCAGGATCTGCTTGTCGGCCCGCATCACCTCTTCGAGCGCGCGGATGGACTTCTCGCGCCCGACGAACAGAGGCACGATCATGTGCGGGAAAACGACGATATCCCTCAGAGGCAGGACCGGATAGACATCCCGGCCTTCCTCGGTACCCGACGGGCGCGGATCAGCGGTGCTCATGGGCAGTCCTTTCTTCCGGCAGGGCCACAAACAGGACCGGGGGGTCCGTCGGCGGCAGGACCGGTGGCTGTCGGGACGATCCGGACCAGAAAAGCCGGCGCGACCGGAGGAGTGTCCGGTCGAGCACGGGGGAACTGGAACCCCGTCTTTCGGACGAGGACGCCCCCCGTTTGCCTCCCCGTGGTCGCTGATCGCCGGCGACCCGAACGCCAGATGCGCTGCACGTTTCGGGCCACCTTGGGGGACCGGCCGTCCCGACCGGACACCGGCGGGCGGGGGCCCGGGGGTGCGGCGTCGGGGATGCCTGTTCTCCCGGCCTCCCTCCTGGAGAGCCCCGATCGAACCGCACGGCCGGCAGTGTCTTAATGAAGGTGGCGCTGACGCCCGACCGGTTCAAGGGCACGGTGTCAGGAAAATTCTGCGCTGCAAAAACGGTCCGGAGACAGGAACGCGACAGGAACGTCCGGAGACATCCCTGTCGCGTCAGTTGATGCAGGGCCTGTCAGACCCCGATGTCGGGACGGCAGCCCGAAACGGTCAGGCCGTCGTCAGGGTGGCGTTGCCGGGCGCCCGGTCGGCATAGATGTAGTAGGGGCGCGCCTTGCCCTCCACCACTTCCGCCGAGATCGCCACTTCCCGCACGCCATCCAGCCCCGGCAACTCGTACATGGTGTCGAGCAGGATGGCTTCCATGATGGAGCGCAGGCCGCGGGCGCCGGTCTTGCGCTCGATGGCCTTGCGGGCGATCGCCCCCAGCGCTTCCGGATGGAAGGTGAGTTCCACGCCTTCCATCTCGAACAGCCGCTGATACTGCTTCACCAGCGCGTTCTTCGGCTCCGACAGGATCTTCACCAGCGCCGGCTCGTCGAGATCCTCAAGGGTCGCGATGACGGGCAGACGGCCGACAAATTCCGGGATCAGGCCGAACTTCAGCAGATCCTCCGGCTCCACCTCGCGGAAGAGCTCGCCCGTGCGGCGGTCCTCCGGCGGCTTCACCTGGGCGCCGAAACCGATGGAGGTGGTGCGGCCACGATCGGAAATGATCTTCTCCAGCCCGGCGAACGCGCCGCCGCAGATGAAGAGGATGTTCGTGGTATCGACCTGCAGGAATTCCTGCTGCGGATGCTTGCGGCCACCCTGGGGCGGAACGCTGGCAACCGTGCCCTCCATGATCTTGAGCAGCGCCTGCTGCACGCCCTCGCCCGACACGTCCCGGGTGATCGACGGGTTGTCGGACTTGCGCGAGATCTTGTCGACCTCGTCGATATAGACGATGCCGCGCTGGGCGCGCTCGACATTATAGTCGGCCGCCTGCAGGAGTTTCAGGATGATGTTCTCGACATCCTCGCCGACATAGCCGGCTTCCGTCAGCGTGGTCGCATCGGCCATGGTGAACGGCACGTCGAGGATGCGGGCCAGCGTCTGGGCCAGAAGCGTCTTGCCGCAGCCGGTCGGGCCGATCAGCAGGATGTTCGACTTCGCCAGCTCCACATCATTATTCTTCGTGGCGTGGCTCAACCGCTTATAATGATTGTGAACGGCAACCGACAGGACCTTCTTGGCCTGAATCTGACCGATCACATAATCGTCGAGGACCTTGCGGATCTCCGACGGCGTCGGAATGCCATCGCGCGACTTCACCAGCGAGGACTTGTTCTCCTCCCGGATGATGTCCATGCACAGCTCGACGCACTCGTCACAGATGAAGACCGTCGGCCCCGCGATGAGCTTGCGGACTTCGTGCTGGCTCTTACCGCAGAACGAGCAATAGAGGGTGTTCTTGGTATCGCCGCCGCTGACCTTGCTCATGCGCCCTACCTTTCGGCTCGGAAGCCGCGCCCCGGGAAGGCACGGTCTCCCTTCGATGATGCTGCCTCTTCAGTGGTCCGCCGGAAGAGGGTGTTGCGGGCGACGGCCAGCGACTCGCCCTGCCCCTCCCTCACTTGTCTCATGCAAGCACGCACGCCCCCATGAGATCAAGCACCATGACCGGACCGTGACATTCGCCCCGACTGGCCCCCGCGCCGGATTCTGCCGGCCAGGACCGGAGAGCGTCGACGCGGACTGTGGCCATTTGCGGGCGTCTTGCCTGCCGGCGCCGACGGATGCCCCGCACCCCGTCGCCGGCAGGTCCGCCCGTGACCTCAGGCGCCGGCCTCAAGGGTGGAGCGGCTGGTGATCACGCTGTCGATCAGGCCGAACTCCTTGGCGAGCGCGGCGGTCATGAAATTGTCGCGCTCCAGCGCCGCCTCGATCTCGTCCAGCGCCCGGCCGGTGTGGACCTGATAGATCTCGTTCAGCCGGCGCTTCAGGCTCAGGATCTCCTGGGCGTGCAGCATGATGTCGGACGCCTGACCGCGGAAGCCGCCCGAGGGCTGGTGCACCATGATGCGGGCGTTCGGCAGGCAATAGCGCATGCCCTTCGTTCCGGCCGCCAGCAGCAGCGAACCCATGGAGGCCGCCTGACCGAAGCACAGGGTCGACACCGCCGGCCGGATGAACTGGATGGTGTCGTAGATCGCGAGGCCGGAGGTGACGATACCGCCGGGAGAATTGATATAGATCGCGATTTCCTTGGTCGGGTTTTCGGCTTCCAGGAACAGGAGCTGCGCACACACCAGGGTCGCCATATGGTCTTCGATGGGACCCGTGATGAAGATGATCCGCTCCTTGAGCAGCCGCGAATAGATGTCGTAGGCGCGCTCGCCACGGTTCGTCTGCTCGACGACCATGGGCACCAGCGTGTTCGTGAAGGTGTGGAGCGGATCCAGCATGGACTTTCCTTGGGGCCTGGCCGACGGAATCGCGTCTGGCCCACCCGTCGACAGGGGGAGCGCGCGGGGCGGGATTCGTGAAAAGATATAGGCCATGCCGTGCCGCTCCGGAAGGGCCCCTGCCCGCCTGCGCACAGCCCCTTGATGACGCACGTAAAAAGGCCCGCCCCGGGCTTTCCGGAGCGGGCCGATCATGGTCCCTGCGGCACTGTGGCCGGGATGAGGCGGGGAAAGATTCCCCGCCGCTGTCATCAGGCAGTCGCTTCCGCTTCGGCCTTCTCGCCGCCGGCCGCTTCGGCCTTCTCGGCTTCCTCGACGAGCTTCTGCAGCTCTTCGGTGGTCACCGGCTTCTCGGTCACGGTCACCAGGCCGAGGATCTGGTCGATGACCTTGTCCTCGTAGATCGGCGCGCGCAGGCTGGCGAGGGCGTTGGCGTTCTTCTGATAGAACTCGAACACCTCACGCTCCTGACCCGGGAACTGGCGGACGCGCTGATAGAGAGCGCGCTGCAGCTCCTCGTCGGAGACCTGGACGTTGTTCTTCTCGCCCAGATCCGACAGAACGAGGCCCAGACGGATGCGACGCTCGGCGATGCGGCCATAGTCGGCCTTGGCGGCCTCCTCGGTCGTCTCCTCGTCGGCGAAGGTCTTGCCCTCGGCCACCATCTCGCGCTCGAGCTGGTTCCAGATGGCCTCGAACTCGCTCTTCACCAGGCTTTCCGGCACCTCGAAGGAGGCGACGGTGTCCAGGGCGTCGAGCAGGGCGCGCTTGACCAGCTGACGGGAGGCACCGGCGGTGCGCTCCTCGATCATGGAGCGGACGAACTCCTTGAGCTTGTCCATGCTCTCCATGCCGAGAGCGGTCGCCAGCTCGTCGCCTTCCTTCGGCGCGCCGGGGGCGGCGATCGCCTTGGCGGTGACGTCGAAGACGGCGGCCTTGCCGGCCAGATGGGCGGCGCCGTAGTCCTCGGGGAAGGTCACGTTGACCTGACGGGTCTCGCCGACCTTGACCCCGACCAGCTGCTCTTCGAAGCCCGGGATGAAGCGGTTGGAGCCCAGCACCAGATCGGTGCCCTCGGCCGAACCACCCTCGAAGGTCTCGCCGTCGACGCGACCCACGAAATCGATGGTCACCTTGTCGCCGGATTCGGCGGCGGCATCCTCGGCGCGGGCCTCGAACGGGCGGGTGCCCTCGGCGAAGCGCTTGATTTCCTCGTCGACCATCTCGTCGGTGACCGGCACGACCGGACGCTCGACGGAGACCGAGGAGTAATCGATCGCCGGGATCTCGGGCAGGGTCTCGTAGACCACCGAGAACACGAGATCGGCGCCACCGTCGACGGCGGCGTCAAGCACGCCTTCGGCGAAGTTGACGTCCGGCTGCAGGGCCGGGCGCTCGCCGCGTTCGGCGATGGAGTTGCGCACGGTCTCGCCGACGATCTTGTTCAGGATCTCGATCATGGCAGACTTGCCATAGACGCGCTTCAGATGAGCGACCGGGACCTTGCCGGGACGGAACCCGTTGATCCGCACGGTCCGCTTCATCTGGTCGAGATAGGCGTCGAGCTGGCTGCCAATGTCGGTCGCCGGCACAACCACCTGGAGCTCACGCTTGAGCCCGGCGGAAAGGGTTTCGGTCACTTGCATGGGTTGGTCGGTCTTCTTGCTGCACGTTGCCGGAGGGTGAGACCCGGCCGGAAACGCTTGGTCGAAACGCTCCGGATCTCCGCCGGCCGGGCCGGAGGAACAACCGGATACGGGATGGCGGACGTCTCCTCGTCCGCCCGAGTGGCGCGCGCTGTTCTTCTGGCCTCGTTCGGCCGGAAGGCGGCACACGCCCGGACATCTCTGGGACCGGCCCGGCAGTGCCGGATCCGGCCGGGCCGGGGCCACCCCCGTCTGCCCGCCAGAACGCCTGGTGCGGACGGAGGGATTTGAACCCCCACGGCGCGAAGCCAACGGAACCTAAATCCGTCGTGTCTACCAGTTCCACCACGCCCGCGAGGCGCTCGCGAGCCGGGTGGCCCCCGCGCCGAAGCGCCGGCTTCATATCACCCTCCCCGCGCGCACGAAAGAGCAAAAGGGCCGGCCGCCGCCGGCAGACGCCCGACTTGGCTGTCCGGCCCCCTCTTCCGGCTCAGCGCCCCCGGGGCTCGGTCGTTCCCTCCGGCGTCAGCAGGCCGGAAACCACCGTGCGCAAGGCTTCCGGCAGGTCCTCGGCAATCAGTCCGGGCCCGGCCACGGTGCCGGCCTCGCCGTGCATCCACACGCCAAGGGCTGCCGCCATCAGCCCGGACAGCCCCTGAGCCAGAAGCGCCGTCACGATTCCCGCCAGCACGTCGCCGGATCCGGCGGTCGCCAGCCACGGAGGCGCGTTGTCATTGATGACGGCCGCGCCATCGGGCGACGCGATCACCGTATCGGCCCCCTTCAGGATGACGACGGCGCCGGAGCGCGTGGCGGCGGTGCGCGCCCGGGTGACCTTGGAGACCGGCAGCCCCGCCGCATCCCTCGCCGCGAGGTCCGGGAACAGCCGCGCGAATTCGCCCTCATGGGGCGTCATCACCACCGGCCGCGCGTCCGCGCCCCGGGCGGCGATCGCGGCGAACAGCACGTCGGGCGCCTCGGCAAAGCTGGTGAGGGCATCGGCATCCAGCACGACGGCTGCGGGACTAGCGAGCGCCGCCCGCACTTTCTCCGCCGTCTCCGGGCCGACACCGGCGCCGGGGCCGAGCAGGATGGCATTCAGGCGATGATCCGCCAGCAGCGCCGCCAGCGCCGCGGCATCGGCCACGGATTTCAGCATGATGGCCGTGAGATGGGCGGCATTGACCAGCACCGCGCCCGGCGGCGAGGCCACCGTCACCAGCCCGGCCCCGGCCCGCAGCGCCGCCCGTGCCGCCATCCGCGCCGCCCCGGTGGCGGTCGCCCCGCCCGACAGCACGATTGCATGGCCGCGGCCATATTTATGACCTTCCAGAGCCGGCACCGGCACGGCCGCGCGCCACAGCTCCGGCCCGTTGGCATGGAGGCGGATCCCGAGACCCGGCAGCACGTCGTCGCGAATACCAATGTCGACAACGGCCAGCCGGCCGCACAGCACCCGGCCGGGCAGCAGCAGATGGCCGGGCTTGCGCCGGAAGAAAGTGACGGTGCGCGTCGCCCGGATGGCGGTGCCCAGCACCGCGCCGGTCTCGCCGGAGACCCCCGAGGGCAGATCAATGGCGACGATCGGATGGCCCGAGGCATTGGCGGCATCGACCAGGGCCGCCGCCATGCCGTCCAGCGGCCGGGCGAGACCTGCCCCGAACAGGCCGTCGATAATGACATCCGTCTCGACGCAGGCAGCGGGATCGGCGGGCAGCACCTCGCGGCCCCAGCGCTCGGCAGCAGTGGCCGCATCGCCGGTCAGGCGATCACGGTCGCCCAGCAGCATCACCTGCACCCGCATGCCGCGCCGCCGCAGCACCTCGGCAGCGACGAAGCCATCGCCACCATTGTTGCCGGGCCCGGCCAGCACCAGCACCCGGCTGCCGGTGCGGAAGCGCGCGCTGACCACATCGGCGACCGCCGTCCCCGCCGCCATCATCAGATCGAATCCCGGGACACCCCCGGCGATGGCGGCCGCATCGGCCCGCCCCATCTCGGCCGGGGTGAGGAGTTCCAGCATCACCATCTCTCCCTGACTCTCCCTGAAGAACCGCGACCCGCCGCCGGCGAATCCGCTGCCCGGTCAGACGGCCGGACTGGCGCAGTCTAATGCGTGCCGGCGCGGTTGGCAGGGTCCGAGAGGCGGTTTCGATGCCCTCGCACAAGGATGAGTCAGCGCTTTGCCTAACTATTAGGCTATCTGCATAGTTTCTGAACTTTGATCTGACTCAAGCCGGGGCACCAGCGGTGATTTCCTGGGCACCTGACCCGCTTCTCCTCCCCGAATCCCGCCAGATCCGTGCGGATGCGCCTTTTGGAGGCGGGGGGCGACGAGATGGCATGGAGCGTGCAAACCAGATGCGTGCAACAGTGGCTCAGCCCACCATGGAGGTCGGGCCGGGGCCACTGGCCACGAGACGCGCTATTGCCGCGGAGAGGGAGGCGATGAAGAAGGTTGAAGCGATCATCAAGCCCTTCAAGCTGGATGAAGTGAAGGAGGCGCTGCAGGAAGTCGGGCTCCTCGGCATCACCGTCACCGAAGCCAAGGGCTTTGGTCGACAGAAGGGGCATACCGAACTGTATCGCGGCGCCGAATATGTCGTCGACTTCCTCCCCAAGGTGAAGATCGAGGTCGTCATCGCTGACGACATGGTCGCCAAGGCGGTTGAGGCAATCCGGAATGCGGCCCAGACGGGGCGCATCGGTGACGGCAAGATTTTCGTCTCCACGGTCGAGGAAGCCATCCGGATCCGGACTGGTGAAACCGGCCTTGATGCGGTCTGACGGGTAGAAACGGGGTCACCCGCCCGGATCGAGATCCCTTCACGTCCGGCTAGCGTCGGGGCCGCTGGACGTGAAGGACTATCACACATCACTCCCGACTGATCTCCAGGGAAAAGTTCCATGACGACTGCGACCGAGATCCTCAAGACGATCAAGGACAAGGACATCAAGTATCTGGATCTGCGCTTCACCGACCCGCGCGGCAAGCAGCAGCATCTGACCATGGACTGTGCCCTGGTCGACGAGGACATGTTCGCCGAGGGCGTGGCGTTCGACGGTTCGTCGATCGCTGGCTGGAAGTCGATCGACAAGTCCGACATGACCCTCATGCTCGACCCGGAAACGGCCCATATGGACCCGTTCTTCGCGCAGTCGACCATGGTCGTGGTCTGCGACGTGCTCGAGCCGGAGACCGGCGAAGCCTACAACCGCGATCCGCGCACCACCGCCAAGAAGGCGGAAGCCTATGTGAAGGCGCTCGGCATCGGCGACACCGTCTTCGTCGGTCCGGAGCCGGAATTCTTCGTGTTCGACGACGTGCGTTTCTCCACGACGCCGTTCAACACGGGCTTCGTCCTCGACTCCAACGAGGCGCCGATCAACACCTACACCGAGTATGAGTCCGGCAACCTCGGCCATCGCATGCGCACCAAGGGTGGCTACTTCCCGGTGCCGCCGATGGACTCCCTGCAGGACATGCGCTCCGAGATGCTGTCCGTGATGTCCGAGATGGGCGTCGTGGTCGAGAAGCATCACCATGAAGTGGCGTCGGCCCAGCACGAACTCGGCATGAAGTTCGACACGCTGACCCGCAACGCCGACAAGGTGCAGATCTACAAGTACGTTGTGCATCAGGTTGCCAATGCCTATGGCAAGTCGGCCACCTTCATGCCGAAGCCGCTGTTCGGCGACAACGGCTCGGGCATGCACGTGCATCAGTCGATCTGGAAGGACGGCAAGCCGACCTTCGCCGGCAACCTCTATGCCGACCTGTCGGAGACCTGCCTGCACTATATCGGCGGTGTCCTGAAGCACGCCAAGGCGATCAACGCCTTCACCAACCCGTCGACCAACTCCTACAAGCGTCTGGTTCCGGGCTACGAGGCTCCGGTGCTGCTGGCCTACTCGGCCCGCAACCGCTCGGCCTCCTGCCGTATCCCGCTGGCGTCCAACCCGAAGGCCAAGCGCATCGAGATCCGCTTCCCGGATCCGCTCGCGAACCCCTATCTCGGCTTCGCCGCCATGCTCATGGCCGGCCTCGATGGCATCAAGAACAAGATCCATCCGGGCGACGCCATGGACAAGAACCTCTACGACCTGCCGCCGGACGAGCTGAAGCTCATCCCGACCGTCTGCGGCTCGCTGCGTGAAGCCATCGAGTCCCTCGACGGCGACCGCGAGTTCCTGAAGGCCGGCGGCGTGTTCGACGACGATCAGATCGATGCCTACATCGCCCTGAAGGAAGAAGAGAACATCCGCTACGAGATGACCCCGCATCCGGTCGAGTTCGACATGTACTACTCGTCCTGATCGGGTCGGTCCCGTCTCCGGCTTCGGCCGGAGATAGCGGATGACCAGATCTCTGGGGAGCGCCTTCGGGCGCTCCCTTTTTTTGTGCCCGGCAGCGTCTTGTCCGAACGTCTCCCGCGCGTCCCCGCGCCCTCATGCCAGAGATCCTGAAAGGACTCTCTGGTCTTCCGATGCGAATTTCTCATGCCCTTTGAACACATGAGAAATTTGTCGCCCTTCAGACGCACGGTGCGGTCGGCACGTCGTGCGGCTGGTATCACATAAGCGTGACGTCCCCGGAGCGCCCTGCCCGCCTGCCTGTCATCGAACTGTTATTGTTATAAAATAACAGCGTCCCTGTAGGCCCGGCCCTCCCGCCGGCCCGCCAGTTCAGCCCCCCCAAAGGCTCCGAGGGACCGCCCCATGACCGAGATGACGATCCGCCCGCAGCACGCCGCCTTCGAGGACGCCGAGGATATCGGCCGCAACGGTTCGGCCAATCCCACCATGGGCGACATCATCGCCACCCGCTTCTCGCGCCGCAGCCTGATGAAGGGGCTTCTGGCCGTCTCGGCGATCACGGCGACCGTCAGCCCGATGGCGCTGCTCTCCGCCACCCGCGCCGCGGCGGCGACCGATGCCGTGTTCCCGTTCCCGGAGCTGGAAGCCGGTGTCGACCGCACGCATCATGTGGCCGCCGGCCATGAGGCCGAAATCCTGATCCGCTGGGGCGACGCGGTGGAAGCCGATGCCCCCGCCTTCGATCCCATGAACCAGACCGCTGCCGCCCAGGCCAAGCAGTTTGGCTACAACAACGACTTCCTCGGCTTCATCGCCATCCCGGGCAAGGATCCGGCCGAGAATGCCGTGCTGGTGGTCAATCACGAATATACCAACCGCGAGTTGATGTTCCCCGGTATCGCCGTGCAGGACGGCAAGGAGCTGAAGTTCCAGCCCCTGACCAAGGACATCGCCGACATCGAGATTGCCGCCCATGGCGGGTCCGTGCTGGAGATCGCCCGCGGTGCTGACGGCAAGTGGCAGGTGGTCAAGGGCTCGCCGCTGAACCGCCGCATCACCGGCCAGACGCCGATGCTGGTGACCGGCCCTGCCGCGGGCTCGGATCGTCTGAAGACCTCGGCCGACCCGACGGGCACCAAGGTTGCCGGCATGTTCAACAACTGCGCCGGCGGCGTCACCCCGTGGGGCACCTGGCTGTCGGCCGAAGAGAATGTGAACAACTATTTCTCCGGCACCCTGCCCGCCGGCCACCCGGAAGCGGCCAATTACAAGCGCATGGGCGTGCCCGGCAGCGAATATAACTGGGGCGACTTCCACCCCCGCTTCAACCTCGCCTCCGAGCCGAACGAGCCGAACCGCTTCGGCTGGATGGTCGAAATCGACCCGCTCGACCCCGCCTCCACCCCGAAGAAGCGCACCGCCATGGGCCGCTTCAAGCATGAAGGCGGCGGGCCGATCGTCAATGCCGATGGCCATGTCGTCGTCTACATGGGCGACGACGAGCGCTTCGATTATGTCTACAAGTTCGTCACCGCCGGCAAGTTCAACCCGGACGACCGCGCCGCGAACATGGACCTGCTCGACAGCGGCACCCTCTCGGTCGCCAAGTTCAACGCTGACGGCAGCACCGAATGGCTGCCCCTCGTCTTCGGTCAGGGCCCGCTGACGGCCGCCAACGGCTTTGCGTCTCAGGCCGATGTGGTCATCGAGGCGCGCCGGGCGTCGGATCTTCTCGGCGCCACCAAGATGGACCGGCCCGAGGACATCGAAGTCAACGCCAGGACCGGCAGCGTCTATGTGATGCTGACCAACAACACCAAGCGCAAGGCCGAGCAGACCGACGCCATCAACCCGCGGGCCGAGAACGCCTTCGGCCACATCGTCGAGATCGTGCCGGCCGGCGGCGACCACACGGCCACCACGGCCAAGTGGGACATTCTGGTGAAGTGCGGCAACCCGGCCAAGGATGGCGTCGGCGCCTCCTTCAACCCGGCGACGACGGCCAATGGCTGGTTCGGCATGCCCGACAACTGCGCCGTGGATCCCGACGGCCGGCTGTGGATCTCCACCGACGGCAACAACTTCAAGGCCACTGGCCGCGCCGACGGCATCTGGGCCATGATGACGGACGGCGAAGGCCGCGGCACCGCCAAGCATTTCTTCCGCGTTCCCGTGGGCGCAGAAATGTGCGGCCCGGTGTTCTCCTCCGATGGCAAGGCCTTCTTCGTGGCCGTGCAGCATCCGGGCGAAGGTGGTCTGGAGTGGCCGGAGTTCGCCCAGATCTCCACCTTCGACAACCCGTCCACCCGCTGGCCGGACTTCAAGGATACCATGCCCATGCGCCCGTCGGTGGTGTTCATCACGCGTCCGGATGGCGGCAAGGTCGGCGCCTGATCGCGCCCGGCTACCCGGCCGGCCCTCCGGCCGGGTGGCTCTGATCCCCGAGGCGTGGCCCGAAGCGGGCGCCGGTCGACCCCGACCCGGCGCCCGCCCCTTTTTCCCCTCCGGATTCGAGATCGCGCCGCCACTGTCCCGCCGACCCAGCACCGGGAAGCGCGCAATTTCTGAAAAGCCACGTCTCGCCAATCTGTTACAGAGATGCGAGAAAGTGCTTGCCGAACCGTGCGGGCTCCGGTAATCACGCCCTCGGAGCGGCGACGTGGCGGAGTGGTTACGCAGCGGACTGCAAATCCGTGTACGCCGGTTCAAGTCCGGCCGTCGCCTCCAGCTCCCTTTTCCTCACAGATACAGACCTGATGCCGTTGAGTGATCGCGGCGGGTTTTCCGAGTCCTGTCTCGAACACCCCTGCTCCCATGGCAGGTCCGGGCGCTGGCGTTTTCATCGTCGGGAGACCTGCGCACGCGGCCCCGTGAGCGCGCGGTGCGCCCGAGAGGCGTCAGATTTCTCTTAGATCCCCACAGCCTGTCAAATCTGCATCGGGATCCTCAACGGGTCCGCGTCAACGATTGCCGGCGGGGCGAACGGCGTGACCTGTCGCCCCCGGCAGCATTGCCCCGCGCCGACGGCCGCATCCACGTCGCCCCCACGACCAGCGACGAAAAAGGGCGCCCGAAGGCGCCCTTTCCATTCATCACTGCAAGCGGGACTGCTCCCGCCCTGCCCCGTCCAGGTCAGCCCTGCGGCAACGTGAGGGGATCGAGGGTGACCTCCTCGGTAGCCGGCGACAGACCCAGAACGGCCCGCATCTTCTGCAGGGTCGCAAGGGTCTTCGGTTCCATTTCGGCCATGGCGCCCGGCACATACTGCACCACGGCGGCCGCCTTCACCTTCTCCTCATGGGTCAGCTGAAGATCGGCCAGCGTGTTGATGGCCGCGTCACCGCCGAACTCCACGATGAGGCCCTGCTGGTGGATGATGCGGGCCCGGGTGGCCGCATCCAGCGAGCGGAACGGCTCGTCCTGGGTCAGCACCTGAGCGGACCGCTCCAGACGGTCGCGGCGCACGGTGCCGCGGGCGTTGGCCAGCAGGATCAGCATGCGGATGACGGCTTCGACGAAGCCGCCCGCCTTCATGCTGGACAGCGCCACCTGAACTTCCGGCAGGGCGAACAGCTCATCCTTGGACTTGTGGGCGCGATCATAGTCGAAGGGCGCGCCGAACCAGCGCGCGACCGGCGACGAATAGATCGAGTAGAACATCGTCTCGGTCCAGACGTCGCGCAGGTCGCGGGTCAGGTCCATGCTCTGCTCGAGCAGATCGGCCCACAGGGTTTCCGCCTTGATGAACGGATTGGTGGCCGAGGCCGGCTTGCGATCCTTGCGGGCCGTCTCGGCGGCCGCCTTGATCGGCATCATGTAGGGGAAGCGCGAGGCGAACATCGCCCGCTGCACCCGCAGCGGATGGGTGGCCCGGCGCAGGTTCGCCAGCGCCGGATTGGTGGTCGCCTTCACGAAGGGACGCAGGAACACGTCATAGGCCTGGCCCTGCATCTCCGAGAGACGGGCAACGGCGGCGAAGGGCCGGGTGTCCTCGCGGTCGTTCAGGGTCGGCAGGTCCGAGGTCTTGCGCTCGGCGAAGGACACGACGAAGTGCTTGTCGGTGCCCTCACCCACGGTGTCCTCGATCACCATCTCGTAAAGACCCGGCGCCAGCGCCTCGATGGTCTTCAGGATGGAGGCGACCTGCGCATGCTCGCGCCGGGCGATGGACGCCGACACGAAGATGCCGAGATGGCCGACGGATTCATGCACCATGTAGACGATGCGCTGGCCGCGGATCTGGATCTCGGTTTCGTCGGTGTAGGTGTCGAGGATCCAGTTGAGGGCCTGGCTCGGCGGGGTGATGTTGTCGCCATAGGAGGCGAACACGATGATCGGCGAGCGCACCTGCTTGATATCAAGCGCGCGCCCATGTTCCAGCCGCGCCTCGTTGCGGGCCAGCCGGTTGCCGACGAACAGCTGCCGGACGATCCAGACGATTTCGGCTTCGTTCAGCAGGAAGAAGCCGCCCCACCAGCGCTCGAAGTCCAGGAAACGCTGCCGCTCGCTGTCGACCTTGACGAAGAGGTCGTAGTACTTCCGGAAATAATTCCGGCTCGGATTCATCTGCTCGAAGTTGCGGACCAGCCACGCGCCATCGAAGACACCGTTGCCAAGATCGGCCATCAGCATGGCGCCGATCTCGCCGCCCTGGATGCCGGCATTGTAGCGGATGGTGTTCTGGCCCTTGTGGCCGGACCAGGTCTCCACCGGAGCGCCGTTCAGGATCAGCGGTCCCGTGAGGTCCGGGGCGGTCGCGCCCAGCACCAGCGTCGCCCAGCCGCCCTGACAGTTGCCGATCACCACCGGCTTGGCCGACTGGGGATGCAGCGCCTGCACATGGCGCACGAAGGTCGCCTCGGCGCGGGTCACGTCGGCCAGCGTCTGCCCCGGCATCGGATCGCGCCGGAAAGAGACGAAATAGACGGGATGGCCGCGCTTCAGCGCCACACCCACCTGGCTGTCGAACTTGAAGCCGCCGATGCCGGCGCCATGGCCGGCGCGCGGGTCGATGATGACATAGGGGCGCTTCTGGTCGATCACGGTGACGCCCTCGGGCGGCCGGATCTTCAGGAGCATGTAGTTCACAGGGTGCGGCAGGTCGCGCCCGTCGATCTCGACATCATACTCGTAGGCCAGCACCGGCGGGCAGCCCGCCTCTTCATGGGCAAAGAAGATGTCGCCACGCTCGCGCAGGGTGTCGAGGGTCAGCACCATGCGCTGGGCCCGGTCGACCAGATATTCCTTCAGCGCGTCCAGCAGACCTTCCGGAGATTCCGGCTTGGCGATCTGGCCCGCCAGCTCGGTGAGCGCCGTTGCGGCATTGCGCGCCCGGGCACCGTGAGATTCGGCAATGGACGTGAAATAGCTGCCGGAGGAGCGGACGGTCTCTTCACCGGCGCCGGTCCAGTTGATCATCTCGCCGGCGAACGACAGGGCCCGCTCGCGAAGGGTTTCGGCGTTGCCGCTGGCAAGGGCGTTCATCAGCGGATGGCTGAGCAACGCATGATCGGGCTTGAAATTCACGCGACCCTCCTTCTGGAAGATTTCAGCTTCCGCACCCGACGGGCGGACGGCAGACGGCCATCCCGCCGGTCCGGCGCGAAGCGATCAGTGCGAGTATCCCGGATCCACATCACATGCGGATGTCAGCCCGGACCCCCGTGGGCTGTCTGGAACGGTTGCGCGCGGCCAAGCGGGAGGCACCCGGCGCGCGGCGGACCGTGATGCACCGATCATAGCCCCCTTGTGTTGCAATGCAACATAAACCCCGTTCCCGTCCGCAGCCGAAGCGCGAAAAGCACGGCCCCCCGGAATGGCCGTCTCCAGAAACGACACCGCCGACCGGCGGGACCGGTCGGCGGTGTTCATTTCAGGAGGCGCAAACCCCGCGCAAACCGCGGGGATGTGATCAGTCGAGCCGGCCGGCGGCGTGGGCCAGTACGGTGTAGACCCGGCCGGTGTCGGAGGCGAGATAGCCGGTGCGCACCGAGCCATCGCGATCCGAGCGGGCGACTTCCCCCAGCACCTGCTCGAACTCGCCGACATAGCGATCAACGGCGGCGCGGAAGTCCGCATCGCGCTGATAGCGGCTGCGCAGCTCCTCGAAGGTGCGCTGGCCGGCGAGCGTATAAAGACGGCGGTTGAACACGTTGCGTTCCCCCGCCCGGAAGCGCTGCCAGGCGTCCTCATAGGCTCGATCGTCGACAGCACGAGAGACCTCGCCGACCAGGGAGCCGAGCACCGGACCAGCCGGACGCGGCGCATGGGGCGGCTCGACGGCATCCGGCGGCAGCGGCTCGCCATCAAGGGCGGCCCGCCGCAGAAGATCCGCCACCCAGCCCCGCCCCTGCTGGGACGCGGCACGCGCGGGGGCAGCCGGCCGGGCAACGGGGGCCGGCTGGGCCGCACGAGGCGACGCACCGGCAGTTTCCAGCACGGGCGCCCGGCTGGTGCGGCCGGGGCTGACCACATCGGCCGCTCCCGACTGCCGGGCGACGATGTCGGACAGCGCCGACACGGCCTTGATCTGCTCGGCGACAGCGCGGCGCATGGCGGCCGCCCCTTCCCGCGCCTCTTCCGGCATTTCCAGCATGCCCTGACGGAGCGCCGCCCGGGTATCCTCCAGCTCGGTCTGGATGGTGCGGGCAGCCGTCCGCATGTCCTCGGCGGCAACGCCCAGGGCATGGGTGATCTCGCTCACCGACTGCACCACGTCCGCGCCAATCTTCTGCTGCACGCCCTGGATGACCGCGCGGGTGCGCTCGGTCTCCGTGGTGGCGCTTATGCGCAGCTGGTCGGCCTGCTCGGTCAGCACCCGGTTGGCGGCCACGGCACTGCGCGACAGCAGGGTGACGATCTCGCGCGCCCGGGTCTCGGCCTCGGCAATCGCTTCCGCCGCCTGATCCGAGAAGGCCCGCAGGGTCTGGTCGAGACCGTCGATGCGGCCCGACAGATCCCCGGCCAGCGCCTCGATGGCCATCCGGCGATCGCCAAGGGTCTCTTCCACCGACCGGCTGGTCTCGTCCAGCCGGCGCACCGCCTGATCAAGGGCATCGGTGTTGCTGCCGATCTCGCTGGCCACCGAGCGGGCATCGTCGAGCAGGGTCACGGAGACCTGACGCAGGGTATCGGCCTGACCGGCCAGCACCTCGGACGCCGCGGCATTCTCGCCGGCGACCTGATCGGCCACGCCGCGCAGGGTCTCGATGCGATCGCGCAGCGCCTGCTCGACGGTGCCGATGTCGTTGCCGACACTGCCGACCATGCGGTCAATGGCATCCGCCGCGATCCCCAGCCGCTCGATGAGCCCGGCCAGATCCGACTCGACCGCCTGACCGGCCCGGCCAAGGGCGTCCGTCGCATCCCGGGCGTGGTCGTCGATGACGCCGGCCAGCGCGCTGCCGCGGTCCTGAATGAGATCGGCAATCTCGTTGCCGCGCCCGTCCAGAAGGGCCGAGATGGTTTCCAGCCGGGCCGACAGCACCTCTTCCAGGGTGCGGGCCTGATGGCCGATGTCCGAGGCGATGGCGTCGGCGCGGGCGCCGAGGGTTTCTTCCAGCACGCGCGCGGCCTCGGCCATGCGGGTGGTGGCATCGCCCATCACCTCGTCGAAGCTGGCTCGCGCCTTCATGCTTTCCAGCGTCAGGGCGCGCACCGAGTCGGCAATCGCCGCCACCAGCCGCCGGCGCACTTCCTCGCCATGCTGGGAGAGCGCCTCGGTCATCTCGCCGACGGTCGCCTCGAAGGTCGAGCGGACGCGATCGGTTTCCGTCGCCACGGTCTCGCGCACCGCCGCCCCGGTCTCGTCCAGAATGACCCGGGCCCGTTCGGCCTCGCCCGACACGATGGCGCCGAGATCGCCGGCCGCTCCTTCCAGCACCTCCCGGGTGCGCTCGGTCTCCTCGCCCAGCGCCCCGCGCAGATCGGCGGAGGCGAGCACGAGGATGTCGCGCGCCTTCAGGCTCTCGTCGGAAATCAGCGTGCGCAGATCCGCCGTGGTCTCGGCCAGCACGCGGCGGGTGGTCTCGGTCTCCTCGCCCAGCACGGCGCGCAGGTCCGAGGAGGCAATTGCCAGCACGTCGCGGGCGTTGAGGGTCTCGGTGGCCAGCGTCCGGCGCAGCTCCTCGGCGGTCAGCGTCATCACGCTGCGCGCCCGATCGGCTTCCACCGAAATGGCCCCGCCCACATCGTCCGCCAGACCGGCCATGGCCTCGCGGGCACGCTCGGATTCCTCGGCAACGGCGCTGCGCAGCCGGGCGGCCGCATCCGCCATCACATCCCGCGCCCGGCCGGTTTCCGCCGCCAGACCCTCGGCAAGTTCCGCCGTGGTGCTGGTGATGGTCGCCCGGGTCTGCTCGGTCTCGCCCGAGAGGGTGCGGCGCATGTCCTCGGCAGTTTCGGCCAGCAGGGCACGCGCGCGCACGGTGCTGTCGCCAACCGTGCCTTCGACTTCCATCGCCGCCTGAACGAGGGCCTGCCGGGTGCGCTCGGCCTCGTCGCCGAGGGTACGGCCGACATCACCCGCAGTCGCGGTCAGGATCTCGCGCGCCCGCTCGGCTTCGCTCGCCAGCGCGCCATTCAGATCGGCCGTGGCATTGGCGAGCGCCGCCCGGGCGGCCTCGGTCTCGCTGCCAACGGTCTGACGCAGATCGGCGGCCGCCAGCGACAGGGTTTCGCGCGCATGTCCGGTCTCGTCGGCAAGCGTGGCGCGGATCGCCGAGGCGGTCTCGTCCAGAAGACCGCGGGTGCGCAGGGCCTCCACGCCGATGGTCTCGCCAAGGGCGGCAGAGGCCTCGGTCAGGCTGCGCACGGTCTCGTCGGTGCGACCGGCAAGCGTCGCCGCCATCTCTTCAGCGGCAGCGGCCAGCTGGGTGCTGGCAGTCGCGCTCTCCGCGGCAACGGTGGCGGCCACTTCCGACGCGGTGGTGACGAGCACGCGGACGGATTCGCCGGTCTCGCCGGAAATCGCCTGCCGCACGCCCTCGGCCGTCTCGGCCAGGGTGGTCCGGGCGCGATCGCTTTCCGCGCTGACCGCCGCCGCCAGACCGGTGAAGGACTCCTCGGTCTTCGCGCGCTCGGCATCCAGCGTCGCCGTAACATCGCGGGCCGCCTGGGAGAGCACCCCGGCGATTTCCTCGGCGCCGGCCACCAGACCCTGACGCAGGTCGGAACCCGCCAGCAGCAGCACGTCGCGGGTGCGCCCGGCCTCGTCGGCCAAGGTGCCGCTGATGGACTGCGCAGTTTCCGCCAGCGAGGCCCGCGCCTCCTCGGCGGCACCCGCCACGGACGCGCGCAGATCGTCGCTTGCCAGCGACAGCACGTCCCGCGCCCGGCCGGTTTCCATCTCCAGCGTCTCGCGCACGGTGCCGGCCAGCGCCGTCAGCGCGGCCGCCGACTTCGCCGTCTCGCCTTCCAGCGCCTCGGCCGCATCGGCCGCAGCGGTGACCAGAACCCGGACCGCATCGCCGGTCTCGTCGGCCAGCGCCTTGCGCATCAGCCCGGTGGTTTCCGTCAGCGTGCCGCGCGCCCGCTCGGTCTCGTCGGCCACAGCGGTAACCAGACCGGTGAGGCTCGCCTCGGCCTTCTCCGTCTGCGCGCCGATGGTGGCGCCCAGCGCTTCGGCAGCCTCGCTCAGGGTGGTGGCCGAACGCCCGGCCGCCGCTTCCAGCGACGCTCCGGCCTCTCCGGCCTCGCGGCCGAGCTCGTCGCGCAGCTGACGGGCGGCTTCCGACAGACGGGTCTCCACGGCCCCGGCCTCTCGGCCCAGGGTCTCGGACACATCCGCCGCCGTCGCGCCCAGCAGGGCACGGGCGGCATCCGCCCCGCCCGCGATGCGCGCACCGAGATCGCCAAGGCCGGTTTCGACCGTGGCCCGGGCAGCTTCGGCCCGGGTGACCAGCTCGCCGGCGGCGTCCGTCACCCCGGCAATGATTTCCTCGCGCACCCGCAGGGCGTCGAGCACCAGCGCGTCGGTGACCGCCGTCATGGACCCGGTGACCGCCTGCTCGGCCTTCTCGGCCGCCAGCGTCAGACGGTCGGACGCCGCCTCGACCGGGTCGAGAATGAGGTCGCGGGCGCGGCCGGCCTCGTCACCCAGACGCGCCACCATCTCGGTCATCGGCGCGACAAGGCTCGCCTCGGCGCGGGTGATCTCGGCGGCAAGGCCGGTGCCGGCATCCGTGAGCGCGGCAACGATCGCCGCCCGGCTGGCGCCGGTGTCGGCTTCCAGACGGGAGACGGCCTCGGCCAGCGCCGCGCGCATCCGCTCGGCGGTTTCCTCGGCGCGGGCGCCGAAGCCATCGCCCAGCGTGCCGGCCTGGGCTTCCAGACGGCTGCCGGCCTCAGACAGCGCGCCTTCCAGCGCGCCGCGGGCGGCTTCCGCCCGGGCAATCAGCGTGCCGGCTGCCGCCAGCATGCCCGCCTCGAAGGTGGCGCCGACATCGGCCACCCGGGTGCGCAGCCCCGTGTCGATGGTCTCCAGATGGCCATCGAGATCCGCCCGGATGGCGCTGGTGCGCTCCGACAGCAGGGTCTCGATGCGGGACAGATGGCTGTCGACCGTGGCGGTCACGCCGCTCTGGCCTTCCGAGAAGGCGATGACGATCTCGCGGGTGCGCTCCACCAGCATGCCGCTGATCTGGCGCGCCCGGGCGTCGAGCGCGTCCTCGATGCGGCGGCCGCCGGTTTCCAGAGCGCCGGCAACCGCTTCCGTGCGCCCCTGCATGGCCGAGAGCGCGCTGTCGAGCCGCGCCCCCAGCACCGTGCCGAAATTCTCCACGCCGGCGCCGAAGGAGGTACCGATCTCGGCAATGCGTCCGTCGAGCATCTGGCCGAGGTCGCCGGAGTGGCGCACCAGCGCCGCATCGAGAACCGCCGTCTTCTCGCCGAGAAGCGCATCGAGCGCCTCGGTGCGGGTGCCGAGCGAGGCCAGCACAATATCGGCCCGGCCAACCAGAACCGTCTCCAGACGGTCGAGCCCCTCCCCGAGGGACGCCGTCACTGCCGCACCCCGGGTCTCGATGAGGCCGGACACATCCGCCCCGGCCCGGGCGATCGCCTCGGACGCCGCGCGGCTGCGGGCTTCCACCGCGGCGGTGAGCGCCGCGCCGGTGTCTTCAAGCTGACCGACGAGATCGCGGGCGCCAGTGGCAAACTGGCCGCTGACACCTTCGATGCCGCTGCCGAAGGCAGTCTCCACCCGGGTGGCCCCGGCCGACAGGGCCTCTTCCAGCGCCGCGCCACGCGCGACGATAACCTCGTGCAGCCGCTCGCCGGTGACTTCCATGCGTGCCGCGATGCCCTCGCCCTTGACCGACACGATGTCGCCGAGGCGCCCGACGGCATCCTCAAGGCGCGTGCCGAAGGCATCGGTGCGCAGGGACAGATCGACCAGCAGGGACTCGCCGGCGGTGCGGAGCATGTCGGCGACACGACCGGCCTGCTCGGTCACCTGATCCGACATCTCGCCGGCATGGGTACCGATGGACTGGACCAGCTCCTCGGTGCGGGTCGCCAGCACGGAATCGAAGGTGCGAGTGGCGTCGATGAGGGCGGCGGTCGATTCCTGACCGCGGCTGTCGATGGTTTCGGCCAGCCGGTCGCTCGCCGTGACGAAGCGCTCCTCGAAGCCGACAAGGCGGCCGACGACGCGATCTTCGATGGCCGCGCGCAGACGGTCGGAGGCCGCAGACATGGCGTCGGTGACGGCCAGGCTGCGGGTGGTCATGGCATCGCTCGCCCGGCCGGCGGCCACATCGAGAGCGGCTTCCGCCAGGGCGGTGCGCTTCACGATGGCGCTGGTGACGGCCTCGCCGTGCTCCTCCATCAGCGACACGGTGCGGCCGGCCGTCGTCTCGATGACCGTGCGCACGCTGTCGGCGCGGCTGGTCAGCAGGCTGGCCGTCGCCTCACCCTGCTCGGACAGCGCGACAAGCACCGTTTCCGAAGCCAACTCCACGGCCGCACGCACCGCATCGGCCTGGGCGCCGACGGTTGCTGCCAGATGATCGGTGCCGGCGGCGAAGGCCTCCAGCGCGCCCTCGGTGGCGCCCTTCATCTCGGTGACCGCGGCAGCGCGGGCCTTGTTGAGGGCCCGGGTCATCGCCACGGTACGAGATTCCACCACGCCCGCCGCCTGATCGGCCGCGCCCGAGAGCGCATCCACGGCCACAGCCGTGCTCTCTTCCAGGCTCTGGCGCACTTCGCCGGTGCGCAGCTGCAGCTCGCCGGTCAGCAGCGCCGACCGTGCGGTGATCGTGTTCAGCGCCTCGCCGGCGGACGCCTCGAAGCTTGCCCGCAGCGCCTCGGTATGGCCGTCGAGCAGATCGGAAATCTCGGTGGCCCGGCTGGCCATGAGGTCGGCCGCGGTTCCAGCCGCCCCTTCCAGCACCGTGCGCACCGCATCGGTCCGGCTTTCCAGCTCGGAAACGGCCCGGTCCGTCGACGCGACGATGGCGGCGCGGATCCCGTCGGTCTGCGCCGAGAGGCTCTCCACACCCTCGGACACCGTCGACGCAAGCGCAGCCTGGACCTCTGCGGAGCGACCGGCCATGGCCGTTGTCACGGCGCCAGCCTGACGGTCGAGCTCCGTTACGGCACTTGCCGCACTCTCGGCCAGGGCCTGACGCACGTCCGCAGTCTGCTCGGCCACCACTCGCACCGCATCCAGCGCACTTGCTGCCAGAGCCGTCCGGACCGAGCCCGAATGAGAGCCGATCGCCGCCGCAACCTTGTCCGCCTGATCGCCCAGAGCCGACACAGTCGTTGCCGTGGTCTCCTCCAGGCTCTGGCGGACTTCCCCGGTACGCAGCTGCAGCTCGCTGGTCAGCAGCGCAGAGCGCGCCGCAATCGTATCGATCGCTTCGCCGGCCGCCGTCTCGAAGACCTCGCGCATCCCGGTGGCGCGGGCGGTCAAAAGCTCCGACACCTCCCCCGCCCGCTCGGTCATCACCGTGGCCGCGGCATCAGCCGCGGCATCCAGCGCGCTGCGCACCTCTGCGGTCCGGCCCTCCAGAGCAGAGACGGCCATATTGGCCGACCCCTCGATTGCCTCCCGCACGCCTTCGGCATGGGCCCCAAGCTCGCCACTGATGGCATCCGCCCGCAGGGCAACCGTGTCGAGCGTCTCCGACACCGCCGCGGCAAGGGCATCGCGCATCTCGGCCGAGCGCTCCTCGATGGCCGACAGGGACTCCGTGGCCGTAGCGGCCAGCGCCGAGCGCACCGCTTCGGACTGCGCCGTCATCGCCGATGTGACAGCCTCGGCCTGCTTGTCGAGACCTGCGGCCACCGCGGCCGCATTCCGGTTCAGACTGCGCCGGACACTGACCGACTGCTCGGTCAGCACGCGGGCTGCCTCGGCCGAACTGGCAGCCAGAGCGGACTGCACGGACCCGGAGGTGGCGCTGATCGCCGCCGTGACATTGCTGGCCTGATCGCCCAGCGCCGTCACCGCGGTCGCCGCGCTCTCCTCAAGGCTCTGGCGCACCTCGCCGGTGCGCAGCTGCAGTTCGCTGGTCAGCAGCGCGGACCGCGCCGCAATCGTGTCTATCGCCGCACCCGCGGCCGTCTCGAAGGTCTCGCGCATCTCGCCGGTGCGCGCCGACAAGAGCTCCGACACTTCACCAGCCCGGGCCGACATCGCCGACGCGACCGCCTCGGCTGCCCCCTCCAGGGCCCCGCGCACGTCCGCCGTCCGGCTGTCCAGCACCGACACGGCCCGGTCCGCCGACGACTCGATCGCCGACCGCACGCCATCGGCGTGAATGCCGAGTTCGCCGCTGATGGCATCCGCCCGGATGGCCACCGTCTCCAGCGTCTCCGACACCGCCGAGGCGAAGGCCTCGCGCACGTCTGCCGCACGCTCCTCGATCGCCGACAGGGACTCCGTCGTCGTGGCGGCCAGCGCCGCGCGCACCGCCTCCGACTGGGCCGTCATGGCGGCGGTCACGGTCGCACCCTGACCGGCGAGCTCGCCGGTGGCAGCCGCCGTCGCCTCGCCAAGGCTGCGATGGACAGTCTCCACCTGCGCCGCAATGGCATTCGCCGCTTCCGCCGCGCTGGTGGCCAGCGCCGTGCGGACAGAACCGGACTGCGCTTCCAGCGCCGACGACACCCGGTCGGCCTGCTCCGTCAGCACGGAGGCC
Organism: Segnochrobactraceae bacterium EtOH-i3; assembly: GCA_050689115.1. Lineage (GTDB taxonomy): Bacteria > Pseudomonadota > Alphaproteobacteria > Rhizobiales > Segnochrobactraceae > JBBSSF01. The sequence goes on along the minus strand of JBOGCN010000001.1, from coordinate 169,154 downwards.
GCAGACGTCGCGCTCTCCTCCACGCTCTGGCGCACCTCGCCGGTGCGCAGCTGCAGCTCGCTGGTCAGAAGCGCCGAACGCGCCGCAATGCTGTCCAGCGCAGCACCGGCTGCCGTCTCGAAAGTCTCGCGCATCTCGGTGGCGCGGGTGGTCAGAAGTTCCGACACCTCGCCGGCCCGGGCCGACAGCACCGACGCCGCCTCACCGGCTGCCCCTTCCAGCGCGCCGCGCACATCCGCCGTCCGGCTGTCCAGCGTGGCCACGGCCCGGTCGGCCGACGACTCGATCGCCGCCCGCACGCCATCGGCGTGAATGCCGAGTTCACCGCTGATGGCATCCGCCCGGATGGCCACCGTCTCCAGCGTCTCCGACACGGCGGACGCAAAGGCCTCGCGCACTTCGGCCGATCGCTCCTCGATCGCCGACAGGGACTCTGTCGCCGTGGTCGAAAGGGCTGCACGCACGGTTTCGGACTGTTCGGCCATGGCCGCCGTCACCGCGCCGGCCTGCTCCGCGATATCCGTGGAGGCCGCCGCCGCCGTAGCCGCGAGATCGCGCCGCACGGCATCTGTCTGGCCGGCAAGCAGGGCCACCGCCTCGGCCGCCGTGCCGGTCAGCACCGACGAGACCCGGTCGGCCTGCTCGGTCAGCACGGAAGCCGCAGACGTCGCGCTCTCCTCCACGCTCTGGCGCACCTCGCCGGTGCGCAGCTGCAGCTCGCTGGTCAGAAGCGCCGAGCGCGCTGCAATGGTATCGAGCGCTGCGCCGGCCGCCGTCTCGAAGGTCTCGCGCATCTCGGTGGCGCGGGTGGTCAGAAGCTCCGACACCTCGCCGGCCCGGGCCGACAGCACCGACGCCGCCTCACCGGCTGCCCCTTCCAGCGCGCCGCGCACATCCGCCGTCCGGCTGTCCAGGGTCGCAACGGCCCGGTCGGCCGACGACTCGATGGCCGCCCGCAGACCATCGGCGTGAATGCCGAGTTCACCGCTGATGGCATCCGCCCGGATGGCCACCGTCTCCAGCGTCTCCGACACGGCGGACGCAAAGGCCTCGCGAACTTCGGCCGACCGCTCCTCGATCGTCGACAGGGACTCTGTCGCCGTGGTCGAAAGGGCTGCACGCACGGTTTCGGACTGTTCGGCCATGGCCGCCGTCACCGCGCCGGCCTGATCGGACAACGCCGAGGTGGCAATGGTCGCGGTCGCTTCAAGGCTCTGGCGGACCGCCTCCGCCTCGGCGCCCAGCGCCGACTGAACGGCGCCGGACTGCTGCGCAATCGCCGCCGTCACCCGGTCAGCCTGATCGCCAAGGGCGGCAACGGCCGACGCCGCGCTATCCTCAAGGCTCTGGCGGACATCCCCGGTACGCAGCTGCAGTTCGCCCGTCAAAAGGGCCGAGCGGGTCGCGATGGCGTCGAGCGCTTCGCCGGCCGCCGTTTCGAAAGTCTCGCGCATCTCGCCGGTGCGCGCCGACAGGAGCTCCGACACCTCGTCGGCCCGCGCCGACATCACCGAGGCCGCCGTCTCCGCAGCTCCCTCCAGCGCGCCGCGCACATCCGCGGTCCGGCTGTCGAGCACCGACACGGCCCGGTCGGCCGACGACTCGATGGCCGCCCGCACGCTGTCGGAATGAATGCCGAGTTCGCCGCTGATGGCGTCGGCCCGAATGGCCACCGTCTCCAGCGTCTCCGACACGGCGGAAGCGAAGGCCTCGCGCACGTCGGCCGATCGCGCTTCCACCGTCGACAGGGCCTCGGCCGCGGTCTCGGCCAGCGCCGCCCGCACGGTTTCGGACTGTTCGGCCATGGCCGCCGTCACCGCACCGGCCTGCTCCGCGAGCGCCGAGGTGGCGACGGTCGCGGTTGCCTCAAGGCTCTGGCGGACGCCCTCCGCCTCGGCGCCAAGCACCGACTGCACGGCGCCGGACTGCTGCGCAATCGCCGTCGTCACCCGGTCAGCCTGATCGCCGAGGGCAGCAACGGCCGCCGCCGCGCTCTCTTCCAGGCTCTGGCGCAGATCGCCGGTGCGCAGCTGCAGTTCGCCCGTCAAAAGCGCCGAGCGCGCGGCAATGGTGTCGAGCGCTTCGCCAGCCACCGTCTCGAAGGAGGTGCGCAGATCGGCGGTCCGGCTTTCCATCAGCCCGGCCACATCCCGCGCCCGGCCATCGAAGCTGGCCAAGGTGCGATCGGCTTCCGCCTCGAAGGTCTGGCGCAGGGCCTCGGCCTTGCCGATGAGCCCGTCGCCGATGGTGGACGAGCGCTCGTCGAGGGCGCGCACGGCTTCCCGGGCCGACTCCTCGAAGCGGGTGCGCAGATCCGCTGCACTCGCCTCGATGAGGCCCGTGACCTTGCCGGACTGGCCACCGATGAGGGCCGCCGCCTCGCTGCCGGCGGACCGGATGGTGTCATCCAGCCGCGCCACTTCCGAGCTCAGGGCCTCGGTGACGGTATCGGCGCGCTGGCCGATGTCGCGGGTCACCTTCTCGCCGGCGCTGGCAAGCGCTGCCGCCGCCTCGGCGCTGCTGGCGGCCACGCTGTCGGTCACCGTCTTCGCGTTGGCGGACAGAAGCTCCGTCATTTCGGCGGTGCGGCCGCGCACTTCGCCGGCGACGGTTTCGCCGGTGTGCTGCAGCGCCTCGGTCAGCGCCTTGCTCTCGGCCGAGATGCGATCGGCAAATTCGGCGCCGCGGGCCGTCAGGCCTTCCAGCAGGCGATCGGCACCGCCGCCCAGCGACTCGCTGATGACGCCGGTGCGGGTGTCGAGAGCTTCCGTCAGCCGGCTGGTGCCGCTCTCCAGAATCTCGCCGATGCGCGCGGCGGCGCCCTCGGTTTCCTTCTGGATGCGCTCCACCACGGTGCGCAGCTCGTCGCCGAGATCGGTATGGGTGCCCGAGATCGCGGCCCGCACCCGGTCGGCGTTGGCGACGATCGCCTCGCGCTGGGTGACAAGCTCGTCGATGAGCGAGCGGATGCGGTTCTCGTTGTCGGTGTAGGAGCGTTCCAGCGCCGACACTTCGCGCCGGACGAGGATTTCCAGCTCGCCGGCCCGGGCGATCGCCCGGTCGACGCCATCGCCCATGGCCGCCACTTCGCGCCGGATCGCCTGACCGACCATGGCGACATCGCCGACCGCGCCACCCGCCGGCTCCGACAGGCGCAGCGCCGCATCGGTGAGGGAGCGCGAGGCGTTGCGCAGCTCCTGCAGGCGCCAGATGAGGAAGCCGACCCCGGTGATGACCGGCACCGGCAGGGCGGCCGCCAGCACCGACGACAGGAAGCCCGGCACGCGCAGCAGCTCGGCAATGGTGCCGACGGCGGTCAGCGTGTCGGAATAGCCGAAATGAATGAGGCCCGCGCCGACGCCGGCCCAGCCGAGCGCCGCACCGGTCGCCACATAGATCGGGGCCTTCGAGGTCGGCCGGTCGACGGAGAGAGCGAGGCCGCGCGCGGTCAGGCGGTCATCATTGGCCGCCATCCGCTGCAGGCCGCCCTTGCCACCGTCCCGGCCACCGCCGCCCCCGCCCCGGCGCGCCGGCGCCGGATCGGCCACGCGCGGCGCCGGCGCCGCGGTCGTCTCGACGGCTGCCGCCTCGCCGGCCTCGCCCATCAGGGCGCGCTCGATGGCGGACGACATGAGCTGGGTGGTGTCGGCCGGTGTCGCGGACGCGGCAGCCGTCTCGCCACCGGGGACGGGCGCCTGCGCCTGAGACCCCGCGTCCAGATCCAGCTTCAGCGCCTCTTCAACGGCCGACAGGGCCAGCGCGGTCGCATCCTTGGACTTCGGTGTCTGGATCGCCATCTCTGTCAGCCGCCTTTTCGTCCCGATCCCGAGAGGTCCGTCATTACGCATCCGGAGAAACGACTCATCTCTCCGGCAGACCACGCCCGGTTTCTACGCGTCCAATCCTAATGTCACATGACCCACCCCGGAACAAGGAAACCGGGAGGGCCGCAACATTTGGTTAACCCTAACGGGGACTTTCTCCCCAACCTATGGCAAACAGGGCGTTAATGACGGCCCGATGGGCCGTCTTTCCCCCAGCCGGCGCTTGCGCTATTCCAGTTCCAGCCTGTTGATCGGAGTTCTCTCCGATTCCCCCGAACACGGATGCGCGAACCCATGGCCACTCTCACCTATGTCACCGCCGACGGCACGTCCTACAAGGTGGACGCGAGCCCCGGAACCTCGGTCATGGAAGCCGCGGTGCGCAATAACGTGCCCGGGATTGAGGCCGAATGCGGCGGCGCCTGCGCCTGCGCCACCTGCCATGTCTATGTCGATGATGCCTGGATCGAAGCTACCGGCAAGCCCGAGCCCATGGAAGAGGACATGCTCGATTTCGCTTATGACGTGCGGCCGACTTCCCGGCTGTCGTGTCAGATCCGCATCACCGAGGCCCTTGATGGCCTCGTTCTCCATGTGCCGGAGCGTCAGGCCTGAGGCCTTTTCCGGCATCCGCCATGCCCGCATGCAAGAAGCCCGCCGGAAGGGTCCCCCTCCGGCGGGCTTCTTTGATTCTCGGGCGTGCGATAGCGCCCCGATGACGGGTGGGCTCAGGCCCACCAGCGCCGGGGGCTGAAATGGCCGGCGGCCTGTTCCATGACGTGGCCGAGGGAGAACAGCGCCTCCTCGCCGAACGGCCGGCCGATGAGCTGCAGGCCCAGCGGCAGCCCCTCCTTCGAGAGACCCGCCGGCACGGCAAGGCCCGGCAGACCGGCCAGGTTCACCGTCACGGTGAACACGTCGTTCAGATACATTTCCACCGGCGAGGCATCGGCATTGGAGCCGATGGCGAAGGCCGGGGTCGGGGTGGCCGGCGCCAGCACGGCATCGACACCGGCCTCGAAGGCGGTCTCGAAATCGCGCTTGATCAGGGTCCGTACCTTCTGGGCCCGGGCATAATAGGCATCATAGTAGCCGGCCGAGAGCACATAGGTGCCGATCAGGATGCGCCGCTTCACCTCGGCGCCGAAGCCGGCAGCGCGGGTGGCCTCATACTGCTCGACGATGTCGTCGCCCGGCACCCGCAGGCCATAGCGCACGCCATCATAGCGGGCGAGGTTGGACGACGCCTCGGCCGGGGCCACGATATAATAGGCGGCCAGCGCATGGGGCGTGGTCGGCAGGGAGATGTCGACCACCTCGGCGCCGGCGGCCTTCAGCCACTCGGCGCCGCGGGCCCACAGGGCCTCCACTTCCGCCGGCATGCCGTCCACGCGATATTCCCGGGGAATGCCGATGCGCAGCCCCTTCACCGACCGGCCGATGGCCGCGGCATAGTCCGGCACCGGCAGGTCGGCGCAGGTGGAATCCTTCGCGTCCGGCCCGGCCATGGACTTCAGCAGCAGCGCGCAATCCTCGACGGTGCGGCCGATGGGGCCAGCCTGATCGAGAGACGACGCATAGGCGATGATGCCCCAGCGCGAGCAGCGGCCATAGGTCGGCTTGATGCCGACGGTGCCGGTGTAGGCGGCGGGCATGCGGATGGATCCGCCGGTATCCGTCGCCGTCGCGCCGGCCGCCAGCCGCGCGGCCACCGCCGCCGCCGAGCCGCCGGACGAGCCGCCCGGCACCAGCGGCGTCTCGGAGCCGTCCGCCCGCCACGGCGAGATCACCGGCCCGAAGGCGCTGGTCTCGTTGGAGGAGCCCATGGCGAACTCGTCGCACGAGACCTTGCCCAGCATCACCGCACCATCGCGCCACAGATTGGCGGTGACGGTGGATTCATAGGGCGGCACGAAATCGCCGAGGATGCGCGAGCACGCCGTCGTGCGCACGCCCTCGGTGCAGTAGAGATCCTTTACGCCGAGCGGAATGCCATCCAGCGGCAGGGCCTCGCCCTTGGCGCGACGGGCATCCGAGGCGGCGGCCATGGCGGTCGCCTTTTCCGGCGTTTCCAGCACATAGGCATTGAGGGCGCGGGCGGCTTCCATGGCGCCGAGATAGGCGCCCGTCAGCTCCACGGCGCTGAAATCGCCGGCGGCCAGACCCTTCTGAGCCTCGGCAATGGTGAGTTCGGTCAAATCGGTCATGGCGTCCTGCGACGAACCTGAGGCAGCCCGCCCGGGGCAGGCTGCGGAAAGACGGCGGGCCGCCGGCCTGATGCCGGCCGGCCGCGGACAGGCGGGATTATTCGACCACCTTGGGCACGAGGAAATAGCCGTCCTCGGTCGCCGGCGCATTGGCGAGCACCTTGTCGGCGCACTCGCCATCGGTCACCACATCGACGCGCTCGCGCAGCTTCATGCGCGCCACCGACGTCATGGGCTCGACGCCGTCCACATTGACGGCAGCCAGCTGTTCGGCGAGCCCCAGGATCGCGTCCAGTTCCTTCTGGAGGCGCGGCGCCTCGCTCTCGTCCACCGCGATCCGCGCCAGATGGGCGATCCGTTTCACGGTTGCGACGTCCACCGACATGGCCTGATCCCGCCCCTGTGTTCTTCCACCATCAGATGATCCGGCTATGCGGACCGCTGGCGCGGGTCTAGCATGGGGGGATGCGGGGAAGCAACGACAGGGCGGACGCATCCATCCCCCTGACGCGCCGCTTCCCGTCCGAACACTTCGCCTTGCGACCCTGACCCGCACCTTGCGACCCTGACCGCGCGTTACCGCGCCCCGGAGCTTGTTCCTGATGGCCGCCGATACCCCGTCCCTTGCCGAGATTGTTGCGGCGCTTGCCCCGGGCCAGCGTCTTCTCGGCCTCGATCTCGGCACCAAGACCATCGGGCTCGCCCTCTCCGATGTGCGCTTCACCATCGCCAGCCCGCTGGAAACCATCCGACGCACCAAATTTTCCGTCGATGCCCAGGCGCTGCTCAAGGTGATCGAGCGGCAGGAGGTGGGGGCGCTGGTCATCGGCCTGCCCCTCAACATGGATGGCTCCGCCGGCCCGCGGGTACAGGCCACCCGCGCCTTCGTGCGCAATCTGGCGCCCCTCACCCCGCTGCCCGTCGCCTACTGGGACGAGCGCCTGTCGACGGCCGCCGTCACCCGCACCTTGCTCGATGCCGATGCCTCCCGGGCGCGCCGGGGCGATCTCGTCGACAAGCTCGCCGCCGCCTATATCCTGCAAGGCGCACTGGACCGCATGCGCGATGATGCCCGCCGCGCCCGCCAGGCCGAGGAGGACGCCGCGATCTTCGGCGCGCCGCCGGCGCCCGCGCCCACCGAGTGAGGCAGCGGAAGCCCCCTGCCCGCTTTTCGGCATCGAGATTTACAAATTAAATCAGCCCCTTATGCAGACCAAGCACCTCACTCCACCGGCGGACAGACATAGTCGATGATGCCGCGGGCGTCGTGGCGCTGGTCGAGCATGCCATAGCTGGTGCGCCAGAGGCCGGCGAGCCGGGTGGAGAGGAAGGCGTCCGTCAGCGCCCGCGGCGCCGTGCTGGCGAGGGCGGCGGCGGCGGCCACCAGCGCCACCTGTTCGGTCAGGATGCGCGCGGTGCCGGGGTCGTTGGCCGAGGCCGAGGCGGCGGCGCGAATGTCGTCCATGGGCACGTCGGCATCCTTGCCGAGGTCGCGGGCGAACAGGCCGCGCACCGCCTCCAGCGTCGCCGGCGAGCGCCGGGCCAGCCGGGCGACATCGAGCGCCAGCCCGTTGGCACTGCCATCCCACAGCGACAGCCCGGGCGCATCGGCATGGAGGCGGGCGAGCGGATGCGCCTCGCCGAACGCCGGCGCGCCGATGCAGTCCATCGCCTCGGCGATCAGCGGCGGCGCGGCGCGGCTCACCCAGAATTTCACCGCCGGGGTCATCAGCCGGGCAAAGGCCGCCTCGTCCGGGTTCTCGGCCGCCCGGTCAAAGGCCCGGGCCAGCCGCAGGACGAGGATGGTGCTGGCGGCCACATCCACGGCCATGTCGGCCAGCACCCGGCGCATCAGCGGCTGGTCGATGAGGAGACCGTTGATGCCGCGGGTCGTGCGGGCCTGGTGCACCGCCCGGGACAGCGCCGCGCGCATGGCACCGGCCGCCATCAGCGCCCCGTCCAGCCGGGTCAGGGTGGTGATTTCGGTGAGGAAGCGCCCGCCTTCGCCCTCGGCCCCGATCAGCCAGCCATCGGCTTCGCTCAGCGCCATCTCGGCCACCGGCGCCGAGCGCAGGCCAGAGAGCCCGTGCAGCCGCTCCAGCGACAGGGCATTGCGGCTGCCATCGCCGCGGAAGCGTGGCACGAAGAACATCGACGGTCCGCCCGGGGCCCGGGCGAGCACCAGAAAGGCATCGGCGGCCGGATGGGTCAGCCACGCCTTGGTGCCGGTGAGGTGACAGGTACCGTCACCCACGGGCACGGCGATGGTCTCCATCGCCTGGGGATCATTGCCGGCCCTGGTCTCGGCGATGCCGAGGCCGAGGGTGACGCCGAGCTTGTCGGACACCGGCAGGGCGCGATGGTCATAGCGCCGGGAGGACAGCAGCGGCAGCCAGCCATCCAGCACATCGCGCCGGGCGGAAAGCACCGGCACGGCGGCGCTGGTGGCGCTCATCACCGCGAGATGCCCGAGTTCCGCCTGGGCCGCGAGATAGAGGCGGGCCGCCCGCGCGCCATGGCGCCGCCCAGATTCCTCCGGCCGCTCCTCCCACAGGGACGACGACAGCCCCATGGCAATGCCCCGCCGCAGCAGGGCGTGGAAGGCGGGGTGACAGTCGGCCTCCGGGCTCGGCATCCCCTCGGCATCGGTGCCCGGCGCCGGCGGAAAGCGGTTGGCCAGCCGCGCGAACTCGGCCGCTTCCGCCGAGCCGGCCCACAGGCCCGCCGCCGACAGGTCCGCCTCCAGCGCCGCATCGGCAAAGGGCTCGATCACGGCACGCAAGGGCGGATCGCCGGCGTGAAGATCCCGGCCCGCAAAAGGCGGCCGCGTCACCGCAGCCCGGCGCGCGAATCGATCTGCCGCGGATGCGCGGCTCGGGTCGGTCGATTGCTCCACGGACGGCCCCAGCTTTCTCGTCACTTTCCGGCCCCGCGGAAGGCGGAGTCGGCATCTGCTGCGGGCATGTTAGACCACACCCGGTCCGTCGCCTATGCGGTGCGACGCACACCGGCGCCCTCTTCCCGCCGGCGGGCGGGCCTTCCCGCACGGATTCTAGCGCGGGCGACGCGGATCCCTTGCGACGCCGACCGATTTGGGCTTTACAGCGTGGCTCATGACCGACGCTGCTCTTCGCCCGATCGCCTTCCCCCACCGGCATCTGCTCGGCATCGAGCAGCTTTCGCCGGCTGACATCCTCGTCCTCCTCGACCTTGCCGAGGAGGCGGTGCTGCTGAACCGCCAGGTGGAGAAAAAGCGCTCCGCCCTTCGCGGCCGCACCCAGATCAACCTCTTCTTCGAGGCCTCCACCCGCACCCAGTCGTCCTTCGAACTGGCGGGCAAGCGGCTGGGCGCCGACGTGATGAACATGTCGGTCGCCTCCTCCTCGGTGAAGAAGGGCGAGACCCTCATCGACACCGCCCAGACCCTCAACGCCATGCGGCCCGACATTCTCGTCGTGCGCCATCATGCGGCGGGCGCCGTCGAGCTGCTGTCGCGCAAGGTCGGCTGTTCCGTGGTCAATGCCGGCGACGGCGCCCACGAGCACCCGACCCAGGCGCTGCTGGATGCCCTCACCATTCGCCGCAACAAGGGCCGCATCGCCGGGCTCACGGTCGCCATCTGCGGCGACATCCTGCATTCCCGGGTGGCGCGCTCCAACATCCTGCTGCTGTCGCGGCTTGGCGCCCGGGTGCGGGTGATCGCCCCGCCGACCCTTTTGCCCGCCGGCATCCACAATATGGGGGTGGAAGTGTTCACCCGCATGCGCGAGGGGCTGGCCGGCGCCGATATCGTGATGATGCTGCGCCTGCAGCGCGAGCGCATGGACGGCGGCTTCGTGCCATCCACCCGGGAATATTTCCATTATTGGGGGCTGGATGCGGAAAAGCTCGCCTTTGCCGCCCCCGGCGCCCTTGTCATGCACCCGGGGCCGATGAACCGCGGCGTGGAGATCGACCCGGCGATTGCCGACGGTCCCCAGAGCGTCATCGGCGAGCAGGTGGAAATGGGCGTCGCCGTCCGCATGGCGGTGCTGGAAGCGCTCGCCCGGCACCTGCCGACCTGATCCGGACCGGATCCGCACGGCCGGCCCGCAATGGCCGGCTGCCTTGCCGGGAGCCCCGTCTCCCGGGTCCGCTGCCGGCCCGCCGGCCCCGGACGGAACCCCACGGAAAGACCTGACCCATGGAAGCGGCGCACTCCCCGATCCTGTTCACCCATGCCCGCGTGGTGGATCCCTCCCGGGATCTCGACGCGACCGGCGCCGTGCTGGTGGCGGATGGCCGGATCGTGGCCGCCGGCCCCGGCGTCCTCAATCAGGGCGCCCCCGAGGGCACGGAAATCGTCGACTGCCGCGGCCACCTCGTCGCCCCGGGCCTCGTCGACATGCGCGTCTTCATCGGCGAGCCCGGCCATGAGCACCGCGAGACCCTGGCCAGCGCCTCCCATGCAGCCGCTGCCGGCGGCGTGACGACCATCGTCACCATGCCCGACACCGATCCGGTGATCGACGATCCCGCCCTGGTGGATTTCGTGCTGCGCCGCGCCCGGGACACGGCCATCGTCCGCGTTCACCCCATGGCCGCCCTCACCAAGGGCCTTGGCGGGCGCGAGATGACGGAAATCGGCCTGCTGTGCGAGGCCGGCGCCGTCGGCTTCACCGATGGCCACAAGCCCGTCAGCAATTCCCGCATGATGCGCCGGGCGCTGACCTATGCGCGCGAGTTCGGCGCCCTCGTCGTGCACCAGCCCGAGGATACCGATCTCGTCGGCTCCGGCGTGATGAACGAGGGCGAGACCGCCAGCCGGCTCGGCCTCTCGGGCATCCCGCGGGAAGCCGAGATCATCATGGTGGAGCGCGACATGCGGCTGGCGGCGCTGACCCGCGGCCGCTACCACGCCGCCCAGATCTCGTGCGCCGAATCGGCCGCTGCCATCCGCGCTGCCAAGGACCGCGGCGCCGATGTCACCGCCGGCATTTCCATCACCCATCTGACCCTCAACGAGATGGACGTGGTGGGCTACCGCACCTTCCTGAAGCTGTCGCCACCGCTCAGGGCCGAGGCCGACCGCCTCGCCATGATCGACGCGATTGCCGATGGCACCATCGACATCATCGTCTCCAGCCATGACCCGCAGGATGTGGAGACCAAGCGCCATCCCTTCGCGGATGCCGCCGATGGCGCCGTCGGGCTGGAAACCCTGCTCGCCGCCGGCCTGCGCCTCGTCCACAACGAGCAGCTCGGCCTGAAGCGGCTGCTGGAGGTGCTCTCGACCGCACCGGCCCGTCGCCTCGGGCTGGAAGCCGGCACGCTTGCCCCCGGGGCACCGGCCGATCTCATCCAGGTGGATATCGGCGCCCCCGTCATCGTCTCGGACACGGACATGGCGTCCAAGTCCAAGAACACCCCGTTCGAGGGGGCCCGCTTCCAGGGGCGCGTCCTGCGCACGCTGGTTGCAGGCCGCACCGTCCACGCCTACGCTTGACGCCGGACCATCCGGGCCGGCCCCGGATTCGCCGGTCGGGAGACTGTCCCCGTGCTCGATCAGTTCCTCGTTCTCGATCAGGTCGCCTGGTCGCCCCTGTGGCCCAACCTCGCTGTGGCGGCCGCCTTCGGCTATCTGTGCGGCTCGATCCCGTTCGGCCTGATCCTGACGAAGGCCGCGGGCCTTGGCGACATCAGGGCCATCGGCTCCGGCAACATCGGCGCCACCAATGTGCTGCGCACCGGCAACAGGAAGATCGCCGCGGCAACATTGCTCTGTGATGCCCTGAAGGGCACGGCGGCGGTGCTGCTGGCCCGGCTCTACGGCTTCGATCTCGGCTTTGTCGCCGCCATCGGCGCCTTCCTCGGCCACACCTTCCCGGTGTGGCTGGGCTTTCGCGGCGGCAAGGGCGTCGCCACCTATATCGGCGTGCTCCTCGGCCTGTGGTGGCCGGCGGCCATCGGCTTCTGTGCCTTCTGGCTCGTCACCGCCAAGGTCACGAAATATTCGTCCCTCTCGGCGCTGCTGGCGGCGCTGGCCACCCCGATCGTGCTGATCGGTCTCGGCCGCACCCTGCTCGGCCTCGTCATGGCGGTGCTGTCGGTGATCCTGTGGGCCCGCCACCACGAGAATATCAGCCGCCTGCTCAAGGGCACCGAAAGCCGGATCGGACAGAAGAAATGACCCGCCCCCGCGCCCCGCTGGCCCTGACAAGCGACCAGAAGCGGGCGTGGCTGCGACTGATCCGGTCCGAGAATGTCGGGCCGACCACCTTCCGCACCCTCCTCAACCATTTTGGCGGCGCCCAGGCGGCGCTGGCGGCCCTGCCCGATCTCGCCCGCCGCGGCGGCGGACGTCCGGTCACCATCGCCTCCGAGGCCGAGGTCGACCGGGAACTGGCCGCCGCCGACGCTGCCGGCGCCCGCTTCGTGGCGCTGGGCGAGGCCGATTATCCCCATGATCTCGCCCGCATCGAGGCGCCGCCGCCGCTGATTGCCGTGACCGGCACCGGCGACGTGCTGCGCCGGCCGGCAGTCGCCCTGGTCGGGGCCCGCACCGCCTCCCTTGGCGGACGCAAGATCGCCGCCCTCATCGCCCGGGATCTGGGGGTTGCCGAGCTGGTCGTCGTCTCGGGGCTTGCCCGCGGCATCGACGCGGCCGCCCATGAGGCGGCGCTGCCCACCGGCACCATTGCCGTGATGGCCGGCGGGCTCGATCGCATCTATCCGCCGGAGCATGTCGACCTGTTCCGCCGCATCGTCGAGGCCGGCGGCGCCATCGTCTCGGAAATGCCGTTCGGCTGGACGGCGCGGGCCAAGGATTTTCCGCGCCGCAACCGGCTGATTTCGGGGATTTCGCTGGCGGTCGTCGTGGTGGAAGCGGCGCTGCGCTCCGGCTCCCTGCACACGGCCCGCTTTGCCGGCGAACAGGGCCGCGAGGTCATGGCCGTGCCCGGCTCGCCGCTGGATCCGCGCGCGGAGGGCTGCAACGCCCTCATCCGCGACGGCGCCACCCTGGTGCGCTCGGCGGCCGACATTCTCGCCGACATCGCCCCGCTGCTGGATCGCCCGCCGATGCCCGACCATCCCTTCGCCGAACCCGAAACCCCGCCCGCCGCCGATGGCCCCGGCAACGATGCCCGGGCCGCCCTGCATTCGGCCTTGGGCCTCGTGCCGGTGAGTGTCGACGAACTGTCCCGGGATCTCGGCCTCACCATTCCCGAACTCCAGCTGCTGCTGGTCGAGCTGGAACTGGCCGGCCGGCTGGAGCGGCTGCCCGGTGGCCGGGTCGCCCGCATCGCCTGACGGTCCCTTGGGCGACGCCCAGCCGTGCGGAGCGTCGCCGGAGTGTGGTCGCGGCCTCAGCCGCCGACGACCACCTGTCCCTTCATGCCCGCCAGCTTGGCGAACTGGTCCAGCCGCTTGCGCAGACGCTCGCCGTCGATGTCGACGAGATCGCCCGGCAGCACCAGCCGGATCTGCTCGCCGGCCCGCTCGACCCGGCAGCGGCCGACGACCCCGGGCACGGCACCGGCGATCACATAGGCAATCCGGAGCGCCGAACCGAGGGAGCGCGCCCGCTCCTTCAGCCGGGTGGACACCAGCTCGCGGATGCGCGGCGACAGCACCTCGTCGACGAGGCCGGCATAGCGATAGAACACCGCCAGCGCCAGATAGGCCCGGCCGGGATGATCCACGCCGACAAAGGAGCCGTTCTGGATGATCGACAGGCTCTGTTCGCCGCGATAGTCCGGATGGGCCCGCCAGCCGATGTCCGAAAGATGGCAGGCCGCCACCCGCAGCCGGCGCTCGTCCTCGGTTTCCTCGATGTCGATGGCGGCCAGCGCCGTGTCGGTGAACTGCACGAGTTCCGCCGCCAGCTCCGGCGTGCGCGAGCGCAGGAAATTGAATTCCTCGCAGGCCGAAATCAGCGGATCCTCGGCGCGCTCCTCGGGCCCGAGCTTCTGGAACAGATGGCCCTCGCGCAGCCCCAGCGCCGACAGCACGACGCGGTCGAACTTGCCGGCCTTGATGACTTCGCCCAGCACCACGGCACCATAGGGCAGCAGCCCGCGCCGCTGGCGAGACACCACTTCGATGCAGTCCAGACTGTCCAGATCGCCGCGGGCAATGGTGCGGCAGAAGTCCAGCGCCTCGGAGGCGGCCATGGAATAATGGTGCATCACATGCAGCGGATAGCCGGTCTGGGCCATGTGCAGACGGGCCAGCGACCGCCAGGTGCCGCCGATGGCATAGAAGCTGCGGCCCTGTCCGCCGGCCAGAAGATCCGACTTCGCCAGCGCCTCGGAGGCGAGCTTCTCGGCCTTGCGCACCGATCCGTCGGTCAGGTCCTGCAGGCGCAGGCCGCCCAGCGGGAAGGTGCGGCCGGCGCCGATGGTGCTGCCCCGGATGTCGATCAGCTCCAGGCTGCCGCCGCCGAGATCGCCGGCGATGCCATCGGGCTTCCAGAAGCCGGCGATGACGCCCATGGCGGCCTGATAGGCTTCCTCCGGGCCGCTCAGCAGCGCCGGCGTCACGCCGGTGAGGCGCTCGACCTCGGCCAGAAAGGCCGGGCCGTTGCTGGCATCCCGGGACGCGGCGGTTGCCAGCACGTCCAGGGAGACCACGCCGAAGCGGTCGCACAGCGCCCGGAAGCGGCGCACCGCGGCGATGGACTGCTCCACCGCCTGCTCGTTGAGGCGGCCGGTGCTGGCCACCCCGCGCCCGAGACCGGCCAGCACCTTTTCGTTGAACAGCAGTGTCGGGGTCCGCGCCCGCCGCTCATAGACCACCAGGCGGACCGAGTTGGATCCGATATCGATCACGCCGACGGGGCCATGTCCGGCCAGCCGTCCGGGTGCCGCTCCGCTTTCAGGTTCAATATGCAAAGGTGTGTCCGCTCCGGTCATGACGGGAAACGACCGGGCGGGGCGAGTCTGCCTGGAGAGACTTGCCGCGGCCGGACAATGACGGGTTGGTCATGAAATAATGATGGGCGTTGAAGGGCTCCTCGCCCTCCGCCGGCACGATGCGCTCGTGGCTGCCATCGGGCAGCAGCCGCCAGCTCTGCTGGTTGTCGGTGAGGTTGGCGACCATGATCTGGTCGAGAATCTGGGCGTGCACCGTCGGGTTCATGATCGGCGCCAGCGCCTCCACCCGGCGGTCCAGATTGCGCGGCATCATGTCGGCCGAGCCGATATAGACCACCGCATCCGGCGACGGCAGACCATGGCCATTGCCGAAGCAGAAGATGCGGCTGTGCTCCAGGAAGCGGCCGACGATGGACTTCACCCGGATATTTTCCGACAGCCCCGGCACCCCCGGACGCAGGCAGCAGATGCCGCGCACGATCAGGTCGACCTCGACACCGGCCCGGCTTGCATCATAGAGCGCGTCGATGATCTGGGCATCGACCAGAGAGTTCATCTTCAGCCACACCTGGGCCGGCCGGCCGGCGCGGGCGTGCACGATCTCGGCGTCGATGTGGTCGAGAATGCGCTGGCGCAGCGTCAGCGGCGAGATGGCCAGCCGCGACAGCTCGCCCGGCTGGGCATAGCCGGTGATGAAGTTGAACACCCGGGTGACGTCCTGGGCGATCTCGGGATCCGTCGTGAAGTAGCTGAGATCGGTATAGATGCGGGCGGTGATCGGGTGATAGTTGCCGGTGCCGATGTGGCAGTAGGTGGCCAGTCGCCCGCCCTCGCGCCGCACCACCATGGACAGCTTGGCATGGGTCTTCAGCTCCAGGAAGCCGAAGACGACCTGGGCGCCGGCCCGCTCCAGATTGCGCGCCCAGCCGATATTGGCTTCCTCGTCGAAGCGCGCCTTCAGCTCCACCAGCGCCGTCACCGACTTGCCGGCCTCGGCCGCTTCCGCCAGCGCCTTGACGATGGGCGAGTTCTTGGAGGTGCGATAGAGGGTCTGCTTGATGGCGACCACATCCGGATCCCGCGCCGCCTGGTTCAGGAACTGCACCACGACGTCGAAGGACTCGTAGGGGTGATGGACGACGATGTCCTTTTCCTGGATCGCGGCGAAGCAGTCGCCGGCATGGTCCAGCACCCGCTCGGGGAAGCGCGCCTGATAGGGCGTGAACTTCAGCTCCGGCCGCTCCAGATTGACGAGCTGGGCGAAGTCGTTCAGCGCCAGCGCCCCTTCCACCAGGAAAATCTCGTCCGCGGTGACGCTGAGAGCGGTGGCCACGAAATTGCGCAGCGGCTCGGGCGTCGCCGCCTCGATCTCCAGCCGGATGACGGAGCCGCGCCGGCGGCGCTTCAGGGCAGTCTCGAACAGGCGGACGAGGTCCTCCGCCTCTTCCTCGATTTCCAGATCCGAATCCCGGATCACCCGGAAGGCGCCGGAGCCGCGCACGGAATAGGACGGGAACAGCCGGCCGATGAACAGGCCGATGGCGTTCTCCAGCGCCAGGAAGCGCACCTCGCCGGCGCTGTCCGAGGGCTGCAGGCGGATGAAGCGCTCCACCTGGGCCGGGACGCGGATGAGCGCGATCATGTGCTCGCCGGTCGGCCCGGACAGCTCCAGCACCAGCGAGAAGCCGAGATTGGGAATGAACGGGAACGGGTGCGCCGGGTCGATGGCCAGCGGCGTCAGCACCGGGAAGACATGATCGAGAAAATAGCCTTCCAGCCACTCCCGCTCGTCCGGCCGCAGCTGGTCTGGCGCGACGATGACGATTCCGGCTGCCGCCAGCTCCTCGCGCAGCACGGCCCAGCGGGACTGCTGGGCGGTCTGCAGCGCGCTGACGCCCTCGCCGATGCGGACAAGCTGCTCCGACGGCGTCAGGCCGTCATCGCTGGGGCTGTCGACCCGGGCGCGCACCTGCCCGCGCAGGCCGGCGACCCGGACCATGAAGAATTCGTCGAGATTGTTGGCCGAGATCGACAGGAACCGCAGCCGCTCCAGAAGCGGATGATTCGGATTTTCCGATTCTTCCAGGACACGGCGATTGAAATTGAGCCAGGAGATCTCGCGGTTGACGAAGCGGGCGGGCGACTGCCGGAGGTCCTCTCCGGTCCCGCTACCCGCGCCCGCACCGCTGATGACTGCCTCGTTCATGGTCAACCCGCTCCCCCGCCAGATCGCCTCTCCGCGATTCCTGTCTGGCATAGCGACCGAGTGTGACGCTTTTTTCATGCCCCGCAATCGGGCGTTCTGCCCCAACGGGTCTGCGTCCGGGGCGCGCGGGCCAAGGGCTGCCGCCCCGCGCCGGCGCCGCACCAGCGCCAGACGCCGGCAAAGCCGCGGGGGCGGGTCTTCCTCCTCCGCCAGCGCCACCTGCCGGCGGGCGTGGACGAGGCCGCGGCCGGCGCCGCTGAGCGTCAGCCCGGCCGCGGCCGGATGCCACATGCTGGCGGATCGAAAAAACGGGCGGGTCACGCCGGATCCTCCGCCTCGGGATCGCCCCCCAGCCCCAGATCCTCCAGGGCGGCAGCGGCGATGCGCCGGGTCGGCCGGCGACCAAGTGCCAGGGAGCGCCGGTCGATGGCCTCGGCCAGAGCGCCGGCCGCCGCATAGCTGCGCTCCATGCGGGCGGTCAGATAATCGAGCACCCCCGGATCGACATCGAGACCGCGATCGAGAAACAGCTTCATCAGGATCGCCGGCAACAGCGCCTCGTCGGGCGGGCCGATTTCCACGGGGATCGCGGTCCTGAGACGCGAGCGCAGGTCGGCGGTGACGATCGGCCAGTGCTCGGGGGCGGTGCGCGCCGTCATCAGGATACGGGCGCCCGCGCCGCGGGCGGCATTGAAGAGATGGAACAGCGCCGTCTGATCGAGGCCGGGGCCGTCGACATCCTCCAGCGCCACATCGCCGCCAGCGACCAGCGAGATCGGATCGAGACTGCCGAGACGGGCCGCCGGCAGCACCGGCCGACCGGTCCGAGCGCCCCAGATGGCGGCCAGATGGCTCTTGCCGGAGCCATCGGGGCCGACGATGACGGCAAGCGGCGCCGGGGTCGTCTCCCAGGCATCGACCAGACGCAGGGCCGCCCGGTTCGCCGGCGTCGCCACGAACTCGTCACGCCCTTGGGCAGGCGGCAGCGCCAGCGGCAGCACCAGCTGGCGGGAATCGGGATCGTCGGCACTCACGCCAGGTCGTCCTCTGCCGGATCGGCCCCTTTATAATAGGGGCTTTTGAGATAGGTGCGCAGCACGAAGCGGCAGAGCACGCCGACGGCCGCCGCGGCCGGCACCGCGACCAGCATGCCGACGAAGCCGAACAGCGAGCCGAACGCGAACAGGGCGAACATCAGCCACACCGGATGCAGCCCGATATGGCCACCCACCAGCTTGGGCTGGAGGATGTTGCCCTCGATGAACTGGCCGAGGCCGAAGATCGCCACCACCAGCACCACGCTGAACCAGTCGTCGGGGGCGAACTGGGCGATCGCCACCCCCACCGAGACCAGAAACCCCGTCGCCGATCCCACATAGGGGATGAAGGAGATGAGGCCGATCATCATGCCGATGAGAAGGCCGAAATTGAGTCCGACCACGCTGAGGGCCAGGGCGAAATAGCTGCCGAGCAGGAGGCATACCAGCACCTGCCCGCGGATGAAGCCGGCGATGCCGTCGTTCATTTCCCGCGCCAGCGTGCGCACGGTGTCGGCATGGTCGCGGGGCAGCCAGCTGTCCACCTTGGCGACCATGCGGTCCCAGTCGAGCAGCAGATAGAAGGCCACCACCGGGGTGACGAACAGCAGCGACACCACCGACATCAGCGCCTGCCCGCCGGACCAGATGCCCTGGGCCAGCTTGCCGAGCCAGCTCGCCGCCTCGGTCACCAGCGTCGACACCGAGGACTTCAGATCATCCGCCGACATGCCCGCCGCCGCCGCGATGCGGCCGCCGCGGGCGCGCCGGGCGAAGAAATCCTGCAGCTGGGACACATAATCCGGCAGCCGGCCGATGAAGCCGGCCAGCTGGTGGCCGATCACCGGCAGGATGATGATGAGGGTGACGGCAAACAGG
This sequence comes from Segnochrobactraceae bacterium EtOH-i3, assembly GCA_050689115.1. Classification (GTDB taxonomy): domain Bacteria; phylum Pseudomonadota; class Alphaproteobacteria; order Rhizobiales; family Segnochrobactraceae; genus JBBSSF01. The sequence goes on along the minus strand of JBOGCN010000001.1, from coordinate 150,146 downwards.
ATGACGAACACGAACAGGATGGTGAAGGTGGCAAGCAGCCGGCTGAAGCCCAGCCGCTCCAGCCGGTCGGCCACCGGATCGAGCAGATAGGCGAGGAACATGCCCGCGATGAAGGGCAGCAGGATGCCGGAGAACAGATAGAGGAAAAAGGCGAAGCCACAGAAGGCCGCGACCCAGAAGGCGAACTGACGCTTGAGGCTCATGGGCGCGACCGACCCCCGTTCCGCTGTCCCGTCCCCCAGATAGGCAGTGCCCCGGGCGAGCGTCAAGCGAGGCGGCACGCGCGAAATCCGTGCGCTTTCCCGGGAAAGGGCTTGAATCCGCCGCGTGCGTGGTCCATTCCCGCGACCAAAGAGTTCTGTTTTCAACCCCGGGAATCCGCGCCATGTCCGACGCCCCGCGCTCGACGCCTGCGACCTACGCCTCCGCGGGCGTCGACATTGATGCGGGCAACCAGCTCGTGAAGGCCATCGCGCCGCTGGTCCGCTCCACTGCCCGCTCCGGCGCCGATGCGGCCATCGGCGGCTTCGGCGGCGTGTTCGACCTGAAGGCCGCGGGCTTCAGGGATCCCCTGCTGGTGGCGGCCAATGATGGCGTCGGCACCAAGCTGAAGATCGCCATCGAAGCCGGCATCCACGACCGCGTCGGCATCGACCTGGTCGCCATGTGCGTCAACGATCTCATCGTGCAGGGCGCCGAGCCGCTGTTCTTTCTCGACTATTTCGCCACCGGCAAGCTGGATGTGGCGGCCGCCACCGAAGTCATCGCCGGCATCGTCGAGGGTTGCCGGGATGCCGGCTGTGCCCTCATCGGCGGCGAGACGGCGGAAATGCCCGGCATCTATCAGGGCGCGGACTATGATCTCGCCGGCTTTGCCGTCGGCGCCGTCGAGCGCGACGCGCTGCTGCCCCGCCCCGATGCGAAGGCTGGCGACGTGCTGCTTGCCCTCGGTTCCTCGGGCGTGCACTCCAACGGCTTCTCGCTGGTCAGGAAGCTCGTCTACGAGTCCCGTCTCGGCTGGTCGGTGCCCGCCCCGTTTGCGCCGGAGCGGACCCTCGGTCAGGCCCTCCTCACCCCGACCCGGATTTATGTCCGCTCGGTCCTCGGCGTGCTGCGCGACGGCCTGCCCGTGAAGGCGCTCGCCCACATCACCGGCGGCGGCCTGACGGAAAATCTGCCGCGCGTGCTGCCCGATGATGTCTCGGCGGCCATCGACCTCTCCTCCATCAACGTGCCGCCGGTGTTCGGCTGGCTGGCCGACCTTGGCCGCATGGAAGAGACGGAAATGCTGCGCACCTTCAACTGCGGCGTCGGCATGGTGGTCGTGGTGCCGGAAGAGGCCGTGCCGGCGGTGGCTGCCCGCTTCGGCGAGTTCGGCGAGTCCGTCAGCCGTATCGGCACCCTGGTGCCCCGCGGCGCCGAGCCGGTGCTCTATTCCGGCCGTCTCGATCTCGCACGGTGAGCCTTCCGATGACCTCTCCGGTTTCCGCCCGGCGCCGGGTGGGCATTCTCGTTTCCGGGCGCGGCTCCAACATGGCCGCCCTCATCAGCGCGGCGGCCGATCCGGCCTTTCCGGCGGAGATCGCCTGCGTGGTCTCCAACCGGCCGACGGCCGGCGCGCTGGAGCGGGCAGCCGAGGCCGGCATCGCCACCGATGTCGTCGACCATCGCGCCTATCCGGACCGGGAGAGCTTCGAGATTGCCCTCGATGCCGTGCTCGCCGGCCGCGGGGTCGAGCTGATCTGTCTGGCCGGTTTCATGCGGCTGCTGACGCCCTGGTTCGTCACGCGCTGGCAGGACCGGATGATCAACATCCACCCCTCCATCCTGCCGGCCTTCAAGGGTCTGCACACCCATGAGCGCGCGCTGGAAACCGGTGTGCGGCTGCATGGCTGCTCGGTGCATTTCGTGCGGGCGGAAATGGATGACGGGCCGATCATCGCCCAGGCCGCCGTGCCGGTGCTGGATGGCGACGATCCCGACAGCCTCGCCGCCCGGGTACTGCAGGCCGAACACCGGCTCTATCCGCTGGCGCTTGCCCTCGTCGCCGGCGGCCATGCCCGGGTGGAAAAGGGCCATGTCCGTCTCGACCGGCCGCTCGCACCCCCGCCGGCCTTCGTGTGGCCCGAGGTCTGATACCAGGCACGCAAGTGCTGACCGCACCGTGCGCCTGAAGAGCTTCAGATTTCCCATATGCACCAATGGTATGGGAAATCTGCATCGGAATACCAAAGCCCCCTTTCAGGGATCTTTGGTATGAGACGCGAAACTCCTCTACGACAAAAAACGGCCGGACGCCCCGCGGGCGATCCGGCCGTTTTCCGTTTGTCCACCCGTCGTCCGCCCCCGCCCCGGACGGATCCGGCGCGGCGGGAGCGAAAAGACGAGGAAAATCAGTTGCAGGTCTTCAGGGCCTCATAGACCGCATCCCGGGGCTTGCCGGTGAGCGGCTTCGACCAGGAGACCGTCTCGGCCTCTTCCACCGTCAGCGACGCCATGGCCTTCTGGGAGGCGCAGCGGCAGCGGTTGGAGACGGCGTCCATTTCCGGCTTGGTCTTCGCCTTCTTCCAGAGATCGACGATGCAGGCATCGAAGACATGGCGGCGGGCGGTATCCGGGCTGGCATCCTGCGCGCGCGCCGGGGCCGTCATGACGGCGGCAAGGGCGGCGAGGCCAAGGATCGACGCCACGAGGCGCCGGCCGGAAGAAGGGGTCACGTTCAGCCGCTGCATGATGAGCGCACGTTCTCTCGAGAAGACAGAAAATGCCGCGCGCGGTCCGGTTCCTCATCCGCGCGGCTGCAACACGGCCCCCCGCACGAATGAGGACTTCATCCCGCGGAGCACCATTCCTCCCCCGGGCCCGCTCATCCGGTGGAGGAAAACCGGTGGACACGGGCGGCCGAGGGAAAACCCGACCTTCGTCTTCATTGCGCTATCGCAAACTGCGGCGCTACGGAAGCGGGTGCACGAGAGAAGCGGCAACTGTGCCCGGGCTGCAACGGATCTGTCCGGTCCGGTCAAGAAAAAGGGCCCCCGCGGGAGGCGGGAGCCCGGATGGTCAGGCCGGATGGTGCTCCCGGCCGGAGGCGGACGGCCCGGACGGGTCCGGCTGTCCGCAGAGGCCGGGCTGGATCAGCCGACGATCTCGATCTTGGAGAAGAAGAAGGCGATCTCCTCGGCCGCGGTCTCCGGAGCGTCGGAGCCGTGGATGGAGTTCTCGCCGATCGACAGCGCGTAGTCCTTGCGGATGGTGCCCTCGGCGGCGTTGGCCGGGTTGGTGGCGCCCATCACTTCGCGGTTCTTCAGGATGGCGTTCTCGCCTTCCAGAACCTGCACCACGACCGGGCCGGACGACATCATGTCGCACAGCTCGTCATAGAACGGACGGCCCTTGTGGACGCCATAGAAGGCTTCCGCAACGGCGCGGCTCATGTGGATGCGCTTCTGCGCGATCACGCGCAGGCCGGCCGACTCCAGCTTGTCGACGATCTTGCCGGTGATGCCACGCTTCGTCGCGTCCGGCTTGATCATCGAGAAGGTACGCTCGATCGCCATGATGGTCCTCGCTTGGGGAAAAGGTTGCAACTAGCAGGGTCGGCCGGGCACCCGGAGGGAGGCCCCGGGCATCCGCTTCCGGGCCGGACCGCCGCGAACAGACGGGATGGAAGACGGACGGAAAGACGGGCGGACGTTTACACGCCCCCCGCTTTCGTCGCAAGGAGAGGAACGCACGGCCGCCGGATCAGCGGCCGGTGCACGACGGGTTCAGGGAGCGATCGCCATGCAGCGCTTTTTCCAGATGGGCTTCGGCTACAATGCCTGGGCCAACCGGCGCCTTTATGATGCCGTGGCTCCGCTTGACGACGACGAGCGCAGCCGAGATCTCGGCGCCTTCTTCAAGTCGATCACCGGTACCCTCAATCACCTCATCGTCGCCGACACCATCTGGCTCGATCGCATCGAGGGCCGCATCGCCGGCTTCACCCGGCTGGATGCCTGTCCCTTCCCCGACTTCACCGAGCTCCGCGCCGTGCGCGCCGATCTCGATGCCCGGCTGATCGCGCTCGCCGGCGGGCTGGATCTGGAACAGCTGGAGGCGCCGCTCTATTTCACCACCACGGCCGGCGTGCCCCGGGCCCAGCCGCTGGCCAGCGTGCTTGCCCATGTGGTCAACCACCAGACCCATCATCGCGGCCAGACCACCGACCTCCTTTCCCGCCTCGGCCGGGAGACGCCGGTGCTCGACATGCAGGTCTACCAGAACGAGGCCGGCGACTTCGGGATCTGAAAGCCCGCCGCCCGCTCCCTCACCCATCCGAAGGGCCGCCGATGCGTCCGGAGATCCTGAACCCGCTATTCAAGCCCGCCACCCGCATCAAGGGCGTCGGGCCGAAGCTGGCGGCCGCCTTCGACCGGCTGCTGCCGCACCCGGACACCACGCCGGCGCGGGTGATCGACATCCTGCTGCACCTGCCGACCGGCGCCATCGACCGGCGCGCCCGCCCCGGCATCGCCCGCGCCCCCCATGGCGGCGTGGTCACCCTTGAGGTGACCATCGACCGGCACGAGATCCCCGAGCGCGGCAGCCGCAGCCCCTACCGGGTGCTGGCCTTCGATGACAGCGGCGAGATCGCCCTCATCTATTTTCACGGCCGGGCCGATGCCCTCACCACCCTGATGCCGCCGGGCAGCCGGCGCATCCTCTCGGGCACGGTGGAATGGTATAATGGCCGGCCGCAGATGGCCCATCCGGACTATGTGCTCGCCCCCGAGGACGCCGACCGGCTGCCGCCGCTGGATCCCGTCTACGGCCTCACCGAAGGCCTCTCGGGCAAGGTGATGGGCCGCATCGCCCGCGAGGCCCTGAAGGAAGTGCCGACCCTGCCGGAATGGCAGGATGCGGCGTGGCTGGCGCGGGCCGGCTGGCCGGATTTCGCCACCTGTCTCGCCCGCCTGCATGCCCCCGAGGACCCCGCCGACCTGCTGCCCGATGCCCCGGCGCGGCGCCGCCTTGCCTTCGATGAAATGCTGGCCAACCAGCTGACGCTGGCCCTCGTGCGCGCCTCGGAGCGCCGCCAGCGCGGCCTTGCCCGGCCGGGCACGGGCGCAATCACCACGCGGCTGCAAGCGGCCCTGCCCTTTGCCCTCACCGGCGCCCAGACCCGGGCGATCGGAGAGATCGTCGCCGATCTGGAAAAGCCGGAGCGCATGCTGCGCCTGCTGCAGGGCGATGTCGGCTCCGGCAAGACCGTGGTGGCGCTCTCGGCCATGGCCCATGTGGCCGAAAGTGGCGGCCAGTCCGCCCTGATGGCACCGACCGAGCTGCTCGCCCGCCAGCACTTCGCCACCCTGCAGCCGCTGGCGGAGGCCGCCGGCCTGAAGACCGCGCTTCTCACCGGCCGCGACCGGGCGAAAGCCCGGGCCGAGACCCTGGCCGGCCTTGCCTCCGGCGACATCGCCATCGTCGTCGGCACCCACGCCCTCATTCAGGACGACGTGGTCTTCCACGATCTGGCGCTGGTCTGCATCGACGAGCAGCACCGCTTCGGCGTGGAACAGCGGCTGGCGCTTTCCGCCAAGGGCCGCGGCGTCGACACCTTGGTGATGACGGCAACCCCCATTCCGCGCTCTCTCGTGCTGTCCTATTTCGGCGACATGGACGCCTCCCGTCTCGACGAGAAGCCCCCCGGCCGCACGCCGGTCGACACCCGCACCATCCCGCTCGACCGGCTGGACGAAGTCGTCGGCCGGCTGGAATCGGCGGTTGCCAAGGGGGCCAAGGCCTACTGGGTGTGTCCGCTGGTCAGCGAGAACGAGATGCTGGATCTGGCCGCCGCCGAGGAGCGCTTCGCCGCGCTCCAGACCCGGTTCGGCGACCGGGTCGGCCTCGTCCACGGCCAGATGAAGGCCGCCGAGCGCGACCGCGCCATGGCCGCCTTCCGCGAGGGCGAGATCCGCATTCTCGTCGCCACCACCGTCATAGAGGTGGGCGTGGACGTGCCGGACGCCACCATCATGGTGATCGAGCATGCCGAGCGCTTCGGCCTCGCCCAGCTGCACCAGCTGCGCGGCCGGGTCGGCCGCGGCCGCGCCGCCTCCACCTGCCTGCTGCTCTACAAGGCGCCGCTGGGCGAAACGGCGCGCGCCCGCCTCGCCATCCTGCGCGAGAGCGAGGACGGCTTCCGCATCGCCGAGGAAGACCTGAAGCTGCGCGGCGAAGGCGATCTGCTCGGCACCCGCCAGAGCGGCCTCGTCGCCTTCCGCATCGCCGACCCCGCCGTCCACGGCGACCTCGTGGACGCCGCCCGCGACGACGCCCGCCTCATCGTCACCACCGATCCGGAGCTTGCCGGCCCGCGCAGCGAAGCGCTGCGGACGCTGCTCTATCTGTTTGATCGGGACCAGTCGGTGCGGCTGCTGAATGCCGGTTAGCTTCGGGGGCATCTGCCCCCGATCCCCTGACCGGGAGGCCTGACGCCTCCCGGACCCTCTCGTTATTCTTTCAAAAAAGGGGAGAGGTTTGGAGGCCCACGGGCCTCCAAGCGGGTTCGGGCGGCAGCCCGATGTCAGGTACGACGATACAGCAAGTACACCGCCCCGCCCGCAATCAGGCTCCAGAACGCCGAACCGACGCCGAAGAAGGTCAGGTCGGTTGCCGCCACCATGAAGGTGACGAGGGCGGCCAGCCGTTCCTTCTGGTCGGTAAGCGCCGAGACGAGGGCGGCGCCGCAGGCGTTGAGCAGGGCCAGGCCGGCGACGGCGGCAATCAGCAGGGTGGGCGCGTTGGCGACGAAGCCGGTGGCGATGGCCGCGATCAGGCCGAAGCCGAGATAGCCGACGCCGCTGGTCAGCGCTGCCACCCAGCGCCGGGCCGGATCCGGATGGGCCTCGGGGCTGGCGCACATGGCGGCGGTGATGGCGGCGAGGTTGATCGGGATGGCGCCGAACAGGCCGCTGACGAGACTGCCGATGCCGGTGATGACGAATACCGGCGGGGTCTTCGGCTGGTAGCCATAGACCGAGAGGATGGCGAGGCCCGGAATGTTCTGGGAGGCCATGGTGACGAGGAACAGCGGCAGGCCGACGCTGACGAGGCCGGACAGCGTGAACACCGGGGTGACGAAATCCAGCTCCGGCAGCAGCGGGCCGGAGCCGAGCACGGAGCCGGTGGATTCCGCGATCACGATGCCGGCCGCCACCGCCAGCGCCGCCGGCACGGCCCAGAGCTTGTAGAAGCGGCCGACAATGGCCCAGGTCGCCACCACGGCCAGCGCCTCGGCCGGCGCAATGCCGACGGCGGCAAAGGGCTTCAGGCACAGCTTCAGCAGCACGCCGGCGAGCATGGCGTTGGCGAGCGTGGGCGGAATGGCACGCACCAGCCGGTCGAGGGTCTTCCACAGACCGCACAGGATGATGAGGCCGCCGCAGATGACGAAGCCGCCCACCACCTCGGCAAAGCCGCCGGGCATGGCGCCGTTGGAAATCAGCAGCGCCAGCCCCGGCGTCGACCAGGCGATCGACACCGGCATCCGCGTCGAGACGCACAGGATGATGGAGGCGACAAACTGGGCGATGCCCATGGCCAGGAGCCCCGAAGCGACCTGCCCCGTGGTGGCACCGGCGACCGTCAGCGCCTGAATGATGATGGCGAAGGTGGAGACATAGCCGACGATGGAGGCGACGATGCCGGCGCCGATGGCGCGGCCGGACACATCGGACAGAAGAGACGGCTGGGGCGGCAGCGGCGCGGACATGGCAGCTCGGTCGACGGCTCGGGAGACGGGAAAGGCCGGACACCGCGGACGAATCGGGCGCCGACAGAGGGGTCATCCCGTTCTACACGCTTCCCCCGCCTGCACCCGACCGGAAAATGCGCACCGGCGCCGTTGAGCCAACCGGGGTCGGCCGCCGGCAGGCGGGTGTCAGCCCGCCTGTCCCGGGGCGCTGGCCGGCGCGCGGGTGGTGACGCCTGCGGGCGGCTCCCCGACGACAGCAGGCGGATGGGCCGGGAAATCCGGCACCACGAGGCCGATGGAGATGACGAGCTTCAGCGCCTCTTCCACGCGCATGTCGAGATAGACGAGATCGGACTCGGGCACGAACATCAGATAGCCCGAGGTAGGGTTGGGGGTCGCCAGCAGGATGACGGAGACCATCGGCCCCTGATCGGTCAGCCGGGCCGCTACCTCGCCGCGGGCCGGGCCCGCCACCAGCACCAGCGACCACACGCCCTTCCTCGGCCACTCCATCAGGGCGGCACGGGAGAAGTTGCGGCCGGAGCCGGAGACGGCAGTCTGGAACATCTGCTTCAGCGCGGAATAGAGATTGCGCACCACGGGCATGCGCCCGAGCAGATATTCCCCGACCGACACCAGGGAACGGCCGACGATGTTGGCGGTGAGGAAGCCCAGCACCGTCAGCCCTGTGATGGCCACCAGCAGGCCGACACCGGGGATCGGGAAGTCGAAATAGGTATCCGGATTGTAGCGCAGCGGCAGGAAGGGCTTCACCCACGCATCCACCCAGCCGACAAAGGACCAGGTGAGATAGAGGGTGATGGCCAGCGGCCCCGCGATCACCAGACCGGTGAGGAAGTAGGTCCGGAGGCGGGCCCCCGCCCCGAACCGGGGCCGGGGGTCTTCCGGCATCTCGTCGTCCGCGTCCGCCATGAATCTCCCTCGCCCGGGGCGCCCGGCGACGATCTTATTCGACCGTGACGGATTTCGCGAGGTTGCGCGGCTGATCGACATCGGTGCCGTTGAACACGGCGGTGTGATAGGCGAGCAGCTGGATCGGCACCGCATAGACCAGCGGCGCGGCAATGGCCGGCGCATCCGGCAGGATCAGGGTTTCCACCGTGGCGACACCGGCGGCTTCCGCCCCGCGCCGGTCGGTGACCAGAATGATGCGGCCGCCGCGGGCGGCCACTTCCTGCATGTTGGACACGGTCTTCTCGAACAGCGCGTCATGAGGGGCGATGACCACCACCGGCAGGTTCTCGTCCACCAGCGCGATGGGGCCGTGCTTCAGCTCGCCCGCCGCATAGCCCTCGGCGTGGATGTAGGAGATTTCCTTGAGCTTCAGCGCGCCTTCCAGCGCCAGCGGATAGCTGGTGCCGCGGCCGAGATAGAGCACGTCCCGGGCCCGGGCCAGACGGCGCGACAGGGCCTCGATCTGGGGCTCCAGCCGCAGCGCCTCGGAAATCAGCCGCGGTACTTCCGCCAGATCCGCCACCAGCTTGGCCTCCGCCGCCGGCGTCAGCACGCCGCGCGCCCGCCCGGCGGCGATCGCCAGACAGGCCAGCGTCGCCAGCTGGCAGGTGAACGCCTTGGTGGAGGCGACGCCGATCTCGGGGCCGGCCAGCGTCTGGAACACCGCATCGGCCTCGCGGGCGATCGTCGAGGTCGGCACGTTGACCACGGCTGCCGTCGCCAGCCCCTCCGCCGCGCAGTGGCGCAGGCTCGCCAGCGTGTCCGCCGTCTCGCCGGACTGGGAGACGAACAGCGACAGCTCCCCCGGGGTCAGCGGCGGCTCGCGATAGCGGAATTCCGAGGCGACGTCGATTTCCACCGGCAGCCGCGCATAGCGCTCGAACCAGTATTTGCCGATGAGGCCGGCATAATAGGCCGTGCCGCAGGCGCTGATGGACAGCCGCGACACCCTGGCGAAATCGAACGGCAGATCCTCGCCCAGCCGGGCATGACCACCGGACAGATCCAGATAGGCGCCGAGGGTGTGGCCCACCACCTCGCTCTGCTCGTGGATCTCCTTGGCCATGAAGTGGCGATAGTTGCCCTTCTCGATCAGGGAGACATTGGCCGGGATGACCCGGGCCGGACGCACCACCGGCTGGCCGCTCTCGTCGTGGATCTGGAAGCCGGTGCGGGTCAGCACCACCCAGTCGCCGTCGTTCAGATAGATGATGCGGTCGGTGAAGGGACCGAGGGCGATAGCGTCCGAGCCGAGGAAGGCTTCGCCCTCGCCCAGACCGACGGCCAGCGGGCTGCCGCGGCGGGCGCCGATCAACAGGTCATCCTCGCCATCAAACAGGAAGCCGAGGGCAAAGGCGCCGTGCAGCCGCGGCAGCGCCCGGCTGACGGCTTCCTGGGGCGTGGCCCCTGCCGCCATCTCGCGGGCGACCAGCTGGCAGACGACCTCGGTGTCGGTGTCGCTCTCGAACACGGCACCTTCGGCGATCAGCTCGGCGCGCAGGGCGCGGAAATTCTCGATGATGCCGTTGTGGACCACAGCCACCGGGCCGGTGACATGGGGATGGGCGTTGCGCTCGCTGGGAGCGCCATGGGTGGCCCAGCGGGTGTGGCCGATGCCGGTGTGGCCGGTCAGCGGCGCGCGGCCGAGCAGCTCCTCCAGCGCCCGGAGCTTGCCGGGGGCGCGGCGGCGGGCAAGCCGGCCATCGGGCTCGATGGTGGCGATGCCGGCCGAATCATAGCCGCGATATTCCAGCCGCCGCAGGGTGTCCGTCAGCCGGGCCGCAACTGGTGCATATCCGAGGATGCCGACGATTCCGCACATGGAAAACCCCTTCTTCGCGACCCGGTGACTTTGCCGGCGACTGCCGGCCTCGCCCCCTTCCTAGCGGATCGCGCATGGGAATACGGAATCAAACTCGGTTTCGCTTCGTGACGCTGGGGAAAAGTCGGCTCTCTTCGCCAGAACACGATGCCCTCCGCGAGCCCGGCCGGTTCATCCGCGGACCGGGCCCGTCATGCCAGAGGTCCTTGAAGAGGATCCTTTGGCATTCGGATGCGAATTTCTCATGTCCTTGGAGCATATGAAAAATTCGCAGCTCTTCAGGAGCACGGATGCGGTCGGCATGTCGTGCTCCTGGTATCAGAGGGCATCGCATCATTGCGCCGCATCATGGCCGGCGCCCGCGGGGGGCGGGCGCCGGGAAATGCGGGCTCAGGCGGCGAGCGCCAGATGACGGGCGGCGTCCCGCTCCCGTCCCCGCCGGCGCAGCAGCCGCAGGGCGGCCCGCTCGGCAGACACGGGATCCGGGAAGGTGGTGCCATCGAGGGCGCGGAACGGCGCCTCGACCGAGTGGAAGACATAGGCGGCACCGGCGCGGGTCAGGATACCCGCAGCCCGATCCTGGACCTCGACCAGATAATTATCGAACATGGCAGCGCTCTCTTGCCGGCGGGCCGCATCTGGCGGACGCGCACCGGTCGCAAACGGGATCAACGGATCAGCGGACTGTCAGGGTCGGACGCGTTTGGCGTCCCGGAGACACATCTGATGTCGACACGTCTGGCCGGCGGAGAGCGTTGCCGGGCGATGCGCGGAATGCGCGTGGTCGGGAGCCGCGAAGAACGCGGCGGACGGGAGGGCTTCTATTGCGGAACTCTCGATCGTCATGTCAGGACCTTGAACTCCTTAGCGTTTGGTGACGCGGCGCAAGCGGTTCCCCGAAATCACCGCGGCATCGGGATCGATGCAGCACCAGAAGACCACACGCGGGCCGGGAACACGACGTTTCCGGTGCCAATGCGGACCTCCGATGCGGAATAGATTTGCCTTCTCTCCGGCAAGTGCAAGAGGCCCGCGCCGGATTATCCGCGTGCCCCCCGCTCCTCCCGCCTCCCCCCGTCGATCCCCCTGGCGATCCCGACGACGTCAAACCTGCGTGAGTGTCTTGCGCCCGTCGCGCGACCGGGCGAAGCATGGACAGCCGCATTTTTTCGAATGGAAATGGTTCCATCCTGTCCGAGCCGAGGATCTCCGATGAAGCTCCGTCTTGCCGCCCTCGTCGCCTGTGTCGCCGGTCTTGCCGCCGTGACGGCGGTGTCCGCCCAGACCGATCCGGTCGCCCAGCGCCAGACCCTGATGAAGGACATTGCCGCCAACGTGAAGGCGCTGGCGCCGGTCGCCCAGGGCAAGGCCGACTTTGACGCCGCCACCGTGAAGGCCGCGCTGGAGAAGATCGCCGCCGACAGCAAGGCCTTCCCGGGCCTGTTCCCGGTCGGCTCCGACACCGGCAACACCGAGGCCGGCCCGAAGGTGTGGTCGGATACCGAGGGCTTCGCCAAGGCAGCCGCCAAGTTCCAGGCCGATGCGGCGGCAGCCGTTGCCGCCTCCGGGTCGCTCGCCACCTTCCGCCCGGCCTTCGGCGCGCTTGCCGCCAACTGCAAGGCCTGCCACACCGAGTTCCGCGTGATGAAGTGATCGCCGGCCGGATCCCGGGCGTGTCATACCAAAGATCCTTGAAAAGGATCCTTTGGCAGTCCGGTGCAGATTTCCCATATCCTTGGGATATATGGGAAATCTGCTGATCTTCAGGCTCGCGGTGCGGTCAGCACTTGCGTGCCTGGTATCAGAGCCGTCCGGGATCCCGCGCACGGGCCGGCATCGGGCCGGCCAGCCATGCTATCCCTTTTGGGCAGCCAGAGACCGTTCAGCAGGGAGACGGGGACGATGACGCACAAGGACAGCCCCGACGCGCCGGGCGCAGCACCGGGAGACCCGCTCCACAAGGCCGCGGCGCCGGCGGAACCGGTGACCGGCGATCTCTTCCCCTCGGCCCAGCGCCACCCCACCCGCACGGGTACCGCCCGCACGGTGATCGGCACGCTTGCGGCGCTGGCGGTGGTTGGCCTCGGTGCCGCCTGGTGGATCACCCGGCCCCAGGTAATCACGGCCGCCGAGCTGCCGAACCACACACCGGACCTTGCCAATGGCGAGCTGATGTTCTTTGCCGGCGGCTGCGCCTCCTGCCATGCGGCGCCCGGCGCCAGCGGCGAGGCGAAGAAGGTGCTGGCCGGTGGTCTGGAACTGCCGACGCCCTTCGGCCTGTTCCGGGTGCCGAACATCTCGCCGGATCCCAATGTCGGCATCGGCGGCTGGAGCGATGCGGAGTTCGTCACCGCCATGGTGAAGGGCACCTCGCCCGGCGGCGAGCACCTCTATCCGGCCTTTCCCTACACCTCCTACCAGCGCATGACCAACGAGGACCTGCTGGACCTCAAGGCCTATCTGGACACCCTGCCGAAGAGCGACACCCATGTGGAGGGCCACGCCCTCGCCTTCCCGTTCGGCTTCCGGCCACTGCTCGGGGCGTGGAAATATCTCTATCTGGATGGCCAGCGCTTCCGGCCGGATCCCGGCGCCACCCCGCAGGTCAACCGCGGCGCCTATCTGGTCAAGGGCCCCGGCCATTGCGGCGAGTGCCACACCCCGCGCGATGCGCTGGGCGGCATGGAAATGAACCGCTGGCTGGCCGGCGGCCCCAATCCGGAAGGCCACGGCACCGTGCCCAACATCACCTCCGCCCCCTCGGGCCTCGGCAACTGGAGCGTGGACGAGATCGCCAACCTGCTGGAAACCGGCTTCACGCCGGAGTTCGATTCCGTCGGCGGCTCCATGGGACCGGTCATCGACAACTGGTCCCATGTGCCGGAGAAGGACCGGGACGCCGTCGGCGCCTATCTGCTGTCGCTGCCGCCGCACTGATACCAAAGATCCCTGAAAGGAACTCTTTGGTATTCCGATGCAGATTTCCCATGCCATTGGTGCATATGGGAAATCTGCAGTTCTTCAGGCGCACGGTGCGGTCAGCACTTCGTGCGTCTGGTATGACGTGTCCGGAGGGATCTTCGCCGGGAGGCCGCTGCCGGGGGATCAGATCCCCCCGGCACTCTCGGTGCGCACCCAGTCCAGAAAGGCGGGATGGCCGGCCATCACCGGCAGGGCGACGATCGCCGGCACGTCATAAGGGTGGGCGGCGCGCAGACAGGCAATGGCCTCGCCGGTGCGCGCCTCGGTGGTCTTCACGATGAGCGCACATTCGCGCGCCGTCTCCACTGCCCCATGCCAACGATAGACCGAGGTGATTTCCGGCAGCACGTTGGCGCAGGCGGCCAGCCCCGCCTCCACCACATGGCGCGCCAGCCGCCCGGCCACCTCGGCATCGGGCGCCGTCACATAGAGCAGCACCACGCCGGTTTCCGCCCCGCTCATGGCAGCATCTCCGGGGCCAGCATCATGGCGCCGGACAGGGTAGCGCCGGGCAGCAGCGTGACCAGATCCCCATAGGCCGCGAACTGCCGGCGGTTGGCGACATCGACGACGTGGGACACCGGCTCCAGACAGACGGCGGAACGGTCCGGCGGCAGGAAGATGTGGAGATTGCCGAACACCGGCGAGGCCGTCAGGGCCATGCCGACGCCGTGCTCCGGCCATTCCACCCGGGCCGCCCGGGACCAGCCATGAAAATGCAGGTCGAAGGGCTCGCCGTGCAGCGGCGCGATGGCCGCACCGGAGCCGAAGCCGCCAGCGATCACCGGCAGGCGCTCCACCGGCAGCAGACGCGCGTTGACGGCAAAGAAGCCGCCGGCGCGGAAGCTGACCGTCATGTCCGGAGTGGGCGCGAAATAGGGATGCAGGCCGATGCCGAACGGCATGGGCGCAAGCGCGGCATTCACCAGCTCCAGGGTGAAGACCAGCGCAGCCCCGTCGCGGGCGATGGTGAAGGCAGCATCATAGGCATAGGGGTCGTCGGTGCCGTCATGGCGGGTGGCCAGCACCAGCCGGTCGGCGGTCTGGCGCTCCACGGCCCAGCGGCTGGTGCGCAGGAAGCCATGGATGGCGTTGCCCTCGGACGGACGGTTCACCGGCACCTGCAGATTGCCGGCAGGCGTCGGGATGCGGCCGCCGTCGATGCGGTTGGTGAAGGGGCCGAGCAGGAACATCGCCATGTCCGATGTCTTCCCGGCCGCCGCTGCCCCCGGCAGTTCCGGCCGCATCAGGTCGATCAGCCGACCATCCGGCGTGCGCCAGCGCACGGCGGCAACCGTTGCGCCCAGCTCCGGATAGACCGCCACCTGAAACGGTCCGCTCTCCCACAGAAGCGGTGTCGCCGCGCCGTCCGTCATGCCCGTCCCCCGATTCGATGGCTCTCGGAGGGAGGATACGGGCAAATGCCCCGGCCGGCGCCGGCGCGATCAGTCGCGGAACACGACGGTGCGGGTGCCGTTGAGGATCACCCGGTCGTCCAGATGCCAGGACAGGGCGCGGGCCAGCACCCGGCGCTCGATGTCGCGGCCCTTGCGCACCAGATCCTCCGGCCGGTCGGCGTGGCTGATGCGCTCCACGTCCTGCTCGATGATCGGGCCCTCGTCGAGATCCGCCGTCACATAATGGGCGGTGGCGCCGATCAGCTTCACGCCGCGGGCATGGGCCTGATGATAGGGCTTGGCGCCCTTGAAGCCCGGCAGGAAGGAATGGTGGATGTTGATGCAGCGGCCGGTCAGCTTGGCCGCCAGTCCGTCCGACAGGATCTGCATGTAGCGGGCGAGCACCACGACTTCCGAACGCGTTTCCTGGATCAGGCGCCAGATTTCGGCTTCCTGCTCCATCTTGGTGTCCTTGCGCACCGGCAGATGGAAGAAGGGCACGTCGCCAAAATCAATATGCGGATAGGTTTCGCGCGGATAGTTGGCGACGATGGCCGAGACGTCCATGTTGATCTCGCCGATGCGCCAGCGATAGATCAGGTCCGACAGGCAATGGTCGAACCTGGAGACCAGCAGCATCACCCGCCGCGGGTCGCCGCGATCGCGCAGGGCCCAGGTCATGCGGTCTTCGGCGGCAATCGGCGCGAAGGCGGCCTTGAGACCGGTCAGGTCGATGCGGTCACGGTCGGCATCGAACACGTTGCGCAGGAAGAAGCGGCCAGTCTCGAGATCGGAATATTGCTGCGCCTCGATGATGTTGCAACCGAGACCATAGAGCAGCGCCGACACCCGGGAGACGACGCCCGGACGGTCCGGGCAGGACAGGGACAGGATGTAGCGGGCGTCGGTCATGGTGGCTCCTTGGACGCGGCCGGCAGACCGGCCCCCCGCCGCACGCCAGCGGACGGGCCGGTCTGCCGGCCGCGGCTCCCCGGGCAGCAGCCGCCGGATGCGGCGCCGTCTCCGGATCATCTGATGGAGCCGTCCCTCCCGCCGGGCTCCGTCAAGGGAGTCCGGCCGGGCGGACGGCGGGGATGGGGATGCCTGTCCTTGCCGCCGGAATCAAGCACGCGATCGGGGAGAGGCGAAAAATCCGCCGCCCGCGGACAGATCCGCCTCCTGCCGGTTAATTTCCACGCCGGTGGCGGCGCCGGTTTCCATCAGCCAGCGGGCGAGACCGCGGGCATAGGAGCGGCCGGTCATGATGTCGTGCACCGGCTGTCCCGCCAGATCCGACAGGCGCATCAGGGTCACCGGCATGTGCGCCAGCAGGGTGACGGCGGCACTGCCCGGCCGGAACACCCGGGGATCCAGATCCAGCGACAGACCGCGGGACAGGATTTCCGTGAGGCGCGGCCCGGTGAGGCGCAACAGCGCCACGCCGCCGGTCTGGCGCACCCGCCAGCCGAAGGGACCCAGCGCCCGGCCCTCGCTCTCGTCAAAGCCCAGAAGCAGGAACCGCCCGGGGGCAATGCCGATGACGCGGCGCCGCGGCGTGGTCCACACCCCCGGCCGGTCCTCGACCATGAAGCCCAGCCGGTCGGTCAGTGCCGAGAGAAGCCCGGCGAGCTGGCCGCGCCGGGCGGTCACTGTCTCCACCTGCGCCACCAGCATCGGCATCAGGAACAGCCCCGCCGCCCGGCCGGAACTGCCGAAGCGCCCGGGCACCAGCACGGAGCCGAACGGACCGGCGCCCAGCGCGCCGGCAAAGCTCGCGTCCCCGGGAACTGTGGCGGTGTCGAAGGGATCAGACATGCAGCCGGCTCCCGTCCGGATCATGGAACACCGGCGCGACCACCTCGACGGCGAGATCATCCCCGCGCAGCGGATCCACAAGACGCAGGCGCGTGCCGATGCGGCCGGCGCCACCGGAGAGCAGGCCAAGACCGATCCAGCGCTCGAGCCCCGGCGAGAAGGCGGCCGAGGTCAGGTGGCCCAGATCGTTGGCCAGGATCTTTTCGGCTCCCGGCGCGAGGAAGTGGCCTCCGGCGCGCAGCCGGTCACCGGCGTCCACGGCGCGGATGCCGACCAGCACCGGCCGGGCCGGGTCCATCAGCCCCGGACGCTCCGACAGCACCCCGCCGATATAGTTCTTGCGGGGCGAGAGCAGGCGGCCAAAACCCAGATCCCGGGCCGTGGTGGTGCCGTCAAACTCGGCCGGCCCGGGATAGCCCTTCTCGATGCGCATCACCGCCAGCGCCCGGTCGCCATAGGGCATGATGCCGAAGCCGGCGCCGGCCTTCATGAGGGCCCGGGCCAGCGCCTCGCCCTGATCCGCCGGCACGGCAATCTCGTAGGCCCGCTCGCCGGAAAAGGAGACGTGGAACAGCCGCGCGTGGATGTCGCCGGCCAGCGGCACATCCAGCACGCCCATCCACGGCAGCGCCTCCTCGCACACGCTGCCGCTGCCCATCAGCCGGCCCAGCACCTCGACGGAATGCGGCCCGGTCAGTGCAATCTGGACATAGGCATCGGTGACGGGAACAAGGGCCACCTCCAGCTCCGGCCACAGCGCCTCGGCACAGAAGGTCAGGTGCTGCAGCACGCGGCCGGCGGTCACCGGGGTCGTCGTGACATAGAAATGTTCGGGGCCGAGACGGGCGACGATATCGTCGTCCAGCACCATGCCATCCTCGCGCAGCATCAGGCCGTGGCGGATGCGCCCCACCGGCAGGGTGGACTGGGTGTTGGCGTGGACCCGGTCGAGAAACACCGCGGCATCGGCCCCCTGCACCTCGATCTTGCCAAGGGTGGAGAGATCGCAGAAGCCGACGCCGCGGCGCACCGCCAGCACCTCCCGGCGCACGGCCGGAAACCAGTGGTCCTCGCCCTCCTGACGAAACCAGGCGGCCTGCTTCCACTCGCCGGCATCCTCGAACACCGCCCCCTGCCGCATCGCCCAGTCATGCAGGGGCGTCAGCCGTTCCGGGCGGAAGCGCAGGCCGCGGGTGCCTCCCGCCAGCGTGCCGATGGCCACCGGCTCGGCCGGCGGACGCGGCCGCAGGGCGCCAAGCTCCGGGATCGCCCGACCGGTGAGTTCGGCCAGCACCGCCTGACCGAGCAGGCCGCCGGTGCGGCCCTGATCGGTGCCCATGCCGAGGGTCGTCACGCGCTTCAGATGCTCCAGCGCGACATAGCCCTCCCGGGCGGAAATCTGCACGTCGGCCACCGTCACATCGGTCTGGAGATCGACGAAGGCGCGGATGCCGCTGCCGCGCACCATCCAGAAGGCGCCGACGCCGGCAGGCCGATCCTCGGTCTCCGGCAGGTCCGGCAGCGGACCGGCAAGCCCCAGCGCTGCCGCCGCCGCCCGACCGGCCTCCGCCCCCGCCTTCAGCACCGCCGACAGCGCGAAGGTGCCGGCGGCCGCGCCCGCCACCGCCAGCCCCGCCGGCAGCACGCCGGGCACGAAGGTGGCGAGCTCCGCACTCCAGCGCGGCGCGTGGCCGACATGGCCGGCAATCTGCAGGGACGGATTGAACCCGCCGGAGACGGCCAGCCCGGTGACCGCAATGCGCTCGCTGCGGCCGGCTGCATCGCGCACCGTCAGCCCGGTGACCGCACGCCGGCCGGAGACGGACACCACCTCGCCGCCGGAAATCACCCGGATGCCCGCTTTGGTCGCCCGGGCAATCTCGCTCACCGGCGCCTTGCGGCGCGGGTCGATGATGGCGGGCACGACAACACCGGCCTCCGCCAGATCCAGCGCCGTGCGCCAGCCCTCGTCGGTGGCGGTGAACACCGCCATGCGCCGGGCCGGCGCCACGGCGAAGCGGTTGAGATAGGCTCGCACACCGGACGCCAGCATCACCCCCGGCACATCATTGCCATCAAAGGCGATACCGCGTTCCACAGCGCCCGCCGCCAGCACGATGCGCTGCGGCCGCAGCCGCCACAGGCGCTGGCGCGGCTGGAACTGGGCCGGCACCGGCACATGATCCGCCACCCGCTCGACGGCCGAGAGTGTCGGCCCGTCACTCAACGCAATGGCCGTGGTCCGGGTCATCAGCCGCACATTGGGGAGAGCCGCCAGCTCGGCGGCGATGCCCTCGGCCCAGACAGCGCCGGTCTGGCCGTCCAGCGTGTCGCGCTCCGCCAGCAGCCGCCCGCCGACGCGGCGATCGGCCTCCACCACCACCACCCGGGCGCCCGTGCGGCCGGCGGCCAGCGCCGCCATCAGCCCGGCCGGTCCGGCCCCGATCACCAGCACATCGCAGAAAGCATCGGCCTTCTCGTAGATATCCGGATCGGCCACGCCCGCGGCCCGGCCAAGGCCAGCAAGCCGGCGCAGCAGCGGATCATAGATCCGCTCCCACGCCCAGCGCGGCGCCATGAAGGTCTTGTCCCGGCCGCCAGCCACCATCAGCGGTGCGCACAGGCCCGCCAGCGCTCCGAGATCGAACCCCAGCGCCGGCCAGCGATGCTGACTGGTGGCGATGAGGCCGGCGTAGAGTTCAGTGACTGTCGCCCGGCAGTTCGGCTCCCGCCGTGCGCCGTCGCGCAGCTCTACCAGCGCCGACGGCTCCTCCGGACCGGCCGAGAAGATGCCGCGGGGCCGGTGGAACCGGGTCGAGCGCCCGACCAGCCGCACGCCATTGGCCAGAAGCGCAGAGGCCAGGGTGTCTCCGGCGAGGCCGCTCATCTCCCGGCCGTCGAAGGAGAAGGTCAGCGACCAGGTGCGATCGACAAGACCGCCCTTGGGCAGGCGCCAGGCGTCACTCATGCCCCGCCCTCCGTCCGCGCCACCCGATCGGCAAACTGCACGTCGAGAACCTCATGGGTCTGCGTATCGCGGGTGAGGACCAGCACCTTGCCGCAGCCGCCGGCATGGAACCACAGCTCCCGGTGGGGGCCGGCCGGGTTGTCGCGCAGATAGGCATAGGCGTGGAAGCGCGCTGCGGCATCGGCGGCCTCCGGATCCGGGCGTCGCATCAGCGCGGCATCGCCGAGCATGGCAAATTCCCGGGCGTCGCGCAGGCCGCAATAGGGACAGGAGATCAGCATCGGGGCCTCTCTGCCGGCCGGAGGCGGCTCAGTGCAGGTACGGGGCCGGGCCCCGCCCTTTCTCGTCGATCATGTGGCCGGTCGCAAACCGGTCGAGGCGGAAGGCGGCGGCATCGGGGTGCGGTGCGCCGGTGGCAATCAGATGCGCGAGGCAGTCGCCGGCGGCCGGGGTCGCCTTGAAGGCATCCTGCCCCCAGCCGGCCGACAGCAGCAGTCCCTCCACCGGGGTGCGGTCAATGATGGGGGCGCCATCCATGCTCATGTCGCACAGCCCGCCCCAGGAGCGCAGCATACGCAGCCGCCCGAGCATCGGCATCAGCGCCATGCCGCCTTCGGCCACGCCTTCCACGATCGGCAGATTGCCGCGCTGGGCGTAGGAATTATAGCCGTCGATGTCGCCACCGAACACCAGACCGCCACGCTCGGACTGGCTGACATAGAAATGGCCGGCGCCAAAGGTGAGCACCCCCGGCAGCAGCGGCGCCACGGATTCCGTCACGAAGGCCTGCAGCGACAAGGTTTCCAGCGGCAGGCGCAGCCCGGCCATGGCCGCCACCCGGCCGCTGTTGCCCGACACCGCGAGCGCCACGGTCTTCGCCCCGATGACACCGCGGCTGGTCTCCACCCCGTCCACCCGGCCGTTTCGGATCCGGAAGCCGGTGACCTCGCAGGATTCGATGATATCGACGCCCCGGCTGTCGGCGGCCCGGGCATAGCCCCACACCACCGCATCATGGCGCAGGGTGGCGCCGCGACGCTGGAGCAGGCCGCCGAGCACGGGAAAGCGGGCATTGTCGAAATCGAGCATCGGCGCGACGGGACGCAGCTCGTCGCGATCGAGCAGCTCCGCCTCGATGCCGGCCAGCCGCATGGCATTGCCGCGCCGGGCATAGAGATCGCGCTGGCGGGCGGAATGGAACAGCTGCAGCACCCCCTGCTGGTTCAGCATGAGATTGAAATTCAGCTCCGCCGTCAGTCCCTCCCACAGGGTCAGGGCGCGATCGTGCAGGGTCAGCAACGCCGGCTGCAGATAACTGGAGCGCAGGATGGTGGTGGTGCGGGCGGAGTTGCCGGAGCCGATCCAGCCCTTCTCCACCACGGCAACATTGGTGATGCCGTGGGTGCGGGCGAGCGCCCACGCGGTTGCCAGACCATGGGCGCCGCCGCCGACGATGACCACATCATAGGCCGGTTTCGGCTGGGCCTTGCGCCATGCCGGTGGCCAGCCGGTGTTTCCGGCGCGCGCCTGGCGGAGGAGGGAGAAGACGGAATAGCGCATGAAACTCCGCGGCCGGCAACATAAACGGACGATCAAGGGAATGTGCCCGTCTGCCGCCCCGGGTCAAGGAATGCTTGGACCGCCGCGCCCGCCCAGCACCCTGCTGTCTTTCCGGCCACACCGGCCCGCCCCGACAGGGCTCCGTCAGGTACAGCGCTCTATCCTGCCGGCCGCTCTCCCTCCGGAGCCCTCAAAGCAGCCCGAGATCGGCGAGCGCCGCGCGCATTTCCGCCGGCATCTCGTCGATACCGGCCGGCGCCCGGGCAAGATCGGCCGGGGCATCGGCGGCGGCCAGATAGCGCCAGCCCTGAAAGGGCCGGTGCTGGCGCGGCACCACGGGCACCAGCTCCGGCTCCAGCACGATGGCACAGCGCGGCACGCCATCGGCGCCGGTCTCGGCCCGGAGCGCCAGAATGCGCTGGCGCACCTGGATGCGGCCACGGATGACCCAATAGAGCGAGCCGCCGTCGAGAATCTCGTCGGCCCGTTTCGGCATCATCCGGGTGCGATGCACATCCTCCACCGGCTGTCCGCCGCCGGCCGCCTGCTCGGCGGCAATCCAGCCGGCCAGATCCTCGAAGCTGTCGACGCCGACGCAGAGTTTCACAAGATGCAGGGGCATGAATCCGGTCCGGAGCGGGAATTCATACCAAAGATCCCTGAAAGGGACTCTTTGGTATTCTGATGCAGATTTCCCATGCCATTGGCGCATATGGGAAATCTGCTGATTTTCAGGCGCATGGTGCGGTCAGCACTTCGTGCGTCTGGTATCAGAAAGAGAAGCCGGGGGCCCGGCGCCAGCCTTCCTTGTCGAGGGTGGAGAGAATGCCGGTGCAGGGCACCACCCGGACGCCGGGCAGCAGCGGCGGGATGCGACGGCCCTTCAGCCCCGCCAGCAGACGCTGCAGGGTTTCCTTGCACACCAGCAGCTCCAGCCCCGGGCGACGCTTGCGGATCGCCATATAATCCTTCTGGGTCAGGGTCGAGCCGGTGATGGCCAGCAGGATGCCGCGGGCATCCATGTAGATGCGGAACTTGCCGCCATCGGCCAGCATGTCGTCGGCAGAGTACAGCAGGGTCCAGAACTGGCGCGGATCATGGTCCATGATGAACGCATACCAGCGATCCTCCGGCCGCGCCGAGGCGGGGGCGCCGCCCCCGGGGATCCCGGAGCCCAGCAGCAGCACCAGCCCCGCCAGCGCAGACCAGCGGCGCCAGGGGAACAATCTGCCGGTCCGGATCTCCGTCATGGTCTGTCTCCTCATGGCGATCTCCATACCCTGCCCCGCACCCCGGGCAGAAGCGGCGATCGGTCCCCCTTGTCGCTGGGGGGGCCGGGCGAGTAAGGTCGCGGCCAATCAATTGTGACGCGCCCAGGCGACAAAGGGGAGCCCGGAAGGCCATGGCGGAGCATGTCGTACCGCATTTCCACAACGATCCCGGCGTCGAAGTGATCCGGATCGGCGCCAGGCGCTTCATGTGCACCGGTGCCAAGCCGCCCTTCGATCATCCCCATGTCTTCCTCGACATGGGCGACGAGACCGAGCGGCTCTGCCCCTACTGCTCGACCCTCTATCGCTACGACCCCTCTCTCGACGCCCACGCGGCCATTCCGGCCGAGTGCGTGCTGGCCGAGGCCGCCTGAGTCGCACACGCCGGGTCCTCAAGACCCGGCCGGTTCGGATCAGGCAATCACCGGTTGAATTTTCCCGCTCGGGATGTTCTTCCGGCGGTGTCCTTGCGGCGGATCAATGCCGGCGCCGTCTGGAGCGGGTCTCAAGGAGTCCACTGCCGGACCAGTGCCCCGGGAGGTGCCGGCAGTCCACGCCGGTCTCCCGGCGTGCTGGTCCCTGCTCCCGGAGACGCGGAATCCCATGACCGCCCGTTTGCCCATTCTCGTGGCCGGGGCCGGAATCGCCGGCCTCACCGTCGCGTTGTCCCTCGCCCGCCGCGGCCTGCCCGTGACGGTGCTGGAGCGCGCGGACGCGCTGCAGGAAGTGGGCGCCGGCATCCAGATTGCCCCCAACGCCTCGCGCATCCTGCTCGAGCTTGGCGTGGGCGATGATCTGGCCGCGGTCGCCTGCCGGCCCAATGCCGTCGTGCTGCGCTCGGGGCCAAGCGGTCAGGATCTCGCCCGCATCCCCCTGGGCGCCGCCGCCGAACGGCGTTATGGCACCCCGCATTATGTCGTCCATCGCGGCGAGCTGCAGGCCCTGCTCGCCCGGGCGGTCCGCGCCGCCGGCGTGGAGATTCGCCTGGGCGCCGCCGTCGGCCGGGTGCTGGAGCGGGCGGATGCCGTCCATGTCCGGCTTGCCGACGATCAGGAAGAACTGACCGGCAGCGCCCTCATCGGTGCCGACGGCGTGTGGTCGCGCATCCGCCGCGCCGCCATGGGCGGCCGGGCGCCGGATCCCTCCGGCCGCATCGCCTGGCGCGCCACCGTGCCGGTGGATCAGGTGCCCGAGCACCTCACCCACGATATCGGCCTGTGGTTCGGGCCCCATGCCCACCTCGTCCATTATCCGATCTCGTCCGGGCGCCTCGTCAATCTCGTCGCCGTCATCACCGATGCCTGGCATGAGGAAACGTGGAGCGGCGTCGGCGATCCCGCCACCCTCCGCGCCCGCTTTGCCGAGTTCGTGCCGCTGGTGCGCGACCTGCTGGGCTCGGCCGCCGACTGGCTGCGCTGGCCGCTGATGACGGTGGATCCCCTGTCGGCGGCGTGGAATCGCGGCCGCATCGCCCTCATCGGCGATGCCGCCCATGCCATGCTGCCCTTCGCCGCCCAGGGCGGCGGAGCGGCCATCGAGGATGCCGCGGTGCTGGCCGACCAGATGGCCGCCACATCCGACATCGCTGCCGCCTTCTCCACCTATGTCCATCTGCGCCGGCCGCGGGTGCACAAGATCTGGCGGCTGGCGGAAGACAATGTGCGCATCTTCCACATGCATGGGCTGATGGCCTTTGCCCGCGATTCGGTGCTGAAGATCTCGTCGTCCGAGGCTCTGATGTCCCGGCAGGACTGGCTCTATGGCTGGCAGCGGGAGAACGTGTCGGCCTGATCCGGACCGATCCGGCCGCGCCAGCCGCCGGCTTCCAGATACCCCGAAACAGGAGGATCGCCCCCCATGACGGAGACGGGCCGCATCGACACCCGCATCACCGATGGCATCGGCTGGCTGGTCATCGACAACCAGAGCCGGCGCAATGCGATCTCGCTGGCCATGTGGGGGGCGATTCCCGCGGCCCTGGCCGCGCTGGAGGCCGATCCGGCAGTGCGGGTCATCGTGGTGCGTGGCGAAGGCCTGGAGAGCTTCTCGGCCGGCGCCGACATTTCCGAATTTGCCGAGGTGCGCCGGGATGCGGCGTCGTCGCGGGCCTATGAGGCGGTGAATGTCGCCGCCTTCGCGGCGGTGCGCGCCGCGGCCAAGCCGACGATTGCCGCCATTGCCGGCCACTGCATCGGCGGCGGTCTGGCGCTGGCCGCCTCCTGCGACCTGCGCATCGCCGGCAGCGATTCGGTATTCGCCATTCCCGCCGTCCGCCTCGGCATCGGCTATCCACCGGAATCGGTGGCCGATATCGTGCGTCTCGTCGGTCCGGCCCGCGCCAAGGAGCTGTTCTTCACCGCCCGGGTGATGAAGGGCGAGGAAGCCGGCCGCATCGGCCTCCTCAATCAGGTGACCGAGCCCGGCGCCTCCATCGACGCTGCCACGGCGATGGCCACCATTATCTGTCGCAATGCCCCGCTGACCATCCGCGCCGCCAAGGCCGCCATCGACGGTGCCGGCAATCCGGCAGCGGACGACGGCATCCGCGCCCTCACCGACATCTGCTTCGACTCGGCCGATTTCGCCGAGGGCCGCTCCGCCTTCCTGGAAAAGCGCGCGCCGGTATTCCGCGGCGTTTGAGCGCCACGGCCCCCTAAAGCAGACATGGACGGGAGGCCGGCGGCCTCCCGTTTTCTTTGCTTCCGGAAGATCAGGCATGGGCAGCGAGGAAGGCGAGCGCGCCCTCCTTGAACACCTTGTCCCCCACCGCCACCATATGATCCCGGCCCGGGATCGGCAGCGACACCGCATCGGGCATCAGTGCCGCCAGCTCCTCGGGCGAGCCGGCGATGGTGTCGCGGGTGCCGACCCCAATCAGCGTCGGCGCGGCGACCCGGGCAATCTCGTCACGGGAAAACACCTCGCGCGAGGCCTTGATGCAGGCCGCCAGCGCCTTCAGGTCGCTCTTGGTCTGCTCGGCAAAGGCGCGGAAGGAACGGCCGGTGCGGTCCGGCACATCGCGCAGGGACGGCGCCTCCAGCGCGGCCACGATCGGCTCTGGCGGTCCCGCCGTCGGCGAGAACAGCCCGGTGGCCATGCCGCCCAGAATCAGCGTCCGCACCCGCTTGGGCTGGTCCAGTGTCACCCGGGTGGAGATGCGCGCGCCCATGGAATAGCCCATGAGATCGACCGTCGGCAGCGCCAGATGATCGAGCAGCGCCACCGCGTCGCCGGCCATGGCGGCAATGCGGTAATCGGCGGGATCGTAGAGCTTCATGCTCTCGCCATGGCCGCGATTGTCCAGCGCCACCACCCGGAAACCCGCCTTGGTCAGGGTGTCGACCCAGCCGGGATAGATCCAGTTGATCGCCTTGTTGGAGGCAAAGCCATGGATCAGCAGGATCGGCCGGCCGCTGCCGCCGGTGTCCACATAGGCGATGGGCCCGGACGGGGTGGTGACGAAACGGGTCGGCAGCAGCGTATCGGTGGTCACGGTCCTGAACATCCTCACCGGGGGCGCCACCGGTCCCACCGGGTCATGGGCCGTGTCCCCCCATTCCCTCCGCCGGACCGGATGGCCGGCGGCTGGTGTCCTCAAATCTGGGCGGCCCCCTGGTCGCACCTGGCAATCAACGTGCCCGTCTGCCCAAATCCCCCGATCACTCAGGCCGGCTCGCCAACCGGCACCAGCAGACGCTGCACCACGAGATCAATGACCGCCCGGATGCCGGCGGCCCCGCCGGACATGCGCCGGCCGACCAGAATGCCGTGGAACACCGACAGCACCAGATCGACAAGGGCCCGCCGGTCGATGGGCAGATCGCCCGCGGGCAGCGCGGTCTCGAACAGCGCCTCCACCCGGGCACGGGTGAAGCGTTCCAGCTCCGCCCCTTCCCGGGTGCCGCCAGCGCCCGCTGACGAAATCAGCGCCTGCAGCATGGCGTCGGGAAAGCCGCAGGGATCGGAGGGAATCTCCATCCACAGCGCCTCAAGGATGGCGGCCAGACGGTCGCTCCGGTCGACAATGGCGCCGACGCGCAGGGCGACATGATCCAGCTGGATCTCGAACCACGGATTGTAGATCGAGAACAGAATGTCGATCTTCGACCCGAAATAGACATAGATATTGGAGGTGGACATGCCCGCGGCCTGGCCGATATCGGCAACCGAGGTCGCGTTGTAGCCCTTCTCCTGAAACAGCCTGCTGGCGCTGGCGAGAATCGAGTCGTAGACTTCTTGTTTTTTTACTTGCGCCATGTCTCTCCTCCGGCCGGACGAGGTGGAGCCCGATGACAGATCGCGAGCGCTCTGGATAGCAGAGGGGCATTCGTCATTCCAAGGGTCGAATGATCTGCCCTGCCCGTCAACCCGTTCAAATCCCGACCCCGTGTTTTTGTGGGAGGCCTGCCAGTCCGATGCGTTTCTCTTCCCCGTTGACGGAGGGCCGGCTGGTCCGTCGCTACAAGCGCTTTCTGGCCGACATCGAGCTTGCCGATGGCAGCGTGGTCATCGCTCATTGTCCCAACCCGGGGGCCGGCACGGGCCTGTTCGATGCCGGCAACCGGGCCTGGATCAGCCGGTCCGACAAGCCTGGCCGCAAGCTCGCCTGGACCCTCGAACTCGTCGAGGCCGATCGCGTGCTTGTGGGCGTGGATGCGGGCCGGGCCAACGCCATCGTTGCCGAAGGCTTTGGCGCGGGCCGGATTCCGTGGCTCGCCGCCTCATCCGTCATGCGCCGGGAAGTCCGCTATGGCAAGGCGAGCCGGGTGGATTTCGTGTTCAGTGGACCCGGATGTGCGGACTTTCATGTGGAGGTGAAAAATGTGCACCTGATGCGGACACCCGGCCGGGCGGAATTTCCGGATTCCGTCACCACCCGCGGCGCGCGGCATCTGGACGAGCTGGCCGATGTGGTGCGCGCCGGTGGCCGCGCCGCCCTGCTCTATGTGATCCAGCGGCCCGACTGCGATCATGTGGCGGTGGCCGCCGACATCGACCCCGCCTACGCCGCCGCGTTCGCGCGCGCCCGTCTTGCCGGAGTGGAATGCCGGGCCCATCTGTGCGACATCACGGTTGACGGCATCACCCTTGGCGGGGAAGTGCCGGTCAGCTTTCCCTGATTTCCGGCTCCTTCCGCACCGCCCCGACAAGACGGCTGAAAAACGGGCCGGAACCCGCTATAGAGGGCGGATGCGCATGGACCGGCGCCCCCGACACGACACCGTGCGGCCCCGTGGCACGAGCGCGGCGCGCCGCGCCGGCGCGCGCCGGTCCGTTCCCCCAAGTTCCGATGGACGGATGATGGTGACCTATGTGGACGCGGCGACAGCGCCGCTGAAGAAAACCGGCCAGATCAGGCTCTATGATGCCGAGGCCTTTGCGGCGATGCGCAAGGCGGGTGCGGTTGCCGCCGGCTGTCTGGATGCCCTCGCCGATATCGTGAAGCCCGGTGTCACCACCGATGCCATCGACCGCTTCGTCTATGACTATGGCGTCAGCCATGGCGCCGACGCGGCCACGATGTTCTATCGCGGCTACCGCAAGTCGTGCTGCACGTCGATCAACCACGTGGTCTGTCACGGCATCCCCAACGACAAGCCGCTGAAGGAAGGCGACATCGTCAACATCGACGTCACCTTCGTGCTTGATGGCTGGTATGGCGATTCGAGCCGGATGTATCCGGTGGGTCCGATCAAGCGGGCGGCCGAGCGGCTGATCGAGGTGACCTACAAGTCGCTGATGATCGGCTGCGACGTGGTGAAGCCCGGCGCCACCACCGGCGACATCGGCCACGCCATCCAGAGCTATGTGGAAGGCGAGCGCTGCTCGGTGGTGCGCGATTTCTGCGGCCATGGCGTCGGTCGGCTGTTCCATGACGAGCCCAACATCCTGCACTATGGCCGTCCCGGCGAAGGCGTGGAGCTGCGGCCGGGGATGATCTTCACCATCGAGCCGATGGTGAATCTCGGCCGGCCCCATGTGAAGGTGCTGTCCGACGGCTGGACCGCCGTCACCCGGGACCGGTCGCTGTCGGCCCAGTTCGAGCACATGCTCGGCGTGACGGAAACCGGCTGCGAGATCTTCACCCTCTCGCCGGCGGGGCGTGCCTGCCCGCCCTATCTCTGAGACCCGTCCAGCGCGGACACAGGAAGGACACGGGCGCCCGGACATGGCCGACGAGGATGCACCGGACGGCTTCGGCGAAGACCTGGGGCGGATGGACCTTCTGGGCCATCGTGACCGGCTGCGGGCCCGCTTCCGCAGCGCCGGCCCCACGGCCTTTGCCGATTATGAGCTGCTGGAGCTGGTGCTGTTCCGGTCCATCCCGCGCAAGGACGTGAAGCCGATCGCCAAAAGGCTGATCGCGCGATTCGGGTCCTTTGCCGAAGTTCTCGGCGCCCCGGAGCAGCAGATTCGCGAGGTCGAAGGCGTGGGCCCTGCCACCGCCTTCGACCTGAAGCTGACCTTCGCCGCCGCCCAGAGGCTGACCAAGGGGCTCATCGCCCGCAAGACCATCCTCTCCTCCTGGTCCGCCGTCATCGACTATTGCCGCGCCGCCATGGCTTTCTCGGAGAAGGAACAGTTCCGGATCCTCTTTCTCGACAAGAAGAACCAGCTGGTGGCCGACGAAGTCCAGCAGACCGGAACCATCGACCATACGCCGGTCTATCCGCGCGAAGTGGTCAAGCGCGCCCTCGAACTGTCGGCGACCGCGGTTATTCTGGTCCACAATCACCCCTCGGGGGATCCGACGCCGTCGCGCGCCGACATCCAGATGACCCAGCAGATCATCGACATCGCCAAGCCCCTCGGGATTTCCGTGCACGATCACATCATCGTCGGGCGCGACGGGCATTGCAGCATGCGCGGACTGAATCTCATTTAATTCCAGACTGCTGATACCCCCTGCCCGCCATTTGGGCAGAATATGCCGCACCCCCCTGCCTGCACAAGATGCAGGCAACGCTCTTGCGGGATGGCCCCGAAACCCGATTAAATCGGAACGTCACAAACGGGCGTTCGCGGGGGGACCGTCGACAATGACAATCCGAGCCTTCGACGAGATGACTGCGCAGGGCGACGACTGTCGCGCCGCGTACCGTCTCATCAAGACATGGCTGGAAGAGACCGACGCGGCGCAGCTGAAGCACCGCCAGCATGAGGCCGAACTCCTGTTCCGCCGCATCGGCATCACCTTCGCCGTGTATGGCGATGCCGAAGCCGAGGAACGGATCATTCCGTTCGACATCGTGCCCCGGATCCTCACCCAGCCCGAGTGGGCCAAGCTCACCAAGGGTCTTGAGCAGCGCGTGAAGGCGCTGAACATGTTCCTCGCCGATATCTACGGCAAGGGCGAGATCCTCAAGGCCGGCCTGATCCCGGAAGAGCTGATCTTCCAGAATCCCTATTTCCGTCCGGAAATGGTGGGCCTGAAGCTTCCGCACGACATCTACGTGCAGATCGGCGGCATCGACATCGTCCGTGTTGATGCCGACACGTTCTATGTGCTTGAGGACAACGCGCGCACGCCGTCCGGCGTCTCCTACATGATGGAGAACCGGGAAGTGATGATGCGGCTGTTCCCGGATCTCTTTGCCGAGCACAAGGTCGCGCCGGTCGAAAACTATGCCGACGAGCTCCTGGCGACGCTGCGCTCCGTCGCGCCCCGGGCCTCGTCCTCGGATCCGACCGTCGCCCTGCTCACGCCGGGTCCGTTCAACAGCGCCTATTACGAGCACTCCTTCCTGGCCGACAAGCTGGGTGTGGAGCTGGTCGAGGGCCGCGACCTTTTCGTGCGCGAGAACATCGTCTACATGCGCACGACCGAAGGGCCGCGCCGGGTCGACGTGATCTATCGCCGTCTCGACGACGACTTCCTGGATCCGCTGGTCTTCCGTCCGGACTCGATCCTCGGCGTGCCCGGCCTGATGGCCGCCTACCGCGCCGGCAACGTGAACCTGGCGAATGCCGTCGGCACTGGTGTGGCGGACGACAAGGCCGTCTACACCTACATGCCCGAAGTGGTGAAGTTCTATCTCGGCGAGGAGCCGATCCTGAAGAACGTCCCCACCTGGCGCTGCCGCGAGCCGGATGCGCTGGCCTATGTGCTCGATCACCTGCCGGAACTGGTGGTGAAGGAGGTTTCGGGCTCGGGTGGCTATGGCATGCTGGTCGGTCCGAAGTCGGACAAGACCACCATCGAGGTGTTCCGCGAGAAGCTGAAGTCCCGGCCGCATGATTTCATCGCGCAGCCGACGCTGGCGCTGTCCACCTGCCCGACCTTTGTCGGCGAAGGGGTTGCGCCGCGCCATGTGGACCTTCGGCCCTTCGTGCTCTCGGGCGCCGACAAGGTGCGCATCGTTCCCGGTGGTCTCACCCGGGTGGCCCTCAAGGAAGGGTCGCTGGTGGTGAACTCCAGCCAGGGCGGTGGCACCAAGGACACCTGGGTGCTGGACGTCTGACCGGCCTTCAGCCGCACGAGGTCTTTTCGGGGGAGACCGGATGCCCGTACCGACCGCCAGCGACAGGATGATCCGATCACACGTGAGCCCGCGTGTGCCCGGGGACGCCTGCTGCGGCGGCATCGGGCAGGCGCGCCCTTCCCCGACAGGTTCATGGGACCCGGGGGGAAACCGGACCGGCTGTCGCCGACGGTCTCCCCGCCTCCTCTTCTGTCCACCGCTCAGGCGCGGGGTGTCGCCGTCGACCGCGGACGCTGCGCGTCCCTCCGGCGCGCCGGGAGCTTGTCCCGGTCACCCCGTCGCGAACAAGAGGCCGCCATGCTGAGCCGTACCGCTGACAATCTCTACTGGCTCTCGCGCTATGTCGAACGGGCCGAGAACACCGCCCGCATCATCGACACTGCCGCGCGTCTCTCGGCCATGCCCGCCGGTTATGGCGGCACGTCGAACGAGTGGGAGTCGGCCCTCGTCGCCTCCGGGTCGCTGGATCTGTTCCGCCGCCTCTATGACGAGGCGAACGCGCGCAACGTCATCGACTTCCTCGCCTTCTCGCCGGACAATCCGTCGTCGATCCGCTCCTGCCTGGATGTGGCCCGCGCCAATGCCCGCGCGGTGCGCACGGCGCTGACCATCGAGACCTGGGAAGCCATCAACGGCGCGTGGCTGGAGCTGAAGCGCTTCGACGGCGCCACCATGACACGCTCACGGCTGGCCGACTTCCTCACCTTCGTGAAGGAAGCCAGCCTGCGCTTCGACGGCTCGGCGTGGCGGACCATGCTGCGCAACGACGCCTTCGACTTCGCCCGTCTCGGCGTCTATCTGGAGCGGGCCGACTCCACCGCCCGTATCCTGGACGTGAAATATCATGTGCTGCTGCCCGAGGGCGAGCAGGTGGGTGGCGGTCTCGACTACTTCCACTGGTCGTCGATCCTGCGCTCCGTCTCGGCGCTGACCAGCTATCACTGGGTCTATCGCACCAGCCTCCGGCCGTGGCTGGTGGCGGATCTTCTGATCCTCCGCACCGAAATGCCCCGCTCGCTGGCCAGCTGCTACGAGAATGTCACCCGGCATCTCGACCTTCTGGCCCGCTCCTATGGCCGTCAGGGTCCGGCCCAGCGCATCGCCCGGTCGAGCTTTGCCAAGCTGCAGAACATGGACATCCAGCATGTCTTCGATGCCGGCCTGCATGAGTTCCTGACGGACTTCCTCGCCGAGAACAACAAGCTCGGCGCGGCGATCACGGAACAGTATCTGGTCTGAGTCCCGGAGTTCCGGGGGGCGATGGTCCGCGCGCAACTGTACGCGCGGGAGGCGGAAGTCATGCGCATTCGAATCTCACACGATATCGAACTCACCTACGATCGTCCGGCATCCCAGACGATCCAGGTGCTGCGGGTTACCCCCCGCAGTCATGCCGGCCAGTATGTGATCGACTGGCGGGTGGATGTTTCCGCCGACTGCCGCATGGTCCCGATCGAGGATCCGTTCGGCAATCTCAGCCACACCTTCTCGGTAGATGGTCCGCTGGAGGCGCTGACCATCAACATCGCCGGCGAGGTGGAAACCGAGGATACCAGCGGCGTCATCCGCTCCAGCGTGGACCGGCTGCCGGCCAGCCTGTTCCTGCGCGAGACGCCGCTGACCATGGCCAATGACGACATCCGCGCCTTCGCGGACAAGGTCGCCAGCGGCTCCAGGGACCAGCTGGCGGTGCTGCACGCCCTCAATGACGCCATCAACGAGCGCATCCGTCTGGTCGCGCCGAAGATCGGGCCGGAGGTGACCGCCGGGGTCATCTTCTCCGCCCGCCAGGGCCAGCCGCGGGATCTCGCCCATCTGTTCCTGGTGGCGGCCCGCCATCTGGGCATCCCCGCCCGCTTCGTGAACGGCTATTATTATGATGCCGAGAAGGGCGCCACGGTGTCGGAGTCCCGGCATTCCTGGGTGGAAGCCCGGGTGCCGCATCTGGGCTGGGTCGGGTTCGATCCGACGCTCGCCTGCTGCCCGGGGGACAGCCATGTCCGCGTCGCCAGCGGGCTGGATCATCCGGCCGTGATGGCGATCCGGGCCAGCGCCTATGGCACTGCCGAGGAAACACTCACCATGTCGGTCCGGGTTGAAGCCGATGCCGGCATCGCCATGATCGACGAGGACTGAAGCCGTGCCGCGGCACCCGGCGCTCTGGAAAGGACATCTGCTTTCCGGGCGCCCGCGCCGGGCCGATGCCCTGTTATTCGCCTAGCCTGAAAAGGATCTAGGCGGAGCTGCGCGCCGGCTCTATGCTGTCCGTGCCGCCGGGGGTCACTGCGCCCTGCCCCGGCATGGCCGACTGAAAATGGGAGCCCGGGTTGGCCTCGCCTGCCCCTCCCGTGCCGCGCTGAAAGATGGTGCGACCATTCAGCGGCCGACGGCCGGTGGACTTGGTGTATACATCCGGGGCATACCGCGCTCAGTGTCAGCGCATGACAAGAATCGACGGCCCCGGGGGGACCGAATGACCTATTGTGTTGGGATCCTCGTGCAGGAAGGGTTGGTCCTGGTCGCGGATACGCGCACGAACGCCGGTCTGGACAACATCGCGACCTACCGCAAGCTGCATGTGTTCCTGAAGCCCGGCGAACGCCTCATCGCCATCGCCACGGCCGGCAATCTGGCTGTCAGCCAGTCGGTGCTGAGCCTGGTGACCGAGGGGCTCGAAAATCCGGAAACCGGCGAGATCGAAACGCTGGAAACCGTACCCTCGATGTTCAAGTGCGCCCAGCTCCTCGGCCGGGCGATCCGGGAGGTCTACCGCGTCGACGGCAAGGCCCTGGAACAGAACGCGGCCGGGTTCGATGTCTCCATGCTGCTTGGCGGCCAGATCCGCGGCGGCCGACTGCGGCTGTTCATGGTCTACCGCGCCGGCAATTTCATCGAGGCGACCGAGGACACCCCGTTCCTGCAGATCGGCGAGCACAAATATGGCAAGCCGATTCTCGACCGGGCCGTGACTTACCGCTCCAGCCTGCAGAACGCCCTGAAGCTCGGCCTGATCTCCATGGATTCGACCATCCGGTCGAATCTTGGCGTTGGCATGCCCATCGACATCGTCTCTCTGCGGCGCGACACGATGCTGCCCGATGTGGACTACCGCATCGAGCGGGACGAGCCCTACTTCATGAATCTGCGGGAGAAATGGTCCGAGGCCCTGCGCCGCTCCCACATGGAGATCCCGGTGCCGCCCTACGGCGCCCGCTAGGGACAACCGCCACAGGCGCGGATGAGGGCCGGGGCTGGCGAGGCGCCTGCCCGTCCACGGCGCAGCTTGGGGGTGGCGCAACCGGGGTTGACCGTGGCATGTAGCGGGCATCTTCGGGTTCGCCTTCCCGTCGGCGCCGTCTCCGGTGTCCTCGGACAGGGGCAGGATCCGGCCCCTGTCTGATCGGAGACGTCCCGATGATGACTGCCCGGCGTCGCGCCTACGAAATTCTCGAGAATGACGATCTGCGCGACTGGCGCACCCGTGCGGTCCACTGGACCATTGTCACTCTCGTCATCGGAACCGTGACGGCCGCCATCCTCGGCACCATCCCGGCTGTACAAGAGCGCGTCCACCACACCTTCAAGATCTTCGACTTCATTTCCTTCTTCGTCTTCCTCATCGAATACCTTGCCCGGGTCTGGTCCGCTCCGGAAGATCCACGCCTGCACAAGATAAGTCCGGCCCGGGCCCGGCTGCATTATGTCTGCTCGCCGACCGGCATCATCGACATGGCGGCCATCGGGCCGCTGATTATTGCGCACATCTTCTCGATCGACATTCAGGTCATTACGCTGCTGCGGCTGGTCCGCTTCTTCAAGCTGCTGCGTTATTCCACCGGCATCATTTCGTTGGCCGATGCTTTGTGGACCGAACGGCACACCCTCATTGCCTGTCTGGTCGTGCTCTCGGCGGCCGTCGTGTTCTCGTCGACGGCGATGTACGAGCTGGAATCGGCGGCCCAGCCCGAGAAATTCGGCTCCATCCCCGCGGCCATGTGGTGGTCGATCGCGACGCTGACCACCGTCGGCTATGGCGATGCCGTGCCGATCACCACCGGAGGGCGGATGGTGGCGAGCGTGACCATGGTCGCCGGCCTCATCATCCTGGCGCTGCCCATCGCCGTGGTCTCCAACGCCTTCGGCGAAATCATCCGCAAGCGTGGCTTCGTGGTGAACTGGGGCACCCTCTCCCGGCTGCCGCTGTTCTCGGGGTTGGATGCGGGCGTGATGGGCGAGGCGCTGCAGGTGCTGGCGGCCCGCTCCTATGATCCGGGCAACACCATCTTTCGCCCCGGTGAACCCCTCAACGAGCTGCACATCGTCGCCTCCGGCGACATCACCGTCGAAGGCCCGGATGGCACCGCCACGCTTTCCGACGGCGACCTGTTCGGCGGTCCGGCCCAGTTCGGCGGGCCGCGTTCGCCCTGCCTCATCCGCGCCCTCAGTCGCACCCGCATCCTCGTGTTTTCGGAAAATGACCTGCAGGCCCTGCTGGTCCACCGCCCCACCTTTGCGGCAAGGCTGCGCATGCTGTCCTCCCGGCAGGCCGAGTCCTGATCGCCCGCAACCCACCGCGACCATAAAAAAAGGGCCGCTCCCGACTCGGGCGCGGCCCTTTTTTGTCTCCCCTGTCCGGGGAAAGGCCCGGCCGAAGCCGGGCCGGACCCTCAGGCGCTCGGAGCAGCCGCCGGCAGGGCCACGCGGATGGAGAGTTCGCGCAGCTGCTTCGGCGTCGCCTCGGAGGGGGCGCCCATCAGCAGGTCCTGCGCCTGCTGGTTCATCGGGAACAGGGTGATCTCGCGCAGGTTCGGGGCGCCGCAGAGCAGCATCACGATGCGGTCGATACCCGCCGCCATGCCGCCATGGGGCGGCGCGCCATACTGGAAGGCGCGATACATGCCGCCGAAGCGCTCCAGCAGCACCGACTCGTCGTAGCCGGCGATCTCGAACGCCTTCTTCATGATCTCCGGCGCGGCGTTGCGGATGGCACCCGAGGAAATCTCGAAGCCATTGCAGACCGCATCATACTGGAAGGCGTCGATGGTGAGCGGATCCTTGCTCTCCAGCGCCTCAAGGCCGCCCTGGGGCATGGAGAACGGGTTGTGGGAGAAGTCGACCTTCTTCTCGTCCTCGTTCCACTCATAGAACGGGAAGTCGACAATCCACGCCAGCGCGAAGCGGTTCTCGTCAATGAGGCCGAGATCGCGGCCAACCCGGGTGCGGGCGAGACCGGCAAAGGCGGCGAACTTCTCCGGCCGGCCGGCCACGAAGAAGCAGGCATCCCCCGCCTTCAGGCCAAGCTGGGTGCGGATGGCGTCGGTGCGTTCCACACCGATATTCTTGGCGAGCGGCCCGGCGCCGCCCTCCTCGCCCTCGCGCCAGAAGATGTAGCCGAGGCCCGGCTGGCCCTCGCCCTGGGCCCACGCGTTCATGCGGTCGCAGAAGGCGCGGTTGCCGCCGGTGGGGGCCGGGATGGCCCACACTTCCACCTTCGGATCCGCCTCGATCATGCGGGCGAAGATCTTGAAGCCCGAGCCGGCAAAATGCTCGGTCACCGCCTGCATCTCGATCGGATTGCGCAGATCCGGCTTGTCGGAGCCATATTTGCGGATCGCTTCCTTGTAGGGAATGCGCGGGAACACCTGGGTGACCGGCTTGCCCTCGCCGAACTCCTCGAAGATGCCCTTCAGCACCGGTTCCATGGTCTGGAACACGTCTTCCTGGGTGATGAAGCTCATCTCCAGATCGAGCTGGTAGAACTCGCCCGGCAGACGGTCGGCACGCGGATCCTCGTCGCGGAAGCAGGGCGCGATCTGGAAATAGCGGTCGAAGCCCGCAATCATCAGCAGCTGCTTGAACTGCTGCGGCGCCTGGGGCAGCGCATAGAACTTGCCGGGATGGATGCGCGAGGGCACCAGGAAGTCACGCGCGCCTTCCGGCGACGAGGCCGTCAGGATCGGCGTCTGATATTCGGTGAAGCCCTGCTCGTTCATCCGGCGGCGCATGGCCGAGATGATCTTCGAGCGCAGGATGATGTTCTTGTGCAGCGACTCGCGGCGCAGATCCAGGAAGCGATACTTCAGGCGCGTGTCTTCCGGATAGTCCGGCTCGCCGAACACCGGCAGCGGCAGCTCCTTGGACTGGGACAGCACCTCGGCGTCCTGAACGAACACCTCGATGCGGCCGGTCGGCAGCTTGTCGTTGATGGTCTCGGGGGTGCGGGCCTTGACCACGCCGTCGATGCGGATGACCCACTCGGCGCGCACGGTTTCCATGGTGCGGAAAGCCGGCGAGTCCGGGTCGGCGACGATCTGGGTCAGGCCGTAATGGTCGCGCACATCGACGAACAGCAGGCCGCCATGATCGCGCACCCGGTGCACCCAGCCGGAGATGCGAACCAGATTGCCGACGTCGGCCTCGGTCAGCGCGCCACAGGTATGGGTCCGATAACGATGCATGGAGCTTCTGCCTTCGAGAAACGGGGCGTTTGGCCGGGCTTATGCCCCCGATACCGGCGCGGGGCAAGGGGCCGGCGGCCATTCCGCCCGGATCAGGCGACCACGGCCGCCACTTTTGCCTTCAGCGCCGCCACCGCATCGGCCGGCGCCAGCCGCACCTGCAGCCCGCGCTGGCCGCCATTCAGATAGATGGCGGGCAGCGCCAGGGCGATTTCCTCGACTGCCGTCGGCACCACGCGCTTCTGCCCGAAGGGCGAGATGCCACCCACATGATAGCCGGTGAGACGCTCGGCATCGGCGGGCTTCATCATGTGGGCCGACTTGCCGCCAAAGGCGGCGGCCAGCTTCTTCATGCTGACCTCGCGATCCGAGGGCACGACGACACACACCGGCTTGCCATCCACCTCGGCCATCAGCGTCTTCAGCACCGAGCCGGGATCGGCACCGATGGCTTCCGCCGCCTGCAGGCCGATGCGATCGGCATCGGGATCATAGTCATAGGTGTGGAGGGTGAAGGCGACGCCCGCCTTCTGCAGCGCTTGGGTGGCGCGGGTGGTCTTGGACACAGGACTGTTCCAGCAGAAAATAACCCGACGCTGACGAGGATCCGGCAGCGGCCGGCGGGTTTCAAGCCCCGGCGGCCATCACTTCCGCAATGAGGGCGGCGATTTCCTCGGCCGAGCGGGAGCCGGGCTCGGTCTCCTCCACGCTCAGCCCCTTGCCCATGGCGGCGGCAAAGGCGACGCGGCTGCCGAGGGTCGTGCGGGCGGTCGGCACCGGCAGGCCGCGCACCACATCGGAGATTTCCTGGGTTAGGGCCGCCCGGGGCACCGCGCGGTTGAGGATCATCAGCCCCGGCCGCTTCTCCCGCGACAGCATCTCCAGCGTCGCCTGGGTGGCCCAGAGATCGACCGGGGTCGGCTGCACCGGGATACAGACGAGATCCGCCGCCTCGATGGCCGGGCGGGCCTCCATGTCGGATTTGGGCGGGGTGTCGACGACGACGATGGCATGGTCCCGGGCGAGCGCCCGGGCTTCCCGCCGGGCACCCCAGCCGGAGGCGGTGCGAAAGGTCAGGCCGGTGCCCTCGGGCCCCAGCGTTGTCTCGCGCGCCTCGAACCACTCGCCGAGGCTGCCCTGAGGGTCGACATCGAGAATCGCGACGCTCAGGCCGCGCAGGGCATGGGCGATTGCCAGATGGGAGGCCACGGTGGTCTTGCCCGATCCGCCCTTCTGCTGCGCCAGCGTGATGATGCGCCCGCTCATGTCCCGTCCGAATCCCCTGCCCGCATCGTGGTTAATCTGGTGTGAACGGTGGCATTGCCACCGCAAAACCGCAAGGCGCATCCGGGGGGCGGACGGGCTCCCCTCAGGCCGCGCGGGCACCCAGCGCCCTCACCCGCTCGATCCAGCGGATGCGGTGGGCCGGTGACCGGTCGACACTGCCCACCACCGTGGTGCGCACGGGGCCGAGACCGACGAACTGCAGCACGTTGCGGCTGAGGCTCTTCAGGGAATGGGCGCGATAATAGAGCCGGTAGAACCAGCCGGGCATGCCCATGGTGACGATGATGCGCACAGAGCGCCCGGCCAGCCGCCGGCCGGACTTGCCGGACAGGTCGATTTCGCCGATCAGGGTCGGCCGGATCGCCTGCTCCAGAAAGCCCTTGAAATGGGCCGGCACGTCGCCCAGCCACAGCGGATAGAAGATCACCAGGTGTTCGGCCCAGAGAATAGCCTCCTGGGCGGCGGCAATGGCCGGCGGCGGCGCGGCCGTGCGCCAGTCCTCGGTGGAGAGGATCAGGGGAAAGTCGATGTCGCCGGTGCGGATCTCGCGCACCTCATGGCCTGCCGCCCGGGCACCGGCCCCGTAGGCCTCCCCCAGCGCATGGCCATAATGCCCCCCGCCCGGGGTCGGATGGCCCTGGAGGATCAGCACGCGTGTCATCGGTGTTCCCGTTGCCCGGACGGGGTCGCCGTCCGCCTTTATCCGTCAGCCACCCGCCGGCACCCGGCAGGCCTGCACGTCTGTCTTGCCCGCTCCCCCGGGCAGATGCAACGCCCGGTCAAGGCAGGCTTGGGGATCCGGCAGACCGGTTCACAGTCCGCTTGATTACAGATGCGGCGATTTGTGATCGCAAATCCGGGGACAACCGCCGGAAGATTTGACCTTTGTCCTTGCGCGGCAACGCACTCCGGCCGATCCTGTCGCAATGCACAAAGGCCTGGCCCGGAGCCTCCCCGGGGGCGGGCCGCCAGGAGGGCTTCCGGTGAAAGTCATCGTTCTCGGCGCCGGTGTTGTCGGCGTGACCACAGCCTATTTCCTCGCCCGTGCCGGTCATGACGTGACGGTGGTGGAGCGTCAGCCCGCTGCCGCCATGGAGACCAGCTTTGGCAACGCCGGCGAAATCTCGCCCGGCTATTCCACGCCGTGGCCCGCGCCGGGCATTCCGATCAAGGCCATCAAGTGGCTGATGATGAAGCACGGCCCTCTCAGCATCACGCCGCAGATGGACTGGCGGCAGTGGTGGTGGATGCTGCGCATGCTCGGCAACTGCACCAGCAGCGCCTATGCCCGCAACAAGAGCCGGATGGTGCCGATCGCGGAATATTCCCGCGACGTGCTGAAGGCGCTGCGCGAGGAAACCGGGATTCTCTATGACGCCCGGGCCCAGGGCACGCTGGAGCTGTTCCGCACCCAGAAGCAGGTGGATGCCATCGGCAAGGATCTGGATGTGCTGCGCCAGTTCGGCGTCGCCTTCGAGGTGCTGGACCGGGCCGGCTGTGTCGCGGCCGAGCCGGGGCTGAAATTCTCCGCCGCGGAAATCGCCGGCGGCCTGCGGCTGCCCAATGACGAGACCGGCGACTGCCACCTGTTCACCACCCGGCTGGCG
Source organism: Segnochrobactraceae bacterium EtOH-i3 (assembly GCA_050689115.1). Taxonomy (GTDB): domain Bacteria; phylum Pseudomonadota; class Alphaproteobacteria; order Rhizobiales; family Segnochrobactraceae; genus JBBSSF01. Next base: position 109,783 of record JBOGCN010000001.1, on the reverse strand, counting down.
AAGATGGCCGAGGAGATCGGCGTCACCTTCCTCTATTCCACGGCGATCCGCTCGCTGATCGTCGATGTCGCCAGCGTCACCGGCGTCGACACCTCGGCAGGCGTGCTGCGGGCGGATGCCTATGTGGCGGCGCTGGGCTCGTTCACGCCCTTCCTCGTGCGCCCCCTCGGCGTCGCCCTGCCGGTCTATCCGGTCAAGGGCTCGTCCATCACCGTGCCGATCACCGATGACAGCCACGCGCCGGTGTCGACCCTGCTGGACGAAACCTACAAGGTCGCCGTCACCCGGTTCGACACCCGCATCCGCGTCGGCGGCATGGCGGAGGTGAGCGACTATCTGCTGACGCTGAAGGAGAAGAACCGGGAGACGCTGGTGCATGTGCTCAGCGACCTGTTCCCCGGTGCCGGCGATACCGACGCCGCCACCTTCTGGACCGGTCTCCGGCCGATGACGCCGGACAGCCCGCCGGTGATCGGGGCGGCCGGGCGGCCGAACCTCTATCTCAACACCGGCCACGGCACGCTCGGCTGGACCATGTCGTGCGGCTCGGCCAAGGTGCTCACCGACATCATCTCCGGCAAGACCCCGGAGGTGAACGCCGACGACCTCGCCATGAGCCGCTATCGCTTCTGACAGAGGACTGGAGGGTCCGGGAGGCTGGTCCTCCCGGACGGGGGTGCCGGGGGCAGTCGCCCCCGGAATAGCGTCACCCAAGCACCCCGCGCTCGCGCAGCAGCCCAATGAGCTCATCCGCCAGCGCCTCGGGCTCGGCCGTCGTCGTGTCCAGCCGCAGCTCCGGATGCTCCGGCGCCTCATAAGGGCTGTCGACGCCGGTGAAGTTGCGGATCAGGCCGGCGTCGGCCTTGGCATAGAGCCCCTTCACATCCCGCGCCCGGCAGACCTCCACGGGGGTGTCGACGAACACCTCGATGAACTCGCCATCGGCCACCAGTTCGCGCGCCAGCCGCCGCTCCGAGCGGAAGGGCGAGATGAAGGACACGAGGACGATCAGCCCGGCCTCGACGAACAGCCGCGCCACCTCGCCGACACGGCGGATATTCTCCACCCGGTCGGCCTCCGTGAAGCCCAGATCCCGGTTGAGGCCGTGGCGGACATTGTCGCCATCGAGCAGCATGGTATGCCGCCCCTCGGCCTGCAGCTTCTGCTCGACGATATTGGCGATCGACGACTTGCCCGAGCCCGAAAGACCGGTGAACCACACCACCACCGGCGTCTGGCCCTTCTGGGCAGCCCGGCTTTCCTTGGTCACATCAAGGGCCTGCCAGTGGATGTTGGTGGCGCGCCTGAGGCCGAAGGTGATGGTGCCGGCCCCCACCGTGGCATTGCTCAGCCGGTCGATGAAAATGAAGGCGCCGGTCTCCCGGTTGTCCTCATAGGCATCGAAGGCGACGGGGGCGGAAAGCGACAGGTTGCAGACGGCAATTTCGTTGAGTTTCAGGTCCTTTGCCGCCAGATGTTCAAACGCGCTGGAAATATCGATGCGGTACTTGATGGCCGTGACGCTGGCCGTCACCGTGCGCGCGCCGATCTTCAGGAGATAGGGCCGGCCGGGCAAAAGCGGCTGATCCGCCATCCACACGACGGTCGCCGAAATCTGGTCCGACACCTCCGGCCGGGCGATGGCCGGCGCCAGCACGTCGCCGCGGGAGATGTCGACCTCGTCGGTCAGCGTCAGGGTCACGGCCTCGCCGGCGTGGGCCTCGTCGAGATCGCCATCGGCGGTGACGATGCGGGCAACCGCAGAGGTGCGGCCGGACGCGGCGACGGCGATGCGGTCGCCCGGGCGCACGCTGCCCGAGGCGATGGTGCCGGAGAAGCCGCGGAAATCCAGATCCGGCCGGTTGACCAGCTGCACCGGAAAGCGGAACGGCTTCTGCCGCCGGTCATCGTCGACCGGCACGGTCTCCAGATGGCCGATGAGGGTCGGCCCCTCATACCAGGGCATGGCGGCCGAGCGGCTGGAGACATTGTCGCCGAAGCGGGCCGAAATCGGGATCGCCACCCGGGTCTCGAAGCGGAACTTGCCGGCCATCTCCTCGAACTCGGCGGCGAGAGCGTGAAAGCGGGCGGCGCTGTAGTCCACCAGATCGATCTTGTTGATCGCCAGCACCAGATGGCGCACGCCGAGCAGCGAGGCGAGGAAGGCGTGGCGCCGGGTCTGCGGGCGGATGCCGTGGCGGGCATCCACCAGCAGGATGGCGAGATCGGCCGTTGACGCGCCGGTCACCATGTTGCGGGTGTACTGCTCGTGCCCCGGCGTGTCGGCGACGATGAACTTGCGCTTTTCGGTGGCAAAGAAGCGATAGGCCACATCAATGGTGATGCCCTGCTCGCGCTCGGCCTCCAGACCATCCACCAGCAGGGCGAAGTCGATGTCGCCGCCGGTGGTGCCGATCTTGCGTGACTCGCGCTCCAGGGTCGCCAGCTGATCTTCAAACAGCAGCTTGGCATCATAGAGCAGCCGGCCGATGAGGGTCGACTTGCCATCATCCACCGAGCCGCAGGTGAGAAAGCGCAGGAGACCCTTGCGCTCCTGAGCTTCCAGATAATCGACAAGGGCGTCGGACGCCGGCGGGGCGATCTTCACGGCAGCGGCGGTCATCAGAAATAGCCCTCGCGCTTCTTCTTTTCCATGGAGCCGGCTTCATCATGGTCGATGAGGCGGCCGGCGCGCTCGGAGGTGCGCACCACCAGCATCTCGCGCACGATGTCGGCCAGCGTGGCGGCATCGGATTCCACCGCGCTCGTCAGCGGATAGCAGCCCAGCGTGCGGAAGCGGACGCGGCGGCGCTCGGGCACCTCGCCCGGGGTCAGGCGGAAGCGGTCATCATCGACCATGATGAGCTGGCCGTCGCGCTCCACCACCGGGCGCTCGGCAGCAAAGTAGAGCGGCACGATCGGGATGTTTTCCGCCAGGATATATTGCCAGATATCCAGCTCGGTCCAGTTGGACAGCGGAAAGGCGCGAATGGACTCGCCCGTCCGAACCCGGCCATTATAGAGGTTCCACAGCTCCGGGCGCTGGTTCTTCGGGTCCCAGCCATGGTTGGCGTCGCGGAAGGAGAGGATGCGCTCCTTGGCGCGGCTCTTCTCCTCGTCGCGCCGGGCACCACCGAAGGCGGCATCGAAGCCATATTTATCAAGCGCCTGCTTCAGCGCCTCGGTCTTCATGATGTGGGTGTAGTAGGACGAGCCATGGTCGAATGGATTGATGTTCTGCGCCCGGCCATCCGGGTTGGTGTAGACGAGAAGGTCTGCGCCAATTTCCGCGACGGTGCGATCGCGGAAGGCGATCATGTCGCGGAATTTCCAGGTGGTATCGACATGCAGCAGCGGGAACGGCAGCTTGCCCGGAAAGAAGGCCTTCCGGGCCAGATGCAGCATCACCGCCGAATCCTTGCCGATGGAATAGAGCATCACCGGATTGGAAACCTCGGCCACCACTTCCCGCAGGATGTGGATGCTCTCGGCTTCCAGGCGCTTCAGGTGAGAAAAGCGGTCGATGGCCATGGGCGCAAAGGTCCCTGCGCGCCCCGGCAGGTCCCGTGAGCGCGGTCTCTAGATCAGCGGGTCGATCCCGCCGGCTGCGATGAACCAGGGGTTCGCGAAATCGGAATCCGTCGCCTGACCGCGCTTGCCATAGACAAGCGGCGCGCCATCGAGAGTGACCACCCGGCCCCCCGCCGCACGCAGGATCGCGTCACCGGCGGCCGTGTCCCACTCCATCGTGCGACCAAGGCGAGGATAGAGATCCGCCGCTCCCTCGGCGACGCGGCAGAATTTCAGGGATGAGCCGACAGAGACAAATTTTTCCAGTTTATGCCGGGTCACGTAGTCTTTTGTTTCCTGGGTGAGATGAGAGCGGCTGCCGATGGCAACCGGCGCCCGCCCCGCGGCATCGCGCACGGCAATCGGCGACCACGAAATCTTATCCCCTATGTTCCCACAGGATAAATCGACTATTGCCGCCCGCGCTCCCAACCCGACATGACCAGCATAGAGCGCGCCCAGCGCCGGGGCATACACGACACCGGCGATAGGAAATTCATTCTCCACCAGCGCAATGTTGACGGTGAACTCACCGGAGCCGGAAATGAACTCCCGGGTGCCATCGAGCGGGTCGACCAGCAGGAAGCGCGGACCGATTTCCGGCACCCGGCCGGCCGCCGCCGCCTCCTCCGCCACCAGCGGCACATCCGGCAGCAGCGCGCCGAGGCCGGCGGAGAGGATCGCCTCGGCGGCCTCGTCGGCCTCGGTCACCGGGGAGCCGTCGCCCTTCAGATGGCAATGGGCGCCACGGGCGCGGATGGCGAGGATGGCGCGGCCGGCTTCGATCGCCAGAGCGGCGAAATGGTCGGTCAGATCGGGGGCAAGCGGGGTCATGGGCGGGAAATCGCGGCATGCGGACCAGAAGCGGCGCCGCCGTCGCGGGGGCGCCTTCCCCTATCCAGCTACACCGCCGCGCAGACGCGCGACAGGGCCGGCCCGCGCCAGAGGCGCAGTCCGTGCGCAGGTGTCGCGCCGCTGCATCGCCCGGCCTCGGCCGGAGCCCGTTTCAGTGGCCGGCGGAGGCCGAGAACAGGTTGATGACCAGCACGCCGGCGAGGATCAGCGCCAGCCCGATGAGGGCGGCCAGATCCAGCCCCTGCCGGAACCAGACCCAGCCGATCACCGAGATCAGCACGATGCCGACGCCGCTCCAGATGCCATAGGCGATCCCCATGGGGATCATCTTCAGGGTCAGGGAGAGCAGGAAGAAGGACAGGCCGTAGCCGGCTGCCACCACGATGAGGGGCAGTGGCCGGGTGAAGCCCTCGGACAGCTTGAGTGCCGTGGTGCCGATCACCTCGCAGATGACGGCTCCCAGCAGCAGGAGATAGGACGGGTTCATCGCGGCGCGCGCACCACCTGAATGTCGAGGTCCCGCACTTTCTTGCGCAGGGTGTTGCGGTTGACGCCCAGAAGCTCGGCCGCCTTGATCTGGTTGCCCCGGGTGGCCGCCAGCGCCGCATTCAGCAGCGGATACTCCACCTCGCGCAGGATGCGGTGATAGAGCCCGGGCGGCGGCAGGTCATCGCCGAAGCCGGCGAAATAGCGCGTCAGATGCCGCTCCACCGAAGTCATCAGCGACTCCTCGCCGGAACCCTCCTCGCTGCCACCGACAGCCGGATGCTGGTCCAGTTCCTGGTCGATCAGGTTGGCGGTGATGATATCCTGCGGATAGAGCGCGGCCAGCCGGCGGATCAGGTTCTCCAGCTCGCGGATGTTGCCGGGCCAGCGATAGCGCTTCAGCCGGTCCAGCGCCGCCTGCTCGATCTGCTTGGCGGGCAACCCTTCCTTCTCGGCCATGGTGAAGAAGTGGCGCACCAGATCCGGAATGTCCTCGGCACGCTCGCGCAGAGGCGGCAGCCGGATCGGCACCACGTTCAGCCGGAAGAACAGGTCTTCGCGGAACAGGCCCTGATTGATGAGAAGGCGCAGATCCTTGTTGGTGGCGGCGACGATGCGGACATTGGTCTTGATCGCCGTGCGGCCGCCGACCGTCGTATATTCGCCCTGCTGCAGCACGCGCAGCAGACGGGTCTGGGCTTCCATCGGCATGTCGCCGATTTCGTCGAGGAACAGCGTGCCGCCCTCGGCCTGCTCGAAGCGGCCGGCATTGCGCGCCGAGGCGCCGGTGAAGGCGCCCTTCTCGTGGCCGAACAGCTCGGACTCGATGAGGTCGCGCGGGATGGCCGCCATGTTGATGGCGACGAACGGGCCGTTGCGGCGCTTGCCATAGTCATGCAGCGCGTGGGCCACCAGCTCCTTGCCGGTGCCGGACTCGCCGTTGATCATCACGGTGAGGTCGGTCTGCATCAGCCGGGCGAGCACGCGATAGATGTCCTGCATCGCCGGCGAGCGGCCGACGAGGGGCATGTTCTCGGTGCCCTCCTCGGGCATCACGGCGGCGCGGCGCGCCTTCGGCTCGGCCAGCGCCCGGCCGACGATGGTCACCAGCTCCTTCAGGTCGAAGGGCTTGGGCAGATATTCATAGGCGCCGCGCTCGGACGCACGGATCGCCGTCATGAAGGTGTTCTGCGCGCTCATGACGATGACCGGCAGATCCGGCCGGAGCTTCTTGATGCGCGGCAGGAGATCGAACGCGTTCTCGTCAGGCATCACCACATCGGTGATGACCAGGTCGCCCTCGCCCTGGGAGACCCAGCGCCACAGGGTGGCGGCGTTGGAGGTGAGCTTCACCTCGTAGCCGGCTCGCGACAGCGCCTGATTGAGAACGATCCGGATCGCGGAATCGTCGTCCGCGACGAGGATGTTGCCGTTGGCCATCGTGTCTCACGTCCTCCACGCGGGCAAAAGTGCCCTCCGGTGGGTCTTCAGTCGATCGTCGGGGCGGAAAGCGCGGCGGGCCGCTCGGCCGGCCGTTCGTCCCGGGGCAGGAAGGCCGGCATCAGCACCCGGAACACGGTGCGGCGCGGCTGGGATTCGCACTCGATCACCCCGCCATGGTCGCCGATGATCTTGGCAACCAGCGCCAGACCGAGACCGGAGCCGTTGGTCTTGGTGGTGACGAAGGGATCGAACAGATGCGGCAGCAGGTCCTCGGGCACGCCGGGGCCGTTGTCGCGCACGCAGAATTCGAGTGGCAGGCTCACCCGGTCGCGGCTGCCCGGCATGGACAGCCGGATGCCCGGCCGGAAGGCCGTCGTCAGCACAATCTCGCCATCGGGCATGTCGCCAACGGCTTCCGCGGCGTTCTTCACCAGATTGAGGAAGACCTGGATGAGCTGGTCGCGGTTGGCATTCACCGGCGGCAGCGACGGGTCATAGTCCTCGATGATCTGGATGTTGCGGGCAAAGCCCGACCGCGCCAGCCGCTTCACATGATCGAGCACGGCATGGATGTTCACCGGCTCGCGCTCCACCGGGCGCTCGTCGGAGAAAACTTCCATGCGGTCGACCAGCTTCACGATGCGGTCGGCCTCGTCGGTGATGAGCCGGGTCAGCGCCCGGTCCTCCTCGCCCACCGACTGCTCCAGCAGCTGGGCAGCACCGCGGATACCGGACAGCGGATTCTTGATCTCGTGGGCCAGCATCGCGGCCAGCCCCGTCACCGTGCGGGCGGCCCCGCGGGAGGTGAGCTGACGGCCGATCTTCTCGGCCCGGGTGCGGGCCTGCAGCATCAGCACGACGCCACCCGGCCGGTCCGGCAGCGGCGCGGCATAGAGATCTACCAGCCGCTCGCCGCCGATCTTGGGATGGCCGAGATCGACATGATATTCCGCCACCGCCGCATCACGCTCGCGCACCTGCCCGATGAGCGAGAGCAGCGGCGAGCCGAACGGCACCAGCTCCTCGATGCGGTGCCGGCGCAGCACGGCGCTGGACGCCTGGAAGAAGGCCTCCGCGGCATTGTTGGCGGAATCGATCCGCCCGTCCTCTAGGATCGCCAGCACCGGCAGCGGCAGGGCATCCAGCATCTGCGCCGAGGTGTCGTCCCGACCGGACTTCAAGCGCCCCATTGCCACCTGTCCCCATTTCTCCATCATGCCGCCGACCTCTGGCCGGCGACGGCATCGAACCAGGCCGCCCGCGCTTCGGCCGCCGCCGCCACATCGGTGGCGGTCAGCGCCCGGCGGCGCAGATCGGCGGGCTCCATGCCCAGACCATCCTCGACCACGGCATCGAAGGTCGCCGCGACATGCTTGCGGGCGAGCCGCAGCCCCAGCCCCGCGCCGTCACGCGCCACCATTTCCGCCACCTGGGCTTCCAGCAGCGCCAGCCGCCGGGCCATGCCCGGCCGGGCCGGCGTGCCGCCCACCGACAGCGCGCGCGCCACCAGCCCCGGCAGCCACGGCCGGCCAACCGCCGCCCGTCCGATCATCACCGCATCGGCGCCGGAGACCCGAAGCATGGTGCGCGCCGCCTCCACCCCGTCACAGTCGCCATTGGCGACCAGCGGAATGCGCACCGCCTCGCGCACCCGGGCGATCTCCGCCCAGTCGGCACGGCCGGTATAAAATTGCGAGCGGGTGCGGCCATGCACCGTCACCAGCGCCACGCCCTCGGCCTCGGCCCGGCGGGCAAGCTCCGGCGCATTGCGGCTCGCCTCGTCCCAGCCCAGCCGCATCTTGAGGGTGACCGGCACCGGCGAGGCCTTCACCACCGCCGAAACGATGGCCAGCGCCCCCTCCAGATCCCGCATCAGCGCCGAGCCGGACCAGCCATTCACCACCCGCTTGGCCGGGCAGCCCATGTTGATATCGACAAGATCCGCCCCCGAGCCGACCACGATCCGCGTCGCCTCGGCCATGGCCGCCGGCTCGCAGCCGGCCAGCTGCACCGCGTGCAGCGCCCCGGCCACCCGCTCGGCCTTGACGACAGCCTCGGCTTCGGCCGCCACCAGCTGCCGGCCGGCCACCATCTCGCTCACCGTCAGGGGCGTGCCCGTCTCGTGGGCGATGCGGCGCATGGGAACGTCGGTGATGCCCGCCATCGGCGCAAGCACCACCCGCCCCGGCACCGGGACGGTGCCGATCACAAGCGGTTCGGAGAAGGAAACGGGCGGGCTGCTCATTGTGTGGGCAAGAATGCCTCATGCACACGAATTGAACAAGCCGAAAGCGCATCGCCGCGTGGATGGGCGGCACTTTGCCCGTTCTCCGGTCAGATGGACGGGCGGGCGCGGGGCCTCTTGTGCGCAACCCGGACGCGGGACGCAATGGCTTGCCGCACGCCGGACGGGGTCGTAGACGTTCCGCCGCAGGGGCGGCCGGCGCCCTTCGTTCAGCGAGCCTCACGTCATGACGATGCCCGAACTTCCGCCCGTTCCGCCACTTGCCCCCCGCATTGCCGTGCTGGTGGTGGCGGCCGGCCGCGGCACCCGGGCAGCCCGGCCCGGCGACACCGCCCCCAAGCAATATTGTCCCCTGGATGGCCGGCCGGTGCTGGCGCGCACCCTGGACGTCTTTCTCTCCCATCCGCGAATCAGCCTCGTGCGAGCCGTCATCCATGCCGATGACGGGGCGCTCTACCGCGAATCGGTGCCGGCCCATCCGCGCCTCCGGGCACCGGTGACCGGCGGCGCAACCCGGCAGGAGTCCGTCCGGCGGGGTCTTTCCGCCCTCCTCGCCGACGAGCCGGACCTCGTGCTCATTCATGATGGCGTGCGCCCCTTCGTCGATGCCGCCACCATCGACCGGGTGATCGACGCGCTCGCCACTCACGCCGGCGCCATCGCGGCGCTCCCGGTCGTCGACACCCTGAAGCGGGCGGGTACCGACGGCACCATCGCCGATACCGTGCCCCGGGCCGGCATGTACCGGGCCCAGACACCCCAGGGCTTCCGTTTCGAGGCGATCCGGGATGCCCATGACCGGGCAATCGGCGAGCCGGAATTCACCGATGATGCGGCGGTCGCCGAAGCTGCCGGCATCGGCGTGGCGCTGGTCGCCGGCAGCGCCGCCAACATCAAGCTCACCACCGCGGACGATCTTGCCGCTGCCGACCGGAGGCTCCGGATGGACCAGTTTCTCGCGCTTGCCGATATTCGCGTCGGCACCGGCTTCGATGTCCATGCCTTTGCCCCGGGGGATCATGTCACCCTGTGCGGCGTCGTCCTCCCCCATTCGGCGGGGCTCGCCGGCCATTCTGATGCCGATGTCGGCCTGCATGCCCTGACGGATGCCGTGCTGGGGGCGATCGCCGATGGCGATATCGGCCGCCACTTCCCACCCTCGGACATGCGCTGGAAGGGGGCAGAGTCCGGCCAGTTCCTCGCCCACGCCATCTCGCTGGTGACGGCACGCGGCGGCCGCATCGCCCATCTGGATGTGACGCTGATCTGCGAGGCGCCGAAGATCGGCCCCCATGCCGCCGCCATGCGCGCCCGCATCGCCGAAATCTGCGGCGTTGCCATGGACCGGGTGTCGGTCAAGGCCACCACCACGGAGAAGCTGGGTTTCACCGGACGGCGGGAAGGCATTGCGGCCCAGGCCGTCGCCACCCTACGTTTGCCTCTGGCTGACTGACGCGGGTGCCTCCGCGTCCGCAGGAGAGGGCCCGACCATGACCGATCTAGCCGCGCTGGAACCCCGCGCCGCCGCCCTCATCGCGGCGGCCGTCCGCCGCCACCTGCTGATCACCACCGCGGAATCCTGCACCGGCGGCCTGATTGCCGGCCTGCTGACGGAAATTCCGGGCTCGTCCGCCGCCTTCGAGCGCGGCTTCGTCACCTATTCCAACACCGCCAAGTCGGACCTTCTCGGCGTGCCCGACATGCTGCTCGCCCGGGAAGGCGCCGTCAGCGCGCCGGTGGCCGAGCAGATGGTGCGCGGTGCGCTGCGCGCCAGCCCGGCGGACGTGGCGGTCGCCGTCACGGGAATCGCCGGCCCCGGCGGCGGTTCGGCGGAAAAGCCGGTGGGTCTCGTCTTTCTCGCCGTCGGCTGGCGGGGAGCCCCGGTGCGCATCGAAAAGCGGCTCTATGGCGATCTCGGCCGAGCCGAAATCCGCCGCGCCACCGTCTGCGATGCCCTCGGCCTGCTGGAAGGCCTCGTTCTGGAGACCTGATCCCGGCAACACGGACATGGTGTCCGCAACTCCCCGGATGCGGCATCCCGACGCCCCGTCCGGTTGCAGGGCGCCCGCGAAAGCGGCGCCCGACGCACAGGCGTTGCGCAGGATCGAGCGCTTTTTCGGCCATTTGGCGTAACATCCGGCAATCCGGCGCCGCCCAAGGTTGCCTCATCCGCAAGCAGCCCCCATTCGTGATTACATCTGAGGCAGCACCAATACCCGAATGAGGCGAAAAATCGGCACCGGGGTGAATTGTGTGCCGCCGATGACATTGCTAGCTTCACGTCACGTCGTGACTACACACCCCGGGACAGCGCCCTGCTTTTTGAGGGAACCGCCCCCGGCCAGATCCGTTCACCGCCTCCCGGCCATCCGGCCCGTGCATCCCCGCCACGACCCTCGGGCGGGCAGCACTGAAGCCGGTTCTTCGGGAGCATGATCTGTTGCCAGGCTGGAAACTGTCTCCCGGACAGCTTCCCGCAGCGGCTGATCATTGAAACAAGACCGGAGCCTTCATGGAGTATTTTCTCCAGCAGCTCATCAACGGTGTGACCCTCGGCTCGATCTACGGCATCATCGCCATCGGCTATACCATGGTGTATGGCATCATCGGCATGATCAACTTCGCCCATGGCGATGTCGTGATGATCGGTTCGTTTGTCGCCCTGATCGCGCTGCTTGCGCTGACGGCCATCGGCATTACTGCCGTACCGCTCGCCCTACTCATCATCCTGATCGTCGCGATGTTCGTGACCGCTCTTTATGGCTGGACCATCGAGCGCATCGCCTATCGGCCGCTGCGTGGTTCCTTCCGGCTGGCGCCGCTGATCTCGGCCATCGGCGTGTCGATCTTCCTGGCCAACTATGTCCAGGTGGCCCAGGGCGCCCGCAACAAGCCGGTGCCGCCGATGTTCCGGGAGGTGCTCACCCTCACCTCCGGCGAGAATGGCTATGCGGTCACCCTGTCCTACAAGCAGATCGTGATTGTGGTCACGACCATCGTGCTTCTGGCCGGCTTCTGGTACCTCGTCGCCAAGACCCCCCTCGGCCGCGCCCAGCGCGCCGTGGAGCAGGACCGCAAGATGGCGGCCCTCGTCGGCGTCGATGTCGACCGCACGATCTCGCTGACCTTCCTCATGGGCGCGGCGCTGGCGGCCGTCGCCGGCACCATGTTCCTGATGCAGTATGGCGTCGTCTCCTTCTCCGACGGCTTCGTGCCGGGGGTGAAGGCGTTCACGGCGGCCGTGCTCGGCGGCATCGGCTCGCTTCCGGGCGCGGTTGTCGGCGGCCTGCTGATCGGCCTCATCGAGGCGCTGTGGTCGGGCTATTTCTCCACCGACTACAAGGACGTCGCGGCCTTCTCGATCCTTGCCATCACTCTGGTGTTCCTGCCCCAGGGCCTGCTTGGCAAGCCGGAAGTGGAGAAGGTCTGATGGCGGCAAACCGGACTGCAGGCGGGCTCACGCCCGCCTCCCTCGTGCGCGATGCGGTCTTCAGCGGCCTCCTCGCCCTCGTGCTCCTCGGGCCGATCGTCGGCCTCCGGACCGAGCAGAATCTCAGCAACGAGCTGGTGCTGGCCACCCGCTGGGACCTGCTGCTCTCCCTGGTGGCGGCCACCATCATCGGCCGCATCCTGATCCGGCTGTTCGTCGCCTGGCGCGATGCCCGCAGCCACAAGGCGCCGGCCCGCACCGCCGACGACGGCCACGTCGCCGAGATCGCCGGCCGGGTCTATGGCCCCGCCCTCCTCGTCATCGCCCTCGGCCTGCCGATCGCCGCCATCGCCATGGCCGGCCTCACCGGCGCCCGCTACTGGGTCGATCTCGGCACCCTGATCCTCACCTATGTGATGCTCGGCTGGGGCCTCAACATCGTGGTCGGCCTCGCCGGCCTGCTCGATCTGGGCTATGTCGCCTTCTATGCCGTCGGCGCCTATTCCTATGCCCTGCTGGCCAAGAATTTCGGCTTTTCCTTCTGGCTCTGCCTGCCTCTGGCCGGCATCCTCGCGGCGTTCTGGGGCATCATCCTCGGCTTCCCCGTGCTGCGGCTGAGAGGCGACTATCTCGCCATCGTCACGCTGGCATTCGGTGAAATCATCCGGCTCGTCTTGATAAACTGGCAGGATTTCACCGGCGGCACAGCGGGCATCTACTCCATCCCGCGCGAGACATTCTTCGGCATTCCCTTTGCCCGGGGCGAGCATGGCTTTGCCGCGCTGTTCGGAATGAGCTTCGACCCGATGCAGCGGGTGATCTTCCTCTATTATCTGATCCTGGTGCTGGCGCTCATCACCAACTTCGTCACCATCCGGCTGCGGCGTCTGCCCATCGGCCGGGCGTGGGAGGCGCTGCGGGAGGACGAGATCGCCTGCCGGTCGCTGGGCATCAACACCACCCTGACCAAGCTCACGGCCTTTGCCACGGGTGCGGCTTTCGGCGGCTTTGCCGGTGCGTTCTTTGCCACCCGTCAGGGCTTCATCTCGCCGGAATCCTTCAACTTCATGGAATCCGCGATCATTTTGGCCATCGTCGTCCTCGGTGGCATGGGCTCCCAGCTCGGTGTGGCCACCGCCGCCGTCGCCCTCACCGCCGTGCCGGAGCTGCTGCGCAATCTCGGCTTCCTGCGCCACATCTTCGGCGAGGATTTCGAGCCGACCCAGTTCCGCATGTTCCTCGTCGGCCTCGCCATGGTGCTCATCATGATCTGGCGGCCGCGCGGCTTCGTCGGCGCCCGTCAGCCCACCGTCTTCCTCAAGGAGCGCAAGGCCGTGTCCGGCGCCCTCGTCGGCGAGGGGCATGGCTGATGACGACCCGCGACACGCTGCTCCGCGTCGACAATCTCACCATGCGCTTCGGCGGTCTGGTGGCGATTAACGATCTCTGCTTCGAGATCCGGCGCGGCGACATCACCGCTCTCATCGGCCCGAATGGCGCCGGCAAGACCACGGTGTTCAACTGCCTGACCGGCTTCTACAAGCCCACCGTCGGGCGGATCGCCCTCACCCACGGCACCAGCGCGGCGTTCTCCGCGCTGGACCGGCTGACCGCCTCGCCCAAGCGCTCCACCGACACCGATGACGGTGCGCTCTATCTGCTGGAGCGGCTGCCGAACCATGATGTCAGCGCCCGGGCCAAGGTCGCCCGCACCTTCCAGAACATCCGCCTGTTCGGCGGCATGACGGTGCTGGAAAATCTGCTGGTCGCCCAGCACCGGCCGCTGATGGCTGCCTCCGGCTGGACGATCTCCGGCCTTCTCGGTCTGCCGGGCTTTGCCCGTGCCGAGAAGAAGGCGATCAAGCTGGCCGAGCACTGGCTGGAGCGCACCGGCCTGATGGAGCGGGCCGACGATCCCGCCGCCGACCTGCCCTATGGCGACCAGCGCCGGCTGGAAATCGCCCGCGCCATGTGCACGGACCCGGTGCTGCTGTGCCTTGACGAGCCCGCCGCCGGCCTCAACCCGCGCGAAAGCCTGGAGCTCAACACCCTGCTGCGCTCGCTGCGCGACATCGACGGCACCTCGGTGCTGCTGATCGAACATGACATGAGCGTCGTGATGGAGATTTCCGACCACATCGTCGTGCTCGACTATGGTACGAAGATCTCAGACGGCACGCCGGCCGAAGTGCGCGCCGATCCCAAGGTCATCGCCGCCTATCTCGGTGTTGATGACGAGGAGATGGTGGCCACCGGGGGAGCGCTGCAATGAGCGGACCGCTGACCACTCCGACCCTGCCCGACAATGCGGCCGCCCTGTCGACCCCGCTTCTGGCGGTGCGCGGTGTCGAGACCTTCTACGGCAAGATCCAGGCCCTCAAGGGCATTGATCTGGATGTGCATGCCGGCGAGATCGTCACGCTGATCGGCGCCAACGGCGCCGGCAAGTCGACGCTGATGATGACCATCTTCGGTGCCCCGCGGGCGCGCACCGGCCGCATCCTGTTCGAGGGTCAGGACATCACCCAGATGCCCACCCACGAGATCGTGCGGCTGCGCATCGCCCAGTCGCCGGAGGGCCGGCGCATCTTCCCGCGCATGACCGTGCTGGAAAATCTGCAGATGGGCGCCACCATCACCGATGGCACCCATTTCGAGGACGATCTGGAACGGGTCTGCACCCTCTTCCCGCGGGTGAAGGAACGCCTCAACCAGCGCGGCGGCACGCTTTCGGGCGGCGAGCAGCAGATGGTGGCCATTGCCCGGGCGCTGATGGCCCGGCCGCGGCTGCTGCTGCTGGACGAGCCGTCCCTTGGCCTCGCCCCCCTCATCGTGCGGCAGATCTTTGATGCCATCCGCCACCTCAACCATACCGAGGGGCTGTCGGTGTTTCTGGTCGAGCAGAATGCTTTCCACGCCCTGAAGCTTGCCCACCGGGGCTATGTGATGACCAACGGTGTCATCACCCTCTCCGGCACCGGGGCCGAGCTTCTGGCGCGCGAGGATGTGCGGGCGGCCTATCTGGAAGGCGGCGGCCACCACTGAGCGATCGCTGCTCCGGGGGCCCTCCTCCGGAGCATTTCCCCTCATTGATGCGTCCGGGCACAGGCTCTGGTCCGGATGCCTCCGGGAGATGCGACCTTGGGTCTTTTCTACGATACCTCGCTGTGGGTGTTCTTTCTCCTCACGGTGGTGCTGGCCGGCGGCGGCGGCTACCTGTCGGGCAAGGCGATTGCCACCACCTGGCGCTCGCCCTGGCAGACACTGCCGGTCGCTGTCATTCTGGGAGCCGCCTCGCGCTTCATGCACTTCGCCCTGTTCGGCGGCACCCTCTCGGCCGTGCAATATCTGGCCATCGACGCGGTCATCGTGCTCGCCCTCGCCCTTCTGGGCTACCGGCGCGGCCGGGCGATCCAGATGGCGGGCCAGTATGCCTTCCTCTACCGGCCCGCAGGCCCGTTCGGCTGGCAGCGCCAGTCGAAAGTCTCGACCTGACCCCTCTCCCCCTGTGACGGTTTTGCACGCGGGGGGCCGCAAGAGTTCAGGTGACAGCGGCGACAGGATGCGCAAGACTTCGCCATCGTCGCCGGTCACCGAAGCCCGGGATCGTGTGTGTTCCCCTCTCCTCCGGTCCGCATACCGGACGAGGCGGGTGCTCTCTTCGGCCCGGATCCTCCGCCGGCGGGTGGCAAGGCCACCCTTTCGCTCCGATCAATACGCCCGAATCATTCGAACAGGATTGATGTGATGAAGAAGACTTTGCTCGGCGGCATCGCCGCTGCCGCTCTGTTTGCCTTCGGCGGCATGGCGCAGGCCGACGTCACCATGGGCGTGGCCGGTCCGCTGACCGGCGCCAACGCGGCCTTCGGCGCCCAGCTGAAGAACGGCGTGACCAAGGCCGTGGAAGACCTGAACAAGAAGGGCGGCATCAACGGCGAGAAGATCATCCTGATCCCGGGCGACGACGTGTCCGACCCGAAGCAGGGCGTCTCGGTCGCCAACAAGTTCGTGTCTGACGGCGTGGACTTCGTCGTGGGCCACTTCAACTCGGGCGTGTCGATCCCGGCCTCCGAGATCTACGCCGAAAACGGCATTCTGGAGATTTCGCCGGCTTCCACCAACCCGGTCTATACCGAGCGTGGCCTGTGGAACACCGTCCGCACCTGCGGTCGTGACGACCAGCAGGGCGCGGTGGCCGGCGAGTTCATCCTGAAGAACTATGCCGGCAAGAAGGTCGCGGTTCTCCACGACAAGACGCCTTATGGCAAGGGCCTCGCCGACGAGACCAAGAAGGTTCTCAATGCCGGCGGCATCACGGAAGTCATCTATGACGGCGTGAACGGCGGTGAGAAGGACTTCTCGGCCCTCGTCTCCAAGCTGAAGAGCGAGAATGTCGACATCGTCTACTTCGGTGGCCTGCATACCGAAGCCGGCCTGATCATCCGCCAGATGCGCGATCAGGGCGTGAAGGCGCCGCTGTTCTCGGGTGACGGCATCGTCTCGTCGGAGTTCTGGTCCATCGCCGGGCCGGGCGCCGAGGGCACCCTGATGACCTTCTCGCCGGATCCGCGCAAGAACCCGGCCGCCAAGGAAGTGGTGGAAGAGTTCATCAAGAGCGGCTTCGATCCGGAAGCCTACACCCTCTATTCCTACGCCGCCGTTCAGGTGATCGCCGATGCCGCCAAGGCCGCCGGCACCACCGATCCGGAAGCGATTGCCAAGTACATCAAGTCCGGCAAGCCGTTCGAGACCGTGATCGGCACCCTGAGCTTCGATGAAAAGGGCGACGTGACCCGTCCGGACTATGTCGTCTATGTCTGGAAGGACGGCAAGTACACCGAACTCGAGAATTGATCTTTCCCCGCCGGGCCGCCTCGGGCGCGCCCGGCGGACCGGATCTGTCCCGAACGGGGCTCCGTCCATGCGGGCGGGGCCCCGTTTTCGTTTGCCGCCGGGAAATGAGACCCGGCACACGAAGTGCTGGCCGCACCGTACGCACGGAAAAGGCGCAGACCGTTAGAATTGTCACGATCCGGGGAACCGGACGTTCAAACACCCGGGGCTAGTCTCGCCGGCATCCGGGAAATCCGCGCGCGTCCGGCGCCGGGTTCTGGCCCGGGTGCTCCGGCCGGGGGATTGGTACCGGAGCCATCCTGAGGAGGCCGCGGCGTCGTTCCGGCGTCCGGTCCGAGGGGAGCCGGCACATGTTTTCGTTCCTGTTCCGCGCTGCGTTCTGGCTTGCGCTTGTCTATTTCCTCGTCCCTCTCGACGCCATCTTCGGAGAAGGCACCTCGCGCCTGCTGCCGTCCTTCTCCTCCGCCCCCACGGTGTCCGACATCCGCACCGTCACCACCAGCACCATCTATGTGCGCCCGGACGGCCGCATCGTGAACGCGGCCTCCCCCTCCGCCCGCCCGGAGGAAACCGCCGCGGCGCCGGCAGCCGCCACCAGCCGGCCGAGTGCGGCCGAGGTGATGAGCTTCTGTGATCGCAACCAGAAGGTCTGCGCCGTCGGTTTCGGCATCCTCTATGGCGCCGCCGACAAGGCTGGCGATGCGCTCTCGGCGCTCGGCGAGCTGGTGAAGCCGGATCCGGCACCGCGCCACACCGCCTCCTCGGACACCCTGACCGACAGCGACCGGCTGATCGCTCCGGGCGGCCGCGCCATCCCGTGACGCCCCCGCCCGTCCGGGCCCCGGCCGGCCACTTTCCCGACCCTTCCCGGCCGACCGGGGTTCCGCCCGGCGCCGGAAGGGCCTATACCGCCCGCATCTTCCGCCGGCACCAGCTGTTCCTGCCGCCGGCCTTTTCCGAAGGGCTCCGGGATACGGGCATGACCATCGACGAGATCATCGACGCCTTCGCCTTCCTTGACGACTGGGAGGAGCGCTATCGCTATGTGATCGAGCTCGGCCGGGAGCTGCCGCCCTTCCCCGAGGATCTGCGCACCGATGCCCACAAGGTGCGCGGCTGCGTGTCCCAGGTCTGGCTGGTCACCCGGGTCGAGCCCGGCCCCGATGGTCCGGTGCTGCACTTCATCGGCGACAGCGACGCCCTCATCGTGAAGGGGCTGGTTGCCATCGTGCTCGCCCTCTTCTCCGGCAAGACCGCCCGCACCATCGTCGAGACCGACGCCGACGCCGTGTTCCGCACCCTTGGCCTTGCCGAACATCTGACGCCCCAGCGCTCCAACGGCCTGAAATCCATGGTCGGCCGCATCCAGCGCGATGCCGCGGCCGCGCTTCAGGCCTGACGGCCGGCTGGCTTTTCGCGCGCGCAGGGCGGAGGGGCCGCGTCGGGCATCGGGCGTGTCTGCGTTCCAGCGGATGCCCGATTTGTTTGAGGACCTCCGCCTTGACTGACCCCACACCGGCCCCCGATCCGCGTGCCCGCCGGACCTGGTATATGATTGGCGCCGGCGCCCTCGCGCTCCTCATCCTCATCCTCATCGAGGGGCTGGCCCAGGGGGTCTGGCATGCTCTCGGCGGCCTGATCCGGCTGGTGTGGACCATCGGCCGGGTGCTCTGGCACCTGATCGTGCCGGGCTGACAGCCGGACCGCCCCCCTGCGGCTCCCCTTCCTCCCGTCCGGAGATCCCGCCATGCAGACCGGTCCGCTGAACCTCATCACCGACGTGCCCGGTCTTGCCATCGGCAATGCCGCCGATGCCCATGTGAAATCCGGCGTCACCGTCGTGCTGCCCGATCGGCCGGCCGTGGCATCGGTGATGGTGCTGGGGGGAGCACCGGGCACCCGGGAGACGGACCTGCTCGCCCCGGACCAGACCGTGGAGGCGGTCGACGCGCTGGTGCTGTCCGGCGGATCGGCCTTCGGGCTGGATGCCGCCGGGGGCGTGCAGGCGGCACTCGCCGCCGCGGGGCGTGGCTATGCCGTCGGGCCGGTGCGCGTGCCCATCGTGCCGGCGGCCATCCTGTTCGACCTGATGAATGGTGGCGCCAAGGACTGGGGCGAGACGCCGCCCTATCGCGCGCTGGGGGCAGCGGCAATGCGGGCGGCAGCCCCGGGCGCCTTCCCCCTCGGCACCGTCGGCGCCGGCACCGGCTGCACCACGGCCACGTTCAAGGGCGGGCTCGGCTCGGCCTCGGTGCGGCTGGCCACTGGCGGCACCGTCGGGGCGCTGGTGGCAGTCAATGCGCTGGGATCGGCCACCATCGGCAACGGCCGTGAGTTCTGGGCCGCGCCGTTCGAGATCGGCGCCGAGTTCGGCGGCCTCGGCTGGCCCTCCCCGATCCCGGCAGAGGCCAGCGCCATCCGCACCAAGCTGGATGCCCGCAGCCCCGGCGCCAACACCACCATCGCCGTGATTGCCACCGATGTCGTTCTGACCAAGGCTCAGGCCCGGCGGCTGGCGGTGATGGCCCATGATGGTTTCGCCCGCGCCCTCTGGCCGGCCCACACGCCGCTGGATGGCGATTTGATCTTTGCGCTCTCCACCGGCCGGGTGCCACTTGCCGATCCGGTCGGCGATTTCCTGACGCTGGGTGCGGCGGCAGCCGCCGCCATGGCCCGGGCGATTGCCCGCGGCGTCCATGCCGCCACCCCCGCCCCCGGCGATCCCGTGCCCGTCTGGGCCGCCCCGTCGGCTTGATCCCCCGCCCCGCGCCGCTGAAGAGACGACCGATGACCGAGTCCATCGACGTGACCGTTACCCTCTCCCCGGACGAGCTGGCCCGGCTGGCCCCGCCCGCGGGCTTCGAGCCGCTACACCGGGTGAGCAAGTTCACGGCCGCCACCGGCCCGTTCTTCATCGGCCATCCCAACGGGCATCTGGCGATCGGCCTGCGGCTGGATCAGCACCAGCTGAATTTTGGCGGCTCCGCCCATGGCGGCTTCATCGGCACGCTGGCCGACATAGCCCTCTCCATGGCGGCGATCCGCTCCACCACCCCGCCGATCCAGACGGTGACGGTCTCCCTCAGCCTGGACTTCATCGGCGGCTCCAGCGCCGGCGACTGGATCCAGTGCGACACCGAGGTACTGCGCACCGGCGCCAGCCTGGTGTTCATCGACGGCCGCATCACCGCCAACGGCAAGCTGATTGCCCGGGCCAGCGGCGTGTTCAAGCGCCTGAAGGGCCGCGTCGTCACCCGCTGATCCCGACAGCGCAAAAGAAAACGGGGCCGGCAGCCGGCCCCGTCCATCGGGAGATTTCTTACGCGCTCCGTCAGATGCTCACGGGAACAGCGCGATCTGGTCGAGACCGGTGGTCTCGGGCAGGCCGCAGACCACGTTCATGTTCTGCACCGCCTGACCGGAGGCGCCCTTCACCAGATTGTCCAGCGTCGACACCACGATGGCCCGGCCCGGCTGGCGATCGGCAACGACGCCGATCTGCACCTGGTTGGAACCCTTGACGTGGCGCGACTGGGGCACCGCTCCGAAGGGCAGCACGGTGATGAAGGGCTCGGCAGCGTAGCGCACCGAGAGGGCCTCGTGCAGGGCCTCGGGCGTCGCGCCGGCCGTGCAGCGCACATAGATGGTCGCGTAGATGCCGCGGATCATCGGCGTCAGATGCGGCGTGAAGGTGGGCACCACCGGCACGCCGGCGGCCAGGGAATATTCCTGATCGAGCTCGGCCATGTGCCGGTGCGCGCCCACGCCATAGGCGTGGATGCCCTCGGAGACTTCCGAGAACAGCATCCCCTCCTTGGCCGAGCGGCCGGCGCCGGACATGCCGGTCTTGGCGTCGATCACGATGCCGTCGGACTCGATGAGGTTCGCCGCCAGAAGCGGCACCACCGGCAGGATCGCCGTGGTGGTGAAGCAGCCGGGATTGGCGACCAGCCGGGCAGCAGCGATCCTGTCGCGATAGAGCTCGGGGATGCCGTAGACGGCCTCCGCCTGCAGCTCCAGCGCCGCATGGGCGTGGCCATACCAGCGCTCATAGGCCGCCGGATCGGCCAGCCGGAAATCGGCGGAGAGATCAACCACCTTGAGAGCCGGCCGCCGGGCGATGAGATCGCGCAGCACCACCTGGGTGGTGGCATGCGGCAGGGCGCAGAACACCACGTCCACGCTCTCCGGATCGACATCGCCGATCTTGACGAGGCGCGGCAGGTCCAGATGCATGAACTGCGGGAAGACCTCGGCCATGGTCCGGCCGGCCTTGGAATCGGCCGTCAGCGCCACGATTTCCGCGCGCGGGTGACGGACCAGCAGGCGGACCAGCTCCGAACCGGTGTAGCCGGAGGCGCCGAGAACTGCGATGCGGATCTTGTCGGACATGGCGACGGACTTTCATTGACGCTGATCGGCCGGATGACTCCGGCCCGCGCCACTGAAAGGGCACGGAGCCCGCGCCGTCAAGAGCGAACGGGGGTCAGAATAATCCGGATGCGGCAGCAGATCGCCTCAGGCGACACCATAGACCTGATCGGCGCGGGCCTCGAAGGCTTCGGCGAAGCGCCGGAAGGCGCTGTCGAACACCGTGCCCATCAGCGCGCCCAGCGCCCGGCTCTTGAACTCGTAGGAGATGTAGAAGCGCACCTCGGAGACCGTCGGGGCGGCCGTCGGCACAAAGGTCCAGCGGTTCTCCAGATGGCGGAAGGGGCCATCCAGATATTCCACGTCGATGCGGCGATGGGCGGGATCCAGGGTCACCCGGGAGGTGAAACTTTCGCGCACAACCTTGTAGGCCACCGTCATGTCGGCAACCAGCACCGTGCGGCCATCCGGCAGCTCGCGCCGGCCGCGCACCTTGAGCGACTGGCACAGCGGCACGAAACCCGGATAGGCCTCGACATCGGCCACCAGCCGGAACATGTCATCGGCCGAGTGGCGGACGCGGCGCGTGGTCTCGAAGGCAGGCATCAGACATCCGATCGGAAGCAGGCGGCCGGCACGGCCCGAAGGGCCGCCGCCAATCCCCAATAGATGGCTCCCGTTCCGGCTGATACCAGAGCCAGAAGCACCGCAAAGGCGCTTACCAGCTTCCACGGATCGAATCCACCGCTGCCCGTGCGCAGGATGATGAACCCCACGATAATGGCGAACCCGAGTTCGGCCAGCACCAGAGTTGTCAGCCACAGCCGCAGGAAGCCCGGTCCGATGAGTGGACCGACACCCGGCAGCAGGCGCAAAAAGGCAACGAGGGATGCGGCGGGGCCGGCCAGCCACAGGGCATAGAGCCCCATCAGCACGAAAGGCCAGACACCCGACGGCCAGTCCAGACGAACCAGCCGGTCGAACAGCAGAATGAGGCCGACGACGATCAGCGTCGCCAGCGTCCAGACCATGAGGGCGCGGCCGTCCCCTCCCCGGCGATCCGTCATCACGCGCCGAGCTTTGCCGCGCGCGCCGCCTTCATCTGCTCGAAATCCTCACCGGCATGGTGAGACGAGCGGGTGAGCGGGCTGGAGGACACCATCAGGAAGCCCTTGGTATAGGCCACCGTCTCATAATTCTTGAACTCGTCCGGCGTCACATAGCGGTCGAGCGGATGATGCTTTCGGGTCGGCTGGAGATACTGGCCGATGGTGAGGAAATCGACCTCGGCCGTGCGCAGGTCGTCCATGAGCTGGAGCACTTCATTGCGCTCCTCGCCGAGGCCGACCATGATGCCGGACTTGGTGAACATGGCCGGATCCAGCTCCTTCACCCGCTGCAGCAGGCGGATGGAGTGGAAATAGCGCGCGCCCGGCCGCACCGTCAGATAGAGCGACGGCACTGTTTCCAGATTGTGATTGAAGACGTCGGGCTTGGCCTCGACCACCACTTCCAGCGCGCCGGGCTTCCTCAGGAAATCCGGCGTCAGCACTTCGATGGTGGTTTCGGGCGAGGCTGCGCGGATGGCGCGGATGACGGCGGCGAAATGGGCCGCGCCACCATCGGCCAGATCATCGCGGTCCACCGAGGTGATGACGACGTGCTGCAGGCCGAGCTTGGCGACAGCTTCGGCGGTGCGGCGCGGCTCGTCTTCGTCGACGGGGCCCGGCATGCCCGTGCGCACATTGCAGAAGGCACAGGCGCGGGTGCAGGTGTCGCCGAGGATCATGAAGGTGGCGTGGCGCTTGGACCAGCACTCGCCGATATTCGGGCAGCCGGCTTCCTCGCACACCGTCACGAGCTTGTTGTCGCGCACGATCTCGGTGGTCTCGTTGTAGACCGGCGAGCCCGGCGCGCGCACGCGGATCCAGGCGGGTTTGGCCACGACGGGGGAATCCGGGCGTTTCGCCTTCTCGGGATGGCGCGGACGCTCCTTCACCGTATCGAGCAGCGTGACCATGGAACCGACACCCTCCCGTTGCGCCCGCGGGCCAAAGCCCAGGCGGGGCGCTGCCCTCTCCCGGGGCAACAGCCTTGTCCTCTGCCCGTAAGTTTACCGATCCGCGAGACCGGCGTCGAGGGCAGGCCCCGGCCGGCACCCATGCGCGGAGTGCAGAGGACGGGGGCAGACCTCAGCGCCGGAACAGCCCGAGCAGGAACAGGAACACGATGGCGCCCACCGCCGAGACGATGAGGCTGCCGATGATGCCCGGGGCGATGTTCAGATGCAGCGCATTGGCGATGCCGCCGCCGACAAAGGAGCCGATTAGGCCGACGATCAGGTTCTTGATCAGGCCGTGATTGCGGTTCAGCGCCTTCTCGGCGATCCAGCCCGCGAGAATGCCGACGAAAATCGTGCCCAACAGGCCAAGGCCGCTCATCTCATCCGTCCTTCCGCACTCAAGTCATCCGGGACGGAAACGGCAGCCGGGTGCCGGCCCGGTCGGCGCCCGTCCGGCGGATATGAGGCCGCCCCGCCCGGGGCGCAAGACCCGGAGGCCCCTGCCCCTGTCAACCGGAGAGGATCGGTCTGATTCGCCCTGTGGACAACCCCGCGGCGCCGCGCCCTCCGGTCGCGGTGAGGCGATGGAATTTTTCCTTGGCAGGACGATTTGAAATCACGGATAGTCGTCGTTTCCAGTCTGAAAGGCCCTCAGGTTCCTTCATGTCCAGCATGGCCAATCGACCCACCCATATCCGTCTCACCTCCCATCCGGGCGCCGGCGCGCCGGTGCGCTTTCCGCTCACCTGGAACGCGCCGACCCCGGCCGCGCGCGGCCCGGTCATCGGCACCGTGACCCGGCCGGGGGATCGCAACGCCATCGGCACCCATGGCGGATCCTATTCGGTTTACCGCGCCCTTGCGGTCTCGGCCGGTGCCCTCAACCCGATCCAGCGCCCGGACCTGACCAACACCGCCCCGGTGGTCGGCATCGGCCCGCATCCCCAGTGGACCGAGCCCGGCAAGATCGTCTCGCTGGACCCCTATGGCCACATGGTCGGCTCGGTGTTCGGCGACCTGATCGCCCAGGGGGTCGACATCCGCCCGACAATTGCGATCACAAAGGCGCGGCTCACCTTGCCCGAGCTGCTCGACCGCATGCGCCAGGACAAGATCCCGGTGGATGGCGAGATCGTGCGCAAGACCGGCGACATCGCCGTCACCAAGGCGGCGATTGATCCGGTGTGGCATCTGCCGGCCATTGCCGAGCGCTTCGGCACAAACGAGGACACCCTGCGCCGGATCCTGTTCGAGCAGACCGGCGGCATGTATCCCGAACTCATCACCCGGCCGGATCTGGACGTGTTCATGCCGCCGATCGGCGGCATCACGCTCTATATCTTTGGCGACCCTGCCGCGATTGCCGATCCGAAGCGCCGCCTGACCTGCCGGGTGCATGACGAGTGCAACGGCTCCGACGTGTTCGGCTCGGACATCTGCACCTGCCGGCCCTATCTCATCCACGGCATCGAGGAATGCGTGCTGGAGGCCCAGCGCGGCGGCGCCGGCCTCATCGTCTATAACCGCAAGGAAGGCCGGGCCCTTGGCGAGGTGACCAAGTTCCTCGTCTACAACGCCCGCAAGCGCCAGGAAGGCGGCGATCAGGCCGCGACCTATTTCGAGCGCACGGAATGCGTTGCCGGGGTGCAGGATGCCCGCTTCCAGCAGCTGATGCCCGATGTGCTGCACTGGCTGGGCATCACCCGCATCGACCGCTTCGTCTCCATGTCGGACATGAAATATGACGCCGTGACCGGCTCCGGCATCGAGATCGTCGAGCGGGTGCCGATCCCCGACGAGCTGGTGCCCGACGACGCCAAGGTGGAGCTGGAAGCCAAGAAGTACGCCGGCTACTACGCCCCGCCCGGGGCGACGCCATCGGCGGACGATCTGCGCTCCACCGTCGGCCGGCCGCTGGAAGAGTTCTGAGCCCCGCTCCGGCCGGCCCTCTCAGGCCGGCCGCCGCCTTTTTACCGGGTGCCCGGCCCACTACGGGCCGGGCGATCCGCTTCACGCCCCAAGGACGCGCTGTTCGTGACGACCCTCGCCCCTGCCGACCCGGCGGTGCTCGCCCGTTCGCTGTTGTCGGCCCGCGCCGTGCGCGCCCGCGCCCACCAGATGCTGGCGCTGGCCGAAGCCGATGCGATCCCCGAGCTGACCGTCGATCTCGCGCGGCTGGAAATCGCCGCCGACGAGACCATCGCGACGATGTGCAATGCCTATCCGGCCCTGCAGATCCCGCCCCATGCGCGCTGGCGGCATTTTTCCGCCGGCGGCATCGACCGCTGGCCGCTTTTGGTGCGCGATGCTGCGGCGCTGGCCGATCCGGTGGAAAAGGCCCGGGCGGCGGCCGATCTCGCCATCGTCTCGGTGCTGCTGGATGCCGGCGCCGGGCCGGACTGGGCCTATGCCGACCCGGCCTCGGGCACCCGCATCGCCCGCTCCGAGGGGCTGGCGGTGGCAAGCTTCGATGCCTTCGTCGCCGGCCTGTTTTCCGCCGATCCCGCCCGGCCGCTCCAGGCCGATGCGGCGGCGCTCTCGGGGCTCAAGGCCAGCCGTCTGGCCGAGGCCTTTCAGGCCGGACCGGCGAATCCCCTCGTCGGTGTCGAGGGTCGCGCCGGGCTGATCGCCCGCCTCGGTGACGTCGTCGCCAGCCGGCCGGACGTGTTTGCCCTGACAGACACTCCCCGCCCCGGCGGCATCATCGACGCACTGATGGCGGTGGCCGAGAATGGCCGGCTGCCGGCCGAACGGATCCTGGAAACTGTGCTCGATGCTCTCGGCTCCATCTGGCCGAGCCGGCTGACGCTTGCCGGCGTGCCGCTGGGCGATTGCTGGCGCCATCCGGCGCTGGTGACGGGCGACGCCTCCGACGGGCTGGTTCCCTTCCACAAGCTGTCCCAGTGGCTGTCCTATTCCATGCTGGAGCCGCTTGGCTGGGCCGGGCTGACGGTGACTGATCTGGATGGTCTCACCGGCCTGCCGGAATATCGCAATGGCGGCCTCTTTCTCGACACCGGGGTGATCGCGCTGCGCAATCCGGCCGATGCCACCCGGCCATTGACCGTGGATGATCCGCTGGTGGTGGCGTGGCGCGCCCTCACCGTCGCCCTTCTCGACCGGGTGGCGGAGCTCATCCGCACGAAGCTGTCGCTGACCGCCGAGGAGCTGCCGCTGGCCGCCGTGCTGGAAGGCGGCACCTGGGCGGCTGGCCGGCGGCTGGCGCGGCGGTTCCGGGCCGATGGCGGCCCGCCGCTGGTGATCGTCAGCGACGGCACGGTGTTCTGATCCCGGCCGAGCGGAGGAACCGGGAGAGGCCCATTGGTCGCATCCCCGGGCCCGCCCTGCCTCTGGTGACCCGGTGACGGGATTGGTCTAATTCCGTCACCCCACTCCCGGTCCCCGACTCCTGTTCCTCCCTCAGGGCGCGGACCGGCCATGACATCCGGACTTCCTCGCGAGGCGCATCCCATGAGCAATGTGACGGTGATCGACCACCCGCTGGTGCAGCACAAGCTGACCAAGATGCGCGAGAAGGACACGCCGACCGTCGAGTTCCGCCGGCTGCTGCGCGAAATCGCCATGCTGCTCTGCTATGAGGCGACCCGGGATCTGGAGCTTGAGACCACCACCATCGAGACGCCGCTGACGACGATGGAAGCGCCGGTGATCGCCGGCAAGAAGCTGGTGTTCGCCTCCATCCTGCGCGCCGGCAACGGCCTGCTGGAAGGCATGCTCGACCTCGTGCCCTCGGCCCGCGTCGCCCATATCGGCCTCTATCGCGATCCCAAGACCCTCGTCGCCGTGGAATATTATTTCAAGGCCCCCGAGGACATCGCCGATCGCCGGGTGATCGTGCTCGATCCGATGCTGGCGACCGCCAACTCCGCCATTGCCGCGGTGGAGCGGCTGAAGGAGCGCGGCGCCACGGACCTGAAGTTCGTGTGCCTGCTGGCCGCCCCCGAAGGCGTGGAGCGCTTCTGCGGCGCCCATCCGGATGTGCCGGTGGTGACGGCCGCCGTCGACGACCATCTGAATTCCCATGGCTATATCGTGCCGGGCCTTGGCGACGCCGGCGACCGGATGTTCGGCACAAAATGATTCCTGGTGCACGATGTGCTGACCGCACCGTGCACCAGAAGGGCAGCAGATTTCCCATATGCCCAAAGGGCATGGAAAATCTGCATCGGAATACCAAAGCCTCCTTTTCAAGGATCTTTGGTATGCCACCCACCGGCAGAGCGCGGTCCGGAAGCGGGCCGCATTCCCTCTCGCCATGACGGCTGCGAACGCCTAAAGAGATCCGGCGACCGGTTCGCATCTTCGCGGCCCGATCGCCGGACGGGAAAGGAACGACGATGAAGACCGAAAGCGGACAGGTCGTGCGCCTCGAGGACTATCGGCCCACCCCTTACGCGATCGCGACCGTGGACCTGGATGTCCGCCTCGATCCGGCCGAGACCATCGTCCATTCCCGCCTCGCCTTCTCCCGCCGGGAGGGCACCGCCCCCGGCACGCCGCTGGTGCTGGATGGTGACGAGCTGGCCTTTGTCGCCGGCGCCATCGACGGCACGCCGCTGAAGGCCGATGCCTTCGTCGCGACCTCCCAGGGCTTCACCCTGCTGTCGCCGCCGGCCGAGCCCTTCCTGCTGGAGCTGACCACCCGCATTGCGCCGGCGGCCAACACCAAGCTGATGGGGCTCTACCGGACGTCCGCCAACTACTGCACCCAGTGCGAGGCCGAGGGCTTCCGCCGCATCACTTATTTCCTCGACCGGCCGGACGTGCTCGCCATCTACACGACGCGCATCGAGGCGCGGAAGGCCGAGGCGCCGGTGCTTCTGTCCAACGGCAACCTGATTGCCGCCGGCGACATCGCCGGCACCGACCGGCATTTCGCCATCTGGCACGACCCCTTCTTCAAGCCGAGCTATCTGTTCGCGCTGGTGGCCGGTGATCTCGCGGTCGCCAGGGACAGCTTCGTCACCCTGTCCGGCCGCAGTGTCGATCTGCGCATCTATGTGGAGCATGGCAAGGAAGGCCGCGTCGCCTATGCGATGGATTCCCTCAAGCGCTCGATGCGCTGGGACGAGGAGACCTTCGGGCGCGAATATGATCTCGACATCTTCATGATCGTCGCCGTGTCCGACTTCAACATGGGCGCCATGGAGAACAAGGGCCTGAACGTCTTCAATGACAAATATGTTCTGGCCGATCCCGACACTGCGACCGACGCCGACTATGCCGGCATCGAGGCGGTGATTGCCCACGAATATTTCCACAACTGGACCGGCAACCGCATCACCTGCCGCGACTGGTTCCAGCTGTGCGTCAAGGAAGGCCTCACCGTCTTCCGCGACCAGGAATTCTCGTCCGACCAGCGCTCCCGTCCGGTGAAGCGCATTTCGGATGTGCGCGGCCTCCGGGCCATGCAGTTCGCCGAGGATGCCGGCCCGCTTGCCCATCCGGTGCGGCCGAATCTCTATCGCGAAATCAACAACTTCTACACGGCCACGGTCTACGAGAAGGGCGCCGAGGTCATCCGCGCCCTGAAGACCCTGATCGGCCCGGAGAAGTTCCGCGCCGGCATGGACCTGTATTTTGCCCGCCATGATGGCGAGGCCACCACGGTGGAGACTTTCATCTCCTGCTTTGCCGAGGTGACCGGCCGGGATCTGGGCGCCTTCTTCCGCTGGTATGTCCAGTCGGGCACGCCGGTGGTCACCGCCACCTCCAGCTATGACCCGGTGGCGCAGACCCTGACGCTGAACCTTTCCCAGACCTGCCCGCCCACTCCGGGCCAGCCGGAAAAGCTGCCTTTCGTCATCCCCGTCCGCTTCGGCCTGGTCGGGCCCAATGGCGAGGACATGGCCTATGCCGGAGTTGCCGGCGCGACCGTGACCGACGACGTGATCGAGCTGACCGAGCCGACCCAGACCGTGGTGTTCTCCGGTCTCGGCGCCCGGCCGGTGCCGTCGCTCATGCGCGGCTTCTCCGCCCCGGTGCGCCTGCAGGACGACCTGACCGACGATGACCGCCTGTTCCTGATGCGGCAGGATGCCGATCCGTTCAACCGCTGGCAGGCCGCCCAGAGCCTCGGCCTCGGTGCGGTGCTGGCCGCCGTCGCCGCCGTGCGCGCCGGCAAGCCCGTCGGTGACCAGACGGTGCTGGCCGATGCCTTCGGCGCGGTGATGGAGACCGGCGAGCTGGACGAGGCCTTCCGCGCCCTGATGCTGACGCTCCCCGGCGAATCCGACATTGCCCGGGAGATCGGTTCCGATGTGGATCCGGCGGCAATCGCGGCCGGCCGGCGCGCCGTGCGGCAGGCGATTGCCGCCCGCCTCGGCAGCCGCATCCGTGCGACGCTCGATGCCCTCGGCCCCGAGGGTGCCTTCAGCCCGGATGCCGCCAGCGCCGGCCGCCGCGCCTTCCGCAACGTCCTGCTGGACCTGCTGGCGGCCGGTGGCGAGGCCGAGGCCCTGACCCGGGTGGCGAGCCATTTCAACACCGCCCCCACCATGACCGACCGCATCGCCGCCCTCTCCACGCTGGTGCAGACGGGCGCGCCGACCGCCGAGACGGCGCTGGCCAGCTACTTCACCCGCCACGCCGGCGACGCACTGGCCATCGACAAGTGGCTGATGGTGCAGGCGACCGCTCCGCAGGACGGCACCCTTGATCGGGTGAAGGCGCTGACGGCCCATCCGGCCTTCTCCTTCCAGAACCCGAACCGGGTGCGCTCCCTCATCGGCGCCTTTGCCAGCGGCAACCCGGTGCAGTTCAACCGCCCGGATGGCGCCGGCTATGCCTTCGTGGCCGATACGGTGCTGGCGCTGGACAAGGCCAATCCGCAGGTGGCCGCCCGGCTTCTGGCCGCCTTCCGCTCCTGGCGCGCGCTGGAAGCGGGCCGGCGGGCGCTGGCGGAAGCGGCCCTGCGGCGGGTGGCGGAAGCCCCCGGCCTGTCGCCTGACGTGGCCGACATCGCCAGCCGCAGCCTCGCCTGAGGCGCTCTCTCCCGTCTGGCGTGCAACGACGGACAAAAGGGCAAATCAACCAGCCACATCCGGAAGCAGCCGGTAATCCGTGCTTCTGTCCAGAGGAATCTGGCGGGGAATTGAGAAAATCATTCCCCTCCGGGCCTCTGGACTTTGGCCGCCCCGTCCCGTCAAATGGCGGTGATTCGGAGGCGACGATCACCGAATCCCGGTCGTATATCGTGCGTTCCCCTGCCGGCCCGTGGGTGCCGGCTTCCGGATCCGTTTGAAGACAAGAGGAAAGTTTCATGGCGCGTGCGGACTCTCCCGACGCGCCCGTGCGTCGGCGCGTGCCGTGGGCTCTGTTCGCCCATCGGGCTGCGGACAAGGCGACAGCGGTCGTGCGCACTGGCGCGCGGGCCCGCTCCGGTCGCCGGACCGCCCCCCTCGCGCTTTCGGGCCATGTGAAGCTGCTGGCGGCTCCCGCCTATCGCCAGCTTCTCGAATTCGAACCGGTTTTCCGGCGGATGATCCCGCTGCTCAGCGTGGTGTTCATCGCGGTTCTGATCGCCTATCGCGTCGCCGTGCTGTTTGGCGACTATCAGGCCATCGAACAGACCACCCGCGAGCGGCTCGACCTGATGGCGAGCCTGATTTCCGAGCGGCTTGATCCCGACGCGGCGTCCCTGATTTCGCGCGAGGAGCGGCCGCACGCCCAGGCGCGTCTGGCGGAAGCCCTGCCGGCGGAGGCGACCGACACCGGCCGCCAGATCCTGCTCGTCGATGGCACCGGCACGGTGATCGCCGCCGCCCCCATGACGCCGGGGCTGGAGGGACGGCCGATCAATGACATTCTCGGCGAGACCCAGCCGCTGACCACCTTCGGCGCCCGGGCCGGCGTGATGCCGATCCGCCTGTCCGATGGCCGCCACACCTTTGCCACCGTGCACCAGTTTGCCTCCGGGCCGGGCATGGTCGCCCTGTACCAGCCCACCGACGTGACCTTTGCCGAATGGCGCCGCGATCTGGCCGCCAACACGGTGATGGTGGTGTGCACCTCCGGCGTCATCCTGGTGCTGGCCTATGCCTTCTTTGCCCAGTCCGGCCGGGCGCGCATTGCCGATCGCATCTATGCCGCCGCCCGCGGCCGCATCGACACGGCGCTGATCCGCGGCCGCTGCGGCCTGTTCGACTGGGATCTGGCCCGCGGCCGCATGTTCTGGACCGAGTCCATGTATCGCATGCTCGGCCAGCCGCCGCGGGATGATCTCATCGGCTTCAAGGACCTGCAGGATCTCGTCCATCCCGATGATGGCGATCTCTATCAGCTCGCCGGCACGCTGCTGAGCGAGGATGCCGCCAGTCTGGACCGGGTGCTGCGCATGCGCCACGCCGACGGCCGCTGGATCTGGCTGCGGCTCCGGGCGGAAATCGTGCGCGATGGCCCCGGCGCCGCGCCGCACCTGATCGGCATTGCGCTGGATGTCACCGAGCAGAAGCTCTTCGCCCAGCGCACGGAGACCGCCGACCTGCGCCTGCGTGATGCGCTGGAAACGGTCTCGGAAGCCTTCGTGCTGTGGGATGCCGACAACCGGCTGGTGATGTGCAACAGCAAATACCAGCAGCTGCACGACCTGCCCGACACGGCCATCGAACCCGGCACCCGCTATGTCGAGGTGATGCAGGTGGCGCGCCGGCCGATTGCCATCGACAATGAGGGCATTCAGGAAGCCCCGCCCGAGGAAGGCGCGCGCTCCTATGAGGCGCGGCTGGCCGATGGCCGCTGGTTGCAGATCAACGAGCGCCGCACCAAGGACGGCGGCTTCGTCTCTGTGGGCACCGACATCACCGCCCTGAAGCAGCATGAGGAACGGCTGATCGAGGACGAGCGCAAGATGCGCGCCTCCGTCGCCGATCTTCAGGCCGAGCGCCAGAAGGCCGAGACCCAGAAGCGTCAGCTGGCCGATCTCGCGCGCAAATATGGCGACGAGAAAACCCGCGCCGAGGAGGCCAACCGGGCCAAGTCGGAATTCCTCGCCAACATGAGCCACGAGCTGCGCACGCCGCTGAACGCCATCATCGGCTTCTCGGAAATGATGCAGAGCCAGGTGTTCGGCCCCATCGGGGCACCGAAATATGAGGAATATTGCCGGGACATCCTGCACAGCGGGCAATATCTGCTGGGCGTGATCAACGACATCCTGGACATGTCACGCATCGAGGCGGGGCAGCTGGCCCTGTCGCTGGAGCTGGTGGATGTGGGCGAGGTCGTCGACGAATCCACCCGCATCATGACGCCCACCGCCTCGGAAAAGCATGTGACGGTGGCAAGCGCGCTCGATCCGCGCATGAACCTCATCGCCGATCGCCGGGCGATGAAGCAGATCCTGCTGAACCTTCTGTCCAACGCGGTGAAATTCACCCCCGAGGGCGGCACCGTGACCGTGCGCGCCCGGGCGGAGGGGGAAACCACCGTGATCGCAGTGGCCGACACCGGCATCGGCATCGCCAAGCGAGAGCTCGCCCGCCTCGGCCAGCCCTTCGTGCAGGTGGAAAACCAGTTCACCAAGACCCACAAGGGCTCGGGCCTCGGCCTCGCCATCGCCCGCTCCCTCACCCACCTCCATGGCGGCCACATGGACATCCAGTCGGAAGTGGGCGTCGGCACCACCATCACGGTCTATCTGCCGCGCGATCCGGTGCTGTCCTCCAAGCCCGACGGCAGCCGCCCGCTCGCCCCGCGCGGCGACCTGCCAGTCTGAGGCGCGACGCAGACGAGATGAAAAAAGCCCCCGGGGATCCGCTCTCCGGGGGCTTTTTCGTGTGTCTGGCGCGTCCCTTTGAATTGGCTCACTCCGGCCGATGACAGACGGCCTCGATGTTGTGGCCATCGGGATCCCGCACGAAGGCGGCATAATAATGGGGGTGATAATGCAGCCTGAGGCCGGGCGGGCCGTTGTCCCGGCCGCCGGCGGCAAGCGCCGCCGCGTAGAAGGCATCGACCTCAGCGCGGCTGCCGGCCGCAAAGGCCACATGCAGGCAGAGCCCGGCGCCATCGGCACCGCCGGTGATCCAGAAAAAGGGCTTGCCGCCTTCGCCATAGCCCAGATGCGCATGGGGCCCGGCGAGCCCGGCCGGCACCTCCATCTGCAGACCGAGACCGAGCTGCGCCAGCGCCGCCTCATAGAAGGCGCGGGCACGGTCGAGATCTGTCACCAGGAAGCCGATATGATCCAGTCCACTCACGGCCCGGTCCTCTTTTTTGTCCTGTCAGCCGTACGTGGGTCCGACACCGGCGCCCGGATCAGACCGGCCCGACGGGCGGATCGAGACGGTCGCGCCAGATGCCCGAGGCCTTGCCGGCGATCAGCCAGTAGATCAGGCCGCCGGTGAAGCCGGCGAGCACGAAGCGAAACGGATCGGCCTCCGTCACCACGATCCCCTCGGTGCCGAGCGCGCCCTGAAAGCCGCTCCATGTCTCCAGCGTGGTGACGGGCACGGAGCCGGCCAGCGCCGCAATGGCGCCGCCAACGGCGACAAACACCAGGATATTGCGCACCCGGAACATCTCGGCGACCAGCACGACGACGAGGGATGGCAGGAAGGCGATGCCGCCGACAAAGGGCATCAGGGTGACCGTGGCAAAGGTCCAGGTCAGGGCATCGACGCCGGACACCCCTTCGGGGCCGCTGCCATACCACTGGTGCACCAGAAGCGCCGAGGCGCCGGCAACCGCGAGGATGTAGCCGATGACCGACCGCAGCACCTGCCCGATGAAGGACCCGAACATGCCTCTATTCCCCGAGAGCATTTTCAATGCGACGTGGATACCGGTTCGCGTGAAGAAAATGCGTTAGATCAAAGATCTGAAGCATTTTCCCGGTGAGCCCTGGCGAACGGAAAATGCTCCAGCCGGCCCAGCCGGGCCGGGCGATGCGTCGGGGACCAGTCATATCAGAGGCCCCGGTTCGGGGCCCCTGATATTCCGTCGCAGACGTCGCCGGTCGCGGCACCGCAGGGGCCAGCCGCCAGCGGCAAGGAGGCTCAGTCGTCGTCGAAACCGCCGGCCATGGCGGCCAGCGCCAGCCGCTCGCGCGCCCGCATCTTCTCCGAGGCCGACTTCAGCTGTCCGCACGCCGCCAGAATGTCGCGCCCGCGCGGGGTGCGGATCGGCGAGGCATAGCCGGCGCGGTTGATGATCTCGGCAAAGGCTTCGATGCGGTCCCAGTCGGAACAGGCATAGTTGGTGCCCGGCCACGGGTTGAACGGGATCAGATTGATCTTGGCCGGGATACCGCGCAGGATCCGCACCAGCTCGCGTGCGTCCGCGTCGGAATCATTGATGCCGTCCAGCATCACATATTCGAAGGTGATGCGGCGGGCATTGGAGACGCCGGGGAAAGTACGGCATGCCTTCATCAGCTCGGCGATATTGTACTTGCGATTGAGCGGCACGAGAATGTCGCGCACCTCGTCCCGGGCAGCATGCAGGGATACCGCCAGCGCCATGCCGATCTCGTCGCCGGCGCGCTGCATCAGCGGCACCACGC
Organism: Segnochrobactraceae bacterium EtOH-i3; assembly: GCA_050689115.1. Taxonomy (GTDB): domain Bacteria; phylum Pseudomonadota; class Alphaproteobacteria; order Rhizobiales; family Segnochrobactraceae; genus JBBSSF01. The sequence goes on along the minus strand of JBOGCN010000001.1, from coordinate 74,943 downwards.
CCGACGTGGACAGCGTGATGCGCCGCTTCGACAGGCTGATGCCCTCGCCATCGGAGAGGATATGGATGGCCGTCTTCACCGCCTCGAAATTATAGAGCGGCTCGCCCATGCCCATCAGCACGACATTGGTGACGAGGCGGCCATCCTCGGGCACCACCGCGCCCTCGGGCCGGGTGCCGCCGGGGAAGTCCCCCAGCCGGTCGCGAGCGATCATCACCTGGGCGACGATCTCTTCCGCCGTCAGGTTGCGCACCAGTGCCTGGGTGCCGGTGTGGCAGAAGCTGCAGTTCAGCGTACAGCCGACCTGGGACGAGATACAGAGCGTGCCACGCCCCTCCTCGGGGATGTAGACGGTCTCGATTTCCACCGGCCGGCCGGCGCCGCGCGGCGGAAAGCGCAGCAGCCACTTGCGCGTGCCATCCACCGACACCTGCTCGGTGACGATTTCCGGCCGCGAGATGATGTAGGTCTCGGCAAGCTTCGCCCGCAGGTCCCGGGCGACGTCGGTCATGGCGTCGAAATCCGACACGCCGCGCTGATACAGCCAGCGCCAGAGCTGGGTGACGCGCATGCGGATCTGCTTGGCCGGCACGCCGACGCTGGCGAGCGCCGCAGCCAGACCCTCCCGGTCGAGACCGACGAGAGACGGTCGCCCCTCCCGCTCGGGAGCGGCGACCTCCGGGGTCTTGAAGCCCTCGAAGACAAGCGAGGGCAGCGGGGCGGATTCAGCGGACAGCGACATGATGATCTTTCCGGTCTCCCGGCCGGCCTCCGGGCGCCCGGGGCACCGGCGGAGGCCTCCGCCGCGGCCTGATCGGCACACTGGGCGGAGAATGGCCTTGGGGCAGCCCGGCATCAACGAGACGGCTACCCGCAAACAACAGAGCGGCCGCCCCGGGTGTGGAGCGGCCGTTTCCGAACTCTTATATCCCACCCGGGCCCCTGCTTCCAGTGGGCCCGAATGCGGTGTGCCTCACTTGCAGGCCTGATCGATGGCCTGAATGCCCGCCGACACGCCCGAAAGCGAGAAGGTGTAGGTGGAATTGGTGCCGCGCGACGACACCGCCACCACCTTCATGGCCTTGCCGGCCTTGAGGGCGGCCACCAGACGGGCCTCGTCCTCCGGCGTCTTCACCCAGGCGCCATCGCCCTTGGTGAACATGGAGAACTTGTTGCCGTCGATGTCGACCGTGACCTCGGAGCCCTCCTTGAGGGCGTAACCAACGATCACGCTCGCCTCATTGCGCACGCTCTCCTTCGGCCGGTGGCTGATGAAGAAGAACACGTCGCCATGGCGGCTGTCCGGACCGGGCTGCATCGTCTTCGGACGCGAGAGCGCGTAGCAGATCTTCGTGCCCTTGCTCACGTCGACGGTGTAGGCCTCCCAGTCATTCGACTGCTTGATGAGGGTCGGCTTGGGACCCTGGGCCTGCTGCGCGGCCGCGGAGCCGGCCGTGAGGATCATGAGAAGGCCCACGGCCAGGAATCGTGCCCGCATTCTCGTGTGTCTCCGCTGTTATCCGTCTCCGGCCCGTCCGGTGCCCCGAACGACCCGCTCCCGCCGGACGGAACCCGCCCGGTGCGTTCGACCCCACGTCCACCCGGGAGGAAGCCGGGGACGCATCGGACATCCACTTAAAACCGCGAACTGGTTACCATCGGGTTGACGCCGACACCAGCCCCGACCGCGCCTCCATCGGCACTGCATCCGAAAGGACACACAAGCGGACAGAAAGAACGGTCATCGGAAAAAAGGGGCGAGAGTGTGGCGCCGCAATCACGGTCGCGGCATTCCCGGCCCCGGACCCGACGGACGGTTGCATATGTCGCGGGGACGACCGGCCACCGGGCAACCCGGCTGCCGCCAGCCAGCGCTCCCTGCCCCGCCCATGCAATGCCGGATACCCCCCCGCTCGGGTGGGCGTGGAGGCGGCATCCTCGCCCTCTCGATGCGGCCGGCTCAGTGCAGGATCTGCGACAGGAACAGCCGGGTGCGCTCGTGCTGGGGGCTGCCGAAGAAGGCGTTGGGCTCGTTCTGCTCGATGATCTGGCCGGCATCCATGAAGATGACGCGGTTGGCCACCTGGCGGGCGAAGCCCATTTCGTGGGTCACGCACAGCATGGTCATGCCGTCCTCGGCCAGTCCCACCATGGTGTCGAGCACTTCCTTCACCATTTCGGGATCAAGCGCCGAGGTCGGCTCGTCGAACAGCATGATCTTCGGCTTCATGCACAGCGCCCGGGCAATGGCCACGCGCTGCTGCTGGCCGCCGGAGAGCTGGCCGGGATATTTCTTCGCCTGATCGGGAATGCGCACCCGGGTGAGGAAATGCATGGCGATTTCCTCGGCCTCCTTCTTGGGCATCTTGCGCACCCAGATCGGCGCCAGCGTGCAGTTTTCCAGAATGGTGAGGTGCGGGAACAGGTTGAAGTGCTGGAACACCATGCCGACCTCGCGACGGATCTCGTCGATGCGCTTGAGGTCGTTGGTCAGCTCGATGCCATCGACGACGATGCGGCCTTTCTGGTGCTCTTCCAGCCGGTTGATGCAGCGGATCATGGTCGACTTGCCCGAGCCCGAGGGGCCGCAGATGACGATGCGCTCGCCACGATGCACCGTCAGGTTCACGTCGCGCAGCACATGGAAGTCGCCATACCATTTGTTGACGCCGGCAAGCTCGACGGCAATCTCCTTGCCAATCGTCATCTTGGTCGCGGGGGCGGCGGCGGAAAGGTCTGTCATTTCGGGGAATCCCTTGGAAACGCTGTGGACGGAGACCGGCGTCAGTGACGCCGGCCGCGATCGAGCCGCCGCTCGACGAACTGTGAATAGCGCGACATGCCGAAACAGAACACCCAGAAGGCGAACGCGGCAAACAGATAGCCCGTGTTGCCGGTGACCGGGGTGGCCCAGTTGTTGTCGTTCAGGTTCAGCTGGACGATGCCGAGCAGGTCGAACAGGCCGATGATCAGGACCAGCGAGGTGTCCTTGAACAGGCTGATGAAGGTGTTGACGATGCCCGGGATGACCAGCTTCAGGGCCTGGGGCAGGATGATGAGGCCGGTGGTCTGCCAGTAGCCGAGGCCCAGCGCGCTGGCGCCTTCATGCTGGCCGCGGGGGATGGCCTGCAGGCCGGCGCGGATGTTCTCGGCCATGTAGGCCGAGGAGAACAGCGCCACGCCGATGAGGGCGCGCAGCAGCTTGTCCACCGTGGTGCCGGCCGGCATGAACAGCGGCAGCATCACCGAGGCCATGAACAGCACGGTGATGAGCGGCACGCCGCGCCACAGCTCGATGAAGGCGACGCTCACCATTTTGACGATGGGCAGCTTCGAGCGCCGGCCAAGGGCCAGCAGGATACCGAGGGGCAGCGACGCCACGATGCCGGTGATGGCCACCACCAGCGTGACCAGCAGGCCACCCCACAGGGTCGTCTCCACCGGCTCCAGGCCGAAATCGACCTCCAGCACCTGCACGATCACGGCCATGACCAGGAAGATGGCCGCGACCACGACGGCTGCCCGGGTGCGCTCGGAGAACCGCGCGGCCCCCAGCACAACCGGCAGGAACACCACAGCCTCCGCCAGCAGCAGCAGGACGGCCAGGGTCAGCCAGATGCCGAGGCCGAAATCGAAGGCCCCGCCAGTGAGCAGGACCACCGACAGCACCGGGAACACCAGCAGCATGAAGGCGGCGTTCTCGCGCTTGTAGGGCACCCCCGGAATGGCCAGCGGCACCAGACCAATCGCCAGCACGAGATAGACGAGATCCACCCGCCAGCGCTCGCCCTCGGGATAGCGGCCATAGATGAACTGGCTGAACTTCGCCTTCACGAACGCCCAGCAGGCGCCATCGGAGCCGAGACAGGCCTCCCGGTTGTCGCCCGACCACACCGCATCAATGAAGGCAAAGCGGATGATCGGCGGCAGAAGCAGATAGAGGATGTAACCGATGAACAGGGTGAGGAGCGCGTTCTTCCAGTCGGAAAACAGGTTGGCGCGGATCCACGCCACCGGGCCCGCCGACGAGCGCGGCGGCGGCAGCTTCGGGGCTTCCTCGGAACGGACATAGGCATAGGTCATCGCAGGTCCCCTCACCGTTCCACGAGTGCAACGCGGGCGTTGAACCAGTTCATGAACGCTGCCGTCAGCAGACTGATGGTCAGATAGACCAGCATGGTGATGACGATGACTTCCACCGCCTGATTGGTCTGGTTAAGCACCGTGCCGGCAAAGACCGAGACCAGATCCGGATAGCCGATGGCAACCGCCAGCGAGGAGTTCTTGGTCAGGTTCAGATACTGGCTGGTGAGCGGCGGGATGATGACCCGCATCGCCTGGGGAATGATGACCAGCCGCAGGGTGCGGTCGCGCGGCAGACCGAGGGCGCTGGCGGCTTCCGTCTGCCCCTTGGGCACGGCGAGGATGCCGGCGCGCACGATCTCGGCGATGAAGGACGAGGTGTAGATGGAGAGGCCGAGCAGCAGCGCCACGAACTCCGGCAGCACGGCCACACCGCCCTGGAAGTTGAAGCCCTTCAGCACCGGCGGCTCGAAGCTGATCGGCATGCCCGTGGCGAAGAACACCACCAGCGGCAGACCGATGACGAGGCCGAGCGTGCCCCAGCCGACCGGGAACTGCTGGCCTGTCGTCGCCTGCCGCTTCGCCGCCCAGGAGCGCATGACGAAGGTGGCGATGACGCCGATCACCAGGGCGATGCCAACAAAATCCGACCCCGCCTCCCAGATCGGCCGCGGCGCATAGAGGCCGCGATTGTTGATGAAGACATCATAGACCAGCTCGATGCTCTGGCGCGGCTGCGGCAGGGTCTTCACCACCGCGAAATACCAGAAGAACAGCTGGAGCAGCAGTGGTACGTTGCGGACCAGCTCGACGAAGCTGGTGGCGGCGGTGCGCACCAGCCAGTTGTGCGAGAGGCGGCCGATGCCGACGAGGAAGCCGAGGATGGTGGCGCAGACGATGCCGAGGGCCGCCACCAGCAGGGTGTTCAGCAGGCCGACAAGAAAGGCCCGGCCATAAGTGGAGTCCGTCGTGTAGGCGATCAGGGTCTGGGAAATGTCGAACCCGGCGCGGTTGGACAGAAATCCGAAACCCGAGGCGATGTTCTGGCGCTGAAGGTTCGCCTTCGCATTCATCACCACTTCGTAGCCGATCGCAAAGACAACGGCGACAACGAGGATCTGGAACGCGACAGCACGAACCTTGGGATCATAGAACCAGGATGTTCCACTCGGCGGTGGTCCCTGATCATAACGCGGATCCGACATGGGGACGGGACTCCTTGGCGTGCGGCTTTCAGGAGCGCCCGGATCCGGGGGGATCGCCTCAGGCACTCCGGAGGATCTGCCGGCAAACGAAACAAGAAAGGCCCTCGCCCACCGAATTCCGCGCGCACGCGGAGTTCGAGGCTGACAGCGTCCCGTCTCGCCGACATCCGGGAGATCGGTGCGCCGACTGACGCCGGCACACCCTCCACGACATCCGGAGCCCCCTGACGGGACGCGCCCCGGATGTCGCTCAGATCACTGAGAGATCAACGCACCGGCGGAGCGTACTGCAGGCCGCCATTGGTCCACAGGGCGTTCTCGCCGCGCGCGATACCCAGCGGCGAACCGGTGCCGATGTTGCGCTCGAAGATTTCGCCATAGTTGCCGACGCCCTTGAGGATCTGGACAGTCCAGTCCTTGGACACACCGACCGCCGCACCATAATCGCCATCCACGCCAAGGAAGCGCTTGATGTCCGGATTGGTGGAGCCGAGCATCTCGTCGACATTCTTGGAGGTGATGCCGAACTCTTCGGCGTCAACCAGGGCGAAACCGACCCACTTGATCAGCGAGAACCACTTGTCATCGCCCTGACGGACGACCGGGCCGAGGGGCTCCTTGGAGATGATTTCCGGCAGAACCACATGCTCGTCCGGATTGGCGAGCTTCAGGCGGGTGGAATAGAGACCCGAGGCGTCAGTGGTGAGGGCGTCGCAGCGGCCGGAATCGTAGGCGGAGTTCACCTCTTCCAGCTTCTCGAACACCACCGGCTTGTAGTCCATGTTCTTGGCGCGGAAGAAGTCGGCCAGGTTCAGCTCGGTGGTGGTGCCGGTCTGCACGCAGATCGACGCGCCCGACAGCTCCATCGCCGAAGTGATGTTCAGCGACTTGCGGACCATGAAGCCCTGGCCATCATAATAGTTCACACCGGTGAACATCAGGCCGAACTGGGTGTCGCGGCTCATCGTCCAGGTGGTGTTGCGCACCAGCACGTCGATTTCGCCGGACTGCAGGGCCGTGAAGCGCTCCTTGGCGGACAGCGGGGTGAACTTCACCTTGGTCGGATCATTGAAGATCGCGGCGGCATAGGCGCGGCAGTAGTCGATATCGAAACCGCTCCAGTTGCCCTTGTCATCGGGGGCAGCGAAACCCGGCAGACCGGTGTTCACGCCGCACTGCACGAACCCCTTCGCCTTGACGTCCTCGAGCGTGCCGGCGCCGGCGGCCGTCGCGGCGAAACCGAGAGCGGCTCCGATCATCATCGGCAGGAACTTGAATTTCATGTCGCGGCCTCTTGCTGCGTTCTGTCTGTCACGTGGGTGACGCGCGGTCATCCCGATGACCGGACCTCGCCTGCGGACAGCCGGCCCGACACTCCCCTTCAGGAGCATCCGGCCCGTGACCGGCCCCAAGGCGATCCCGGCAGGGGTCGTCTCCGCCACGCACGGCGCTTCCGGGGGAAGGCGCCAATACGTGACTACAATGCAATCCGTGTGCCGCACTTCCGACAAAGTCATAGTGTCATCCCGTCGCAGGCTGGGCCCGTTTATCGGGATGCCGGCAGAGAGCCCCTGTCGGAAAGCACGCGGACCTCCTGCGTCCGGATGCATCTGTGACTATCTCGCGACGGGATCGGGATCGGGTCAAGGGGTTGCGCGCCAGTTCGGATGGACGGATCAATAGGTCGCGTCTCCGGTGGTGCCAGTCCGCGCCGGGGGCCATCCCGCCCTCCTCCCCGATCCGGACCCGATATGACCGATCCAGCCGACAGGCCTGCCCTTTCCGACGAAACCCGTCTGATCCACACCGGCCACGACCCGCACGCGTTCCACGGTTTCGTGAATCCGCCGGTGGTTCATGCCTCAACGGTGCTGTTCGAGACCCCGGACGCCTTCCTCTCCAACCAGGCCCGCTACACCTATGGTCGTCAGGGCACCCCGACCAGCGACGCGCTGGAGGCCATGCTGACCGGGCTGGAAGGCGCCGCCGGAACGAAGATCACCCCCTCGGGGCTGGCTGCCTGCACGGTCGCGTGCCTCAGCGTGCTCTCGGCGGGTGATCACATTCTTGTGGTGGATACCGTCTATGGCCCCACCCGTGCCTTCGCCGACGGCTTCCTGAAGCGATTCGGCGTCGAGGTGAGCTATTATGACCCGGCCGTCGGCGACGGCATCGTCGACCTGTTCCGGCCGAACACCCGTGCCCTGTTCCTGGAGGCGCCGGGCTCCCTCACCTTCGAGATGCAGGACGTGCCCAAAATCGCGGCACTGGCGAAGGCGCGCGGGATCGTCACCCTGATGGACAACACCTGGGCGACGCCGCTGTTCTTCAAGCCGCTGGCCCACGGCATCGACCTGTCGATGCAGGCGGCGACCAAATATATCTCCGGCCATTCCGACACCATGATCGGCACCGTCGCCGCCTCGGCCGAGGTGTGGCCGAAGCTCGCCGCCACCTACCGCCAGCTGGGCCTGCACACCGGCCCCGACGACATCTATCTCGCCGTGCGCGGTCTGCGCACCATGGCGGTGCGGCTGGCGCGCCATCAGGCCTCGGGGCTGGAAGTGGCGCGCTGGCTGGAAGCCCGGCCGGAGGTCGCCCGGGTGCGCCATCCGGCGCTGCCGTCAGACCCCGGCCACGCCCTGTGGAAGCGGGATTTCACCGGCGCCTGCGGCCTGTTCGCCATCGAACTTCATCCGGCGCCGAAAGAGGCCGTGAAGGCGTTCCTCTCGGCCCTCCGGCTGTTCGGCATGGGCTATTCCTGGGGCGGCTTTGAAAGCCTCGTCACCTGGCCCAACCCGGCCCAGTCCCGCACCGCCACCCGCTGGGAGGGCCATGGCCCGCTGCTGCGCTTCCATGTCGGCCTGGAGGCCCCGGCTGACCTGATTGCCGATCTGGACCAGGGCTTTGCGGCGCTGGCCGCGGCCCGCTGATATCATATGCCCGGCGGAGCCCCTCCGCCGGGCCGTCAGCCGACCGAGCGGGCGTCGATCCAGTCGCGCAGCGAGCTCCACGGCAGCCACAGCGACGGCCCGAGCTGGCCGGCCAGCCGGTGCGGCATCGGCCGCGGTTCGGTGATCGGCACCGGCATGTCGGCCAGCGGAATCGTCCCATTGAGAAATCCGGCGAGCATCCGGCCATAAGCCGTTGTCAGCGCGACGCCACGGCCATTGCAGCCGATGGCCGCGATGAGGCCCGGCTGAATCTCGTGCAGGCGCGGCAGGGAATCCGCCGTGTGGGCGATCACCCCCCACCACGCGAACGCCGGGCGGAACGGCCCCTTGCCCGGCAGGAAATGGGCGAGGCGACGGGCAAAGCGCGCCCGGGTGCGGGCCAGCCGGAACGGCCCCAGCGGGGTGATGCCGCCGGTCATCAGCCGGTTGTCCGGCGACCAGCGCAGCGCGAAGGTGTGGCGGCGGGTATCGGCCAGACACAGCCGCGTCGGCAGCAGGCCGGTCGCTCCGGGGTCCAGCCGCTCCGTCACCATCTGATGGGCAAAGACCGGCACGAAGCTGGCCGACAGCGCCGGGCAGAGTTTCCCGGTCAGCGCATTGGTGGTCAGGATCACCCGCTCCGCCCGCACGGTGCCATGGGCCGTGCGCACCTCGAAGCCGGCGCCGGTGCGCGCGACATGCGCCACCGGCGAGCGGGCGAACACCTGCACCCCGGCCGCACGGACCGCCCGGACAAGGCCGCGCACCAGCGCCAGCGGATTGAGCTGGCCGCCGCTCGGATCCAGCAGCGCGCCGGCATAACCGGTCATACCGGTGACCCGCGCCGTCTCGGTCGCATCCAGCATCCGCACCGGCCGGCCGCGGGCGGCCGCCTGTTCGGCCCGGATCGTCAGCGCGCCGACCATCGCTTGGGAGTGGGCTGGCTGTATCCAGCCGGTGCGCTCCGCCGAGCAGTCGATGCCGAGGCGGTCGATGACGGAAAAGAGCGTCTCGGCCGAGCCATCCACCAGCCGGTAGAGCCGCTCCGCCCCGTCCGGCCCCAGCGCCGCGCGCACCGCCTCGGGGCCGACATGGGCCTTGAGGCTCGGCACGACAAAGCCGGTATTGCGGCCCGAGGCGCCATAGCCGGGCTCGCTTCCCTCGATCAATGCCACCCGGGCCCCGGCTTCGGCCAGATGCAGCGCCGTCGAAAGCCCCAGCAGCCCCGCGCCGACCACGGCCACATCCGCCGTGACGGCCCCCTCCAGCCGCGGCAGATCCGGCCCCGCCGGCGTCACCGCCGACCACAGGGATTTGCGGAACACATCCTCGGCCATGACATCCCCAGTTCAGCAACGATCCGACCCCGGGGCGACCCTGCCCGGGGGTGCGAGCAAGCGGATTGAGAATCCGCTATTGGAGTATTACTAGATATATCACATAGTGCATGGATGGCGCGTGCGCCGCAAGGCCCGCCCGTCCGGATCGCCTGATACCGGACGCACGCAGGGCTGACCGCACCGTGCGTCAGGAGAGCAGCGGATTTCTCATATGCCCCAGTGGCATGAGAACTCCGCACCGGAATGCCAAAGCGTCCTTTTCAAGGATCTTTGGCATGATTTGCCCCGCCCTCAAGGGAGAAGCCGATGACGAGGCCCCGTCTGGACACGCATGCGAAGGGCGTGTTCGTCATTTCCGCCACGCCCTTTCAGGACAGCGGCGCGCTTGATCTCGACAGCACCGACCGGCTGATCGAGTTCTATCTGGACAAGGGAGTCTCCGGCATCACCATCCTCGGCATGATGGGCGAGGCGCCGAAGCTGTCGCCGGCCGAGAGCAGCCTGTTCCTCAATCATGTGCTGGCGCGGGTGGATGGCCGGGTGCCGGTGGTGGTGGGCGTCAGCAATGCCGGCCTTGGCGGCCTTGCCCACCTCTCCCATGAGGCGATGGCGGCGGGAGCGGCCGGCGTCATGGTGGCGCCGATGCCGAGCCTGAAGACCGAGGAGCAGCTGCTCAATTATTATCGCGCCGTCTGCGCCGCTCTCGGCCCGGATGTGCCGATCGTGCTGCAGGATTTCCCCCTCACCCTCGGCGTCCACTTCTCCGTGCCCACCATCGAGCGCATCGCCGGGGAGCACCCCCAGATCGTCATGCTGAAGCATGAGGACTGGCCGGGCCTCACCAAGCTGTCGCGCCTGCGCGCGGGCATGGCCGAGGGCAAGCGCCGGCTCTCCATCCTCGTCGGCAATGGCGGACTGTTCCTGCCCCAGGAGCTGGCCCGCGGCGCCGATGGCGCCATGACCGGCTATGCCTATCCGGAAATGCTGGTGGCGGTGGTGCAGCTGGTGGCCGCCGGCGAGACCGACCGGGCGGAAGACCTGTTCGACGCCCATCTGCCGATCATCCGCCACGAGACCCAGCCGGGTCTCGGCCTTGCCATCCGCAAGGAGATCCTGCGCCGGCGCGGCGCCATCGCCTCGGCCCATGTCCGCGCCCCCGGGCCGAAGCTCGATGCCACCGACCATGCCGAACTCGACCGGCTGATGTACCGGCTCGACCGCAGGCTGGCCGAGCTCGGCTGGCGCCGCGAGGACTGAAAGACTTCGGGGACCCGCGGTCCCCGAACCCTCCCGTATTTTAAACGTCAGAGCGAGCGGATCAGGCCGCCATCGACGCGCAGCACCGAGCCGGTGACATAGCTCGCCTGCTGGCTGGCGAGGAAGGCGGCGACGGCGCCGAACTCGTCGGGGGTGCCATAGCGCCCGGCCGGGATCGTCGCCCGGGAGGCGGCGCGGATCGCCTCGATGTCCTTGCCCTGCTTTGCGGCGGCGCCGGCGTCGAGAGAATCCACCCGGGAAGTCTGGATGCGGCCGGGGGCGATGCCGTTCACCGTCACGCCATCGCCCGCCACTTCCGCCGCCACCGTCTTCGCCCAGCCGACAAGGGCGAGCCGCAGGGAATTCGACAGGCCGAGATTGGGCAGCGGCTGGACGACACCGGACGACAGCACCATCAGCAGTCGCCCGAAGCCGCGCGCCCGCATGCCCGGCAGCACGGCTTCCGCAATGCGGACCGGCGACAGCACCATGGCCTCGAACTGGGCCCGCCACACCTCGGGGGCGAAGGACAGGGCCGAGCCCGCCGGCGGGCCGCCGCCATTCAGCACCAGCACGTCGAGATCGCCCACCGACGCAATCAGCGCGTCGACACTCTCGGGCTTGCCGAGATCCACGTCCTGGGTCGCGGGCGTGCGGCCGGTGGCAGCGCCAATCTCGGCCGCCGCCGTCTCCAGCGCCGCGGTATCGCGACCGGCGATGGTCAGCGCCACGCCTTCCGCCGCCAGCGCCCCGGCGATGCCGCGGCCGATGCCCCGGGCGCCGCCCAGAACCAGCGCGCGCCTGTCCGTCAGTCCGAAATCCACGGGTCGTCATCCTCTTGAAAATGCCACCGGCGGCAGAGAGCCGCCGCCGGGGAAGCTGCCAGACAGGAAAAGTGGTGGCTCAGGCCGCCGCTTCCGGAGCGATGCGGGGAATGTAGCGCCCGTCGCCCGGCTTGCCGAGCACCACGCCATCGGCAAACACCGGCTGGCCGCGCAGCCAGGTGGCGGTGACCGAGGCGGCGAAGGTGTCGCCGTCAAACGGGCTCCAGTTCAGGTCGTCATGGGTCTTCGCCGCATCGAACACCACGTCTTCCGGTTTCAGCACCAGAATATCGGCATCGAAGCCCGGCATCAGCGCGCCCTTGCGCGGCCACAGACCGAAGAACTTGGCCGGCTTCTCGGACAGATATTTCGCCATCCACAGCGCCGGATCCTCCACCCGCTCCTTCAGCACGGTGAAGAAGGACGGCACCAGCGTCTCCAGCCCGGGAATGCCGGCGCCGGCATCGAAGATCGACTCCTTGAACTTGTTGGCGATCGGCCACGAGGAGTGATCCGAGGACACGAATTCGACCGCCCCCTCCTCCAGCCGCTGCCACAGCTGGTCGATCACGCCGGCGCGGATGGGCGGGCTCACCTTCATGCGCGCGCCAAGCCGGGCGGTGTCGCGGCCGGCATCCAGCAGCAGATAATGGATGCACAGCTCGGCGGTGGCGTTGAAGCCGTCCTCCCGGTAGCGGGTGACGAGATCATAGCCGCGCGGCGTGGAGATGTGGACGATGTGGACATGGGCCCCGGCCGCGACGCCCAGCTCCAGAAAGCCGACGGTCGCCACCAGTTCCGCCGCCTCGGGCCGGCTCGGCTCGTGCCATTCCGGCGTGATCTTGCCTTCGGCCTTGAGGCGGGCAATCTCGGCCAGCACGATTTCCTGATCCTCGTTGTGCAGCCCGACGGGAAGGCCGACCCGGGCCGCCTCCTTCAGGAGGGCGAGGGTCTGGTCGGCGGGAATGCGCGGGAAACGGCGCGGATTGCTCTCGAACCAGGAAATCTTGATGGCGCAGATGCCGGCGTCGCGGAGCGCCTCGATCTGGTCCAGCGGCTGGCCGGCCGAGATCGTGCCATAAAGCGCGACATCGCCATGGGAATAGAGCGCGACGGCCTCGGCCTTGGCGCGGAACTTCTCCATGCTGTCAAGGGGATCCGGGCTGTCATAGGGCATGTCGACGATGGTCGTGACACCGCCCGCCACCGCCGAGCGGGTGGTGGATTCCAGCCCCGGCAGGCCGCCATAGCTGGTGGCGTGGGTCTGGCCGTCGATGGCGCCGGGCAGCACATAGGCATCGCCCGCATCGTGCACGACCTTGGCCGCCGGCGGCGTGCCGGTGCCCACCGCCGCGATGGTCTCGCCGGAGACCGCCACCCAGCCCTGGTCCAGAACCGCGTCCGGCGTCACCACCCGGCCGCACACCACCAGATCGAATTCGGACATTCGCCCGTCCCTTTCGCAATCACGCTCGACGCTGCCGAACCCGCCGGGCCGGCAGGAACATCAGATCCGGCCGTAGCCGAGGGCAATCAGGCCGATGGCACGCGCCACCGCCGCCTGGGTCGGGTCGATCACGGGAATGCCCACCGCCGTCTCGATTTCGGTGCGGTAGGGCGTCATGCCGGCGCAGCCGAGCACGAGGGCGCCGGCACCATCCTGATCCTTCAGCGCCCGGCCCACGGCAATCAGCCGGTCCAGCGCGTTGCAGCCGTCCGCAAGCCCGGCGACACCGGTGTTGGCGGCGCGGTCGCCGGCGAGTTTGTCGGTCAGGCCCAGCATCTGCACATAGCGCAGATGGCGCGGGATCGAGCGGTCGAGAATGGAGATGATGCCGAAGGTGCGCGCCATGCCCGCCGCCATGAAGAAGGCGGACTCGCCGATGCCGAGCACGGGCTTGGCCACCGTCTCGCGGGCGAGGAACAGCCCCGGATCCGAGAAGCAGGCGAGCACGAAGGCATCGGCCGGATCATCGGCAATGCGCCGGGCGATCGGCTGCACCACGCTCTCGATATGGGCCTGGGTCTCGATGCCGGCCGGCCCCTCGGCCAGCGTATCGCAGACGATTTCCGGCCCGCCGGGGAAGCGCAGCGGGGCGAGCCCCCGGTCCACGGCAGCGGTCACGGAAACGGAACTGTTGGGGTTGAGCACCAGAATTCGGGCCATGCAAGGTCAGTCCTGGAAAGGAAGTCTGGGGAAAGCGGTCAGAGAGCCGTCAGGCCGGCAAGCGCCTGGGAAATCACCTGCCGGCTGCGGAACAGCACCAGCTCCTTCCAGTCGCGGGTATCGGGGTAGAAATATTTGCGCAGCAGATGCTGGATGCGCTGGCTCTCCGGATCGCTCCAGTCAAACTGGCCATGGGCATGCAGCCACGCTTCGCTTTCCATCGCCGTCTTGCTCGCGGTGGCATCATAGGTGCCATATTCCAGCGCGATGAAGGTCAGCCGCTCCGCACCGATGGCGCGGGCCCAGCCATATTGGGTGAGGCCGGTCATGGGCGGCGAGGAGGATTTGCCGAGCAGCGGCTCGCCGAGGCTGTCGCCATACCAGGCGCGGCAGCGCGCCTGCCCGCTTTCGCCCGGCCGGTGGCCGCAGATCGGCTCGGCATGGCCGAAGGGGCCGAGGCCGGTGTGATAGTCGATGACGGCGACGCCCAGCCGCTTGTCCAGCGCATATTCCGCCGACAGCCGCTCCAGAGTGCGCCGCGCCCAGGTGGGCCTGGTGCCGCCATAGAACAGGCCGGTCGGGTGGGTGTACTGGCCGCGGCTGCGGATGTCGGTCAGCGCCGCCCGGCCAATCTCGGCCTCCTTGGCGGCCAACGCCGCCTGAGCAGCCTCATAGACCGGCCCGGTGATTTCCCTGGGCACCACGAGATCGGCAATCTCGGCATAGCCCGGGTTCTCGGGCAGCGGCGCGGTGAAATCGACACAGTTGCGGTTGAGGTCCACGCCCTCCTCGGTCACCCGGCGCAGCCAGGCGAAGCCATGCGGGTTGAGAGCATGGACGAGCAGCACTGCCGTATCGGCCGGCAGCGCCTTCGATCCGCCCACCGACAGCCAGTCGATCAGCGCGCCGGAGCCGCAGAAGCCTTCCACGCCATGGGTGGCGGAGTTCAGCACCAGCACCCGCCCGGCGTCCTCCGGCCCGAACCAGGCGGTATCGGTCGCCAGTTCCTCGCCGAAGGGGCCGCGGTTGGGGTTGAGGTAGATCGCCCCGAGACCACCCGCCTCCCGGGCGGCGGCGCGGAACTTTTCCCGCGCCGTGCGGTAGTCGGGCGAAAAGCAGTGGTCGACATCCATCTCGACGCCGAGAATCATCCTGTCACTCCGTAGTCTTCCGGTCGTCGGGATCAGCTCCTGGCGCCGAAGCGCTCGATGGAGAGCTGGCTGAGATCAAGATCCGTCACGGCGCCATCGACCACCAGATCGGCGATCAGCCGGCCGGTTGCCGGCGAAAGCATGAAGCCGTGGCCGGAAAAGCCGTTGGCATAGTAGAAGCCCGCCACCTGGGCCGCCGCGCCGATCATGCCGAGGCTGTCGGGGGAAACTTCCGTGAAGCCCGCCCACGCCCGGTCCAGCCGCGCACCGGCCAGTTGCGGAAAGCGCTCGGCAGCGGTTGCCTGCACCGTCGGCAGGAAGTCCCAGTCGACCTCCAGGCTGTCGCCGGGGGCATCATATTGCCGCTTGCCAAGCAAGATGCCGGCAGCATCCGGTGCCATCAGCAGGGTAGAGCCGAGATCGGCCATCACCGGCATGTCAGGCGGCAGATCCGGCGCGCCGGTCAGCACATACTGGTTCATGCGCCGCGGCCGCACCGGAATGGTCACCCCGACCATGTCGCCCACCGCCGCCGCCCACGGACCGGCGGCATTGATGACGACCCGGGTGGCAATCGCCCCGGCCGTCGTCTGCACCCCGGCGATCGCACCGGAGACGACGCGGATTCCCGTCACCTCCGTGTCCTCAAGGATGCGGGCGCCGCAGGCGACCGCGCCATCGGCAAAGCCCTTCAGCGCATTGAGGCCGACGGCGCGGCCATCCTCGGCACAGAAGGAGCCGGCGAGAATGCCGTCCCTGCGCATGCCGGGCACGCGGTGGGCAATCTCGTCCGGGCTCAGGATCTCGGTGGGAATGCCGAGCCGGCGCTGCATCGCGGCATCGCGCTGCTTGCGGGCGAGATCGGCGGCGGAGGTGATGAGATAGAGGTGGCCACAGCGGTTGAAGGCCAGATCGACGCCGGTCTCGTCGGAAAAGCGTGACCAGAAGGCGACGGATTCCCGCGCCATCGCCGCCTCGATGCCCCGGGTGAACTGCTGGCGGATGACGCCGGTGCCCCGCCCGGTCGAGCCGGAGCCGCGGCGCCCGCGCTCCACCACCACCACATCGGTGATGCCGCGCCGGGTGAGGTGCCAGGCAATGCTCATGCCCACCACACCGCCCCCGAGGACGACAATGTCCGCCGACTCCATCCGCTGCGTCTCCGTCCTTCCGGCGGCCGGCATCGGGCGGCCCATGCTGGGCCGGACCCGGACTCCGGACCGTCTGCCTCGCCGTTCAGAAATACAGCCGGACGCCCTTCATGTGAACAGAAATATATCACGTAATATGCTAATTGTCACGGCAGCGATGCCTTGATCCTGAGCATGCCCGAAGGGCCCCGGACGCCCCCTCCGCGCCCGCCCTCGCCCCGGCGCGCCTTGCCGTCAGGTGAAATAACCCTTTTCTACCAGTCTTCTGAAAACCCGTCTGCTCTCTTCCGCCAACGCAACTCCCGGCCGGTCCACCGCGGCGGCGCCCGCCGGCACGGCGCTTGCGCAAGTCCCGCCGGCATGAATGGCGACCGTCCCACGCCAGACCGGAGGAGCAAGATGTCCGAGACAGAATATCAGATGCCGTGTCGGCTGGCCGGCCGCGTCGCCCTTGTCACCGGGGCCGGGCGGGCCATCGGGCAGGCCATCGCCCGGCGCCTGTCCGCGGAAGGCGCGGCGGTCGCGGTGGCCGTCGGGCGCGACCGGGCGGCAGCCGAAGCGCTGGCGGCAGAGCTTGCGGCGGCAGGCGGGCGCGCCGTTGCGCTGGTCGCCGACCTCACCACGCCGGAGGGCGCGACCGATGCGGTGGCCGGCACGGTGGCCGCCTTCGGCCGGCTGGACATTCTCGTCAACAATGCCGGCGCCTATGTGCGCGGCGCCCTTTTGGATCTGGATGTCGCCGGCTGGGATCAGGTGTTTGCCGTCAATGCCCGCAGCGTGTTCCTGACCTCGGCGGCGGCGGCCCGGGTGATGAAGGATCAGCCGGCCGGCGGCACAATCCTGTCCATTGCCGGCGCCTCGGCCCATCGCAGCTATCCCGGTGCCGGCGCCTTCGGCCCGTCCAAGGCGGCGGTCATCAGCCTCACCCGCCAGATGGCGCTGGAATGGGCGGATCTCGGCATCCGCGTGAACGGCGTCAGCCCCGGCCCGATCCGCCCGACCGACGAGGACTGGCGGACCACCGATCCGGTGCTGGCCGCACAGGTGCCGCGCATCCCGCTGAAGACGGTGGGCACGCCGGAGGATGTGGCGGCGGCCGTCGCCTTCCTCGTCTCCCCCGAGGCCGGCTACATCACCGGCCAGATGCTCATCGTCGACGGCGGCGGTGTCGAGACCTGGTATATCCGGCCATGAGCGCGCGCCCCGATCCCGCTGGCACTGCTGCCGCCGCCCATGACCGCCGCGTGGCCGACGACCTCGCCTGTCTGTGCCTGCCGGCGGAAAACTGGCCGGCCACCCGCCTCGGGCCCGACGGCCTTTCGATGACCGACGTTCTCGTCGTCGGCGCCGGGGTGTGCGGTCTGGCCGTGGCCTTCGGCCTGCGCAATGAAGGCATCCGCACTCTCCGCCACATCGACCGCGCGCCGGCCGGGGCGGAGGGGCCGTGGGTCACCTTCGGCCGCATGCGCACGCTGCGCTCGTCGAAGACCCTCGTCGGCCCGGCCATGGGCATCCCGTCCCTCACCTTCCGCGCCTGGCACGAGGCCCGCTTCGGCGCCGCCGCCTTCGACGCCCTCGACAAGATCCCCAACCGGATGTGGATGGATTATCTCGTCTGGTATCGGGAAATCCTCGGCCTGCCGGTGGAAAATGGCGTCGCCGTCACCCGGCTGGATCCCGCCGCCGACCATGTGCGGGCAAGCCTCACCCATCCGGATGGCCGGACGGAGGCCCACTACGCCCGCCATGTAGTGCTGGCCACCGGCATGGGCGGGGCCGGGCAATGCTTCGTGCCGGCGTTCATTTCCCCGGACCTGTGGCCGGACCGGGCCGCCCATGGCGCCGAGGACATCGACTTTGCCCGCCTTGCCGGCGCCCATGTCACCGTGCTCGGCGCGGGGCCCTCGGCCTTCGACAATGCGGCGGCGGCGCTGGAGGCGGGCGCCGGCCATGTGCAGATGCTGCTGCGCCGGCCGGCCCTGCCCCAGATCAACAAGGGCCGCGGCTCGGCCTATCCGGGCTTCATCACCGGCTATCCGGCCCTGCCGGACACCGAGCGCTGGCGGCTGTTTCGCTATTTTTACGACTGGCCGGCGCCGCCGCCCTGCACCTCCATCGAGCGCGTGCTCGTCCATGGCGACCGCTTCCGCATCCGCTTCGGGACCGGCCTTGCCGCCGCCCGCCGGGGCGACACCCGGGTGCGGCTGGATCTTGCCGATGGCAGCCGCGAGGACACCGACTTCCTCATCTGCGCCACCGGCTTTCGCGCCGGCCTCGCGGCAGCTCCGGAAATCGGCCATCTCGCCGACCGGGTGACGCTGTGGCGCGACAGGCTGCCGGCAGATACCCCGGGCCTCGCCCTGCTCGGCGGCGCGCCCTATGTCGGGGACCGCTTCGAGCTGCTGGAACGAACACCGGGCGCCTGCCCCGGTGCGGAGCGGATCCTGTTCTTCAACCATGGCGCCTCGGCCAGCCATGGCCCGGTGGCCGGCGGCATTCCCGGCGCCTCGGTCGCCGCCGGGCTGGTGGTGCGCGGGCTCGCCGGCGCGTTGATGCGGGAGGACATCGCCCATGTCCACGCCCGGCTGGAGGCCTTCGACGAGCCCGAACTGGAGGGTACGCCCTTCCATCAGCCGGCACCCCCGCCCTGACGCGGGAAAAGGCAGGCGCCCGCTTTTCCGTCGCCCCGACCGGGCGATGGACGGGAGCACCATCCAGCAGGCAATATTCCTGCATCCTGCCAATAGCTTATATCATTGCATATTTTTTGTAATATCTTACGACGCATGCCACAAAATTGGGCGCCCTTTCCGCCCCCTCCGGGTCGGCATCCGGACTGGAGGAACGGCCGGCCGACGGAAAATCCGGGGCATCGCGCCATGACATGGCCGGAGATACAAAATCTGAGATAGAGACAGATATAAATTTGATTTTCCGAAAAAGCTTTTTCTTTCAGATTATTATATCCCGTTTTGCCGTCGTTTTTTTCGCCGTCGCACGCAGAAATCCGGATCCCCTGCCCGGCTCTGGCATGGGGCCTGCAAACAGGGTTCACCGGATGCGGTTCCCGGAGGAGAGGGCAGCGATGACGACGTTCAAGGTTACCCGACGCACGGTTCTCGGCGGCATGGCGGCAACGGCGGGCATGCTTGCCGCCCCCGCGCTGGTGCGGGCCTCCACCCCGTTCAAGGTGGCGATTGCCGCGCCGATGACCGGCTCGTCCGGTGCCATGGGCCTCAATGGCGACCGCGGCGCCACCATGGCCGTGAAGGCAATCAACGACGCCGGCGGCATCGCCGGCCGCGAAGTGGTCTTCGAGATCCATGACGACCGCGGCACGCCGAAGGATGCCGCCCTCGTCGCCCAGCAGATCATCCAGAACCCGGATTATTTCTGCGTCATCGGCCACGTGAATTCCTCGTGCACGCTCGCCGCGATGCCGATCTATTCCGAAGCCAACATGCCCGTCCTGAACAATTCTTCGTCGAATGCGAAGATCACGGAACAGGGCTGGCAGAACTTCATCCGCATGACGCTGCGCGATGACTATGCCTCGCAGCAGTATGCGGCCTTCCTCATCAACAACCTGCAGCGCAAGAAGATCGCCGTGTTCCATGTGAACAACGACTTCGGGCGGGGCTTGCGCGACAACATGGTGAAGGCGATCGACGCGCTGGGCGCCACCCTGGTGGCCGAAGGCACCTTCACCCCCAATGTCACCCGCGACTTCCAGCCGGTGATCTCGCAGATGAAGGCGTCCGGCGCCGACGGCGTGTTCCTCGGCACCGAATATACCGAAGGCGGCCTGTTCCTGGCCCAGGCCAAGGACCTCGGCTTCGTCGACGGCATCGCCTATGTCGGCCCGGACGCCAACCTCTATGACAAGTTCATCGAGCTGTCGCTGGGGGCTGCCGAAGGCAAGAATGTCATGGCCGCCTTCGATCCCTATGCCCCGGCGCCGGTGACCCAGAACCTGATGGGCGCCTTCCGCACCCAGTATAATTCGCTGCCGTCCCAGGTTGCCGTGTTCACCTATGATCTCTTCAACCTCCTGAAGATCGCCGTGGAGCAGAAGGGCGCGACCAAGGAAAACCTGATCGCGACCATCAAGGGCATGACCTATGACGGCGCCGGCGGACACTTCGCCTGGAGCGAGAAGGGCGATCCGAAGGACCGCTCCATGGCCGTGATCACTATCAAGGACGGCCAGTTCGCCTCCACCGGCATTCAGGTCGACCAGACCGGTCTCGACAAGCTGCGCGGCTGATCTGCCGCGCGGTCCGGCCGCCCCTGCCTGCCCCCCCGAACCGGGCGGGAGCGGCCGGACCGACCTGACGACGGACAACCGGCACGACCGCCGCCTTCCGGCGCGTCCCGACGCCCCTGCATCCCCCGAGCGGAGACGAGACATTGGGTGCCTATCTCGCTGAACAGGCGATCAACGGACTGGCCGTCGGCTCGGTCTATGCGCTGATCGGTGTCGGATACAGCATGGTCTATACCATCCTCTATCTGATCAACTTCGCCCATGGCGACGTCATCATGTTCGGCACGATGGTGGCCATCGGCCTGCTGGCGTCCGGTGTGCCGGCGTGGGCGGCGCTGCTCGGCGGCTGCCTTGCGGCGGCGGCCCTCGGCTTCATCGTCGAGCGCACGGCCTATCGCCCGGTGCGCAATGCCAACCGCATGGTGCCGATGCTGAGCGCGCTCGGCGCCGGCCTCATCCTGTCGTCGCTGGCCCAGAGCATCTGGGGGCCGGAGGTACTGGCCTTTCCGCAGGTCATTCCGCGCGGCGCCATCGAGGTGGCCGGTCTGCGCCTGCCGATCCAGCCGATGCTGATGCTGCTGGTCGCCGGCATTCTGGTTGCCATCGCCTCGGCCGTGCTGGAATTCACCAAATGGGGCCGGGCGACGCGCTGCGTCTGTCAGGACATGGTGGCGGCCCAGCTCATGGGCATCCCGATCGATCGCCTGGTGCCGGTCATCTACATGGTCGGCGGCTTCATTGGCGCGGCCGGCTGCATGCTCTTTGCCATGTATTTCAATGTCGCCTGGGTGCAGATGGGCCAGTTCGCCACCACCAAGGCGTGGGCCGCGGCCATGCTCGGCGGCGTCGGCAACTTCTATGGCGCCTTCTTCGGTGGCCTGCTGCTGGGTCTGGCGGAAGTGATCGCCGTGATGACCTTCGGCTCCATGTTCAAGGATGGCACCAGCCTTGCCATCATCGTTCTTGTCCTGCTGCTCCGGCCCCAGGGCCTGTTCGGCTCGCCGATGGGGACGCGCTCGTGAGCATGCCCAGCCTCTCCCTCGCCGGCACCGACCGGACCCGGCCGACCGGCCTTGCCGGCAAGCTGATCACCGCCGCGCTCTGCATCATCGGCCTGTTTGCCGTGCCGCAGGTCGTCACCAATCCCTACTGGCTGCACGTGCTCAATCTGGTGCTGATCTACACGCCGCTGTCCATCGGCGCGAACATCATCACCGGCTATGCCGGCATGGTCTCCATGGGTCAGGCCGCCTTCTTCGGGCTGGGGGCCTACACCTCCGCTCTCCTGATGATGGATGCCGGCTTCCCGTGGTTTGCGGCCTTCCTCTGCGCCGGCCTCGTGGCCGCGCTCGGTGGCGCGCTGGTGGCGGTGCCGTGCCTCCGGGTGAAGAGCGACTTCCTCAGCCTTGTCACCATCGCCTTCGGCCAGATCTTCTTCGTGGTCATCAATGGCTGGATGGACCTGACCCGCGGCCCCATGGGCATCCCGAGCGTGCCGCAGATCCAGGTCTTCGGCTGGAAGGCCCGCACCGAAACCGACTTCTGGTATGTGGCGGCCGTCATCGTCGGGGTGATCGTGTTTGCCGCCTGGCGCGTCGTCTCCGGCCCGGTCGGCCGCGCCTGGGAGATGATCCGCGATGACGAGGAGGCGGCGCGCGCCCTTGGCGTCAACGTCACCTATCGCAAGATCCTGGCCTTTGCCGTCGGCTGCCTGTTCTCGGGCTTTGCCGGCTCGCTGTTCGCCCACAATCTGCGCCTCGTCTCGCCGGACTCCTTCGTCCAGGAGGAATCCCTCGTCATCATGCAGATGGCGATCCTCGGCGGTCTCGCCTCCATTCCCGGTTCCATCCTCGGCGCCTTCCTGCTGATCGCCATCCCCGAGGCGCTGCGCTCCTCCATTCCGGAGCTCATCGTCTACCGGCCGGGCATCATGGGCCTGCTGCTCATCGTCATGATGATCTGGCGTCCCCAGGGCATCCTTGGCCGCCGCCGCGCCGCGCCTGCGCTGCTGCTTTCCCTCTCCGACACCCTGCGCCGTGCCCTCGGCCTGAAGCCTCTGGGAGAGAAATGATGGCGTCCATTCTCGAAGCGAAGGGCCTCGTCAAATCCTTCGGCGGCGTGCGCGCCCTCGACGGGGTCGATCTCACCGTCGAAGATGGCGAGATCCTCGGGGTGATGGGGCCGAACGGCTCCGGCAAGACCACCCTGTTCAACGCCATCACCGGCGCCATCCGTCCCGACGAGGGCCGGGTGACGCTGGCCGGCCATGACATCACCAAGCGCTCCACCTTCCGCATCGCCCGGCTGGGCATTGCCCGCACCTTCCAGAACCTGCGCATCTTCACCAACATGACCACCACGGAGAATGTGCTCTGTGGCGCCCACATGCGCGAGGATACGTCGGTGCTGGGCTCGCTGCTGCGCCTGCCCGGGCGCACCGCCGTGGAGGGCGAGGAGCGCCGGCGCGCGGTGGAGCTGCTGAAGGAAGTCGGCCTCAGCGACCGCATCGACGCCTATGCGTCCGACCTCTCCTATGGCCAGACCAAGCGGCTGGAGCTGGCGCGCGCCCTCAACACCGAGCCGCGGCTGCTGCTGCTCGACGAGCCGACGGCCGGCCTCAACGATGCCCAGGCGGCGGTGCTCCTCGGTCTGGTGCGCGCGGTCTGCCGGCGGCGCACCCTCACCCTGGTGGTGATCGAGCACAATGTGCCGGCCCTCGTCTGGCTCGCCCGGCGCATCGTGGTGATGGATGCCGGCCGGGTGCTGGTCGACGACACCCCGGAAGCCGCCGTCTCCGACCCCCGGGTCATCGAGGCCTATCTCGGCCACGACAGCATGAGGAGCGCGCTGTGACCGCCTTTCTGGAAATGCGCGATCTCGTTGCCGGCTATGGCCGCATGGTGGTGCTGAAGGGGCTCAACATCACCATGACCCCCGGCGAGGCCGTGGCCCTCATCGGCCACAACGGCACCGGCAAGAGCACCATCCTCAAGGCGCTGTCGGGTCAGATCAAGCCGATGTCCGGCGAGATCCTGTTCGACGGCTTCGATGTCGCCGCCATGAGCCCGTCGGAGCTGGTGCGCCGCGGTCTCGTGCAGGTGCCGGCCGGCCGCCGGGTGTTCCCGCGCATGAGCGTTCTGGAAAATCTGGAGGCCGGCGCCTTCACCCGCTCCGACGGGGCCGGAGTGAAGCGCGATCTCGACCGGCTGATGACCCGCTTTCCCAAGCTCGCCGAGAAGCGCCGGCAGATGGCCGGCGTGCTCTCCGGCGGCGAGCAGCAGCTGCTCGCCATTGCCCGCGGACTGATGGCCGGCCCCAAGCTCCTGATGATCGACGAGCCGTCGCTGGGCCTGTCGCCCCTGATGGTCGACCAGATCTTCGGCGCCGTCGGCGAGCTGGTGCAGGAGGGCATGTCGCTGATCCTGGCCGAGCAGAATGTCTACAAGGCGCTGTCGGTCACCCACCGCGCCTTCGTGCTGGCCCAGGGCAAGGTGGTCTCCACCGGCACCAGCGCCGAGCTGCTGCAGGATCCGGAAATCCGCCAGTCCTATCTGGGCCTCGGCAATGCCAAGGCCTTCGGGGCGCTGGTGGATGCGGCACTGGCCGAGGAGGCCGCGGCATCCGCATGAGCGCGCTTCCCTTCCACCTGCGCCCGCGGGCGGTGCACGGCGCCCGGATCGGCATCCTGATGCTGGATACCGGCTTCGAGCGCCTGCCCGGCGATGTCGGCCATGCCGGCACCTGGGACTTCCCGGTGCTCTACCGCATCGTGCGCAGCGCCACTCAGGAGGCCCTCTTCGGCGCGGGGCCCGAGGCCCTGACCGATGCCTTCGTGGCGGCCGGCGCGGAGCTGGTGGAGATGGGCGCCGATGGTCTCGCCACCACCTGCGGCTTCCTTGCCGCCATCCACCCCGCGCTCAGCCGCCGCCTGCCGGTGCCGATCGCCACCTCGGCACTGATGCAGATCCCGATGGTGCAGGCGCTGCTGCCCCCCGGCGCCCGGGTCGGCGTTATCACCGCCGATGCCGCCGGGCTGACGCCGGCCCATTTCACCGGCGTCGGCGCTCCCGCCGACTGTCCCGTCGCCGGGCTCGACCCCGACGGCGCCTTCCGCCGCACGCTCCGGGAAAACCGGCCGGTTGCCGACCGGGCGGCCCAGGAGGCGGAGCTTCTCGCCCTCGTCGACGGGCTGGTCAGGCGCGCGCCGGAGGTGCGGGCGCTGGTGCTGGAATGCACCAACCTCGCCCCCCATTCGGCCGCGATCGCCCGGCGCTTCGGCCTGCCGGTGTTCGATGTCGTGACCCTCGTCAACTGGTTCCATGCGGCGCTGGCGCCGCGTGTCTTCGCCTGACCCCGATCCCCCGGGGAGCGGCGCGATATCCATGAGAGAGTGACTGCCGATGGCCCTTTCCGATCAGCCCGGGTCTGCCCGCCGGACCGAACTGTCGATGCTGAGCCCGACCGCCGGCATAGACGCGACACCCCTGCCCGACGCGGCCGCGCGCCTCGCCGCGCTGGAGGAGCAGGTGCGGCTGGACCTGCGCTTTCTCGATTATCCCGTGATGAGCTGGGTCTATCCGCGCAGCCATCCGGCCGGCGATCACGTGTTCGATGTGGTCATCGTCGGCGGCGGACAGGGCGGGCTTGCCACCGCCTTCGGGCTCCGGCGCGAGAAGGTGGACAATGTCCTCGTGCTCGATCGCGCCGACCCCGGCCGCGAGGGACCGTGGATCACCTATGCCCGCATGCTCACCTTCCGCAGCCCGAAGCATGTGACAGGGCCGGATCTCGGCGTGCCCTCGCTGACGCCACAGGCCTGGTATGTCGCCGTGTTCGGCGAGGAGGCGTGGGCCGGCCTCGGCAAGTGGCCGCGCTGGACGTGGCAGGATTATCTCATCTGGTATCGCAAGGTGCTCGACCTGCCGGTGCGCAACTGCACGAAGGTCACCCGCATCGAGCCCGACGGCGATTATCTCCGGGTGCTGGCCGAGGACACCGTCTCCGGCGAACCGCTCTCCTTCGTCACCCGCAAGGTGGTGCTGGCCACCGGCATCGAGGGCAATGGCGACTGGCGCCTGCCGGACCTGCCCTTCGAGACGATCCCGACCGACCGCTATGCCCACACCAACTGGGAATTCGACTGCGCCCCCCTGAAGGGCAAGCGCGTGGCGGTGCTGGGCGCCGGCGCCTCGGCCTTCGATACCGCGGCGACCGCTGCCGAGATGGGGGCGTCGCTGGTGCACCAGTTCGTGCGCCGGGCCCAGATCCCGTGCGTGAACCCGTTCCGCTGGATGGAGAAATCCGGCTTCCTGCGCCATTTCGGCTCCATGGACGATGATGCGCGCTGGCAGTGGATGCAGGCCATCACCCAGAACGGCCAGCCGCCGACCCAGGATGGCGTCAACCGGTGCGCCGCCCAGGACAGCTACCGCATCACCACCGGCGTCACCTGGACCGACCTGAAGATGGTCGGCGACGATGTGGAAGTGACCCTCAGCGACGGCTCGAAACACCTGTTCGATTTCCTGGTGATCGGCACCGGCTACACCGTGGATGTCGGCCAGCGGCCGGAGCTCACCTCCTTTGCCGATGCCATCGCCCTCTGGCGCGACCGCTTCACCCCGCCGGCCGGACAGGAGACCAGCCCCGTCGCGCAATATCCCTATCTGGCGGGGGACCTCGCCTTTCAGGAGAAGGTGCCGGGCAGCGCGCCGTGGCTCGCCAACATCCACAACTTCACTTATGTGGCGACGGCCTCGGTCGGCTTTTCCGGCGCCTCCCTCACCGGCATGAAATATGGCATCGAACGCCTGCTCGGCGGCCTCACCCGCTTCTTCTGGCTGGCCGATGCCGACCGCTATCTCTCGGAAATCCGCGCCTACAACGACATTGATCTCGATGTCATCCCGCTGGAGTCGCACCGCATCCCGGCCCTGACCGAGGCGAAGCCATGCCCGGAACAGGCGTGAGCGTGCCGCCCGTACTCGTGCCCCTGCCCGATGCCGGGGAGCGGCTGACGGCACTGGCGGCCCGGGTGCGGCGCGAGCGGGCCCTGCTCGATTATCCCGCAATGGACTGGGTGACCCCCGTCACCCATGCCTCGGGCACCCATGTGCACGACGTGCTGATCCTCGGCGCGGGACAGGGCGGGCTTGCCACCGCCTTCGGGCTCATGCGCGAGAGGGTGACCAACATCCTCGTGCTCGACCGGGCCGAGCCCGGCCGCGAGGGGCCGTGGATCACCTATGCCCGCATGCTCACCTTCCGCAGCCCGAAGCATGTGACAGGGCCGGATCTCGGCGTGCCCGCCCTCACCCCGCAGGCGTGGTTTCAGGCCGTGTTCGGCCCGGCCGGCTGGGAGGCGATCACCAAATGGCCGCGGGCGCTGTGGCAGGACTATCTGGTCTGGTATCGCGCCGCCCTTGACCTGCCGGTGCGCAACCGCACCGAAATCACCGCCATCGCCCCCGACGGCGACCTTCTCCGGGTCTCCGCCACCGACACGACGACCGGCGAGCCGCTCAGCTTCCTTGCCCGCAAGATCGTGCTGGCCACGGGCATCGAGGGCAATGGCGACTGGCGCCTGCCGGCGCTGGCGCTCGACCGGCTGCCGAAGGACCGTTTCGCCCACACCAACTGGGAGTTCGATGTCGGCGCGCTCCGCGGCAAACGCGTCGGCGTGCTCGGCGCCGGTGCCTCGGCCTTCGATACGGCGGCGAGTGCGCTTGAGGCGGGGGCGGCCAGCGTGCACCAGTTCGCCCGCCGCCCGGCCCTGCCGCTGAAGGACCCCTACCGCACCATGGAGAAGAGCGGCTTCCTCCGCCATTTCGGCTCCATGACCGCGCTGGAGCGCTGGCGCTGGCTGGTCGCCACCCGGGATCAGGGCGTGCCCGCCACCCAGGACGGCATCGACCGCTGCACCGCCTTCCCCAATTACCGCATCACCACCGGCGCCGGCTGGGCCAGCGTCGCCTTTGATGGCCACGACGTGATCGTGACCGGCACCGATGGCGCCGAGCACCGCTTCGACTTCCTCGTGCTCGGCACCGGCTATGCCGTCGATCTGACGAAGCGGCCGGAGCTTGCGGCGCTGGTCCCCGTCATCGCGCTATGGCGCGACCGCTTCGTGCCGCCGGCCGGCGAAGGCGGCGCGGTGCTCGACACGCCGTGGCTTGGCGACGACCTCTCGTTCACCGAGAAGGTGCCCGGCTCCGCGCCGTGGGTCAGGAACATCCACAATTTCACCGCCGCCGCCCGGGTCAGCATCGGCTCGTCGGCCACCGCCCTCACCTCGCTCAAATATGCCGTGCCGCGGCTCGTCGATGGCCTCACCCGCTTCTTCTGGCTTGCCCAGGCGGAGCGGGAGCTGGCGGCCATCCGCGCCTATGCCGACATCGACCTCGATCTCGCCCCGCTGGCCCCGCATCGGGTGCCGGCGGCGGGACAGCCTTCACCCCCCTGAAAATCCAAGGAGACCGACAATGGGTGACAAGATCATGTGGACGCGCCAGGAGGATGTCGAACGCCTCTGGGTGCATGAAGGTCTCGAATACAGCCATCGGCTGGTGACCAAGGAGATGCAGGGTTCGTCCTTCTCCTTCCACATCACCACCTATGAGCCCTTCTTCGACACCATCGTGGAAGGCGACGGCATCCATGAAGTGGTGCTCTACTGCCTGCACGGCTGGTCGAAGCAGAAGGATCTGGCCGACGGCCGCGAGCGCATCTTCCGTCCGGGCGATGCGATGTATCTGCCGGTGAACTACCGCTACCACCATGTCATCGGCGATGCCGGGCTGGTGCTGGCGGTTGCCTGCACGCCGCCGCGTTCCTGACCCG
Organism: Segnochrobactraceae bacterium EtOH-i3; assembly: GCA_050689115.1. GTDB lineage: Bacteria > Pseudomonadota > Alphaproteobacteria > Rhizobiales > Segnochrobactraceae > JBBSSF01. Next base: position 46,726 of record JBOGCN010000001.1, on the reverse strand, counting down.
GCCTATCCCGGGCGGCGCCTCTCCGCCCGGGCCCCTGCCGCCGGGGCCCCGTCCCTTTCCGGACCCGCCCGGCCCTTCCCCTGCCCGTCAGCCGGATGACTGCCCCGTGCCCGTGCCTGCCAGCTTTGCCGTTCCCCGCGGCCTCCGCCCGCCCCATCCGATCCCGCGCCGGCCGGACTGGCGCGACCGCATCGCGGCGCTCAATGCCCGGGTGCATCATGATCTCCAGATCATGGTCTATCCGAAGGACGACTGGGTGCTGCCGCGCACCGGCCCCGCGGGCGAACCGGTCTATGACGTCGCCATCATCGGCGGCGGCCAGAGTGGCCTGTCGATCGCCTATGCGCTGCGCAAGGAGCATGTCGGCAATGTCATCATCCTCGACCAGTCGCCAAAGGGGCGCGAGGGGCCGTGGATCACCTATTCCCGCATGTGGACGCTCAGGAGCCCCAAGCATCTGACAGGGCCGGATCTCGGCATGCCGTCGCTGGCGCCGCGCAGCTGGTTTGAAGCCGTTTATGGCGAGGACGGCTGGGACGAGCTGGTGCGCTGGCCGCGGCTCGACTGGCAGGATTATCTCGACTGGTACCGCGACGTGCTCGACCTGCCGGTGGTCAACGACGCCCGCGTCGACACCATCGAAGAGGATCCGGCCGGAGTGCGCCTCAGCGTCAATTGCGATCCCGCCACCGGCGAGCCCGGCCGCACGGTGCTCGCCCGCCGGCTGGTGCTGGCCACCGGCATCGAGGGCATGGGCGGCTGGTGGGTGCCGCCTTTCGTCAAGGACAAGCTGCCCCCGAGCCGCTGGACGCTGTGCACGGATTCCGTCGACAGCGCCGACTGGGCGGGCCAGCGCATCGGCCTCATCGGCGCCGGCGCCACCGGCTGGGACCGCGCCGCCGACCTGCTGGAACAGGGCGCGGCCAGCGTCACCATGTACATGCGCCGCAACGAAGTGCTTTATGCCAACGCCTTCCGCTATCTGGAGAAGGCCGGCTTCCTGCGCCACTATGCCAGCCTGCCCGACGCCGACAAATGGCGCTGGATGACCTCCATCTTCCGCTTCGGCCAGCCCCCCACCCAGGACGGCCTCAACCGCTGCGCCGCCTTCGACAGCTTCACGCTCCACGCCGGCGCCACCTGGGCCGACTGCCGCGAGGTGGATGGGGAAATCGAGATCGTCGGCTCCGACGGCTCGCTCGACCGCTTCGATCATCTCTTCATCGGCTGCGGCTTCAGCATGGATGCGCATTTCCGGCCGGAGCTCGCCCCGTTCGCCGACCAGATCGCGCTGTGGCGGGATGTGGTACCCGAGGCCAGGGCCGAGGCCGGCAAGGAATGGCTGGCCGAGTGGCCCTATCTGGACACCGACCTGACCTTCACCGAGCGCACGCCGGGGGCCGCGCCGATCCTGAAGAAGATCCACTGCTTCAACTATGGCGCGACCATGAACAACGCCCATTCCGGCGCCTCGCTCTCGGGCATGCGCTATGGCATGGAGCCGCTGATCCACGGGCTCACCCGGGCACTCTGGGATGCCGACGACGCCGCCCATTTCCGCATCACTGACGCGTGGAACGAGATCGACACCGATCCCGCCCCCATCCGCGCCCGCATCCGCCGCATCCGCGCGGCGGAGTGATCCCGAAGATCCCTGAAAAGGACTCTTCGGGATTCCGCTGCCGATTTTCCATGCCATCCGAAAATGCAAAGGCCCTCCGCATCCGAGCAATCGGATGCGGAGGGCCTTTTTATCGGGGCCGTGCGGGCGGCTTACAGCATCACGTGGCTGAAGCCCTGGGACATGGCGAGGCGCTCGAACAGGCCGCGGCGGGTGACGTCGTTGTGCTTGATCATGATGGCGCGCGCTGCGGCCGGATCCCGGGCGCGCAGCACCTGGACGATCTCCTGATGGTCGTCCTGGGTTTCCTTGTTCACGTCCCGCAGCCGGGCGCCGAGATAGAAGAAGCGCTCCAGCTCGTCGATCTGCTTCACCAGCATCTGATAGAGCCGCTCGTTGCCCGAGGCCTGGGCGATGGCGGCGTGAAAATCCTTGTTGGCCTGAATGAAGCGCTTCAGGCTCGGCTGTTCCGAGCGGTCATAGACCACATCGGCCAGCCGGGTCAGCTGGTCCAGCTCGGCATCGGTGATGCGGCGGGCGGCCAGTTCCGCAGCACCCGCCTCCAGAATGGTGCGGACATCGAACAGCTCGTTCATGTCGGAAAAGGTGATCGGCACGATCTGGTAGCCGCGGCGCGGAAAGGTGCGCACCAGACCTTCGGTCCGGAGTGTCGCCAGCGCCTCGCGCACCGGCGTCTTCGACACCTCGAAGCGCACCGCCAGCTCGGTCTCGGAAATCTCCGCCCCCGGCGGCAGGGCGCAGGAGAGGATTTCCGCCCGCAGCCGCTCGTAGATCTTCGCCGTCAGCGACTGGGCCGGGCGGGCGCGCCGGGAGGTCGCGGTCCCGGTCCCCAGCTTGCGGGGCGCTGCGATCTTTTCCAAGGGTCCGTCTCCTCTCAAAGGCACTCCGGGGCGCCCCGTCCCCCGACGGGAGCAGTCGTCTCGGATAAGGCACCCGTCCGATCCGGGTCACACACCGCACGGAAAGGCAGGCGCGGCGAGGCTTCCCGCGCGCGCCGCCTCTCCCGGACGGGCCTGCGATATTCCAGAGCCCATCCGCCTCATATCTTACAGCCACCCCGCCGGCGACCGGCGCCGGACACGCGCCACATGTGAAAAATTGTCCACCCCGACCGCAGGTCTCTCCCTGCGGGAGAGACCTGTCCAGTCCGGAAAGACCCGGGCGAAGTCTTCAGACTGCCACCGCCTGCCCGTCCTTGCGGCCATCGGAGCCGCCGGCAAGCGCGCCGCTCTCCAGCCGGCGGATGATCTGGGCGCCGCCGAAGCCGAACGCCCTGTCCGGCGCCTCCGGCGACAGTACATGGCCGCGCGCCGCAAGCCCGGCCTGCAACGCCGGATCCATGGCCGTCTCGATGGCCACGGTGCGGCCGGAGACCACCCGCCAGCGCGGCGCATCAATGGCCGCCTGGGGGTTCTGGCCCCAGATGCCGGTGCGCAGCAGCATCTGCACATGGCCCTGAGCCTGCATCGGCCCGCCCATGACGCCGAAGCTCATCAGCGGCTGGCCATCCCGCATGGCAAAGCCCGGGATGATGGTGTGGAACGGCCGCTTGCCCGGTCCGACCCGGTTGGGGTGTCCGGCCTGCAGCGTAAAGCCGGTGCCGCGGTTCTGCAGATGGATGCCGGTGCCCGGCACGACAACACCGGAGCCGAAGCCGGCAAAGTTCGACTGGATCCACGACACCATCCGCCCGGCCGCATCCGCCGTGGTGACATAGACGGTGCCGCCAAGGGTCGGCGCGCCCGCCCCGGGAGTGCCGGCATGGTGGCGGTCGATCAGCCGGGCGCGGGCCGCCAGATAATCCGCGGTCAGCAGCGCCTCGGCCGGCACATCCATATGAACGGGATCGGCGACGAAGCGGTCGGCATCGGCAAAGGCGAGCTTGATCGCCTCGATCTGCAGGTGCACCGCCTCGGGACTGTCCGGACTGAGGCGGTCGATGTCGGTGTGTTCCAGAATGCCCAGCGCGATCAGCGCCGCGATGCCCTGCCCGTTCGGCGGGATCTCGTGCAGCTCGGTGCCACGGAACGATGTCGAGAGCGTACCGCACCAGTCCGGCGCATGGGCGGCAAGGTCGTCTTCCGTCAGCGCCGCGCCGTGGCGGCGGGCATCCGCGGCGATCAGACCGGCGAGCCGGCCACGATAGAAGCTCTCGCCGCCGGTCTCGGCAATGTCGGTCAGCGTGTCGGCGAGCGCGGGATTGCGGATGATGTCGCCGGCGACGGGCACGCGGCCGTCGGGCAAAAAATTGTCGGCAAAGCCCGGCTGGTCCTTCAGTACCTCGGCACCGGCCCGCCACAGGGTGGCAATCGTCGGCGACAGCGGGAAGCCGTCCCGGGCATAGGCGATCGCCGGGGCGAACAGATCCTCAAAGGGCAGCGCGCCGAAGCGCCGCGACACCTCCACCCAGGCCGAGACAGCGCCGGGCACCGTGACGCTTTCCCAGCCGCGGAAGGGCATTTCGGCGTGGCCGGCAAAGCGCTCGGGTGTCCAGCCGGCGGGCGAGCGGCCGGAGGCGTTCAGGCCGTGCAGTTGCGCGCCATCCCACAGGATGGCGAAGCCATCGGAGCCCAGACCATTGCCGGTGGGTTCCACCACGGTCAGCGTGATGGCGGCCGCCAGCGCCGCGTCGATGGCGTTGCCGCCGCGGCTCAGCATCGCCAGACCGGCCTGCGCCGCCAGCGGCTGGGAGGTGGCGACCATGGCCCGGCCCAGCACCGGCGGGCGGCGGGCGGCATAGGGCAGCGCGGGATCAAAGCTCATCGGCGCCTCCTCAGCAGGCCAGACCGGCGGCGTGGCCATCCAGAATGGCCGCCTCGGTGTCGCGCGGGGCATAGGCATCGCCGATCACCCGGCAGTCGATGCCGAGCGCCGCGATGCCGGCCACCAGCTCGTCGCGCGGGCGACCGGGCACGGCCAGAATGATCGTATCCCACGGCCCGTCCTCGGTGCGCAGGCCCGTGAACGGATTGCGGAAGGTGACGCGGCCATCCGGCGCGATCGCCACGGCATCGCTGACGGCGCGGAACACGACACCGGCCCCGAGCGCGCGGCGATAGAAAAAAGTGATGTTCTGGATCTCCAGCTTCATGCCGACATGGAAGGAAGGCGTCGCCAGCGTCACTGCATGGCCGCGCTCGGCGAACATCACCGCGGTGACCATGGCCGGCTGGCGATCGAGATGATCGAGGATCAGTACCCGCGGACCGACGCTCTCCGGCTCCGACACGGCCGCATCCACCGGGATCACCCGGGGATCGTCGATGCCCGGGATTGCCGGCCGGCGCGCCAGCGCGCCGGTGGCCAGCACCACGGCATCCGGCCGCTCGGAGGCGACCAGCTCCGGCGTCACGGTCTCGTTCAGGCGCACGGTGACACCCAGACGGGCGAGTTCGGCGATGCGGGCGTCGATCAGCCGGGTCCATTCCTCCCGGCCGGGCGGGCGGCGGGCGAGATCCAGCCGCCCGCCCAGATGGCCGGCAGCCTCGATCAGTGTCACCCTGTGACCGCGGGCGGCGGCGACGCGGGCCGCCTCCATGCCGCCGGGACCGCCGCCGATGACCATCAGGCGCTTCGCCGCCGGCGCCGGCGCCGGCCGGGCCCACGCGCGCTCGCGCCCGGTGACGGGGTTGCCGAGGCAGGAGATATGCCGGCCGCGATAGAGCCGGCCGAAACAGGCCTGCTCGCAGCCGATGCACGGGATCACCTCGTCGAGCCGGCCCTCGCGGATCTTCTTCGGCAGATGCGGATCGGCGATCAGCGCCCGGCACATGCCGGCAATGTCGGCCTCGCCCTGGGCCAGCATCTTCTCGGCAACCTCCGCCGTGTGGATGCGGGTGCCATGGATCACCGGCACCGACACCGCCGCGCGGATCTTCGCCGCGATCGACACGAAGGGCGCGGGATCGAGCCCCATGGGCGGCTCGTGCAGCATGTTGGAGACGAGATCGCCATCAGTGCCGGCGGAGACATCGACATAATCGAGGGCGCCTGCGTCCACCAGCATCGGCACGATCACGGCCATGTCGTCGGCGGTCAGCCCGCCCTCCACCAGCTCGGAGCCGGAGCAGCGGATGCCAAGCGGCGCATCCGGGCCGATGCGGGCGCGCACCGCCGCCAGCACCGCGCGCGGGAAACGGGTGCGGTTTTCCACCGAGCCGCCATAGCGGTCGGCGCGATGGTTGGTGAGCGGCGACAGGAACTGCTGAAGAAGGAGGCCATGGCCGCAATGGACCTGCACGCCATCCAGCCCGGCCTTCAGGCAGCGTTCGGCCGCAGCCGCAAAGGCCTCCGTCACCTCGGCAATCTCGGCCTCGGTCATGGCGTGGGCGACCTCGCCATATTTCTGCTCATAGGTGGCCGAGGCCGACCACAGCGGCACCGGCCGCGCCGTGGTGGCAAAGCCCATATGGGAGAGATAGCCGAACACCTTGCCGCCATGGCGGTGCACCGCCTCGGCCACCCGCGCAAGCCCCGGCAGGATGCGGTCATCATAATTGCAGATGAGGCCGGTGATGCCCGGCGAGGACGGATGCACCTGCTGGGAGCCCAGCATGATGAGGCCGACCTCGCCGCGCGCCCGCTCCTCATAATAGGCGACCATGCGGTCATCGGGCGCGCCATCGACGCCCATGCCGGTGCCATGGCCGGTGAGCACGATCCGGTTGCGGATCTCGCAGCTGCCAAGACGGATCGGCTGCATCAGCCGGGAAAAGGAGGACATCGGCACGGGACTTTCAGCAGGTCAGCACAGAAGCGGCTCAGTGGCAAAGGCGGCGGCACGCGCGGGATCGACACCCGCCGCCCGCTCGGGCCGGAAGGCGGCCAGCAGCGGGGCCGGGCCTGACAGGAGGTCCTCGGCCACGGCCGCGCCGACGGCGGGGGAAATCTGGAAGCCGTGATTGGAGAAGCCGGCGGCGAGATAGAGCCCCTCCGGTCCGGCCGGGCCGATGAAGGGCAGCGCATCCAGGCTCTGTGCCTCCGCCCCGGACCAGACCTGGGCCACGGCCAGCCCCGCCAGTTCCGGCAGCACCGCGCACGCGGTCGCCCACTGGCGGGCGACATGATCGGCAAAGGGCCGGCTGGCGAAACTCTCGCCCACCGGCTCTGCCAGCCAGCGCCCGCCGACCATGAACTGGCCGGACGGCGTCTGCTTCAGCGACAGGTTGCGCCCGACACCGGTAACGGTGGGTTGAAGCGACGGCGCCGCCACCTCCGACAGCAGCATCTGCAGCCCGCGCCAGCGCAGCGGCAGATGCAGACCGAGGCCGGCAAGCAGCCCGACGCTCCACGCGCCGGTGGCCAGCACCACCCGATCCGCCGCCAGCCTGACGCCGCCGACATCGACCGCCACCACCCGGTCGCCGCGCACCACCGGCCGGGCGACCGCGCCGAAGCGGGTGCGGGCGCCAAGCCGGACCGCGGCCGCGGTGCAGGCCGCCGCCACCCGGCCGGGATGGGCCTGCCCGTCGCCCGGGGTCCACGCCCCCGAAAGCGCCCGCGGCGTCAGCCCGGGCACGATCTCGCGCAGCGCCGCGCCCTCCACCAGATGAATGTCGAGACCGGCCGCCCGGTCCTCGGCCACCCGGGCGGCCACGGCCGCCTGTTCGGCCTCGGTCTCGGCGATGTGCAGATGGCCGCCGAGAGAAATTTCCAGATCGGCGTCCAGCTCCTCGGCAAGCGTCGGCCAGCGCCGGGCGGCGGCAAGGCTGAGTGCCTGTTCCGGCCCGTGCCGCCCCTGGGAGCGCAGGCCGCCGGCGCTGGCCCAGGTTGCCCCGGGGGCGGCAGCCGGTCCGCTCTGGTCGACGAGGTGCACCGGAACGCCGGCTTTCGCCAGATGCCAGGCGATGGAGGCGCCGATGACCCCGGCGCCGACGACGATCACATCCGCGGATCTCATGCCGCCATCTCCCCGCTGCCCGGAATGCGCTGGCCGGCGATCTTGGCCGAGGCCCGCAGCGCCAGCGCGAGAATGGTGAGGAACGGGTTCACCGGCGGCAGCGACACGAAGTTGGAGCCACCGAGCACCACCAGGTTCGGCGTGTCGTGGACCCGGCCGAAGCCATCCACCACGGAGCCGGCGGGGTCATGCCCCATCCGGGTGCCGCCGACATCATGGGTGCTGATCGGCCCGGTCAGCGGCGCCCGGCGCCAGGTCCGCGTCGCCCCCATTTCCCGGGCAATGGCTTCGGCGCGATCCTGAAGGTAGGGGATGAGCTTCTTTTCGTTGTCGCCGATGTCGAAGGTGATGCGGATTACCGGCCGGCCGAGGCTGTCGGTGACGTCCGGATCGAGATCCAGCCGGTTGGCCTCGTAGGGCAAAATTTCCGGGTCGATGAACAGCATGGCGGTGGCGTTGTAGGCATCGCGGAAGAAGTCGCGCCATGGCGCGCCCCAGCGCGGCACATCCGGCGGCAGCACGCCCGAGGCTTCCGTCGGCAGGTACTGGTTGAAGGCCGCGATGCGCCCGCCGCGGATGAAGCCGAGGCCGGCATGGTCGAAATGATCGTCGGAGAGATCGGCAATCGCCATCGCCTGAGCCGTCGGGCCGATGAAGCGGTTCAGCCGGTGGCCGGAGAACACGCCATAGACCGAGGGCTGCTGGCGGGTCATGTAATGCGCGCCCACCTGCCCCGTCTCGTTGCCGAGGCCGCGGCTGTGGTGGCGGTCCTTGGAGAGCAGCAGCAGGCGGGAATTCTCGAAGGCATAGGTGGCGACCACCACGGTGCCGCCGCCCTGGAACAGGGTCTCGCCGTCCTTCAGATAGCGCACGCCGACGGCCGCACCCAACGCATCGGTGACCACCTCCAGCGCCCGCGCGCCGGTGACGATGCGGAGCCGGCCCGAGGCGAGAGCGGCCGGCAGCACGGTGTTCTGGGCCGAGGCCTTGGCATCGACATGACAGCCGAAGCGCGAGCAGAAGCTGCAATAGGTGCAGGCGTGGCGGCCCTCCCGCGGCTCGGTCAGGATGGCGGCGGGCAGCGGAAAGGGATGATAGCCGAGCCGGCTGGCGGCATCGGCGAACAGCTGGCCGAGACCGGACGTCCTGAGCGGCGGCATGGCATAGTCGCCCCGCGGCGCCTCGAACGGGTTGGCCCCGCGCCGGCCGGAAACGCCGAGCAGCGCCTCGGCGCGCTCATAGAACGGCGCCATCTCGGCATAGCTCATCGGCCAGTCGGCCAGCGTCGACGTCTCGGGAATGGAGCCCTCCCCATAGCGGGCGACGGTGGCCGAGCGAACGCGGAAATCATCCTCATAGAAGCGCATGGCGACGGCGCCCCACGCGATCGAGTTGCCGCCAAGCGCCGTCTCCAGCCCCTGGGACATCACGGCGCGGCGCGCCTTCGACTGCGGGTTCAGGCGCCAGGTCGGCACCTCGTCATTGAACTTGGCGGCGCCGCCGAGATTGCGGAAGGCGGTTGCCGCCAGCTCGTCCATGGCGTGCTCGCGGCCGGTGCGCGGGCCGCCGGCCTCCAGGATCACCACCTCCAGACCGGCGGCGACCAGCTCATGCGCCATGAAGGAGCCGACGGCGCCACCGCCGACGATCACCACATCCGCCTCGCGCGGCCGCGGACCCGGATCGAGCTTCGGCAGACCGGGCAGCCGGGCCGACTGCGACAGCGCCGCCTTCGGCGCGGGGGCGCGGCCGACCGGCCTATCCAGCACCTGCTCGCCGGCGCCATAGCCGAACTGGGCGCCGGGAAAACCGACGGTCTTCCAGCCGCGCATGTCGTGGTTGCCGCCATAGGCGGGATCGCCGAACAGGCCCTCGCGCAGATGGCGCCAGATCAGATCGAAGGCGCTGCGGTCCGGATTGTGCGGCAGGCCGGGGAGCGTGTCCGCCTCCAGGCCAGCCACGAGGCCATCCTGCGCCGCCGCATCACCCCCGGCGAAATCGCCCCCGGCTGCGGCCTCAAGCGCGGCGAGCACGGCGCGGTACTCGTCCAGATGGGCGGCATAGGCGCCGGCAAGCGCGCCATCAACATAGGCCGCGGCGCCGATTTCGGTGGCGGACGGACAGTCGGGCCCGGCCGGAAACAGACGGTCGAACAGGGCGTCGAGGGTGCGGCGCTCGCCGGGAGAGAGGGCACGGGGGGAAAGGTGGGTTCGGGTCACAGGCCACGCCTCAGCACGCGTTGCAGGAAGGCGCGGGTGCGCGGATGGGCGGGGGCGCGCAGCACATCCGCCGGCGCCCCCTCCTCCACGATCCGGCCGCTATCGAAAAACACCACCCGGTCAGCGACTTCCTCGGCAAAGCCCATCTCATGGGTGACGACCAGCATGGTCATGCCGCCTTCGGCGAGATCGCGCATGACACGCAGCACCTCGCCGACCAGTTCAGGATCGAGCGCCGAGGTCGGCTCGTCGAACAGCATCACCCGGGGTTTCATGGCCAGCGCCCGGGCAATCGCCACCCGCTGCTGCTGGCCGCCGGAGAGTTCGGCTGGGAAGGCCAGTTCCTTGTCGGCCAGTCCCACATCGGCGAGCAGCGTGCGGGCCGTCGCCACGGCCTCCGCCTTGGGGGTGCGCCGCACCGCCATGGGCGCCTCGATGATGTTCTGCAGCACCGTGAAATGCGGGAAGAGATTGAAATGCTGGAACACCATGCCGATGTCGGCGCGGTGGCGGCGCATCTCGATCTCGGTCGCCCGCCGCGCCCCCGTCGCCCCCTCGGTGAGACCAACGAGGTTGCCGTCGACGCGCACCGTGCCGGCCTCGGGCGGATCGAGAAAATTGATGGCGCGCAGCAGCGTCGACTTGCCCGAGCCTGAGGCGCCGATGATGGCGACCACCTCGCCCCGCTTCACCGTCAGCGAGACGTCGTCCAGGGCAACGACGGAGTCGTAGGTCTTGCGCAGTCCCTTGACCTCCACCATGGGCGCGGTGGAAACCGTCGGCGGATCCGGCAGATGGATGGACACGGACGGCCTCCTTCAGACGCGGCGCCGGGCCATCGGCGCCGGCTTCAGCCGCGCCTCCGCCCAGTGCTGGAAGATCACGAGGGCAGCGGAAATCGCCAGATAGACGGCCCCCGCCAGGATGATGAAGATGAAGGGCTGGTAGGTGATGGAGCTCGCCCGCACCGCTTCCGCCGTCAGGTCGCCGACGGCCACCATGGAGGCGAGCGAGGTGCCCTTCATCATGATGATGGCGCGGGTCATGTAGGGCGGCACCACCAGCGGCAGGGCCTGGGGCAGGATGATGCGGCGCAGCGTGTGGGCATGGGACAGCCCGAGGGCACGCGCCGCCTTCCACTGGCCGCGGTCGATGGCCTGCAGGCCGCCGCGGATATCCTCGCTCATATAGGCCGCCCCCACCGCGACCATGCCGAGGATGGCCGCCGTCACCGGCCTCAGGCGCAGGCCCAGCTGCGGCAGGGCATAGAAGGCGAAGAACAGCACGATCAGCGCCGGCACCATGCGGAAGATGGTGACGTAGACCGTCGCCGGCAGGCGCAGCCAGAAATTATGGGAGTCCCGCAGCAGGGCCAGCAGCAGCGCCAGCGGCGTGGAGACGAGGATGACGGCAGCCGACAGCCACAGCGTCATCAGGAAGCCGCTCAGAAGGCCCGGCAGATAGGGGGTGACGATTTCGGTCAGTGACATCGGCCCCTCCTGTCAGCGCGCCGGCCGGCGGCGGCGGGCCCAGCGTTCGCCCAGCGCCTGCACGCCGATGAACACGGCATCGATGAGCGCGTAGATGGCGGCGGCCGCAATCAGGATCTCGAACGGCCGGTAGGTGACGACGAACACCTGTTTCGCCGCGCTCGTCAGCTCCGGCACCGCGACGGAAGCCGCCAGCGCCGTGCCCTTCAGCACCTCGGTGGCGTGGGAGATATAGGGCGGCAGCGCCGCCGGAATGGTCTGGGGCAGGATGATGCGGAAGAGGGTCCGCGCCGGCGACAGCCCCAGCGCCTTCGCCGCCCGCCACTGGCCATCGGGCACGCTGTCGAGCCCGGCGCGGAACACCTCGCCGAAATAGAAGGCCATGTAGAGGGTCATGGCCATCACCGCCGAGGGCAGCGGCTGCACCCGGTAGCCGATCACCGGCAGGCCGAAGAACATCAGGAACAGCACCAGCAGCGGCGGCACGCCGCGCATCACCCAGCTCGCCACCATCACCGCCCGGCGCACGCCGCGCACGCGCGAGCGCGCCAGAAGCGCCACGCCCACGCCGGCCGGCGTCGCAAAGAGCAGGACCAGAACGGTCAGCTCGATCGTGACCAGCGCCCCGCGCAGGAGCGCGGGCCAGACCACGGCGAGAATGCTGAAATCAAGTGCCACGGGCGACCGGAGACGGCTGCGGACGGCTGCACCGTCCGGACATCAGGGGCCGGCCGGGTCTCCCCGGCCGGCGGTGGCATCCCCCGAAGACCTGAGAAAGGATCTTCGGCAGTCCCATGCTTTCGGAAAGCAAATTGAATCCGAAGCTCCGGCAAGACGGGAGAGTTTTAGCCCCCCACCCGGCCGGCCTCAGTAGCCGATCTTGTCGAGCATATCGACTTCGGCCGTGGAGGTGGCGTACTTGCCGATGATCGCCTTCAGCGTACCGTCGGCGCGATAGTTGCCGAGCAGCAGATTGGTGGCGACCAGCAGGTCCGGTTCTTTGGCGTTGACGCAGAGCGCCTGGGCGAACACTTCCAGCGCCGGGCCGATGAGGACCAGCTCCTCCTTGTTCGGCGCGCTCTGCAGGGCGTTCAGCGCGTTGGACAGGTTCATGGCGATCAGCTCGACCTGACCATTCTGCAGGCCCATCATGGACTCCGGCAGGCCCGGGAACTCGGTCGCTGCCACCCCCGGCAGGGCCTTCTTGGCGCCCTCGAAATAGACCTCGCCGCGCACGCCGCCGATGCTCTTGGCGGACTTGAAGTCCTTGATGCCCGACGACTTCAGCGCCAGCCCGACGGTGGCATTGACGCCCGTCGGCGCCGTCATCAGGAAGTCCTTGGAGGCCAGCCGCGCCGTGGTCATGGAAGCGCCATCACAGGCCATGTCGAAGCGGCCGGCAGCCAGACCCGGCAGGATGCCCGGCCATTCGATCTTCACGAACTCGGCTTCCAGACCGAGATCGGTGGCGATCTTGGTGAACAGGTCGACATAGGATCCGGTAAGCTTGCCGCTCACCGGATCGACGAAGGTCCGCGGCGGCGAGGCGCCGGTGGTGCCGATGGTGAGCTTGCCCGGCGTCACCAGATTGGCGAGCGGCCACGGCTTCGGATAGCTCTCGATCGGCTTCGGCGCGCCGATCGCCTCGGCAAAGGCGGCGGCATCCTGGGCGAACGCCCCGGTGACGGGGATGGCAAGCGCCACGGTGAAGGACAGGGCAGCGGCAAGGGTACGGAACGTCATCGGCCTCGGAACCTTCTGGAATGTCCGCCCGACGGGGCTGGACGGGCAGCGGGAGCGACCGGATCCGGCAGACGCAATGCCGGACGGAAGGAAGCCGGCCGGCCATCCCGAAGGGAGCCGGCCGGACCGCCGCATCAGCGCGGCGGCAGCAGACCGGCAAGGCCGAGATGCTTCTCGTACCAGGCCCATTCGTCTTCGAGGAACGCCTTGAAGCCTTCCCCGGGCAGGAAGCCGTCGGCCTGCCCGTTGCGGCTCAGATAGGCCTTCCACGCCGCGGTCTGGCGCAGCGCATCGATGGTGGCGTGCCAGGCTGCCTCGTCCTCGGGGCTGAGGTCTGCCGGGCCCATCAGCCCGCGCCACAGCCGGAAGGTGACGGGGGCGCCGGCTTCCGCCAGGGTCGGCAGCTCCGGGAAGGCGGCGACACGCTCGGTATCAAGGGCTGCCACCGGCTTCAGGATGCCAGCCTCGATGTGCGGCAGCACTTCGGCTGCCACGCCGCAGCCCCAGTCGAGGCTGCCCGCGGCCAGATCCGTCCACACCGCCGGCTCGGAGGCGACGACGACGAACTCGACATCGGCCCCGGTCGCCTCGGCGATCGATAGGGCGAGGAGATGATTGATGCCGCCCTTGAAATAGCCGCCGGTGCGGGTGCGCCGCGCCTTGATGCCGGCGAGAAACGCCTCCGGCCCGTCCCACGGGGAATCCGCCCGCACGACCAGCACATAGCGATCGGCCACCAGCCGGGCGACGGGGGTCAGTGACCGATGGGTGAGGCTCATCCCGCGCAACAGCGGCGCCTGCAGGAACACCGGCGTGCAGGTGGAAATGACCGACGCATCCCCCGGTCGGGCGGCCAGTGTCGCCATGGCATCGACGCCCGGATCATCGCCGCGGGGCACCAGCGTCCAGGCGCGGGGATCCCCCAGTTCGGCGGCTGCGGCCTTCAGGGCCTCCGCCAGCACCGGCGGGGCGCTGCCGGGCGGACCGTGGACCACGAGATCGATCGAGGACATGGCATCTTCCGTTCGCAACTGGCGGACCGGCGCGACAGCCGGACACCGCCCGCCGCACCTCTCGCCCTCATCGTTGCATACGGCATGCCAATTGAAATCTTTTGTAATATCTCACGGAGATTTTTAAGTGCGCCCCGCCCTGCCCGATCCATTGGCAGGCAAGGCCTTTTTTGCAGGCATGAAACGCTTCCGAACAACATATGCCTACGAAAAAGGGCACGGCCCCGACCTGCCGCCGGTGCCGTGCCCTGACTGCGGGTCAAAGGGGCGCCCAGTCTCAGACGACAAGCCCGGACATCGGTGCGACGTCCCGGGAGCCCGGAAACACCGTCTCGGCGAGCATCCCGTCGGACGCGCCATAGAGATCAGCGAGCAGACCCTTGGCGAGGGCGCGCACATCGGTGGTCGGCCGCAGGTCCCGGCCATCCAGCAGAGCCGTCTCCGACAGCCCCGGCCAGTCGGCGATCACCCGGCTGCCGCGCACCGCGCCACCGACCAGAAAGGCCACGGTGCCGTTGCCGTGGTCCGTGCCCCGGGTGCCGTTGATGCGGGCGGTGCGGCCGAATTCCGTGACCACGAGGATGGCGGTGTCTTTCCATTTGTCGCCGAAGCCGGCCTCGAAGGTGGCGAAGGCGGCATCGAGCCCGGACAGCCGGCGCCGCAGCAGGCTGGCCGCGTCGGAGTGGCTGTCCCAGCCGTCAATGGCGAGGGCAGCGATGCGCGGGCCGTCATCGGCAACCATCAGGCGCGCCACCCCATCGGCCATCTCGACCTCCGGCAGCCGGGTCTCGCCTTTTTTCGGCGCGGGGATCGAGGCGATACCCTCCACCCGCGCGCCCTCCTGCAGGGCGGCCAGCAGGCGCGGATCCCGCCCGGCATAAAGCCTTTCCAGACGCCCGATCAGTTCCGGATCCGGTGCGCCCAGCCGGGCGGGCGCCCAGCCGAGCACCGGCTGCGGGCCACGCACGATCAGTGGCGGCACGGCCCCCACGCCAAGCATGCGGCCGGCGGGATTGACCCGCTCCCCCACCGCCAGTCCGGCCAGTGCCCGGTTGAGCCAGCCGGACCGCACCAGCCCCGGCGCCGGCTGGCCGCTTTCCAGCACGTCCTGGGCATCGAAATGCGAGCGATCGCGATAATTGGTGGCGGCCGCATGCACCACGGCCACCTGCCCGGCACGATAAAGCCGGGCGGTTTCCGGCATGAACGGGTTGAGGGCGAAGAAACCATCCAGCGGCAGCGCCGGCGCGGGGCCGTCCAGCCGCAGGGCGAGATCGCCATGCAGCCCGGCATAATCCGGGTCGCCGACCGGACCGACGACCGCCAGACCATCCATGCCACCGCGCAGCACGATGCAGATGAAGCGGGCATCCCGGTTGCCGGCCGCCAGGGCGATGCGCGGCATGTGGGCCCAGGCGAACAGGGCACCGGCGGTGCCGAGCACGGCCCGGCGGCTGAGGGACGGGCCTGCGCAGTCTCGATCCATCGACCTCACCTCCACTGGAATTCGGGCGCCATGAGCAGGATGGCGACCGCCTGATTGCGGCTTTCGGCGGACATCACCGCCCGGGTGGTGGATTCCGACACCGTATCGCCAAAGGCCGCGGCCAGCAGCGCCGCCGGCTCGGTGTTGCCGGGGATCCGGGCCGCAATCCGGCTGGCCACCGCAACCCTGTCCATCATACCCTTGGGCGAAATCCAGGCGTCACTGGTGGTCGGAAATCCGTTCGGTGCGGGGGCGTTCCAGTAGGGCTGACCGAGGGTGGTGCTCAGGGAGACAAATTCCGACGCCCGCAGCTGACGCCCGACAAGCCGCATCATGGCGATGAGGAACTCCTGCGGCGGCCGCACCTTTGCCGGCCCCGCGGCCCAGGCTTCCGGAGCCTCCACAAGCGCGCGGCTGACGGCGCCGAGATCGCCATCCGTCTCCCGGAACACCCGGGCCAGACGGTCCACCAGCGCTGGCGGCGGATCATCGGCAACAAAATAGCTCGCCAGCTTGCGGGCGATATGACGGGCGGTGGCCGGATGACGGGTGAGCGCCACCAGCGCGGCCTCTCCCTGCTCGACGCCGCCGGCGGGGAACTCCTGCCCGAGAACAGTCTGGGGCCCCGGTTCATGGCGGGCGGGTACGAACTGGAAGCCGCCCTGTCCGCGCCTGTCCGAGATCGTCCATCCGGTAATGATGCACGCAAGGGAGGTGACGTCGGCCTGGGTGTAGCCGCCATCAACCCCCAGCGTGTGCAGCTCCAGCAGCTCGCGGGCGAGGTTCTCGTTCAGGCCGCGGCCCGTTTTCTGCCCGACCGGTGAGTTCGGACCAAAGGACTGGTCGTTGTCGAGATAGAGCAGCATCCCGGGATGACGGGCAACTGCCAGCAGCATGCCGGCAAAGGATCCGCGCACATTGGGCCGGATGGCCTCCCGCTCCAGGGCACCAACGCTCACCTGCAGGTCATCCCGCTTTAGACCGACGGCAAAATGATTGCTCCAGAACAGGACAAGGCGCTCGGCGAAGCCCACGGGAGCCGCAAGATAGCGATCAATCCGGGCATCTATCTCGTCAGACAGCAGGGTCGGCGCATAGAGGACATCGACCATCCCTGTCCCGGGGTCCTCCCCGTCAGGCGCGGACGGGCCAAGTCTGGCAAACATGACCGCCGGATCAGGGGAAGCGGCGGCATCCGTCCCGGGGTTGCTGACCTGCCGAAGCAGATCGAGATCGGCCACGACCTGCACCATGTCCCGGCGCCAGCGTCGGGTTTCCCGGGAGGCCCCCAGTGCCGCCTCCACATCCGGCAGGCCGGCGGAGGTCGGCAGGTCCAGCGTCGCCTCGGCCAGATCTGCCCGCACCGCGCCAACCGGATCCGCCCGTACCCGCTCGATGTCCCCGGGCCGGGGACCGAGGCCAAACCGGGTCAGGGCGATCACCGTCGCCCGGTCCGCATCCCGTGTCTGCTCCACCAAGCTGCACCTCCATTCATGGCGGTCGCGCGCCAGACCCCGGCTCCCGTGGCGCCGGCCTCCGGGCCCTGCTTGCACCCGCAAAGCTCCGGGATAACTGCGGCAAAGGAGAGGCGTTCCCAAGAAGCCGGTCACACCCGCATGTCGTTTGGCGCCGGCTGCCTTGATGGCGCCTTGGCCGCCGGGTAAAGGATGCCATCGGCCACACGGGCCGGTTGGACACTCCGCAGACGCGGCCCCTTGATCGGGACCGCTGCCGCGGATCCTGCGGCCACCTCCGGCCGCCGCGCTTGCGAGGCCCCCGATGCTCCGGACCGCTCTCTATTCCGGCTCCTTCGACCCCGTCACCAACGGCCATCTGGACGTGGTCGGCCAGGGACTGGCCATCGCCGACCGGGTGGTGGCGGCCATCGGCGTCCATCCGGGCAAGGTGCCGCTGTTCTCCTTCGAGGAGCGGGTGGACCTCATCAAGGACTCGGTGGCCGAGGAATTCGGCCGCGATGCCGCCGCCCGGGTCGATGTGATCGCCTTTGACGGGCTGGTGGTGACCGCCGCCCGGGAGGCCAATGCGGCAATGATCCTACGCGGCCTGCGCGATGGCACCGATCTCGACTACGAGATGCAGATGGCCGGCATGAACGGCACCATGGCGCCGGATATTCCCACCGTGTTCCTTCCCGCCTCCCCGGCCGTCCGCCACATCACCGCCACGCTTGTCCGGCAGATCGCCCGCATGGGCGGTGATGTCCGTCCGTTCGTTCCCGCCGTGGTGGCGGGGCGTCTGGCCGAAAAGCTCGGACGCTGAGCCGCCGCCCCCCGGAAACGACAGGTCGTCGACAGGGTAGAATTCTAGCACAAGAGGTGTCGTCCGCTCTCTCCCCAGCACGGCGCGTCCGGTCAGGTCCGGCGCACCGGGAGGTGTCGGTCACACTCCGGAATGAAGGTTCCCATGCTCCGCTTCGCTCGCCGCACCATTCTGATGGCTCTTGCCGCCGCTCCCCTCGCCTTCGGCGCCGCCCAGGCCGCCGGCAAGCCGACGCTGACCCTTCAGCTGAAGGACGGCCCGGTGGTGATCGAGCTTCTGCCGGATGTGGCGCCGAAGCATGTGGCCCGCATCCAGCAGCTGGCCAAGGAAGGCTTCTACGACGGCGTGCCGTTCCACCGCGTCATCCCGGGCTTCATGGCCCAGACCGGCGACCCCACCGGCACCGGCATGGGCGGCTCCAAATATCCGGACCTGCCGGCCGAGTTTTCCTCGATTCCCTTCAAGCGCGGCACCGTCGGCATGGCCCGCGCCCAGGATCCGAACAGCGCCAACTCCCAGTTCTTCATCATGTTTGATGATGGCCCGTTCCTGAACGAAAAATACACCGTGTTCGGTCAGGTGATTTCGGGCATGGATGTTGTCGACAAGATCAAGAAGGGAAGCCAGGCCAACAACGGCACGGTGCAGAACCCCGACAAGATCATCAAGGCAACCGTGTCCGGTTCCTGATGGCCGACTGTCGAGCGGACCTGTTAACGGTCCGGTCACCAGAGCCGCTGTTTCTAGTCCAAGCCTTCCTCAAGTCGCGTGAACGAGAGTCCGATGAGCACCATCGCCGATCCCGAAAACACCCTGATCCTCGACACCACGAAGGGCCGCGTGGTCATTGCCATGCGCCCGGACCTCGCCCCGGTCCATGTCGCCCGGATCAAGGAGCTGGCCCGGGAGAAGTTCTATGACGGCGTGCCGTTCCATCGGGTGATCGACGGCTTCATGGCCCAGACCGGCTGCCCGAAGGGCAACGGCACCGGCGGCTCCGGCAAGAAGCTGCGGGCCGAGTTCACCCGCACGCCGCATGACCGCGGCACCTGCTCCATGGCCCGCGCCATGGACCCGAATTCCGGCGACAGCCAGTTCTTCATCTGCTTCGCCCGCTCGCCGTGGCTGGATGGCCAGTACACGGTCTGGGGCGCGGTGACCGAAGGCATGGATGTCGTCGACCAGATCAAGCGCGGCGAGCCGGTCCAGAACCCGGATCGCATCACCAGCCTTCGCGTCGCTGCCGACGTGGCCGAAGCCGGCGCCTGAGGCGCATCGGCTTTCGGCGCCACGACCCGGCGCTTGAGCGGAGCGACGGCCCGTCCCTCCGGATCCCGGACACAGCTCCCGCAATGACCAGACATTGCGGGGGACGGGATCCTGTCACCCGGAAAACCGGGGACGGAGACGGGCTTATGCTCCGAACAAAGGGGTCGGCGGACCGCGAACGCAAAACGAAAACGACGGGATACTCCCATGCATCGCATCGATATCGGTGCTCTCGACGCCTCCTCGGTCAGCGGGCTGACCCGCGAGGCGGCCATCGCCTACCTGCCGGCTGAGCCGGTGCTGCTGGTTTCCGGCCACGCTGCCGTGGCGGTGGAAACCCGGCTGAAGGGCGATCGCTTCGTCATCGAGCTCACCTCCGGTGAGCGCGCCGATGGCGTGGTGCTGGCTGCCCTGTGGGCGCTCGGCAACCATGTCGCCCGGGTCTCCGGCGCCGTGGTGGCCGACTGGATCGTGCACGCCCTCAACCGCACCAACCCGAATCTGGCCATGCGCCAGTTCGTGAAGGAGCACGGCCTCGCCATCACCCCGATCGACGACGACCTGCTCGCCTATCGGGTGGAAGTGCCGCTGGTGACCACCAAGGTCGCGGCCTGACATCACCGGTGAGACCCGAGGGAGAGCGGCGGGACGGCCCTCTCCCGAACGGTCGCCGGAACCGGGATCGCGCGCATCTGCGGGATCTCGCGGCTTGCGTCGGACGGCCGGGCGCTCTAGACGAGAGCCCGGCCCCGATCAGGCCTTTCGGTGCGCGCGGCAGCCGCCGCGCGACCAGAAACGACCGGCCGGGCTGGCGCCCGGATCCGGGCGCGTCGGGGCCGGGCACTGCCTTTTCGGGGCACGCCCGTCCGGACAGCGCCGGATCCGCGAGGCGCCGCCCGGCCGTTTCCGTTTCCGCCGTCGCGGTCCTGTCCGGGCCTGCACCGGTTTCCGTCATGAGTTCCGCCGCCGATGCGCACCGATCTGTTCGACTTCGACCTGCCGGAAGAGCGCATCGCGCTGCGCCCTGCGAGCCCGCGGGATGCCGCCCGGCTGCTCGTCGTGCGCCCCGGGGCCGAGCCGGAGCTCTCCGACCGCATCGTCGCCGACCTGCCCGACCTGCTCTCCCCCGGCGACGTGCTGGTGATGAACGACACCCGGGTGATCCCGGCCGAGCTGCACGGCCGGCGCCGGCGCGGCGAGGCCGAGGCGGCTGTCGCCTTCACCCTGCACATGCGCGCCGCCCCGGATCGCTGGCATGCCTTCGCCCGGCCGGCCAAGCGGCTGAAGCCCGGCGACACCGTGACCTTCATTGGGCCTGACGACGCCGTGCTCTCCGCCGAAATCGTCGCCCGCGGCGAGGCCGGCGAGGTGACGCTGGCCTTTGACCGCTCCGGCCCGGAGCTCGACACCGCCATTGCGCTGGTCGGCCATATCCCGCTGCCGCCCTATATCGCGGCCCGCCGCGCCGAGGATGATCGCGACCGGGCCGACTACCAGACCATCTATGCCCGCGACCCCGGTGCGGTGGCCGCGCCGACTGCCGGCCTGCATTTCACGCCGGAGCTGTTCGAGCGGCTGGCCGCCCGCGGCATCGGCCGGGCTTTCGTGACCCTGCATGTGGGCGCCGGCACCTTCCTGCCCATGAAGGCCGAGGACACCGAGGACCACCGCATGCACGCCGAGATCGGCCATGTGGATGCTGCCACCGCGGATGCCCTCAATGCGGCGCGCGCCGCCGGTGGCCGCGTGGTCGCGGTCGGCACCACCTCGCTGCGGCTGCTGGAAAGCGCCGTTGATGCCGACGGCGTGATCCGGCCCTTTTCGGGGGCCACCGACATTTTCATCACCCCCGGGCATCGCTTCCGGGCCATCGACGCGCTGATGACAAATTTCCATCTGCCGCGCTCGACGCTGTTCATGCTGGTGTCGGCCCTCACGGGGCTGGACCGGATGCAGCGGGCCTATGCCCATGCCATTGCATCGGGCTACCGGTTCTATTCCTATGGCGATGCGTCCCTTCTGTTTCCGGAGCGCGGATGACCCCATCCCCTTTTCGCTATGATCTGATCGCCACCGAGGGCATGGCCCGGCGCGGCCGGCTGCACACCGCCCATGGCACGGTGGAAACGCCCGCCTTCATGCCCGTCGGCACCCAGGCGACGGTCAAGGCGATGTTTCCCGGCGATGTCGCGGCCACCGGGGCCGAGGTGGTGCTGGGCAACACCTATCATCTGATGCTGCGCCCGACCGCCGAGCGCGTCGCGCGCCTCGGTGGCCTGCACAAGTTCATGAACTGGGACCGCACGATCCTGACGGATTCCGGCGGCTTTCAGGTCATGTCGCTGGCCGCCCTCAGGAAGCTGACCGAGGAAGGCGTCGCCTTCCGCAGCCATCTGGACGGCGCCCGCCATCTGCTTACCCCCGAGCGCTCCATCGAGATCCAGGGCCTGCTCGGCTCCGACATCCAGATGCAGCTCGACGAATGCGTGCAGCTGCCCTCGCCGCGGGAAAATACCCGGCGCGGCATGGAGCTGTCGCTGCGCTGGGCCGAGCGCTCGCGCCGCCAGTTCGAGGCGATGGGCGGCCCGGCCAAAGGGCAGGCGCTGTTCGGCATCGTCCAGGGCGGCGACCTCGCCGATCTCCGCGTCACCTCGGCCCGGACGCTGGCCTCCATGCCGTTCGAGGGCTACTCCGTCGGCGGTCTGGCCGTCGGCGAGCCGCAGGACGTCATGCTGGCGATGCTGGAGGCGACGACGCCCGAGCTGCCGGAGACCAAGCCGCGCTATCTCATGGGCGTCGGCACGCCCGAGGACATTCTGGAGGCGGTCGCCCGCGGCATCGACATGTTCGACTGCGTGATGCCGACCCGCGCCGGCCGTCATGGCGTCGCCTATACGCGCTTCGGCAAGCTGAACCTCAAGAATGCCAAGCATGCCGAAGACAATCGGCCGCTGGACGAGGAAAGCGACTGCCCGGCGGCCCGCGACTATTCCCGCGCCTATCTGCATCACCTCGTCCGCACCGGCGAGGCGCTGGGCGCGATGCTGCTCACGTGGAACAATGTCCACGCCTATCAGACACTGATGCGCCAGATACGCGCGGCGATTGCGGACGGGCGGTACGGAGAATTCCGCGCCCGCGCCCTCGTCGAATGGGGAGGAAAAGCGGAATGAACATTGTCCAGTCCATCCGCGACAGCATGATCGTGCCCATCCACAAGGAAGGGCACCTGTTCATCGTCATCTCGGCGCTGGTGACCGCCATTCTGATCATGGTGGCGTGGCCGCTGTTCGTGATCGGCCTCATCATCACCGTGTGGATGATCTACTTCTTCCGGGATCCGCCGCGGCTGACACCGATCGACGACAGTCTGGTGATCTCTCCCGCCGATGGCCATGTCTCGTCCATCGGCCCGGCCGCCCCGCCGCCGGAACTCGGGCTGCCCGAGGGCAACTGGGTGCGCATCTCGGTGTTCATGAATGTCTTCGACTGCCATGTGAACCGCGCGCCCCTGCCGGGCACCATCACGAAGATCGCCTACAAGCCCGGCAAGTTCCTCTCCGCCGATCTGGACAAGGCGAGCGAGCAGAACGAGCGCAACGGCTTCCTGCTGGAGACCGTCCACGGCCCCGTCGGCGTAGTGCAGATTGCCGGCCTCGTCGCCCGTCGCATCGTGGCGTTCTCGAAGGAAGGCCAGCGCGTGGAGGCCGGCGAGCGCATCGGCATGATCCGCTTCGGCTCGCGGGTGGATGTCTATCTGCCCGAGGGCACCGGGCTGAAGGTCGGCGTCGGCCAGACGGCCATTGCCGGCGAGACGGTGCTGGCGGAGTTCGGCCCCGCGGCCGAGACCATCGAGGACTTCCGCAAGGGCTGATCCCCGGCAGCGACAAATCCGTCCGCGATACGGTCTTGACTCAAGGGGCGCTTCCGGCGCCCCTTTTTCTCTTATACCAGACGCACGAAGTGCTGACCGCACCGTACGTCTGAAGAGCAGCGAATTTCTCATATGCTCCAAGGACATGAGAAATCCGCATCGGAATATCAAAGAATCCTTTTCAAGAATCTTTGGTATTGGACCCCGAGGCTTGCGAAACGGATGACGCCCGATGTTCTATGACGCCATCGAAAACCAGCATGGCCTGCCCCATGATCCGCTGAAGGCCATCGTGGCCCCCCGCCCTATCGGCTGGATCTCCACGGTGGACCGCCAGGGACGGCCGAATCTGGCGCCCTACAGCTTCTTTTCGCTGGTGAGCGAAGGCCCGGCCATTGTCGCCTTCTCGTCGGTCGGCTGGAAGGACACGGCGGCCAATCTGGAGGCGACCGGCGAGTGCGTGTGCAATCTCGCCACCTTCGATCTCATGAATGCCGTCAACGAGACCTCGGCACCGCTGCCGCCGGGCGAATCGGAATTTGCCCGGGCTGGCCTCACGCCGGTGCCCTCCACCCTGGTGGCGCCGCCCCGGGTGGGCGAATCGCCGGCAGCGCTGGAATGCAAGCTCCTGCGCATCCAGCCGCTGACCGATCTCTCCGGCCGCAAGCTCGGGCGCTATCTGGCGCTGGCCCAGGTGATCGGCATTCACATCGACGATGCCGCCCTTGTCGATGGCCACTTCGATCTCACCAAGGTGAAGCCGCTGTCGCGTCTGGGCTACATGGATTTCGGCGTCACCGATCAGGTGTTCCCGCTAAAGCGGCCCAAGGTCTGACTTTCCGCCCGGGGTGGACCGGGCCGGACATGCCGGCCACGGTCAGCCGGGTCAGACCCGGGCCGGCGGCAGGATGATGGTGAAGGAGCCGAGCACCCGACCATCGGCGCCGCAGGCCTCAAGGGTCAAAACCGGCGCGCCGGCTGCCGCGTCCTCGGCCACCGCACAGTCGCGCTCAGGGGAGAAGGCGACCAGCAGGCGGCCATCCAGACGGATGGCCATCATCTGGGCCTGCAGCCGGGCGACGGCGGCCACCGGCGCCACATCGGCGGTCGGCACCGCGGCGATGCCGGACAGGCCGAGGGCCAGCGCCTCGCCGAACAGCCCGGCATAGGGGCGCAGCTCCGGCCGGCCCGTCAGCGTTGCCCGCACCCGCGTGAGACCGTCGACCGCCGCCACGCGCGACGCCATGCCCGCCGCCACCCGCATGATCTCGGCCCGGAGGCCGGAGAGCGACAGGGGGGCAAAGACAAGCGGACGGGCGAATGCGGACATCAGGGCCTCCGGCCGGAAACAGAACGGTACTCTGGTTGCAGGAAGCGCGGTTCTACGCGCCTTTCCCCGGTCACGCCACCCCAAAAGGCGCGGGATCCGGGCTCTTGCGGATGGGCCTGTGGCCAAAATGACGCTTCCGCCCCCCCCTGCGGCATCACAGAAGGGGATTCGCTGGTGGCAGCGCCCTTCCCGACGCGGCAAAGGACGCTACACTTGGCGGTGGAAGCGGGCGGAGGTGCCGCGCCGCTGATGTTCCCGTGCGGGCCCTGCCCGCCTGCTGCCCCAAGGATGAAGCCCGCATGGCCGGCCCAGTCAGTTCGAAGTCGCTCCAGTCCCGCCTTGTCGGTGGCCCCAAGGGCTGGATCTGGTTCGTCGTTCTCGGCATTGCCCTGATCGCCCTCGGCCTGTTTGCCGGCGCGAACCTGTTCGCCTCCACCCTGGTGACGATCTTCTATATCGGCATTCTCATGCTGTTCGCCGGCATTGCCGAAATCCTGCATGCCATCGGTGTCAAGGAATGGCGCGGCTTCCTGTTCAGCCTGATTTCCGGCCTGTTCTACTGTGCCGCCGGCTTCTTCGCCTTCTATGACCCGACCCGGGCCGATGCCGTCTTCACCCTGCTGCTTGCCGTGGCGCTGATCGCCGCGGGCCTGCTGCGCCTCATTGTCGGCTTCACCTCCCGCGCGCAGAAGGGCTGGGGCTGGATCGTCGCCGGCGGCGTGGTCACCACCCTGCTTGGCCTGATGATCCTCACCCGCTGGCCGTTCGACAGCCTGTGGGTGCTGGGCCTGTTCCTGTCCATCGACCTGATTTTCCAGGGCTGGGCCTTCGTGGCCGTCGGCTTCGGCCTGCGCACCCTCGCCCGGCGCTAAAGCCTATCCCCGACGAAGACCGAGCGCGGCCAGCACGGCCGCGCTCTGCTCCGCCAGCCACACCCGGCCGGCCTCGGCCACTGCCCCATGCACCGCGCGCCCGAGGGCCTCGCCCACCGCGGTGTGCAGCCCGGCATAGGGCACCGGATCGCCGTCCATCCCGGCGGCCAGCACCACACAGTCGGTGCCCGTGCCGGTCACCCGACCTTCGGGACGGCAAAGCCCCAGCTCGATGATGGCAACCGTGCGTGCCTCCACCACGATGGACAGCGCTTCCAGCCGCGCGCCCTCGGTGAGCGGCACGGACACGCTTGCCAGCACGTTGATGGTGCCGGTTTTCGGGGGATGCCAGTCGGTGCGGGTGGCGCCGACCCGGCCGCCATTGGAAAGACCGGCGGTTGCCAGACAGCAGGCGCTGACGCCCTCCACCGTTGCCTCCGCCCGGTGATGCCGGCGTACGTCCCGGGCCGTCATCATGCCGACGGCACCACCCGCGCCGAGATCGGCCAGCCGCGCGTCCAGGATTGCGACGGGATCGCAGCCCTCCGGCAGGTCGGCGTCGCGCACTTCCAGCCACGCCACCTGATCGGCCACCGTGACGCCCGGCCGGTTGATGGACCAGCCGATGATCTGGCGCGGCCCGGGAAAGCGGGCGACCAGCAAAGGCGGCGTACAAATGACAGTGAAGGCGGCAGACATGCGGACGGTCCGGCAGAAAGGACAGGGGCGAGCGCGGATCGAAACCACGCCCGCCCCTGCGGCGCAACCCCGGACTGGCGCTGACAGGGGCACCGGCCCCGGGGGATACTCCTTCCACCCGGCGGGCCATGATCCCCGGAGCCGGAGCGGAAGGACCCGACGCACCCGTGTCGGCCAAAACCGGGAGCGCCGATCCTGCCGGGGACATGCGGCTGGCTGACCGCCGCCATGTCGCCCGGAAGCTGCGGATGTCCCGTGTGCCCGCTCCGGACACACGGCGGAGACTAGAGCAATTTCCGTTCGCCCAGGCTCACCGAAAAAGCTCTAGTTTATTGATTTAACGCATTTTCTTCACGCGAACCGGTAGCCACTTCGCTTGAAAATGCTCTAATGGCCCGGCGCTCCGGCCTTCAGAACAGGTTCACCGGCACCTTGAGATAGACGACGCCATTGTCCTCGGCCGGCGGCATTTCGCCGGCGCGCATGTTCACCTGCACCGACGGCAGGATCAGCCGCGGCATCTTCAGGGTCGCGTCGCGGCTGGTGCGCATGGCGACGAAATCATCTTCGCTAACGCCATCGTGGACATGGATGTTCCATTCCCGCTCGGCCGCCACCGTGGTTTCCCAGCGATAGTCGGTGCGGCCCGGTGCCTTGTAATCATGGCAGAGGAACAGCCGCGTCTCGCCCGGCAGGGACAGCACCCGGCGGATGGAGCGGAACAGCACCCGGGCATCGCCACCGGGGAAATCGGCCCGCGCCGTGCCATAGTCCGGCATGAACAGGGTGTCGCCGACAAAGGCGGCATCGCCGATGACATAGGTCATGCACGCCGGGGTGTGGCCGGGGGTGTGCATCGTCCGCCCGGTGAGACCGCCAATGGTGAAGGTCTCGCCATCCAGGAACAGATGATCGAACTGGCTGCCATCCCGGGCAAACTCGGTGCCGGCATTGAAGATCTTGCCGAAGGTCGACTGCACCACGGTGATGTTGAAGCCAATGGCCAGCTTGCCGCCGAGCTTCTCCTTCAGATAGGGCGCGGCCGAGAGATGATCGGCGTGGACATGGGTCTCCAGGATCCACTCGACCGTCAGGCCGTTCTCGCGGACAAAATCGATGAGCCCATCGGCCGACCCGGTGGAGGTCTGGCCGGCGGCCGGATCATAGTCGAGCACGGAATCGACGATCGCGCACGCGCTGGAGGCCGGATCCCTGACGACATAGCTCACCGTGTTGGTGGGCTCGTCGAAGAAGGCCGTCACCACCGGCGCCCCTGTCATCGTAGCGGTCATGGCAAAGTCCTCGGACATTTCAGACCAGGCGCACGACGTGCGGACCGCACCCATGCCCCGGAAGGGCGGCGGATTTCTCACATGCCCCGGAGGCATCAGAAATCCGCATTGGAATAGGATCCTTTTCAAGGATCTTCGGGGTCATGCGACGGACCGGATCAGCCGACCGTCACGACCTCGACACCGGCCTCGATGGCGCGCCCGACCGGGCAGCGCTCGGCGATCAGAAGAAGCGAGGCGCGCTGCTCGTCGCTGAGCGGCCCGTCCAGCACCAGACGGCGCTCGAAGGCATTGCCCGGCTTGCCATCCGGCGTTGGCGGCCCCTGGCGCAGATGGCGCACCGTGCACGACACATCCGTCAGCGGCATGTTCTTGCGGGCGGCATACATGCGCACCGTCATCACCGTGCAGGCACCAAGGCCGGCCATCAGCAGCTCGAACGGATCCGGCCCGGTGTCATGGCCACCCTGCCCGCCCGGCTCATCGGCGCCGAACACATGATGACCGACGGTCACCACCTGCCCGTAGGGCCCGTTGCCACTTTCGCGGATGTGGACGACATTGCGGCTGTCGACTGCGGACATGGCGGCCCTCTGCCTGGTTTCTGTCCCGCCCCTCCGGCCCCCTGCCCGTCGCCCCGCGACGGCCAGCGCTTCCGGAGACTGCGGCCTGCTCTTCGCTAGATATTCATTTCTTCATAAGTCTGCAAGTACGTGCTGGCCGCAATCCCTGCTCCCGGAGCACGCACACAAAAAAATCCGGAGGGCGTGAGCCCCCCGGATCGACACCGGATGATGCATCGTCAGGCGGCGGACCGCCGCCCTCGGATGGAAACAATCAGAGCGCGGCGGCCTTGGCCTTGGCCTCGCGCCGGCGCTCGGTCAGCACGAACTCGGTGTAGCCGTTCGCCTGTTCCCGGCCCTTGAAGACGAGATCGCAGGCGGCCTTGTAGGCGACGCCATCATAGCCCGGCGCCATCGGCTGATAGAGCGGATCCCCTTCATTCTGCTTGTCGACGACGACAGCCATGCGCTCGAAGGTCTGTGTCACCAGCTCCTCGGTCACGATGCCATGGCGCAGCCAGTTGGCGACGTGCTGGGAGGAGATGCGCAGGGTCGCCCGGTCTTCCATCAGGCCGATGTCGTGGATGTCGGGCACCTTGGAGCAGCCGACGCCCTGGTCGATCCAGCGCACGACATAGCCGAGGATGCCCTGGATGTTGTTGTCCAGCTCCTGCTGGATCTCCTCCGGGTTCCAGTTGACCCGGTCGGCCACGGGAATGGTGAGGAGCGCGGAACGCGACGCCGGCGCCCGGCCGCGCAGCTCGGCCTGCCGCTTGGCCACATCCACCTGATGATAATGCAGGGCGTGCAGGGTGGCCGCCGTCGGCGACGGCACCCAGGCGGTGGTGGCGCCCGACAGCGGATGGGCGATCTTGGCCTTCAGCATGTCGGCCATGCGGTCCGGCATCGCCCACATGCCCTTGCCGATCTGGCCATGACCATCGAGACCGGCCGCCAGACCCACATCGACATTGCTGTCCTCATAGGCCGCGATCCACGGCTGGTTCTTGATCTCGCCCTTGCGGACCATGGGGCCCGCTTCCATGGCGGTGTGGATCTCGTCGCCGGTGCGATCCAGGAAGCCGGTGTTGATGAACACCACCCGTTCCCGCGCCACCGCCAGACAGGCCGGCAGGTTGGCGCTGGTGCGGCGCTCCTCGTCCATGATGCCGATCTTCAGGGTGTTCGGGGCGAGACCGAGGATGCCCTCGACCCGGCCGAACAGCTCCACCGCGAAGGCCACTTCCTCGGGGCCATGCAGCTTCGGCTTGACGATATAGACCGAGCCGGCGCGGCTGTTCTTCAGCTTGCCCGTGCCCTTGAGGTCGTGGATGGCGATGAGCGAGGTGATCGCCGCATCCACCATGGTCTCGGGCACCGGCGTGCCATCGGCCAGCGTGATGACATCGGTCAGCATGTGGTGGCCGACATTGCGCACCAGCAGCAGCGAGCGGCCATGCAGGCTGAACGGCACGCCATTGGCGCGGGTGTACTCCCGGTCCGGATCCAGCGCGCGATGGACCACGCCGGTGCCCTTCGGCACCTCCGCCGTCAGCGTGCCCGTCATCAGGCCGAGCCAGTTGCGATAGACCAGCACCTTGTCCTCGGCATCCACCGCGGCCACGCTGTCCTCGCAGTCGATGATGGTGGACAGCGCCGCCTCGACGATGATGTCGGCAACGCCGGCCGCATCCGTGGAGCCGATCCGGTTGGTCCGGTCGATGACGATCTCGGCATGGAGGCCGTTGTGGACCAGTAGCACCGCCTTCGGGCCGGTGACCGGGCCGCGATAGCCGGCAAAGGCGCGGCCATCGGCCAGCCCCGTGAGCGAACCGTCGGTCAGGGTGATGGCCAGGCTGCCGTCGAGCACGGTGTAGCTCGCCGCATCGGCGTGGCTGCCCTTCATCAGCGGCGCGATCTCGTCCAGGAAGGCGCGGCCGCGGGCGATCACCTTGGCGGCGCGCACGGGATTGAAGCTCTTGCCCTTCTCGGCGCCATCCTCTTCCGGCAGCGCATCGGTGCCATAGAGGGCATCATAGAGGCTGCCCCAGCGGGCGTTGGCGGCATTCAGGGCATAGCGGGCATTGGTGACCGGCACCACCAGCTGCGGACCGGCCAGCGTCGCGATTTCCGGATCGACATTGCCCGTCGCCACGGTGAACGGGCCCGGCGCCGGCTGGAGATAGCCGATCTCGGTGAGGAAGGCCTCATAGGCCGCCTGGGCCGCGGCATCGGCGGGCTTGCCGGGATGGGCCTGATACCAGGCGTCGATCTTCGCCTGCAGGGCATCGCGGGTGGCCAGCAGCGCGGCGTTGCGCGGCGCGAACTCGGTCAGCAGCGCCGACAGACCCGACCAGAACGCCTCGGGCGCCACCCCGGTGCCGGGGATCGCCTCGTCCGTCACGAAGGCATAGAGGGCCGCGTCGATGGAAAGGCCGTCGTGGGTGACCCGGGTCATGCTTGGTCCTCGTCGAGATGCGCCGGCCGCCCCTGACCGGGCACGGCGGATGAACAGGCAGACCAGCCACGCTCTCCCCGAGAGCACGCGGGCCCGGCTCCCCTGCAGGCCCTGCCGGCTGCGACGCCATCAAGCGCGGCGCGTCTGCGAATCCGGCCGGTTCATTCCGTGAGGGAACAGATCCCGTTTAATCTGAAACGCGCGCGCGCTCCACCCGCGCAATCGGCACAGCATCTTCTCCGCCACGGAGAGAACGGCCGTCAGCCGATTATTCTCCGCTCCGCGTCCACCAGCAGCGCCGTGAAGGCGGCGGCCGGCAGCGGCCGGGAGAACAGGAAGCCCTGGGCGGTGTCGCAGGCGCTGCGGGTCAGATAATCGGCCTGGGCCTCGGTCTCCACGCCCTCGGCCAGCACTTCCAGACGGAGCGCCTGGGCGAGACGGATGATGGTGGAGATGATTTCCATGTCGACGGGATCGGAGGGAACATCGCAGACGAAGCTGCGGTCGATCTTCAGCTTGGCAAGCGGAAAGCGCTTCAGATAGGCCATCGACGAGTAGCCGGTACCGAAATCGTCGATGGCCAGCCGCAGACCCAGCCGGGTCAGCGCGTGCATGCGGGCGATGGTGCCGGCTTCCGGATCGACCAGGGCGGACTCCGTGATTTCCAGCTCCAGCCGGTCGGCCGGCAGGCCGGTGCGGGACAGCACATCCGTCAGCAGCCCCGGCAGGTCCGGCAACGCGAACTGGCGCGGCGAGAGGTTCACCGCCATGGTCTTCAGGTCGAAGCCCGCCTGCAGCCAGGCCTGCATCTGCCGGCAGGCCGCCTCCAGCACCTCCGCCCCCAGAGGCACGATCAGGCCGGTCTCCTCGGCCAGCGGAATGAACTCGCCCGGCGAGATCATGCCCTTTTCGGGGTGGCGCCAGCGTACCAGCGCCTCCGCCCCGACAATCCGGCGCGTGGAAAGCGCCACCAGCGGCTGATAGTGCACCTCGAACTGGCGCTCCTCGATCGCCCGGCGCAGGCTGGCCTCCAGGCTGATGCGGGCATGGGCGCTGCGGGTGAACTCGGCATTGTAGAAGCAGGTGCCAAGCCCGCCGGCCTTGGCCTTGTGCATGGCGGAATCCGCACTCTGCAGCAGCGCGTCCGGATCCTCGCCATCGCCGGGAAAGAGCGCGATGCCAATGGAGGCGCCAAGATAGATTTCCTCATCGGCCACCCGGAACGGCTTCGCCAGAGCGGCCAGAATCGCGGCCGCGATGTTGGCGGAGGCCTCCGGGGTCTCCAGATCCTCCACCAGCAGGGCGAATTCGTCGGCCCCCAGCCGGGCCACGGTGTCGGCCTCGTGCACGCACGGGCGCAGCCGCTGCCCGACGGTGATCAGCACGTCGTCGCCGGCCGCGTGGCCGAGGCTCTCGTTCACCACCTTGAAGCGGTCGAGATCGACGATCAGCACGGCCCCGCAGCCCCGGTCATCCCGCTTGCGGGTGATGGCGTGGGACAGCCGCCCCTTGAGGAAGGAGCGGTTGGGCAGATTGGTCAGCCGGTCATGGGTGGAGATATGCTGCAGTGCGCTCTCGAACTCCTTCAGGCGCGAGATATCCATGATGGTACCGACATAGTTGGTCGGCCGGCCCTCATTGTCGCGCATGGTGCTGATGGTCAGCCACTCGGCGAAGATCTCGCCATCCCGACGCTTGTTCCAGATCTCGCCCTGCCAGAAGCCATGATGCAGCACGGTCTCCCACAACTTTCGGTAAAAGGCGCGGTCCTGGCGGCCACTCTGGAGCAGGCGCATGTTCAGCCCGGCAACCTCCTCCTCCCGGTAGCCCGTGATGCGCGTGAATGCCGGATTGACCCGCTGGATGGTGCCATCCAGCGCTGTGATGACGATGCCCTCCTGGGTGCCGGCGAACACGGCCGCCGCCTCGCTCATGCGCCGGGCATCGCGCAGGGCCTCGCTGATGTCGGTGATGATGCCGACCACGCGGATCGCCACGCCGTCGTCGCGCCGGACGACCCGGGCACTGGCGTTGACGGTAATGATCTCGCCATCCCCCCGGATCACCCGGAAGCGGGTCTCGAAATAGTCGCTCGTCCCGTTCAGGGTGGCTTCCAGAGCGCTCCGGGCCGCAGCCCGGTCGTCGGGATGGAACAGCGCTTCCACCTGCTGGCGGGTGTCGACGGGGGTATCCGCTCCCACGCCCATGATCTCGCGCCAGCGTGGCAGGGTGTAGAAGCGGTCATGTTCGGCGTCATAGTCCCAGAGGCCCTTGCGCGCGCCCTCCAGCGCCAGCCGCAGCCGCTCTTCCGACAGACGCAGCGCCTCCCGGGCCTCGCGCCGCGTGGTGATATCCTCAGCCGCCAAGATGAAATAGGGGGCGTCGCCATCACGCGCGAGAGTGGTCGTTGAGGCGACCCACATGGCGGTCCCGTCGGACCGGATTATCCGGGCATCGACCCAGGAGCGCCGCTGTCCCTCGGACAGCTGGTCCCGGGAGGCTTCGATCAGCCCGGCATCGGCAGGATGGATGACCTGGGCCAGAGGAATGCCGATTATCTCGTCGGCAGAATAGCCGAGAAGGTCCGCCAGCCGCCGGTTGACCCGCCGCACCCGCCCGTCCATGGACAGATGGGCCAGACCAATGGCCGCCTGCTCGAACGTATCCTTAAACAGATGCTCGGCCCGCTGCAGCTCGGCCGCCTGACTGATCTCGACATTCAGGGTGCGCAGCCGCTGACGCTGCAGCACATAGAGCCAGACCAGACTGACGGCCGCCATGAGGACCAGGGTGATCCCGCCCACCGTCAGGGCGGGCCCCCATACCCCGGAGAGGGCCACCGAACGATCGACCAGCACCGCCACCCGCCACGGCGTGCCCGGCACCGGCAGGGCGACAGCCAGACGCTCCTGTCCGTCATGATCGCGGCCCTCGGCCTCGGGCAGACCGTCATGGCCGGGCATCAGCCGGGACAGTACGGAGTCTTCAAGCGCCACCCGGCGCTCGGCCATCATCGCGTCATCTCCCCAGCGCCCGAGCAGCACCAGCTCGCCCCCCTCTTCCTGAACGAGGACAACCGTCATCGGCAGGCTATGGGGCCCCAGTTGCCCGAGATAGGGCATGAAAAAGGACTGCGCATCGACCCCGGCGATCAGGAACGCGAGGGGATCCGCCGGGCCCGCAGCCTGAACAGGAACCCGCACATAAAATTGCAGCGCCCGCCCCGGTATCCGGCGCAGACCGAGATTGGCGCCCCCCTCCTGCCCTTCCGCCCCGTCCAGAATCCCCGCCGGCAACGACGTTTCCCGCGGCAGGAGCGGCCGGCCATCCGGAGCAACCAGCACCACCCGGTCAATGCCCCCGAACGCCCGCAGCCAGCCCAGCCGGTTCATGGCCTCCAGGTCACTGCCGGGAACTCCGGACAGGAGCGCCTGCATGCCCGGTACGAAATCGCGCGCCGCATCCTCGGCCGTGGTGCGGATCCCCTCCAGCCGGCTGGCCAGCGCGGTGGTCCGCAGGGCGACCTGCACGTCCATATTATGAAAGGCAGCGTCCCGGGTCAGCTTCACTTCAGAGCGGTAGACCGAGAGAGACGCAAGTCCGCAGACGATCAGCAGCAGCGCAACCGCACTGCCGAACACAAGATCCCGCCGCCATTGTCCGCGAGCACCACCGCTCCCGCCCCGTCCGGGATGGACCGCCGGGACCTCCACCCCTGACACAAGGGGCGCCCGCCGGTCATCCGAAACCCCGCCAACATCGCTCATGCGAGCGCCTCCGCCCCGCGCTGAAAAGCTGGACCCGATGAGCCGACACCCGGCCGCGACGACCGGAACAAGGATCGCCAGCACGCCACGCACAAAGAAAGCAGCTCACGCCAGATCCGTCGGATGCGGACAGCAGGATGATCCTGACGAACTATAGTCGTCCCCGGCTAAACGGGAGACATCAGCATTGGATACCGGAGCTCCCCTACTCGGAAGCTTCCGGCGCAGACCTCAGCCTCAGGGCACAGACTGAAGCCCCAGCACCGGCCGCCGCATGGACAGCGGCGGCAACACAAATAGTCTCAGGTCACATCCGGTCTCGTCGCAGGTTCCCGGGCATCGCAAGAACATCCCGCTCTTTGGCGGCCTCCGGAGACTGCATACAAGAAA
The DNA here is from genome assembly GCA_050689115.1 of Segnochrobactraceae bacterium EtOH-i3. Lineage (GTDB taxonomy): Bacteria > Pseudomonadota > Alphaproteobacteria > Rhizobiales > Segnochrobactraceae > JBBSSF01. The sequence continues at coordinate 12,440 of JBOGCN010000001.1, read as the reverse complement.
ACTGTATTCACGCAAAAGGCGCATCCGGTTACTTGGACCACCTTAACGGATCAATTGACAATCGAGAAGTGTGCAATTGCAGCAACGACGACAAAGCGTACACTCTTGCCGATTGCAACCAGCGTCAGAAAACGCAGGACCGGAACACCGGAGGCGCCGGCCACGAGGGTCAGGGGATCACCGACAACGGGCACCCAGGAAAAAAGCAGCGTCCACGTGCCGAAGCGCCGGAACAGATGGCCCGCGCGCTGAAAGGCGGCCTGCACGGCGGCGGCGCGGCGCCCCTCGGCCGGGGCATCTGCATGCACAAGATGACGGGCGCCACGCCCGATCAGCCAGTTGACCCAGGAGCCGGCGATGTTGCCGATGGAGGCGACGGTGACCAGCGCCCACACCGGCGCGGTGCCCGCGGCCACCAGCCCGGCCAGCGCCAGCTCGGATCCCCCCGGCAGCAGGGTCGCTGCCAGGAAAGCCGTCACGCCAAGACCGAGAAGGGAAAGAAAAACGTCCAACGGGCACGGATCCGGGCGTCAGCAGCGGCGCACCGGGGAAAACCCGGCCGTGGCTGTCATAGCAAAGTTCCCTGACCTGGTCTCTTGGCTATTCCAACAGGGCGTGCCGCATGCCTCCGGGGCACGGGGGATCGTCCCGGCCCCGCGAAAGCGCCATGCGGTCGGCCTCCGGTGTCCCGGATGCCAGAGAACCGTCAGGGATAGACCACCGCCGGCACGGCCGCCGGGCAGCCGACGCTTTCCATGCGGGTGAGCCCAAAGGCCCAGCGGTTCCACGTCCAGACACCCCGCACCCGGCAGGTGGACGAGCGCCCGGCACCGGCCGTGCCCGCGCTTTCGCCCGACAGCTGGCCGGTGGCCGGATCGAAGCGTACCGCCTTCAGGAGGTCTGTTCCGATCCAGGCATGCTCCGGCGTCCAGATGGCGAAATAGACCGGATGCACACCGCCAATCTCGCCGGTCTCGTGCAGATAGACGCGATAGAGGGTCTCCGTCGCCCCGGCCACGCACGGAATGGCGTAGACCGTGGCCACATCCGACACCTTGCCCACGACCGGCGGACGATCGCGCATGTGATCCGAGGCAAGATCCTCGCAGGCGGCCCCCATCAGGTGCTCGTTGATGACCGCCTCGGGCAGCCCGGCAAAAGCCTCGGGAAAGGTCGGCATCTGCGGCGCGGCGTCACCGGCCGGATCGGCCGCGTCGGTGACCACGACGGACCCGCCGGCCTCGGCCTGCCCGGCCGTGGGGGCCGCTGCACCGGAGACGACGCCCGCCAGCACCAGAAGGCTGGCCGCGCCGGCCAGCCGCATATCCGCCAGAAACCGGACGCGCCTCATTCTGCCCCGCCCTGCCGGACGGCCGGCATCTGCACGCTGTCGGCCCGGCAGGCGCGGCGGTCCACCTCGTCACAGGCCCGGAAGGACTTCAGGTCCCGGTCGAGACACACCCGCACCTCGCGCAGCCGGCGCCGGTCGCAGGTGACGGCAATGGCGTTGGCCGGCAACCCGGGATTGGCCGCGATGAAGGCCGCCTCCACCGCTGCAGGCGCCACCATCTGGATGCTCTGCGGATCCCGAAAGGCCTCGGGAATGACGACCTTGCCGGCCGCCTGACGCACCGCGGAGAAGAAGGCCTGCGGGGCCAGCCCCGAACAGGTGCCGTGCTTTTTCCACTGATGCCGCACCAGCCCCGGGCTCGGCATGAGATCGAGCATGCCGTCCACCTGCCCGCGCTCCGGTCCGGAGACCGTCACCCGGCAGCTCTCGGGAAAGCCCTTCTCATATTGCGGCCAGAGACCATGCACCACGAAGCCGAACGGCCGCGGGCCGGCGCATTGGGGCGTGGCCGCGGCCCGGTCGCCCTGGGAGGCGCACCAGCTCGGCGACCAGGACAGGGCCAGCACATAGAAATCGAAGCTTCCGGCCGTGTGCTCCCGCTCGGCCGCAGACGCCCCGGCCGCCAGCAGCAGCAGGGCGGCAAGGCCGGCCGAAAGGCTCCGCATCAGGCCTGCCATCGGGATCACATCACCGGCGGCGGACGCAGGGTGCGGCAGTCGCCATCATAGACATGCCACTTGTCGGTGCCGACGACGCAGACATCGGTGCCCCAGCGCATCGCCCAGCCGGTGCCACGCGGCCACGGCGCGCTGGCGAAATTCATCTTTTCCTCGACCAGATAGAAGGCTTCGGTCGACTTGCCCTCGGACAGCTCCACCTTCACCTTGCAATAGCGGCGGCCGATCTCGCCTTCCGCCAGCTCTATAAAGGTCAGCTGCTGCGGCGTGCCGAGTTCCTTCAGGGTCGGGCCTTCGGGATTCTTGAACTTCAGGGAGAAGGTCGTGCGCGCGGTGACGGCGCGCAGCACCGCCGCGGCATCACAGGCCGGCACCCGGTCGAGCCCGGTCGGCTCGGCGGTGGCAGTGGCAGGCTTCTTCGCCGATCCCGCGAGATCGGCAGCGCCTGCCGACGCGCCGGCAGCCAGAAGGCCGGCCAGAACCAGAACCGAACCGGTGATCGAACGACGCATCAAGCGCCTCCCCCGTTACGCACACGCCCGGATGAAACCCGCGAGCTACGCGCCGCCCCGAGTCCATCCCGACCGCGACGATGACCGATGTTAACCATTGCGGTCAAGGCGCGGCCGGCAGGCGGCGGGCCGGCTGTGTCCTCCGGGACACTCGCCGCCCTCAAGCGACCATCGGGGCCGGAGACCCATGGGCCTCCGGAATTCTTGTCTCAGGCCGCCGCACAGGCCGCGAAGGCCTCTTCCAGCTTGTGGGCATCGAGCTTGCGGCCGATGAACACCAGCCGGCTTTCCCGCGCCTCGTCATCCTTCCACGGGCGCTGATGGTTGCCCTCGATGATCATATGGACGCCCTGCACCACATAGCGATCCGGATCGTCCTTGAAGGAAAGGATGCCCTTGAGGCGGAGAATGTCCGGCCCCTGGGTCTGGGTCACCTGATTGATCCAGCGGAAGAATACGTTGGGATCGAGCGCCCCGCCCTTCAGCGACACCGAGGTGATGCCGCTAGCGCTGACATGATCATGATGGTGGTGGTCATGGCCATGATGATGGTGCTCATGATCGCAGTCGGGGCCACAGTCATGGTCGTGGCCGTCATGATCATGACCCGCGTGGTCATGATCATGGGCGTGGTGATGATGCTCGTGGTCGCAGTCGGGACCGCATTCCTCGCCCGGCTCATGGTCATGATGAGCGAGGAAGTCAGGATCCAGCGTCAGGACGCGGTCGAGATCGAAGGCGCCGCGGTTCAGCACCTTGTCGAGGGAAATCGCCGCGCGCTCGGTGCGGTGGATGCGGGCATAGGGGTTGAGGGCGCGGATCTGCGCTTCCACCTCGGCCAGCTCCGCCGGGGTGACGAGATCGGTCTTGTTCAGGATGATCACGTCGGCGAAGGCGATCTGGTCCTCGGCCTCGGGACTGTCGGCCAGACGCGCCGGCAGATGGCGGGCATCGGCCACCGTCACCACGGCATCCAGACGGGTGGCCTCGCGCACGGCCTCGTCCATGAAGAAGGTCTGGGCGACGGGCACCGGATCGGCCAGACCCGTGGTCTCCACCAGAATGGCGTCGATGCCATTCTTGCGCTTCAGCAGGTTCTCGACGGTGCGGATGAGATCGCCGCGCACAGTGCAGCAGATACAGCCATTGTTCATCTCGAACACTTCCTCGTCGGTATCGACGAGAAGGTCCGTATCAATGCCGATCTCGCCGAACTCGTTGACGATCACGGCGTATTTGTGGCCGTGATCTTCGGTGAGGATGCGGTTGAGGAGCGTCGTCTTGCCGGCGCCGAGATAGCCCGTGAGCACCGTCACGGGGATCTGGCTGGTCGCGGCATCGGCACCGGCAGCTTCGGCGGAAGAGGTCATGAAGGCTCGCCTTTCAAGGAGGCAGGAAGGTCCATCAGGGGTCTTTACCTAATCCCTGCCCCGCCCGATTGCCAGAGCCGTCCGCGCCGTCATTTGCCGTAAGCCCGGCGCCTCAGGCCCGGAAGTGCTTGGAGAGCTTCAGCCCCTGGGCCTGATAATTGGAGCCGATACCCGCGCCATAAAGGGTCTGCGGCCGGGCAGCCATGCGCTCATAGACCAGACGGCCGATCACCTGGCCATGGTTCAGCAGGAAGGGCACCTCGTGATTGCGCACCTCCAGCACCGCCCGCGCGCCGCCCCCGCCGGAGGGGCCATGGCCGAAGCCCGGATCGAAGAAGCCGGCATAGTGGACGCGGAATTCGCCCACCAGCGGATCGAACGGCACCATCTCGGCCGCCGTCATCGGCGGCACGTGCACGGCTTCCCGCGACACGAGAATATAGAAGGCATCGGGATCGAGGATCAGCCGGCCTTCGGGCCGCGCCGGGATCGGCTCCCAGAAATCCGCCACCGCGCACGCCGCCTTGGCATCCACATCGACGACCGCCGAATATTTGCGCGCCCGCCAGCCGACCAGATTGTCCGGGCCGGAGCCGGCAAGATCAATCGAGAGATGCAGCCCGTCGCGGATGACGGCCGGGCCCGGCCGGGCCAGCGTCTCGGCGGCATCGACGGCGGCGAGTTCGGCATCCGAGAGCAGCGCATGGCCGCGGCGGAAGCGGATCTGGCTGAGGCGCGAGCCGGTGCGCACCAGCACCGGGAAGGTGCGCGGCGAGATTTCCGCATAAAGCGGGCCGCCATAGCCCGCCGGTATGGTGTCGAAGGCGGCGCTGCCATCGACGATCACCCGGGTGAAGACGTCGAGCCGGCCGGTGGAAGATTTCGGATTGGCCGTCGCCGAGATTTCATCAGGCAGGATCAGCCGTTCGACCAGCGGCACCAGATAGACGCAGCCGGTTTCCAGCACCGCCCCGTCGGTGAGCGGAAAGGCGTGCAGGGTCAGCTCCTTCAGCCGCTCTGCGACGGTGACGCCGGGGCCGGGCAGGAAGCTGGCGCGGATGCGATAGGCCGTGGTGCCGAGGCGCAGGTCAAGGCTGGCCGGCTGGATCTGGTCCGGCGCAAAGGGCATGGCCAGACGGATGCCGCCAGCCTGATGAAGCGCGGCGATGTCCTGCGCCGGCAGAATGCCCGTTGCCTCGCTCATGCGTCCCGTTCCCTGCCCAGCCCGCCCCCGCGGGGATCAGGCGTCCGCTGCATGTCAGCCATCTTCCGACAGGATTTAGCTGATTGCCGGTCACGGGCTGGTTAACGGACAGCCGGCCGCCGGGTGAAAATCGGACCGCCCCGGGGCGCGAGCCGGAGAAAACTATTCCCTTCCTGCATGATTGACGCCCGCGCGGCGCGGGGTCTAAGAGTCGGGTCGTTCCGTGGTCATTTGAGCCGGCCGGCTTGCAGCCACGTTAAAGAAATCGCTAAACAGGCCGGGGGTCACCGCCTTTGGAACCCTGGCCTCGTCGCATCTGCCGGCCGGTTCCCCGTGAATGCCCGCGGTGCCGCCTCTCCCCTTTCGGACGGACGAGCCCGGGCGCTTCATCGAAGGCCGTGTACTCATGTCCGATTCCAAGTCGTCCGATCCCAAGGCTTCCGCCGAACGTCCGCTTGCCACCGCCACCCAGCTGGTGCACGGCGGCACGCTGCGCTCCCAGTTCAAGGAAGTCTCGGAAGCGCTGTTCCTCACCCAGGGCTTTGTCTACGACACGGCCGAAGCCGCCGAGGCGCGCTTCAATGGCGAGGATCCCGGCTTCATCTATTCCCGCTTTTCCAACCCGACGGTGGCCATGTTCGAGCAGCGCATGACGCTGCTGGAGGGGGCGGAAGCCGCCCGCGCCACGGCCTCGGGCATGGCGGCGGTGACGGCGGCCATGCTCTGCCACCTGAAGGCCGGCGATCATGTGGTGGCCGCCCGGGCGCTGTTCTCCTCCTGCCGCTTCGTGGTCGAGCAGCTGCTGCCGCGCTTCGGCGTCAGCTGCACCCTCGTCGACGGCAAGGACCTGAGCGCGTGGACCGCGGCGGTGCGGCCGGAGACGAAGAGCTTCTTCCTGGAAAGCCCCACCAACCCGACCCTGGAAGTCTGCGACATCGCCGCGATCGCGGCGATCGCCCATGATGCCGGCGCCATCCTGATCGTCGACAACGTGTTTGCCACCGGCCTGTGGCAGAAGCCGCTGAAGCTCGGCGCCGACGTGGTGGTCTATTCCGCCACCAAGCACATTGACGGTCAGGGCCGCTGTCTGGGCGGCGTCGTGCTGTCGTCGGAACAGTGGATCACCGACAACCTGCACAATTTCCTGCGCCAGACCGGCCCCAGCCTGTCGCCCTTCAATGCGTGGGTGCTGCTGAAGGCGCTGGAAACCTTCCCGCTGCGCGTCGAGCGCCAGACGGCGACTGCCGCCAGGGTCGCCGATGCGCTGGCCGGCCATCCGGCCGTCACCCGTCTGGTCTATCCGGGCCGGGCCGATCACCCCCAGGCCGACATCATCGCCCGCCAGATGACCGGCGGCTCCACCCTGGTGGCCTTCGAGGTGGCGGGCGGCAAGGCCGGCGCCTTCCAGGTGGAAAATGGCCTGCGCATCATCAAGATGACCAACAATCTGGGCGATGCGAAGAGCCTCATCACCCATCCGACCACCACCACCCACCAGAGCATGACTGAGGAAGACCGCCTCGCCGCCGGCGTCACCCCGGGCCTGCTGCGCCTCTCCATCGGCCTTGAGGATCCCGATGACCTCATCGCCGATCTCCTCGGCGCGCTGGATGGCGTGAAGGTCTGATCCCTCAGGGGGCGCCCGATGCCAGCCGGGCGCCCCCGAGACCGCCCGCAGCTTTCCCGCGGGCGAAGCCGTGGAAATCGCCCGTGGCCCGTACGGCCGCCCTGAGCCGTCGGACACACCCCCTCCTCCGGTACCCCGGCCAACGCAGCGCCTCCCCGGCGCGCCCGACCGGGCCCACCCCGGAGCGCCCCCTCGCGTCCTGACGAGTCGCCCTTTCGGCCACCGCACCCTCCTCCGAGTCGGCCCTAAGCCCTCTCGGGACGCCCCTTTTCCGGCGGCCGGAGCCCGGAAAAGCTGACCGGGACTTGCCAGCTTCCACAACGGCTTGGGGCCCGTCCGGACGCCCTCCGGGACACCCCGGCAGAAATTTCGCCGGCCAAGGCTTGCAAAGCGCGGCTGAACCTTTTAGAGAACCGCCATCCCCGGCGGGGGACGACGACAGGCCGCCCTGGCAGGCTGTCGGTTGTCGGAAAATGCGCCCGTAGCTCAGCTGGATAGAGCATCAGACTACGAATCTGAGGGTCGGACGTTCGAATCGTTCCGGGCGCGCCATTTTCTCTTCTCCCCGTGAAGCGGGAGGGAAAGCCGGATCTTCCGCTTTCCAGTTGCTTCACCGGAGCCCGTCCATCCAGCGGGCCTCGTCAGAACGGTTGCTCCCCTCCTTCGGGGCCGCGACCCGGCAAGCGCCCGTAGCTCAGCTGGATAGAGCATCAGACTACGAATCTGAGGGTCGGACGTTCGAATCGTTCCGGGCGCGCCATTTTCCAAGTTATCGTCTGTAGACATTTTTGGCGTTCCGTTGGACTTCTGGCCCAATCTGTATTTAGGCCGAGGTCGGGTCATCGACGCGAAGAGCCCTTTGCGGACGGTCGTTTCAGCTTAAGGTTCCAACGATCACGGCCAAAGTGGCGGACCCGATCAGAGTCGCTGTTGCGGCCAGGCACTTGACGGATAGGCTGAGGTCGAGGGCAAAAACACGCCAGATGATCGCAGCGGAAACAAGCCCCTATAGCACCAACGTCCAGCCGACATTTGCGTTCACCGCATACCATACTGCCTCATCGCTCAAGGTTCTGCCGGTGCGGAAACCCGTATTTGAATTTGGTGGAACCATCTGCAGCGCCAGTACTAGGCCGATTGTGCAGAAGATGGCCGGGGGAAACAGCAGCAGGTATTTCATTTATCTCTCCAAAATGATCAATAGCAGCTCCGTCCCACATAATATTCACCTTTTATCCGGCACATCTGGTCAGCTACCCTTAACGATTGTGGCGGAAATACATGATATTATTCGCCGACTGGAACAGAAAAGCATCACCCCGTGAGTCAATAATATATGGAATCTGACAACATACTTGACAGCCTTGATTGGCTCAGATTCGATAAGATTGGCGTTTTCTGTCTGCGCTGCCGCTGATGATATACTGGCGTTCCTCGCCCCCCTGAAACATGGATCCGCCCTGTCCGGGAGAATTCGCTTGCCCGCCGCCCCCGACTGCACGCTCCGCCCGCCGTCCGAACTCGATTTCTATGACCGCCACACGGTTTCGGTCCCGGCAGATCTCACCCCGCTTGAGGCATGGGCCCTCATGACGGCCTCGTCGGGATGGCTCATGCGGCTGGCCTTTCAGGTGCGGGACGCGATCTCCTCCCGCTTCGGCGTGAAGCGGATCGGCGGATTTTCCGGCCGGCAGATCGAGAATGTGCAGGCTGGCGATCGGCTGGACTTCTTCCTCGTGGAACACGTCGCTCCGAACCGCTTGATCCTGACTGAACGTGACCGGCATCTGGATGTCATGATCTGCGTGTCGAAGGAAGACAACCTCCTCAGCCTGACGGCCTCGGTCATCACCCACAACATCTTCGGGCGGTTCTACATGCTGCCCGTTGGACCGGCGCACCGGCTGATCGTCCACACCTATCTCCGGCGACTGAAACGAAAGCTGGCAGAACGCGCCGCGTAGTCTTCATCCCTCCGTCGCCCGGAGGATTGCCGCCCAGTCCTGCTGACCGCCCAGCACGCGCAGGATGGCCACAGCATAGGCCATTTCTGTCCTCTCCGATGACAATCTTTGCCAAAGCCCCTCCCCGGCCATCCCCCCAAGGCCCAAGCGGGCTGCCCCTCGCCGAGGCAGCCCGCTTTTTCTTTATTCCGTCGGCTGGATGACGCCGAAGGCCGGGTGGTGGATCAGTTCTCCGGCGGGCTCCGAGCCGTCAAAGGGCACGGCCTGGACGACCTCGGGCGGACAGCCGGTGACTTTCAGGCCCGGGAATGTCCGGAAGCCGAAGCGGGTGTAGTAGCCGGGATCGCCGACCAGCGCTGCGCCGCGGCAGGTCGCCCGCAGGCGGCGGAGGGCCTCCGTCATCAGGGCCGAGCCGATGCCCTGTCCGTGACGGACGGGGGCGACGGCCAGCGGGCCGATGATGCCCCAGCCCGCCTGTCGGCCTGCCCGGCCGGGGGAAGCGGCGAGATAGCCGACCACCTCCCCCTGATCCTCGGCGACCAGCGACAGCAGGAAGCCCGCGTCTGCCCGCAGCCGATCGACAATGGCAGCCTCGGTGCCGGTCGCCTGGGGCAGCAGGCGCATGGCTTCGGTGACGACCCGGGCGATCGCGTCGATGTCGCCCGGGGTTTCGGTACGGATCTGCATGTCAGGCTCCCTGATTGTCGAGCTGGGCGCGCACGGCAAGGCGGCCGCGCCGGGAGATGCGGTAGGGGCTGCCGGCGCGGGATTCAATCAGCCGCCGCCGCCGCAACCGGGTGAAAAGGATGAGATTGAAGTCGGCCAGGATCATCCCGTCGCGGGTGATGCAGGTGACCGAGAGAGTCTTGGGGCCATCGCCGCGCACGGGAAGAATGCAGCCGCCAAGGGCCAGAACGTGCAGCGCACGCTGTTCGGACCGGGAAATATTCATGGATGTCTCGGATGACGGACGTGAAAACACACCGCGTGCACGGGCACACGGTGACTTCTGGCTTCACGTGGCTCTCTGAGTTTCAGAGAGCCGGGTCACACAAGCTCTGACATCCAGTCCTCACTGTCCGGGCGCGCAACGAGGCGCTGCCCGGTGCCTCTCATCTAGGCGCGTCTGCCCCCGGACACAAGCCCCGTCATGGCTCGCCCCGCTCCGCCTCGGGCGAGTCGCTTGTACGCGGCGCCACCGCTGACAGGTTGCGCACCCCCATCCCGAGGGGATACCCACACGGACGAGATAAACCGGAGGGATACCCCATGGCGGATGACAACGACGACTATGTCTATGACGAGGCAACCGGCGAGTGGCGGCCGGCATCTGAAGTGGCGGCCGAGAAGGCGGCGGCCAATGCGGTCCGCGACAGCGCCGGCAACGAACTCGCCAACGGCGATTCCGTCGTGCTGATCAAGGACCTGAAGGTGAAGGGCGCCGGCCAGACCCTGAAGCAGGGCACCGTGATCCGCTCGATCCGCCTCACCGACAATCCGGAAGAGATCGACTGCCGCCACGAGAGCATCAAGGGCCTCGTGCTGCGCACCGAATTCGTCCGCAAGCGCTGAGCGGACCCGGTCGCGGCGTGCGCCTGCCATCCGCCGCGACCGGACACCACACCCTGCGGGTGCAGAAGCCTCATATCCTCGCGAAAGGTTGTGTTTATGCAACCTTGAGATATTATTCCGGATCCACACAACCCGTCCGGATGACGCCCGTGCCCCCATCGCGACGCCCCACTCCGCCCGCTGCCACGGTCGACCCGCCCGCCGCGGGGCCCGATCCGCGCCCCGTGCAGCCGCCCTATCTGGACCTGATGCGTCCACGCCCCACCGGCAACGTGCTGCTGTCGCTGGATCCGCGGATGGACCACCAGGAGCAGCTGGCCTGTGTCGAGGAGTGCGCCCACGCCCTCTCCCTGCCGGGCCGAACCATGGCGTTCACCGCCGCCACAGTCGGTTCCGTCAAGATGACCGCCCGGGAGCAGCCGGTGCTGCTGCCGGAAATCAGCGTTGCCATTCTCCAGCCGCCGCGGCTGCAGTCCGCCGCCGCCAGCGCCGCACAGCTGTCGCAGAAGGCGGGGATTCTTGAGGCCCGGCCGGAATTCTATATGTTCGCGGCCCCGTTCGACGGCGAGCGCAGTGTGGATACCCAGGCCAGCACCTGGGGGCTGGAGCGGGTTGGCGCGCCGCTCAGCGCGTTCACGGGCGCCGGCATCCGGATTGCAGTTCTCGATACCGGCTTCGATGCCGGTCATCCGGACTTTTTCGGCCGCCCCCTCACCCGCAAGAGCTTTGTGGCCGATGGCTCGGTGGATGATATCCGCGGCCATGGGACCCATTGTGTGGGAACGGCGCTGGGCCCTGCCGGCACTAGCGGCCGGCCGCGCTATGGCGTGGCGCCCGACGCCGAGATCTATGTTGGCAAGGTGCTGGACGATGCCGGGGTTGGCGCAGAAGGCGATATCCTCGCCGGCATTGCCTGGGCGATCGAGACGAGGTGTCATGTCATTTCCCTGTCCCTCGGCCGGCCTGTGCGCATCGGCGAGACGCCGAGCCTCGTCTATGAACGCCTCGCCCGCCATGCCCTGGAGGCAGGCTCCCTGATCGTGGCTGCGGCCGGCAACGACAGCTCCCGGGCCTTCGGCTATATCGCGCCGGTCAGCGAGCCGGCCAACGCCCCTTCTATTCTGGCGGTCGGCGCCCTCACCCCGGATGACACCATCGCCGCCTTTTCCTGTGGCGGAATCAACCCACAGGGCGGCGAAGTGGATCTTGTCGCGCCGGGAGAGATGATCTTTTCCGCCTTTCCCATGCCGCGCGGATACAATAGTCTTTCCGGAACCAGCATGGCGTGCCCCCATGTGGCAGGGGTCGCGGCCTTGTGGGCCCAATCCGATCCGTCCCTGCGTGGACGCAGGCTCTGGGATGCCCTTCTGGCAAGCGCCCAGTCGCTGGCCCTGTCCCGTCGGGATATCGGCGCCGGCGTCGTGCAGGCGCCCGTCTGATGACAGTTCCGCCGGGCAGACCATTGCCCGGTGCCGCGTGGAGAGGCGCCCGGGCCGCCGCGAGGTTCCCCGATTGCCTGACAGAGCGTCGACAGGCCCCGTTCATCCGCTGGGTGCTTGCGGTTTTATTCCCATGGCTCATATCGTGACCGGATATGGGCGAGAGGAACTTTCATGCCTGATCAGTTCTTCACGATTACCGTCGATACTGACCATCTCGCAGCCACCAGCGACATCGCCCGGCTCGTCGAGACCTATGGTTTGAAGGTCGACCGTATCATCAAGGCCGCCGGCTTCATCCGCGCCATCGGCGACGAGCGCCTGCTGCCCAGGATCCGGGCGATCCAGGGCATCGCCGAGGTCCGGCGCGAGCGGACATATACCGCCCAACCGAGCCACGCCGTCGCCTCGTTCTGAGCTGGCCTGCGCGTCTGTCCGCGGCAGACGCTGCGAGACGGCCGTCGTGGGCCCATCCGATCCGGCCAGCGCCGGGGCGGGATGGCGATGATCGCCGGGCGCCTCGGGAAATCCGCAGGCGCGTTCCGGCATGAGACAGGGGGCTGACGGGCAGACCGCACCGTGCCCGTGAGAAGCCTTGGGCGTCTCGCCAAGACCAGAGACCTGATACCGGGCCCGCAAGCGCTGACCGCACCATGCGCCTGAAGAGCGGAAGATTTCTTATCTGCCCCAAGGACATGAGAAGTCTGCACCGGAATACCAAAGG
>JBOGCN010000028.1:0-34445 GCA_050689115.1 Segnochrobactraceae bacterium EtOH-i3 | reverse complement strand
GTCTGCAAACCCTGAAAGCCGGGAGGAAAAACGGTCTCGACAGCCATCATCCTCCCAGATCGCTCGGCGCTTTGCAACCCCTTTTTGGGGAACGGCGGAGCTTTGTCTTTTTCACAGGCCCCTTGCGTGGCGGTTCAACCCGAGAGGATGGACCCATGCAACAGACTGTTTTTTCTTACTTACCGGGCTTGATGGCGGCCGGCCGTCGCAGCCCGTTCAAGACCTATGCCCCCTCGCCTGCCTGGAATGACAGCGCGCGCGGCGAGGTGCGGTTTCACCCGCTTCCCAAGCGCGAGGTGTTCGCGCTCTATCGCAAGCTCAAGGCATGGAACCGCCAGAAGGCGGAAGGCCGCTATGGCGGCTCGATCGGTTCGGCCTGCCTTCGCGTGTTCGAGTGCCTTGCGTTCGACTTCCTGAACTTCAAAACCGGGCGGCTCGATCCGTCCTATAACGCGATCGCCGCCAAGACCGGCCTGGGCCGCTCGACCGTGGCCGAGGCGCTGAAGCGCCTGAAAGCCCTTGGCGTCATCAACTGGGTGCGCCGTTGCTCGCCCGTGCCGGGCGGCAGCCCCAGCGGTCGCCACGGCATCCGCATGGAGCAGGACAGCAACGCCTATGGGCTTTGCCCTTCGTCATGCTGGCTTGGCTATGCCGCCACGCCGACCTTCACCATGGAGCCGCATGAATGGGGCGCGGTGCCGCCCCTGCTGAGCTGCCACGAGCAGGCCGTACAGGACGGCAAGAGGGGCGCCAGCATCACGGACATAGTGAGGACGTTGAAGCTCGATCCGGACAACGAGATAGCCGCAGCCTTGGCGCGGTTGGGCGAGAATGTCGCCCGCCGTTCGGCCTCTCAAAATACGGGAGTCCAGAATTCGGATTGAAACCTGTTCCAGAGATTTATTCTTATAGCTCCCGCTTGAAATCACCGTTCCGAAGGTAAGCGGACACACGCTGCGCGTGTGACGTTATCGGAATCGGGCCGCATACGCGGCGGCCCGATGAGTCTTCTTTTGCCTATCGCCCTCTCTATGCCGGATAGCATGACAACGTGCTCGCTACGGCCAAGCCCTCCTTGCGGCCACCCAGCCGCTACGCGGCCGGGTCCCTGTGCCTCAGGACCGCGCTACGCGCGGCAAGGGGCTTGACCTACGCTGCGCGCGTCGTCCTTGGGGTGGCAGGTCGGGACGAAGAACAGGTCCCTCGCCTCCGGCGGGGTCGAACAAAGAACAGACAGGGATTGTGTCGCGTTGCGACACATGGCACACCCCATTCCTCGCATGCCCTTTTTTGAATCCGACATAGGAAGGAAAGCCGCCGACCGATGGAAAACCCGCCGCATCCCGGCCGCGCCGTGAAAATGGCGCTCGACGCCCTCGACCTGCCGGTCGCGGACGCCGCGCACGGCCTTGGCGTCAGCCGCTACCAGCTTCACCGTGTGATTGCCGGCACCAGCTCGATCAGCCCGGAAATGGCCGTCCGGCTGCAAAAAGGGCTGGGAACGCCGGCCGGCGAATGGCTGGCCGCCCAGGCCGCCTATGACGCCGCGAAAGCGCTCGAATTGGCGGCCGATATTCAGGTTGAACGCCTGAAAGCGCGCTCGACGGCCGGAACGCAGGCGCGCCAAGCGGCACTTTTTTGACACGTCAACTTGTCGACAAATCCACAAGCCCACAATTAGACATGTGGACCTGCCTTTTTTTCCACGCTATGGAAACGCCTTCAATTTCGGGCAGCGTCGCGCGCATGGCTTCGTCAAGATCGAGGCGATCGATGCCCCATTCTCGCAGGATTGTCAGATCAACGGTCCAGGACATGCGCGAGCGCTTCAGCCAGGTCTCAAAGGCCGCTTCAGCATGCCGGCGGGCTTCATCAACGCCCCAGCCATTGACAAGCGCCAGGTGCAGGACAGCCGCTTCTAAGCGCCCTTCAACATTTGCTTTTCCGAGGTGTTTTACGGCATGGCAATCAGGGCAAAGCGCCGTGAGGCGGAGAAGCTTCTGTACGCCGCGGCTCGACCCGTCGCCTTCATAAGCCCATTGCTCATTGCACTCGACCGGCCATTGAGGGCCGATTCCACCACAAACCTGGCACCGCTTGCCGGCTTGAGCGTAGACGGCGCGCCGCAGTGCGTCCCATCGTGAGCGCGGCAGCAGCAAGCGAAGATTGACGCCCCAAAGCGGCCCAGGCACGAGCTGGGAAACCAGGTGCGGCGGGCTCCGGTCTGGCCTGTGCATGCGCGGCAGCCATTGCAAATACGGCACTTTGGGAACGTGAGAGGCGATCCACCATCCACGCGCGTCCATGTCCCAAGTCGCGCCAAGGGCCTGTGCAGCCTGTGCAGATTGCTCAGGGACATTCAAATATATGCGGCGTTCGGTGAGAAGCATACTGTTTAGCTAGCGGTGTTGTTGAATAGTTTATTTTTAACACTGGCGATCCAAAAACAAGGACGTAATACTAAGGGGGATAAGTTTAATCATTTGACGCCAGTTGTGAAAATCACCGTCCCCGGCCTGTATGACCTTGAGCGCTTGCGCGCCGCGCTCTGGTCTGCCGTGGACGAGCTGGAACGGCGCGGCGTGACCCATGCCCTCGATACGGCCGTGTTTCTCACGCCCATGGCCGGCGCGGACGCCAACACGGCCGAGCCCACAGCCGTTGAAGGGTTTTCGATAGGTCGACGCGGCGAAGCCACGAGCGCCCAGGAGCCGCGTTCAGCCCCGCCGCCCAGCCGGAAAAGGAAATATCCCAAACGGCTAAGACCGAGGCCGGCCGATCGCCTGTGATCCGGCGCGGCGTGTCCGCTTTATCGACAAGCGGACACGTCCACAGGTCATGTTGTCGACATGTGGACTTGTTTTCGCCTAATCCCCGCCGCTCCGGAATCCCGTCGCGCGTAGAAAGGTGAGCCATGCGAGGATGATAAGCGCAATAGCGGCACCAATCGCCGCTATGCCGCCGAAAATGATCAGGCCGACCTTGAGAAATTCAAGCAGCCATTCGCTCGTCGAGGCGTTGTAGTACAGGGGCTTGAGCCGGCGTTCCGGCAGGAACGTGTCGATATAGGCGGCGAGGGGAAAGGCGCAGAAGGCGAACATCGCCGGAAACACAAACCCCGTCGTCACCAACCGCCCCTCTGCATCATCCCCGCCCCATTCGAGGATTGTCCCGGTCCAACTCCCGAAGGTGAGCAACGCCACGGCGCCCAGGTTGAAGAAGAGAAACGGCGTCAGCTCATACAGCTCCACGCCGAGGAGCACCGCCCTGAGGGCGTAGAGCAAGGGTAGCGCAAGGCCGGCCAGCCCGATCCAGAGCGGCATGCCCCAGGCGCGCACGAGCCGGAACACGGCCACACCGGCAGCGCCGACCCCCCCGTAAAGGAAAGCGGCGTCGATGACGCTATCCGGCAGAACCCAGGACAGAACGTCGAGAACATTCCCGATGGCAAACAGGGCGATAATGACGATCCAGCGCATGACTATTTCCCCTTCACCAGAGCCTTGCCGTTCCAGCCAAAGCGGAATGTGCCGCCGCGCGTTTCGACGACCACGACCGGGCGCTTGCCGCCGGCCTCGATCGCTGACCCGTACGCAATAAGATCGATGTTGGCGGCCTTGTATCCGGCCGGGCCGGACACGAACGCCTCGACACTGCACCCGGCCGAGCCGCAGGTTTGGACGGTCGCCCCGTTGCACTGGAACCTGTTGTCATCGACCAGGTAGTCGGGCTTCCCGTCGCCGTTCAGATCGGCCGCGCGCACATAGTCGGCCGCCGGCAGGGGTTGCCCGCCATCGCGCTTGCAGCCTTGCGCAATGCCATCCATCCAGGCGCGCAGCGGCCCAGGCAAAGCGCCAGAGCCGGCCGCTGTCTCTTTCGACGCGGCGGCCGAGGCTGCCGGCGGCGCATCGCAGCGCAGGAAGGTCAGGGAAACAGGCTTGCCTTGTCCCGGCACCGTCCGGCTGAACGCCATGCGCTCGCCGTTGACGCTGATCTTGGCCGCCGAGCGGAACGCGGCGTCCTCTTCCTCGCAGTCCATCTTGAGGCTGTAGGTTGCCCCCTGTTTCTGGACGCTCCGGAACAGGCATTGCCCGGCATTGCCGCCGCCATTGGCTAGCGGGCCGTCCCACAGGATACGGTCGCGCTTGAATACATGCTGGAAATTGGCGGGGCCTTTGCAGGCCCCTTCGACGGAATCCCACCGGCCTTCAAACGGATACTGCCCTTGCGCGGCGGCAGGGCTGGCGGCGATCAGGGACAAGGCAAAGGCGGCGGACAGTGCGCGCATGGGATGTTCCGAACGGATCAGGGGCACGAAAACGGCGGGCGGCCGGGAGAAGTCGCCCGCCCAGGAGGCTCACCAGCCCACATGCTTGTTGACGTGTCCGGGGGAGTCATAGGTGCCGGGGAAACACCGGGCGATGCAGAGTTGCGCGACTTCGCCCGCCGGGTTCCGTCGCCACTGCCACTGCGTTTCATAGGCCGTGCTGATAAGGTCGCCGACGACCTCAAGCTTGACCGGCTTGGTCAGCAGGCGTCGGCCTTCCTCGTCCACCTGCTCCACCAGGATTTCATCAGCATCCATCTCGAAGTGCTTGTGCAGCAGATTGACGCCGAACCGATCGAGGCGGCCGTGCCGCGCCAGCACATCGCGCAGGTCCGCAAGGCAAGCCTGGTCTGCGTCATCGAGCGTATGGACATCGTGAATGTCCGGCGAATGGTTCCACTGGGCGATTTGGGAAGTGGTCTGCATGCTTGTCTCCATCCACTTTGGCTAATTCACTTGCTGTTTATGTAAACGCAGGTCGACAGAAGGCCCAGCATCACCGGAACGACGATGAAAAGCCAAAGATAGAACCCGAATTTATTCATCTTGTCTGTGAAAGACGTTGTATTGACGGGCGGCGCTTTGCCGCGCAGCTCCTGACGGTACTTTTCTTCCGCTTCGATCTTGGCCTTTTCTTCATCACTCAGCATCACGACACCTTTAATCGTGGCGTGACGAAGCTTGTGCACGCCAATTCCGTAGTGTGTTTACGATTCATGTCGCCGGAATCGAATAAGGCGGAAATTTGAACGCCCGGATGGGCAATTCAAAAACCGCCAAAGTCGCTTTTAAGCGCATATAGACTTGCAGATACTGTGAACAGAATTGGCTATTCTGTCGAAGCGGCTATTTTTATTAACATTTCCGGTTGCAAAACGTTCCGATTTAGTGCTAATTGGCGGCTAGGAAACGCGCAGAAATGCCCGGTTTCCGGGGCGTTGGCCGTCGTCAAGGCTGGGGAGAACGGAATAGCCAATTCTGTCGCATCGGGAGTGAGGGAGGCCCGTCACCATGGCCCATGCGATGAATTTTTCCGGCAGCCTCTACACGGCCACGGGGCAGCGTAAGTATCTGACACCAAAGGAGAGATCGCGCTTTTTAAAGGTGGCGGCTCAAGCATCGCCCGAGGTGGCGACCTTGTGCTTGACCCTCGCGCATACGGGCGGCCGTATTTCCGAGGTTCTGGCGATCACTGGCGCGTCGCTGAAAGGAACGGAGGGGTTTCTAACCGTCCGGTCCCTCAAAAAGCGGCGCAGCGACGTATTCAGGGACATCCCGATACCGCCGGACCTGTCCAGCAGGCTCGGCGTCGTGCATAGCGGCGTGACGGCGACCGACGATCGCCTCTGGACCCTTTCCCGCAGCCGAGCGTGGCAGCTCGTCAAGGGCGTCATGCACTCGGCCGACATCGAGAGCGGCCCGCACGCTACCCCTAAGGGCCTTCGGCATGCGTTCGCCCTTCACGCGGTTCGCACGGGCGTTCCGCTGCATCTCGTGCAGCGTTGGCTAGGCCACGCCAGCATGGTTACGACGGCCATCTATCTTCAGGTCATCGGCCAGGAAGAGGTCGAGATCGCCGCCAGGATGTGGCGGGACGGATAGGGCAGGGGCATAGGGTCCCGTTCCATTTGGATCGCTTTCGCCCGATCAGCGGGCCTTTAAGGGTGCCGAGACTTGCTCCTTAGCCGCGCTTGCCGGTCAACGCCGGCCCGCTCCATTCCCTTCGGTCCCGTGTTCAGCGTCTGACCCGCGCGGATGGCGGAGCTTTGCGCTCTCACAAGGCCACGCATGAGGCGGGCCGAAACCGCAAAGGAGAACGACAATGACCCGTACCGCCACTTCCAACCGTCCGGCTTCTAACCGTCCGACGCACCACCTGTTCGTGGTCGACGACCAGAACGGCAAGGCTTTCTGGACCCGCGTCGGGGCTGTGTGGCCCAACCGCGACGGCAAGGGCTTCGCCATCGACATCCTGCCCGGTCTCTCGATCAGCGGCCGTGTTGTGATGCGCGAGATCGCCGAGGAGGACCAGGCGCAATGACGCCGACGAGGGGGCGCTTGCCGCCCCCCTCTCAGCGCCTTCAGTAAAAGGGACTTCTCTAAAAAAACGCCCACCCAGCAATATGAAACCAGGCGGGCGATTGGAGATGTAAACGAGGATGTGCCGTTACATCGTTTAATTGTACCTCATGTCGATCGAGGTCGTGAAGCAATAAAATATAATTCTATAGCCAAATCCTATTATTCTATTGATGTAACGTCGCGCGTTATTAGAACGCATCCGTCAATTTGGATAATAAGGTAGGTGGTTATAAGAGCCTGCGTCACCAGAATTGAAATCAGAAATACGTACCAGTATAGCCTCGCCTTTGGGGTGCCTAGAAGCGAGCTTATATGTGATATGGTTTTCTTTTCCACGATGTATTTCCAATCAAAATTAATCAGTCATTATAAACTTAATATAAGAATATATGAATGTCTAAGTTCTATATGCATATAGCTACACTTGCTGCGACCTTTATGGTGTTGTTGTTGACCGCTTGCCTGCCGGACGGTGCCGGACAAAACGACGCTGCGCGGAGGGAGAAAACGACGATTGGCGCGGCACGCTCGACTTATGTTGGCGAAGCGCTGACGCACTATGCGCTTCGCTCCCAGCACGTCATGACGACCGCTCCGGAATGGAGCGCAGGAACGTATCCTGAGGGCGGGATCGCAATGGGGCGCGTTGACATGGGTAGCGCAAGCGCTGTCGCGTCCAGCGCGTTTTGCCGTGACCGCGCTGGACGCGGCTATCACCTAACATGGACCAAAAGGCCCGATGACGGCGGCGGGGTGAATGTCGCCGCGCTTAGCCGCCGCGTGGCATCCGACACGATTGGCCTGGTTAGCGCGCCAGGCGTCCTATCCCTGCAAAACGGCAAAACCATCAAACTCAGCGCAGCTTGTTTAAGCTCGTCCACTGTCGAAATGCCGGCTAATGCCGCCGTCATAGCAATGGCTTTGAGCCTGCCGACGAACGCCGATCTTGCAGGCAAGACCAAGGTCATGTTCGAGACAGCGGCATGCTCTCGCGCGCGCCAGACGGGCTATGAGCTGGTCAAAGTGGTCGCCCGCTACGACAAGGCCGGAAGGATGCAGGCCGGCTATCCCAAGCGCTCTGTAGTCAGCGCAGCATGCACGGAACAAAGGCCGACAGACGCCCAGCTTACAGCGTCAACAAGCCAGATTCTCAGTAATTCAGGCGGGTTCGGAGCCAGCGGCATCGCTAGGTTGCTCAGCGGAGCCCTGGGCGAGGCGGTGCCATGCGCGATGACCCGGCAGGTCGAGATTACGGGCTACGATGACAAGGATAAGCCTCAGAAAAAATCTATTACGGGCATGGATAGTTGCAACTCTACATCTGTGTCGACCGACTTGATCGAAACATATGGAGACACCGATCTTGACGGCGATCGTTGGGAAATGAATGACGAGCGCGGATATTGCAGAGGCGGTACAGGCTCTAGTAACTACAGCTTGTTTGACACACGCGGAATCTGGTCATGGCCCGACTGGGAAGGGGAGTATACGTCAAAGCGTTGGGTCGACAAGATGTTGACGACCACGAGCGACGGAAAGAAAGTCGACGCGAAAGTAACGCGCGGCCCCTGGATCGGGAGCGATATAGATTGTAGCAGGCAGGAGAAATTTCGCGCCGATTGTGCCGATATTTCCGCTGTGCGAGCACTAGGTAAGCCGTACGCCAGCAATCAGATGTGGGTCAACGTCGATATTATGAATGACACTGGCCGGCATTTTGATGTCGATTGGATAGGAAACCTCTTTGGAAGCACGATTGGATGCTGGTTCGGTTGCGACAAATTGGTCGCGCTTGATGTCGATATAATGAATAAGGACTATTTTGACGGGCTCGAAGTATCAGGCGAGCTGCATATGAAGCGGCCCGCCAGAATAACAAAATGGGATAACGCAGCGGCGTTCACGCCTCATGTGCCGCGCGAGTCGGAGAAAGACCCATGGGCCTTTGACAGCGCCCGATCGACATGTGCGGTAAGCGTCCGCACGCCCCTGTTCACCTGCAAGGGATCGAGTGAGGTACGCGCGACCGTCAATCCGCGAAGCGTGGCCGCTTCAAATGTATTGCGGCACGATATACTGGCGAAGCTCTACAGCTATCCGCGCACGAGCGATGGTGCTGTGATGACGACGCTCGATCCCGATATTGATAAGAAATATCTCATAATCGGCGGAAAATATCCGTCAGGGTACTCCATTAAGAAACTACATTGGGCAGTCAAATCGTGCAGCATCAAGGGATGCGATACCGATCATCAGGAGAAGATAGTCTATCGCGTATATATAGATCGCGATAGAGCTGGCTATCAAAAGGTCTTGGATCAAGGATTTTATTATACAAACAAAAAAGTAATTTATGACCAAGCCGATGGTTTTTATATGACCGATAAAAGCATCGAACCAAGCGCAAATGATGCAACACGATGCGAAGTAATTCGCTTGGAAGGTCGCAAGATTAACAATCTCTCATATACGGTTAGAAATAGCGTTCCTGACAGCGAAGGAAAGGGAGGGGTTATTTATCATTATGAGGATCGCCATATAAAAACGGAATTCATGGAAACGATTATATCAAACTATGTCGCTAGAACGGAAGGTGTTGGTTATACGACTGAGAAAGTATCAAAGAATGTCTGCGTCCTTGCCGATGGTTCGGTGAAATATTGTACATCAGATCCATACGCGGGAAGCGACTATGTGTCATGTGAAGAAGTAGGAATGTACCCGGCCCAGGACTGTGTCTTATATAGTTCTGGCGGAGACGATACGTCGTGCAGAAAATGGAAGAGTTATTGCAGCGGTACGAAGCAGGAGGGCGGCTTTTCCGGATGGGATTGACGCCGTCGGTTGAAGCGCGTTGCGGTGCTCTCCTTCTTTTCTTTTTGGGCGTGTCCCTTCGGGCCGGGCTCTAGGCGCGCCCCGAACCAACCGGAAGCCGGTTGTTTCGTCCTTTCGGTGACGATCCCTCACGCATTTTCATGCAGATAATTTATGGTGCTTAGTTGACGTGTCGACACGTCAACTTGTGGCGGCTTTGGCCGCCGATCGGGGCGTGCCGCCCCCTTGCTGTCAAGACCAAGCCCAAGGGCGGAAAACCGGGGCCGAGTAGTCGCTGCGCTCCGGCCCGCCCCAACCCCGGTTTTCCGGTCCTGACAGCAGAACCCCCGCTCATTGCCGCTTGGCTAGTCGGGTTGCATGCGCAACCCACTAACCAAAAGGAAAAAGGCAATGAAGACCGATATTTACGAGCAAGTCACCGCCCTGATCGTGGCCGAACTGGAAAAGGGTTTGAGGCCGTGGTTTCAGCCATGGAACGCGGAGCACGCCGCCGGCAGGATCACGCGCCCCTTGCGGGCGAATGGTGAGGCTTACAGGGGAATCAACGTGCTGATGCTTTGGAGCGCGGCCATGGAGCGCGGTTACAGCGCCCCCATATGGATGACCTACAAGCAGGCCGCCGAGCTTGGCGGCCACGTCCGCAAGGGCGAAAAGGGCAATCTGGTCGTGTACGCCAACACCCTCACCAAGACCGAGACCGACGAGAACGGCGAGGAGCAAGAGCGCAATATCCCGTTCATGAAGGGATACACGGTTTTCAACGTCGAGCAGGTGGAAGGCTTGCCCGAGCGCTTCTATGCCCGCGCGGAGCAGCCCAGCAACCCCATGCAGCGCATCGAGGCCGCCGAGGCGTTCTTTGCAGCGACGGGCGCAGACATCCGCCACGGCGGAAACCGAGCCTATTACAGCCCGGCGCAGGACTTTGTGCAGATGCCCCCGTTTGAGGCGTTCAGCGAGCCCGAGGCGTATTATGCCACCCTCGCGCACGAAGGATGCCACTGGACCAAGGGAAACGGCCGCCTTGACCGTGACTTTGGCCGGAAGCGTTGGGGCGATGAAGGCTACGCCATGGAAGAGCTGGTCGCCGAGCTGGGCGCGGCCTTCCTATGCGCCGACCTCGCCTTGTCGCCTGCCCCGCGCGCGGAGCATGCCGCCTATATCGGCAATTGGCTGAAGGTTCTGAAGGAGGACAAGCGCGCCATCTTCAGCGCCGCCGCGCATGCGCAGCGCGCCGCCGACTATCTCCACAGCTTGCAGCCCAAGCACGAACTGATGGCGGCAGACGCCGCCTGAAACGCCGAGCGCCGGGGCCATCCCCCCGGCGCTCGATCGCTCCGAATTGCCGCGCGCTGCCGCCGCGCGCGCACATATCCCGGCGGGAAAATTTCTTGGGGGCGCTGCCCCCAGGCGCGCCGCAAGGGCAATCAGCCGGGCCGTGGCTCCCTACGGTGCGCCCGCACCACCACGGCAGATTCCCCCTGTCGGCTTTCTCCCCCCGCTCTCGGCGAGGGCCAAGGGTTCATCAGCGGAATGAACCCCTGACCAACAAGGAGAGAAAAACATGAATACCAACAATGCGTTCCCCAACCTCGCCAGCTTCACCGGAACAGAGCAGTGGTTTCGCCATGCGCTTGTCCGTAAGGTGCTCTACACCCAAGGCGTCCAATCCCACATTTCCCAAGTAAGGCGCTGATTTCGCTGTCCTGACCATTATATTTCCTATATAAAACATGGTGTTGAAGGCTGCGATGGGCGCGTTTCATGGATCACCCAGAGGGTGCGGGCTTGCAACGGGCAGATCGGGTGGATTTCGACCCTCGCGTGCGGCTGGAATTTCGCGGCACGCAGCTCAGTTCCGACGGCGGCCTTCTGGTGATGCGCGAGCTTGATGACGCGCTCGGGTTGTCCGATTTGGCGTCAGCGGCGCTGCGCGATACTCGCTCTGGCAAGAACACGGTCCATCGGCTCGACGGCCTGTTCCGGCAATCAGTCTTTGGGCGGCTGGCCGGATACGAGGATGTCAACGACGCCAACCGTCTCGCCTGCGATCCGGTCATGCGCCAAGTTGTCGGCGGCAGAGCGGTCGATGCACAAGCGGCCTCGGCATCGCAGATGGGACGGTTCGAGACCGAGACGCTGGCTCTGGCCGGGAACCGTGCCGCGCTGGCCGACCTGAACGGGCAATGGATCGACCGGTTCCATGACCGTAACGGGCTGAAGTACATCGTTCTGGACATGGACAGCTCGGTCAGCCCGACCCATGGCGACCAGGAAGGGTCCGCCTGGAATGGCCATTTCGACTGTAGCTGCTATCACCCCAACTTTCTGTTCAACCAGTTCGGGATGCTGGAACGCTGCGCCCTGCGCCATGGCAACGTCCACAGCGCCGATGGCTGGCGTGATGTTCTCGACCCCGTCATTGCGCGCTACGCGGAGCGCGACCTTGGTGGCAGGTTCTTCCGGGCCGATGCTGCCTACGCGATCCCGGCGATCTATGAGCGATTGGAAGAAGCGCGGTTCTTCTACGCCATCCGGCTGCCCGCAAACGCGGTCCTCAAGGACAAGATCGCGCATCGGCTAACGCGCCCTGTCGGGCGGCCGTCACTGACCAAGGTCAAGCGGTTCTTCGAGGAATTCGAGTATCAGGCGGCGTCCTGGGACAAGGAACGCCGGGTGATCGCCAAGATCGAATGGCATCCGGGCGAACTGTTCCCGCGTGTCGGCTTCATCGTCACCAACCTGCCGATGGAGCCGGACTGGGTGGTGCGGTTCTACAACCAGCGCGGCACCGCCGAGCAGCACATCAAAGAGGGCAAATACGCCTTTCGCTGGACGCGGCTGTCGTGCCGGAAGTTCCGCGACAATGAGGTGCGGCTGCAACTGCACGCCCTGGCGTACAACCTGGCCACCTTCTTGCGCTGCATCGAGCTGCCCGAGGCCATGGCCGACTGGTCGTTGACCAGCCTGCAACTGAAGCTGATCAAGATCGGGGCACGTGTGGTCCGTCACGCCCGCACCATCACCTTCCAGCTGGCCGAGGTCGCTGTCACCGGCACGATGGTACGCGCCATCCTCGCCGCTATCCGCCGATTGCGAGCGCCACCGCTATGCGCATGATCGCGATCCACGCTCAAACTGAACGAAAGCGGCTGGACAGATCTGTCCGCTGCGCTGAAAAACGCCGCCCCTGGGCAAGGAAACAGCGGCTTCGCGGTCTGATCCGTCCAGATCCAGCAGTCTGCGCGACCGCAGGTGCCGCTTGCGGCAGAAAATCCTTGTCTAGCGCTCGGATACAGGCGATCTTCACCTCAAACGACACGCCACTTGGGGAATGCAGGTCTAGATAAGTATAGATTAATGGCCGACTCAACTAAAGCACACGCCAAAAGAACAACTCTCTCTTCTATCCATTCTGAGATGGAATTTATTCGTTATGCACTTGATAGTGCTGCAATTGTCGCAATGACGGACGTTCGCGGCACAATCACCTTCGTCAATAGTAAATTCTGCGAGATCAGCGGCTACTCGCAGGAGGAATTGATCGGCAGCAACCATCGTATGCTGCATTCGGGCATGCATGATGTGGCCTTCTTCCGTGCCATGTACCGTCGAATTGCCAACGGCAAAGTTTGGCACGGTGAGATTTGCAACCGGCGAAAGGATGGCACCCACTACTGGGTGGACACAACCATTGTTCCCCACATCACCGCTAAAGGCAAAGTGGATAGCTATACGGCCATCCGCTTCGACATCACCGCACGCCATGAGGCAGAAGCGATGCTTCGACGGATAGTCAGCGTCGATTCACTGACTGGCATCCCCAACCGCAGGCGGTTCCAAGAACATCTTGAAAGCGTACTCAACATCAGCGGCTGCCCCCCTTCCTCCGTCCATCTCGCGCTGCTCGACATTGATACGTTTAAGGAGATCAACGACACGTTCGGCCACGACATCGGCGACGAGCTTTTGACAATCTTTAGCGAGCGTCTCGGTTTGTTCGTGACGCCTGACGTCTTTGTTGCCAGACTCGGTGGCGATGAATTCGGAATCGTCATGACCGGGATTCAGGACGATAATGTGCTCGCTTTCTTGGACCAGGTACTCACAAGCCTCAGGGAGCCCGTCAAGCTTAGCACCACGACGCGCCGTTGTTCAGCAAGCATCGGAGTCGCATCTTTTCCACAACACGCCAGTTCATTGGACGAACTGTTCAAGGCGGCAGATATGGCACTCTACCGTTCCAAGGCGCTGGGACGTGATCAGGCCAAGTTTTTCATTCCGCGTCTCCGAGAAGTAGCGGAACGCAAGAGCGAGTTACTTCATGCTGTAGCGGATGGTCTCGATCGGGGCCAGTTCCGTCTCTACTATCAGCCTCTCGTTCCATCTGACCCTCACAGTCCGATCTCACTCGAAGGGCTCTTGAGATGGAACCATCCCGATCAGGGTCTAATCACACCAAACGCATTTCTGGTAGACATGGATGATCCGGGACTTCTAGCCGCGATCGGCATGTTCGTGGTCAAGCAAGCTTTCGAGGGTATGGAGGTGATAGACGGTGAGAGCCTTCCCGTGGGGCGCATAGCAATCAACGTTACTAATGCTGATTTCCGCTCCGACGCCTTCGTGGATCGCTTCTTCGAACTTTCTCTGCAAACAGGGATTGCGCCAGACCGCTTCTGTGTCGAAGTCACGGAAGGCGTGTTTCTCGGTCGTGACTTTCAGCATCTGGAAGGACGCCTTTCGCGTTTGCACGAAGCGGGCGTCGAAATAGCCCTAGACGATTTCGGCACCGGATTCGCATCACTCACCCATTTGCGGCGGATGCCAATCGATCGCATCAAGATTGACCGTAGCTTTGTCTCCAATCTGACGACAAGTGTCGAGGATTTGGCCATCGTGAGGGGCGTGATTGATATCGCTCATAGTATGGCCAAGGTTGTCACCGCCGAAGGCGTCGAGACACGCGAGCAGGCAGAACTGCTTCAACATCTCGGCTGCGATTACCTTCAAGGTTGGTATTTCGCTAAAGCATTCAATATCGAGCGACTTCCTTATGTCCTGTCCCACCTGCCGCGTTTGCCTGTAAGCAGAAACGACATCTGAATAGCCCCGATGTTGATTTCCATTGAGATCTGACCCGGCAGGAGCGAATTTTTCCATCGAGAAGTGACCCATGTTTTCACCACGTCTCACGCGGCACACGCGGGGGACAGCGGAGTGATCGACATGGAGTTATTGAGCGTCATCCGGCGCTGGCATCATCGGGATCGGTGCTCGATCCGGGAGATATCCCCCAATACGTTGCCGAGAAGGGCGGGGCATATTGGCTGATTGATGAGATCGCCCTTGCGCAAGCCTATGAACCCAAGGTGCAGGCCGAAGCCTTCCAACACTGGATTCTAACCGTGAAGGACAACGCCGCCACGCTCGCATGCGAGGACGGCAACGGCTTGAAGGTCTGGTCTAAAGCCATCCCCTTCACCGACTTTCCAGCCCCGGAAATCCGGTTTTTCGTGACGGATCACGTCATCATGCTCCCCTCAGAATATTGAGGGGGCAGCGATGCGAGCGATGCAAAGCGCCTGCCGCGCCAACTTCAATCACTACAGCCATGGGAATGTTTCGTTCATCACCGAGGGGCATAAGGACGTATTCACCGCCTTGACTGCCGGGATGCCGAATTTCTGCCTGACCAGCATCTATGTGAACGGGCGGCCCGCCGTGGCCGTGGTTCTGGTCGACAGGGAAGGGGATCGGATCACCATGGCCCCCTGTTTCGTCAGCATCACCCCCGGCATGAAGCTGCGCAGCCTTGACGGGGACGAGTACGAAATGGCGGCGTAAATTGAAGTCCACATGTCGACAAATCGACATGTGGACTAACATTCAAACGCAGCCGCCAGCCGTTCCCGCATTTCATCCAGCGTCAGCCGCCCGGCAACGCTGTCTTCAATCTCTTGCAGGCTGGGAATGTTTAGCGGCCGGCCGCACATGAGCTTGCGCACATGGACTGGCACGAACTGGCGCGCAATCACCTTCATGCGCTCGATCATCGCCCGCTCTTCGAGCGGCAGCGGCCGGAATGTGTATTGATGCGCGGCGAAGATCACCCGCGCGACAAATTCCGGCGCTTCTTCATCCGATAGCCCTTCCCGGATCATGGCGGCGCTTTCAGACGTCAGGTCTTCACCCGACGCGGCGACACGGTAGAGCCGTTCCGTCAGGATCGGCCCCCACAGCGACAGGCGTTGCCAGTTGCGCGGCTCGCAAAGCGCGTAGTCGAAGAAATGGAAATAGGCGTTGCGGAACAGCGCCGCGCGTGTCGCGTGGCTCATGTGGATTCCGCCTCGCGATCGGGATCGGCCCGCCGCCGCTCATCCGCGATCAGCGACACAATTTCCGGCCAGATCGTCAGGGTTTCGAGCCTGTCGGGAATGGCGGGAAGCGCGCAATCTCGCAGCCAGGCGGCAGCTCGATCGCGCACGAAGGCCGCGTCCGCCTGCATCGCGCCCAGCACCAGGTCATGCGCCTGTGTCGTGTAGCCGCCTTGCTCCCGGATCAGGGTGTTGAGGGCGAGGAAGCGCACCACGCCGGCCGGCAGCTCAACGGTCACGGTGACGGGCTGCATGTCTTCGGCGGCCGAAGTCGCAAACTCGCGCACTTCGGTGCCGTCCGGCCCTTTATCGAAAAAGTCAGCTTGGTAGATCGCCGCCATGGGGCATGCCTCCTGCATGCCGAAAAGATAGTGTCGACAGGTCTACAGGTCAACATGTCAAAATGTGGACTTATCGCGCAATCGCAGTCGTCAGAACGGAAGATCGTCCTTATCGTCGGAGGGTGCGTGCGACAGGCTCAGCTTGGCGCGCGCCGCCTCGACCTGCGCCTTGAATTCCGCCAGGGCTTCAGGGCGTTCATTCGCCTTCTCGAAGGCCGCCGCCAGCAGGTCATGGACAATGTAAAAGTAGCTATTTTCCATGAAGTGATTGAGCGCTTCGACGAAGGCGGCTTGCACCTTGCCGGAATCGGCGCGCAGCTTTCCGTCCGCAATCTTTTTCAGGAAGTCGCCGCCCTCTCCCGTGCTGTCGGCCGCGTCAGACGCATGGGCGAAATAGGCAAGGGCAAGCACATACGATGCCGGGGCCTCAATTTCGACCTTCACCCGCCCGCCTTCCGGCCCGCACAGCACTTCGAGCAGCCGGCCCGCTTCCCCGTCCCGTGCGGCGATCAGGTCGACGAGTTCCTTCGCATTGACGTGCATGGCCGCACCGCCCTTTTCAACGTGTTCCATCTTGTTCCGCCGTTCCCATGGGACAGAAGACTACATACCGTCCTGTCGACACGTCAACTTGTGGAATTGTCAATTATGGGATGAATGAGCTTCAATTGAGGATTTGGCTTGGTCCGCGCGCCATTGACCCACCACGAGCTGGCACCATCCGCCCGCTCGATCGCCGGCCCGTCCTCGCGGTGCAAGCGGCCGTCCCGCCACCACTCTTTGGTCCCATCGGCGGATTCGACGGCCGGGCCGTCGTCGCGGTGCAGCTTGCCGCCGCGCCACCATTCCTTGCCGCCATCGGCCCGTTCGACGGCCGGGCCGCCGATGCGATGATAGTAATCGTTCTGACACCAGAGTTTTGTGCCATCATCCATTTCGACGGCCGGGCCGTCCTCGCGGTGTATCTTACCGTCAACGCGCCATATGACGGCCCCGTCTGTGTTTTCGATTATGTATTCCGACATTGTGGCTCGGCCTCAATCTGAATTCAGGATGCCCCCGCCACGCTTAAGGCGTGGGGGCGGCTTTTTTCACGGGACCGCGCGGAGGCCACTCCTTCGTGCCATCCGAAGACTGGGCGCGCACCCCATTCCGAAACCATGCCTTGTTGCCGGCAGCATCTATGACGGCCGGTCCGTCCTCACGGTGCCGCACGCCATTGACCCACCAGGACATATATCCATCCAGTCCTGTGACCGCCGGCCCGTCCTCGCGGTGCAGCTCCCCATTACGGCACCACATGTTGGTCCCGTTCGTCCTCTCGATCGCCGGCCCGTCCTCGCGGTGCACTTTGCCGTCGCGCCACCACTCCTTAGTGCCATCCGCCCGGATGACGGCGGGGCCGTCGTCGTGGTGCAGCTTCCCGTCGCGACAGTGCTTGCTCTCGCCTCGTCCTTGGCCGGGCTCCGGATTTTGCATAATCACGCATCCTTCCAACTTATTGTCAGATGAATGTCTGAATATGTGACCCAAATGCGACATTGGTATCCTATAAAATCCGCAACATTTTCAGCTTATCGTAGCGTACTTATGACAATAAATTAGTTAATATTGCGATATATTATAGGGAGGCGCGTATTGGGAAATTATTCGATGGCTCTAGAGCGCGCGGCGGGCAAATATTTATAAAATGTTGCGACAGAAACCCGCAGCCGTTTCGCAATGTCCGCAACGGAAATACTGGCGTCGGAGAGGAGCGCGCGCGCAACCTTAAGATCGGCATCGGTAAGCTTTGGCGGCCGGCCGCCTTTCCGCCCGGCGGCCCGCGCGACATCCAGCCCGGCGCGCGTTCTCTCCCGGATCATATCCCGCTCGAACTCCGCCATGGCGGCGATCATGTGAAAGAACAGCCGGCCTTCCGGCGTCGTCGTGTCGATCGCGGCCGTCAGGCAGCGGAATCCGACCTTGCGGGCCGCAAGGTTTTCAACGGTATCGAGGAGCTGGCGCATCGACCGGGCCAGCCGGTCCAGCTTCCAGACCACGAGCACATCCCCTTCGCGCAGATGGTCGAGAGCCGCGCTCAGCATTGGGCGATCACGTTGCGCGCCCGACGCTTTCTCGGTGAAAACTCGTTCGCAGCCGGCCGCTTTCAGGGCTTCAACTTGCAATGCGGGGTTCTGATCGAGGGTCGAGACACGGGCGTAGCCGATCAACATGATTCATGGCCTTCCTTTGCTTCTGCCGAAAGAATGGTGACCTGAGGGCTTCCCCGTGTCGCGTCCAAGATGCCTTGAAACACTTCGATCACGATTTCATCGAGCGCGTTTTTGGGCGCGGCTATTTCTAGACAGGCGGGCAAACGGCCCAATTTCTGTGTCGCTTTGTCCAGCACCTCAGTAAGAGCGCTTAATCGTGCGGCGGCAGCCTGCGCGATCGGATTGTCGCGGTCAGGGTCCGCAAGAGCAGCCATTACGCTTTGACGGTTGTTTAGATCAAAGGGAGCTATTAGCGCTCTCCTCTTGTTTGGGTTATTGCCATTCTTGCCTCCGCTTCGGCCGCGGCGATTATTCTTTCGAGCTTTTCAGCTCGTACAAGTCCATAAAAACCTAGGCCCAATCCGGAAATACTGACTAATGTTATGCCCCACGACAGACCATCTGGCGTATCGATGCGGTTTAAAGCAAGAAATGCAAATATTGATATACCGAATGACATTAGTATTCCACCAATATATGCGATTCTAAGTTCAACATCGAGCAACTTGCGAAGCTTGTTTAGGTTTTGTCGGTGAGTTATGTAGCAATGCATGATAATTATCACATATGTAATGATTTTTAACGTAAATATGTATTGTGCTAATCTAAAATGATTGTTGGGTTTGTTGGGTTTTTCTTGATTATTTCGATAAATAGATGCGTGGCGACAATATCGAGCGGCGTGGTTGGTTTCGGAATTTTGAACTGAGTTGGAACGCTGCGATTTGCGATGATGGCAGATGACAGTCGCAGGGCGAGCATCCCAACGCGGCTGTTGACGGCCTCTCGAAGCGCGTTTCCTTCATGGGGGTTTTTCAACGCGGCAAGAATGGCTTTTGTGTCTGGAAAGGGCGACGGCTCAGTCATAGGTTCCTAAAACTCATGTGCATGATAGGTTTCCAGATAGTTTGTTTCAAGAAACAGTTTCCAGAGGCGATGCAGGCTTTGGAGAAGCTACGTCGGGGATGACGCGCACCGCCTCTGAAAATCGTTCGTTTTCTGGATGTTCGTCAAGGTCGTGGTTCATGACCGCCGCGCCCTTTCGCCATATGTCCAGAACTCGTGATGCGTTATTTGTCCCGTGATCCGATCGCGCCAGAGGACCGCAGGCCCTTCAGCGACGCGCCGGTGTCGATCGCCGTGCACCCAATATTCCTCGCGTATCACGTTGCCGGTGATGCGGTCGTAAAGAGTAACAGCCGCGCCGTCGTCGCGGTGTAGTAAACCCCTCATCCACCAGGCTTCACGAATGACGACGCCGGTTTCGCGGTCGCTTTCCGTCCATGCCGGCCCGTCCTCGCGGTGCAGCTTGCCTTCCTTGTAAGACTCCTGCCGCGTCGTCAGCGGAACACCGCACCCTACCCTTCCGGTGCACGTCAAAGCGCCCTACCCCTCTCTTCAATCGCATGATTGAGGACAGGCTTTCCGTGTCGCCACCATCGCTTTAGGCCGTTGCCGCGCTCGACGGCCGGGCCGTCGTCGCGGTGAAGCTTCCCTCTTGAGAACCACATCTTGGTTCCGTCCGGGAACTCAATCGCCGGGCCGTCGTCGCGGTGCAGCTCGCCGTCCTGCCACCATTCCCTGGTGCCGTCGTCCCGAAGCAACATCCCGTTCAAAGACCATGCGCCGGGAGCATAGGGCGAGTCCGGAACTATTTTGCTTTCCGCGTCAGAGGACTGGCTGATGACTTCAAGTGATTTATTCATGCGTATCGGAAAAGAATATTATAACCGCCTGCAATATAACAAGAAAAATATGTCAATACTCGGTTCATCACGAATTGCGTTGCCTGCCTCGCGCGCCTGCCTCCGTGCACCAAAGCCGTCCTCTCCGGAACCATGCCGTGCTGCCATCCGCCCGTTCGACCGCCGGCCCGTCCTCGCGGTGCAGCTCTCCTTTCACCCACCATTCCTTATCCCCGTCCGCCCATTCGATCGCCGGCCCGTCCTCGCGGTGCCGCACTCCGTCCCGCCACCACTCCCTGGTGCCGTCATCATGAAGCAATTCGCCGTGTAGAGGCATTGATCTTGATGCAGGTATCTGAATGTTGCTGTTATTTGGGTTTTTGAAGTGTAATGCAGGATAGCTTATATGTTTTCTCATCAGCCTAATATTTTTTGCAAAAACAAATGATATTGCAACATATTCGCGCCTTATGCGTTGAATGAAATGTTAAATTACATCATGTATGCTTTGGTGGTAGGATTCTTTACGCGACATCACCAAGAACAGTTTGTAGAGCTGTTGACTTCTTTCCAGCTTGTTCCATCGCAAACGCACATGCGCGTCGCGCTCGTCAAGGCGATTGATCCCTTATAGGCTTCATTGCAGAGAGCTGGCGCGTCGTTGTTCGTCTTCAATCTGAAAAAGCCGTTCAGGTCGAGAGTAGCGGCGGGGTTGTTTAAGCCTATGCCGACCTTGCCATCCCATGTGATGCGCATCCTTTGGGCGCCGCCGAGCGTGTTAGTCGCGGCTGTAAAGAAAGTTATGTCGGTAGCCGCATTAAATGCTTGGGTGCCGCCACCAATAGCGACAACATCGGCTCCATTGTGGTGTGACCACGCGCTAAATACAGCCAATCCGGGCAAAGCGTTATTGTATTGTGGAATACCTAGGCGGAACGCTTTAGTCGTGTTGTTGCTCCGGGTCACTGCGCCGATGGTTTCATCGGCTCCCATCACGATATGCGAACCGACCACGTCCAGCCGCGTTCCGCTCTTAGGGGCTGCCCCTATCCCCATGCTACCGTTTGCTAGGATGCGAACGCCTTTCGGCCCGTCCTCACCGATCAGAACCCCGCCATCATAGTCGTTGAGATAATTGATCGTCAGAACGTCCCGCTCGCCATGCACCAAGGCGCGCTGCCCTCCGTCGCAGTATCCAAGAGGGTCTGTTCCCCCTGGTCCATCACTTTTGCATCGGTCTTCGCTATATAGGCCGTTCAGATCGGCTACGGCCCCTCCGCCATACCACAGTAAGGTGTTCCAGCGCGCGCTCCCGCCGGCTCCGCAAAGCTTCATAGTGCTGTCAATCCATCGCAACTCTCCTGTCGCGCCGACGGGGTCGGTGCAGTCGGCAAGAGCCTGCTGTGGCGCTAGCGATAGTAATCCGATCACGGCGGCACTCAGAAGGCCGCGCCTCATCGTTCATCGTCCTGTGTCGGCTGCGCCTCATAGCGTATAGCCTTGAAGGGGAGGGAGCCTGCCCGAAGTCCTTCTATGGTTGTTTCGGTTATTTGTGCGGCGAGGGTCAGGCAGGAAAGGATTTCAGCCTGTTGGTCGGCGGTGATCGCTTCTTTGCTTCCCGTCAGTTGGGCGGCCCGCGCAACGGCGGTCTGGCCGTCACTTCTCTGACATTCTGCGCTGTAAGTCGGGGCAGAAAATAGTAGTAAGGCGGCAAGAAAGGCCAAGAATGTTGAGTATCTTTTCGTATAGATCATTACGGATGGGTATTACAGATATGAATATATTTCAAGACATTATTGGTTTCAGAAACTTATGTTTGGAAATAACCAAGTTAATGGCAGTTTAGAACCTAATTGGCGGCGAGTTTTTGTTTGCTATTTTGTCGCGCTTGGGGCCTGTCAGCCCCGTTGATCGGCGCGCGATCAAGCTGCCTTGCATCGCGGCGCGAATAGGTCCACACTTCTACAAGTGAACAAAGTGACATGTCGACAGGTCGATATGTTGCGGAAAGGTGGACCATGATCGTCATCGCCGTGATCGGCCAAAAGGGGGGGACAGGCAAAACGACCGTTGCGCTTGGCCTTGCCGTGGCGGCCCTCAAAGCCGGGATGGCCCCCGCCGTGCTCGACCTCGACCCTCAGGCTAATGCGTGGAACTGGAAAAAGCGGCGCGGCATGCAGATTGACCCGGCCGTGAAAGCCACGTCGCCCGGCGCGTTGATGGACGACATCGAAACCCTGCGCAGCGTCGGCGCGGACATCGTGTTCATCGACACACCAGGCCGCAGCGAGAGCGCCGGCCTTCAGGCGGCCCGTGCGGCCAACCTGGTGCTTATCCCGGTGCAGCAATCCATCTTCGACATGGAAACGCTCAAAGCCGTCCGGGATGACATCCTTGGCCTTGCCGGCAACCCCAAGGCCCTTGTTGTCCTCAACCGCGTTCACCCGAGCGGCCGAAAGGCAGCCGAGGAAACGCGCGCCACGATTGCCCAAGTGTACGGGCTCCCCGTGGCAGGCACGCATATTTCCAACCGCGCCGCCTATGTCGATTCCGCCGTGTCCGGTCAGGCCCCGCAGGAGCTGGACGAAGAGGGCAAGGCCGCCGCCGAGCTGAGCGCCCTTTTCGACGAGCTGCGCAACTGCATCCGACCGCCGTCCGTCGTCCCGCCGCCGTTCGACACGGTGGAAACCGAAATGAAAGAACTGATGACGAGTTTACGTGTCGACAAATCGACAAGGAAGGTAAGCAATGGCTAAGAAGCCCAACTTGCAGGCGGCCCTTATGGGTCAGACCGCCGAAGAGGCCGCGCCTTCGCCGACCGCCGCCAAGCCGGATATTTCCGTCGTGCCGCCGCCGGCAGAGCCGCGCTCGACCCGTTCGCCTTCGCGCACCGGCAAGAAGCAGATTGCCGCTTGGCTCAATCCGGACTTTGACCGCTCGCTCTTGCTGGTCATGGCGAAATCGCCTGTCCGCAAGGACCGTCAGACCTTGATCGCCGAAGCCCTCAACGACCTTTTCGCGAAATACAACGTCCCGATCGTCCGCGACTGAATTCTTTCTCCCTGTTCTTTGTTCTGTCTCGCTAGTGGCGTGAAGGTCGTTCTGTGCGGAGCAGCCTCGAAGCGCTGGTTTCGAAAATTCGAGAAATATTTACTGTTGAGTTGCGTGCGCTTCTTTGTTGTTTTGTTTTATATAATCGGAGACGTGAACCGTATAGGTCTGCGTAGACTATTGATAGAGGAGACTGAATCGCGTGAGTCTACAACGAAGCGTTGCTCCTATTGTTGCGGATTTATTCGCGCAGGCACCAGTGCCGCCGGCCTCAGTCCGCTATGCACTTGCTGGCGACACCGGTGGGCCGCGCGCGTTGGAGGATGACAGCTTTCCCTTTGAGGCTCTCAGCGATGTGGCTGAGGTCGAAAGCTGGCGCAAGGAGATCAATCGGCCTCTGACTCATATCCATAAATGGTGGGCGCAGCGTCTAGGAACGGTCTTTCGGGCGATGGTGATAGGGGCGTTCGCCCCGAAGGGGGCCGATGTGCTCGACCTCTTTTATGAACCAACGCGCGTCATGGATGGAACGGTATTCGATCCCTTTATGGGAAGTGGCACCACGATTGGCGAGGCTGCAAAACTCGGAGCGCGAGCAATTGGTCGCGACATCAATCCCGTCGCCCATTTTCTCGTGCGAAACGCGCTCGCCCGACATGATAGGAAGGCGATCGAACGCACCTACCGCGTGATCGAACGTAAAGTCGCCGATCAGGTTCGGCAGTTCTATAAAACTCGGCTTCCCGATGGGAGCGAAGCCGAGGTGCTGTACTTTTTCTGGGTCAAAGCCGTCGACTGCCCCTGCTGTGCAGCCTCGGTAGACCTGTTTTCGTCGCGTATTTTCGCCCAGCATGCCTACGCCAAGCGGTATCCGACCTCACAAGCGCTTTGCCCTCATTGCGACGAAGTGAATGAGGTGCAGTACGGTGACACCGAATTCGTCTGTCGCTCTTGCCGTCAATCGTTCAATCCGCAGACCGGGCCGGCGCGAGGGCAGAAAGCGACGTGCCCCCGTTGCGATCATGAGTTTCCGATCGCCAAAACGGTGCGGGATGCTAAGACGCCGCCGGCGCACAGGCTCTATGCGAAGCTGGTTTTGCACGCCGATGGCCGCAAATCATACCAGCGAGCGACTGATGTCGACCACGCGCTGTTTTCCAAGGCAAAGGCCGCGCTCGCACACCGCGAGAACGCCTATCCCGTCGTTGCGATTGAGCCAGGCTATAATACCAACCAGGTGCTAGGATATAATTACCGCTACTGGCACGACATGTTCAACGAGAGGCAGCTTTTGAGCCTTTCGATCCTCGCGGACGAAATCCGAACGATCAATGATCCAGTGCTGCGCGACCTGTTTACGTGTCTGTTTTCAGGAGTGCTGGAGTTCAACAACCTGTTCGCCTCCTACAAGGGCGAAGGGACTGGCGCGGTGCGCCATATGTTCGCGCATCATATTTTGAAGCCGGAACGGGTTCCGCTGGAGGCTAATGTCTGGGGAACTCCGAAAAGTTCTGGTTCCTTTTCCACCATGTTTGAAGGGCGGCTCAAACGCGCGCTCGACTATGCGGACGATCCTTTTGAGATCAGGGTTTCTGACAAAAGCGGCCGCAAAAGCAGCGAAAAGATTTATGGGCTGTCCGATCCTATTGGTGTCCAGCTTGCCAATAGCTTCGATGCCTTCGGCATTGATCGCCCGGTCTATCTGTCATGCGGCGATTCAGGGGCTACGGACATTGCAACGGGCAGCGTCGATGCCGTGCTCACTGATCCGCCTTTTTTCGACAATGTGCACTACTCTCAGCTCGCCGACTTTTTCCATGTTTGGCAGCGGCACATTCTAGGTGCGGAAGGAAGCCAATCGGCGACTACAACACGTAGCGATGCCGAGGTGCAGCATGGAGAGGTTGCGACTTTCACAGAGCGTCTAGGGCATGTATGGCGTGAGGCCTATCGCGTTCTGAAAGACGACGGCATTTTTGCCTTCACCTATCATCATTCCCGTGCCGAAGGCTGGAATGCCGTCCTTGCCGCGTTGATGAAGGCAGGCTTTGTCATTACGGCCGCACAGCCAATTAAGGCCGAGATGTCGGTTGCTATGCCGAAGCAACAGGCGAAAGAGCCGATCGACCTCGACATCATTGTGGTATGCCGCAAACGAGGACACGCTGAGGCACCGACCAACGGCGACCTATGGAGTGCTGCTGCACGCCAAGCCGAACTCCAGGTGACACGCCTTGCCCAAGCTGGTCGCCGGCTCAGTCGAAATGACGTGCGGATCATCGTGATGGCGCAGCAGCTGCGCCTACTGTCGTTCGGCGCGGATGCCGCGCAAGCGTGCAAGGAACTGCAGGAAGCAGAGGCGGAGATTACAGGGCAGATTGCCCGGCTTTACACCCTGGCCGAAACGGTTATGGGGGGGAGGTAAATCGTGTCGCGTGTGTGTGCCATTTTCAAGAACTGCGTTACGGCCATTCGTGACGGTGTGCTGATCGAACGAGAAGGACAGAACGACAAAGAATTTCATTTTCAAAACTGGTTCCACAAGCGTTTGCTCGTGGTCGAGCCGCATTTCGACTCGCCTGGGCGAAACACCTATCCTGATTTCAAGCTCGTTCACTTCACCGAGGGGTACGAGCTAAAGGGCTTGGCCTATCCAGGGCGTGACGCCAGCTACGACTCGAACAGTCAGGTTCCCTGCGGCGAGCACAATGGGCGGTCGGTATTTTATGTCTTCGGCCGATACCCGAAGAAGCCCGACGGCAACACCTATCCCGTACTCGACCTCGTACTGTGCCACGGCAGTTTCCTCAACGCCGACCATACCTATGTCCATAAGAATAAGAGCTTTCGCGGGTTTGGCAGTTACGGGGACATCCTGGTGCGCGACAGGAAGATGTATGTGGCAGCCACGCCGTTTGCCATTGCGTCAGGTATGGCGCATCGGCGTACCCTGGTTCTGCCGGCGGAGTTTCCCGCCGATGCCGATCTTGAAGTGGTCGGAGAACTCACCAGGCGGGAAACAGATCGGATGGTGGTCGCATATAACTTCGATTTGCGAACCAATGAATTGGCCACGGACACCATCTCCAATCCGCATGCCGGGCGAGAGCATAAATTCATTGCATATCGGATGGCAGGTGATCCGCTTGACCCCGTGGAGGTCATCCCGCCACGCCAGGTGCTGGAGATAATTGAGGAAGACAGTGAGGAGGATCAATAATGCCTGTGGCGAATCCCTCTCACCTGCTTCCGAATGAAGAGCTAAGTATCCCCGACCTCCAGGAAGAGGATACGTCTCGTCTATCCGATGCAGATATTAATGAGAAATACATACGAGGCGAAATCAGGATTGTAACTGAACAGGCTCGTTATCCGATTAGCTCTATCAAAAGCATTGTTGAGAGTGAAAACTATACGCTGTCGCCTGAGTACCAACGGCGGCATCGGTGGGGGCGTCACAGTCAATCGAGATTAATTGAATCTCTGATCATGAACGTGCCTATTCCGCCAATTTTCTTGTACGAGTATGATTTTTCCAAGTACGAGGTTATGGATGGGCTTCAGCGCCTGACGGCTATTAGCGAGTATTATAATAATGTTTTTGAGCTTTCAGGTTTGACTGAATGGATGGAGCTGAACGGAAAGAAATACAATCAGTTACCTGAAAAAATACGCGAGGGAATCGACCGCCGATACTTGTCGTCAGTGATACTGCTGAAAGAGACCGCGCGTAATGAGCAAGAGGCGCTGCGATTGAAGCAGCTAGTGTTTGAGCGCCTGAATAGTGGCGGTGTGCGTCTTTCATCTCAGGAGACGCGGAACGCTCTATTCAACGGGAGGCTTAACCAGCTCTGTCTGGTCCTTTCGCGCCATCCCTCGCTTTGTCGGTTGTGGGGAATTCCCGAGCCTACGGAAGAAGAGGAAAGTGGCGGCACGTTGTCTGATGAACTGCTGAGCAATGAAGACTTCCGGCAGATGTCTGATGTCGAACTGGTGTTAAGATTTTTTGCTAACAGGCAAAGACATAATATACGCCGATCTGGTCAGTCGCTTAAAGTATTTCTTGATACTTATTTGCAGCAGGCCAATAGGGATCTTTCCGAAGATACATTGCGTGATCTGGGCCTGATATTTCGTAGTACAATCGCACTTATTGAGGAGGTTTTCGGGGATAAGGCATTTTTCCTATATAGGAAGAGAATGCGAGGTGGCGTCGAGAGTTGGGGCTGGTTTGAACGTCCGACTTTGGCTGCATATGAGCCTCTGATGTTCGTCGTAAGCTCCATGCTCGATCGTGCCGCAGATATGCGGCGCGCAGCGGCAGCCATTGTAGAGGGGTTGCCGGAATTTTATCAGGGGCATTATTCCGACTTTGAGGGGCGCAATGTGAACGCATCGGATATTACGACGCGTGAACAAGCGTACCGCGACTATCTCAATAGCAAGATGAAATGAAAAGCGATCTTCTTGCGCTTCAGACCGAACTGCTTGAAGTGACGTCTCTGATAAAGGCGCAGAAATCGGCCGATGATCTTTCTCAATCCGTTTCAAGGTTGACGGGAGATCATGAGCCGTTAGCGCAAAGCGCGCGTGAAATTATCGGCGTACGTAATACTATGCGAAAATATCAGTATATATCCGTTATCGTGGCCCTGTATGGTGCTATGGAGCAATATGTTGAGTCGATCATATCATCATATCTAAGAATCATTCCTAATATTTGTGGCAGATATGGACAAATACCAGAGCATTTGAGAAAAAAACATCACGAATTGACTGTAGAGTATCTAACGGCAATCAAAATGAACAGAGTAAATGATCCCGAGGATGAAACGGTCGTTGTCCGACGGTTGGCGTTATGTAGGAATAAGTCAGTTCGTTACGAGTTCAATACGCGGGCGTTCGCGTTAAGAACAGCGAATATGTCATTCGACAGAATGAAAATGGTTCTATCGAACTTGGGCATTGGTGTCACGCCAAGAAGGCTGACGAACACTCAGTCTTATCGATCATTCTATGAGCATAAGAATGGAAAACAGCCGCCGTCACTTGGTGATGCGGAGGCACGTGCCGTGTTCTCAGATGTCGATAATCTGGTCGATCGGAGGAACCGCGTGGCTCACGGTGCCAATAATGTCGATGATATTGAGGGGCCGGCTATTTTGTTGGAGAGGGTTGAGCATCTTCTGATGTACGCGCGGGCCATCCACGAGATCGTCGAGGATCATGTACTGCGCCTTGGCTCGGAGATGAAGCGCAGCCAGGCGCTGGGTGTGCCGTTAGCTCGTTTTGGCGCGAGTGTCGTCTGCTTTCCCCTGGAGGGTGGGGAGGTGGCTGTTGAGGATACGATGGTCATGATTCCCACGGATTTACAGCTGCCGGCGAGGCGCGGGAAAATTAAGCGGCTCGAGGTCGATAGAGCTAGTCACGATCGGATTGTCGGTGCTGCCGGAGTGAAGTTCGGTGCCGAAGTGACATTCTCGTCTATCGAGAAGGCATGTTACGAGATTGTGCCGGCAGAAATTGTAAAATTACTAGATTCATGAGCGTCAATTAATAGTGTAAATGACAGGCGCGATGTGTGGTGGGGTTCATTATATGCTATAAGTGCGTAAGTGTGCGATCTATTATATTTCGGCACGTTATTTTAGGATAATCAATCGTCCGAAGACAGCGACATGCCGCCAGGACCGCGCACCACGTTGCGCGGTGCAGCGTCATCATCCGCCCGCACGATCGTGCTCTTGCGGACGGGCGCAGGCCGTCCGGCCTCGCGCAGCGCGGCCTTGGCCTCTTCGAGCTGGTGGACGAGCTTCTGGCAGAAATCCCTGCCCCAGCGGTTCACCGAAACGACGAAGCGATTGCCTTGCGGCGTCGTGAACCAGACCTCGAACACGTTGTCGCGTTCGTCAGCCTTGTTCTGGCTCCATGGAAAGCGCGGCCCATACTCGAAAGCGCCGCAATCGAAGATCGAAAAGGCATGATGCCCCGGCCCTTGCTGGTAGGGGCCGGCCCCCACGAAAATCGAGCCGTCGCGGCTCATGGCGAAAGCCCGATCCGCCTGCTTCAGTTCCAGGCCAAGCCCCAGCAGCGTCGTCAGCGCGTTCATGAAGGGCCAGCCGACCGCCAGCACCACCCCGCCCGCGACCACAGGCCAATTCCCGGTCAACGCGCCCCCAGCGGCGACGGCGACGCCAACGCCCATGCCGACATAGATATTCATCCACCATGGGTCCGGCCGGCCCCAGGCGTTTTGATCGTCCTGGACGACTCGATTGTCGATCCAGGTGAAGCCGATCCGTTCCAGCTGCCCGTTCGCGTCCTGAAAGGGGTGGCGCGTCAACTCACTGGTTTTGGCCGCAACCTGCTTTGAAAAATCGAGCGCACCGCTCATTTCCCCACGCGCCAGCTTGTCGACGAACAGGGCGAGCGCCACCCCGCCGTAATTGAGGGCGAACACGATGACGAAGCCGCGTGCATTGATGTTGTCGCCATAGAATTTGAACAGGCCGGCCAGCACCATCAGCGGCGTCACCAGCCCGAGCCATCGCACCCCGGTCAGCACGCCCCAGCGGCGCGCCAGGACGAAGGCCGCGCCGCCGGCAAGCCCGGTCGCCAGCAGGCCGACAGGCGTCAGCCGGCCTATGACCGGATAGGCCACGACGCACAGCGCCGGCCATGCCAGTAGCACGAGGATGATGATTTTCCTCATGCCGGCGTGTCCTCCGGCCCGCGCAGGCGTTGCATGTAGATCGGCCGTTGCCCCGGCATCAGCGCGAGCAGCCGGCCGGTCAGGCGCGAAAAGGCGATCATGATTTCATCGGCCGCCAGCAGCGGCGCGGTGTCGATCCGCTCCACCTTGCCGGCGCGCCCGCTCTGGATGCCGCCCGACGTGGATTCCCCGGCCCGCCATTCGGAAATGCGCGCCTGCCCCAGCCGCTTCGAGAGATATTCGGCCGTCGTCATGTCGGCATTGCCGA
Organism: Segnochrobactraceae bacterium EtOH-i3; assembly: GCA_050689115.1. Classification (GTDB taxonomy): domain Bacteria; phylum Pseudomonadota; class Alphaproteobacteria; order Rhizobiales; family Segnochrobactraceae; genus JBBSSF01. The sequence continues at coordinate 4,515 of JBOGCN010000028.1, read as the reverse complement.
ACGCGACGACGACGCCGGCATTGCCGAGGAAGGTTTCCCAGCTCTTGGGGTAGTGGGTTTGAAGCTGTGACAGGTCCTGAATGACCGCCACCAGCTTGACGCCGAAGCCGGCCATGAAGCCGGCCGCCGTCTCGATCGAGCGCATGTGCCCGAGGATTGGAAACTCCTCGAGCACGAACCAGACCGGCAGCCGGCCGCGCTCGAAAGGCGTCCGCTCCATGGCCTGCATCGCGAGCTGGACGACCAGGCGCAGCCATCGGTAATGCGTTCCCATGCGCATCGCCGGCAGCACGACATAGAGCGTCGACGGCGTGTCCTTGAAGCGCCCCAGGTCGAAGGCGGAATGATCGGTCACGGCCGCCACGTCGTCGAGCGGGGCGGTTTGCGTCTGCGCCGTTGAATAGATGCTCGCCAGCTCAGCCCCGCCATGCTGTTCGGCAACGATGCACTTGAACAGGTATTCCGCGCCGATATTGGCAAGCACCCCGTCGAAGGCGTCGCTTGCGGCCATGGCGGTGAACACCGCTTTTCGATCGTCCCCGGCCAGGTGCAGCAGCTCGCGCAGCCGCCGCAGCGAGCGGGTTTCATCGGGCGTCGACAGCAGGTAGAGCACCAGCCCCCGCACCAGGTTGCGGGCGCTGTCCGTCCAATGCGGGTCCTTCGCCCCTTCCGCCGCGATGATAAGGGCTTCGGCGAGCTGCGCAGCGTTCGCGGCAATGTCGCCGGCCGGGCCTGCGATCAGCTCGTCAAACGGGTTGTGCGCCGACGACTTGAATCCCGACACGCCGAACGGGTCGAGGATGTAGACCGCCTGCCCCATGCCGCCTTCGGCTTTGGGCCGGGCGCGATACGCGGCGGTTTCACGCGCCAGCTCGCCCTTGGGGTCGATCACGATCGCCGAGCCCGGATAGGTGCGCAGGTTCGGAATGAGCACCGAGCGGGTTTTGCCCGCGCGACTGCCGGCGATCAGGACGGCATGGCGATCGTCGCGATAGCCGATCGGCCTTTCCTGCCATTTGCCAAGCAGAAGGTCGCCAGCCTTCCAGGGGAAAGCGTCGGAAAGGTCATCAGGATCGGCCCACAGCGCCGAGGGCATGGTGTCAACCACGCCATCATGGCCGGAGCCGCGCGGCGGGAAGTCGGCCATGTCACTGGTTCCGTCAAGCTTGGGCGGCGGGCCATAATTTACCACGGCCCCATGGGGTTTAGGAGAGGCCGGCACGGTCAAGACTCAATTTTTTGATGCACCGCACAAATGGGTGCTTTGAGCGGCGGAGCCCCGGCCCGTCGTTGCGCTGCCGCGCAGCTTTTCACATTTGCCGATGCCCGCAGGGGCGGGAAGCGAAGAGGGAAAAAGGCAGCGGATAGGTTCAGCCTCACTTTTTTGATGCAGAGCACGGGGACGGTTTGCCATAATGTAGCAAGATGTGTAATTTCCCCTTCGGGGAATTTACCGAGGCAAGTGGCGAGGGCGAACCCGTGGTTCCAAAGAGGGCCGAAGGCGGCAGCTCTTTTGCCGGTGCCGGCAAATATTACCTGCATGATAAGCGGCCGGAGCCGGGCTCCGACATCGCCGCCGGAGTCCCGTCCGCGTCGCGCGACTTCGAGGCCATGGGCGCATACGCCCTTCACGACAAGGGCGGCCTGCGATCGTCCGATCGCGTCGGCTTCACGCAGAATCTGAACATGGCGGCGGATGGCCCACAGGAGGCCATCCAGCAGATGACCGCCAGCTATGACGCCTTCCGCGAGCGGGAGAAGGGCAAGCGCGGGCGCAAGCTCACTCAGCCGCTTTACCCCTACAGCCTGTCATGGGCTCCTGACGAAACCCCGTCGCAAGCGGAGATGATGAAGGCCGCCCTATCCAGCCTGAAGGCTTTGGGGCTGGAAAACTTGCAGACGCTTATCGTCCAGCACACGGACGAGCCGCATCCCCATATTCATATCCTGGTCAACCGGATCGAGCTGGACGGCAGCCGCGCCCGCAACATCCCCTATGACAAGCTGAAGCTCTCCCGTTGGGCGGAACAATGGGAGAAGGACCATGGCGGCGTCCGGTGCGAGGAGCGCGTCAAGAACAATGCCCTCCGCCAGCAGGGGCAGATTATCAAGGACGAGAAGTCGCGCCCCTATTCCGACTACAAGGCCGAACGCCTCGCGCGCCAGGAGGCGTATCGCGAGCAGCGCCGCGCGCGCGAAGCTGCCTATCAAGCCGCGAAGGCCGAGCGCGAGGCGCGCCGCGAGCAGTGGAAGGCGGAGCGCGCCGCCCAGCGGGCTGAATTCAAGCTCTGGCGCGCTACGCAGGACGACCAGACCAAGCAGCGGCATCGCAGCTTGCGCGCCACCATGGCCCGCCGGCAGACGGAAGAGGTGCACGCCCGCGAGCGCGGCGCGAGCGCCCGCATCGAGGAGCACAGAACGCGCCTCAACGATCGCTATAAGCCCGCATGGGCTGATCTTTATCGCCAGCAGAACGCCGAAAAGCGCGCCCTGCCCCGCATGGGAATGGCCGATCGGCTGACCTTCGTCGTCACCAACCGCCACAGGCTCTTTCCCAAGGGCATGACGCTGAAAGGCGGCCTTGCCCTAGTCGCGAGCGGGAAGAAGCTTGCCAACGCCGTCGAGCGCGAGCACGAGCGGACCCGCGCGCGCCTTGGAAGCCAGCAGCGTGACGACTTTTCGTTGCTCTGCAAGAAGGAGTGGAACGAGCATTATCTGATGCTCAACGTCGTCACCAAGCCGCGCCACCAGTTGGAGCGCGATCAGCTTCGCGCCCTTTTTGCGGAAGAATGGCAGTTGGTGCGCCGACGCCGCGAGGGATTCCGCGACGAGACGCGGTTTCTGGCCGAACGCAATGCCGGCCATGCCCGGCCGACGCCGACGCCGGCCAAGGGCGAGCCCAGCCGGCCCCCTGTCCTTCGGGAAATGTTCGAGGCGCAGTCGCCGCCGCCGTCCGCGCGCGAGCCCGCGCCGGTCATCCGCGCACAAGTTGACAAGTCGACACGTCAACCTGTCGCCAAGGTGGCGGCCCCGCCCACCATCCAACAGCCGCCCGCCGTTCAGCAGGCGTTCGAGACCGCCGCCGTGCCCCCCATGCCGGCGCGGCCGACCATGACGACGGGCCAGCCGGCGGGGATCGAGGAAGCCCGAAAGCTTCTTGAGGATCAGCCGGCGGCCGAGCCGCGCGCGCCGGCCCCGCCAAGACCGGGCCGCAAGACAGCCGAGCAGGTGGAGGCAAGCGCCCGCGAATATGCGGAGCGCCTACGCCGGGAGGGCAAGTCGCCGGATTTTGGCCGGGAACTCTAGCAGGCTACAGCCTATGCCCGGCGATCGAGGCGCTACGCAATGGACAGGATCAGCGTCGCCGGATTGGTCGGCGAGGGCGTGAAGCCGTGGCGCTCATAGAAGCGCTGCGCATCGTCCGAAATCGCATGGACCAGCAGCCCCCGGATTCCCATGATGTTGGCCGCTTGCCGCACGCGCAGCACGCAGTCCTGCAACATGGCGCGGCCCAACCCCTGCCCTTGCGCCGTCCTGTCGACGGCCAGCCGGCCGAGGATCGCCATAGGGATCGGATCGGGCATGTTTCGCTTGATGCGGCTTGGCGCTTCGAGGATCGAAAGCGCTCCCGAGGCAATGGCGTAATAGCCCACCACGCGCATGTCTTCGCCAGAGACGACATAGGTGCGCGATGCGCCGGCCGACTGATTGCTCGCCGCGCGGCGGCGCAGCCAGTCATCAAGGGCGGGAACACCGGAATCAAAGAGGCTGAGAACATGCCCCGCCGCGAGCGGTGCCGGCGCGAGAAGCATCAGCTCTCCCAGGGACGCGGCGCGTTCATCAGCCGCGTATAGCCTTCCGAGGCGGGCGGCTGGTCCAGGACTGCCGTGAACAGGTCGAAAGTCTTCCGGTCGACACGGATAAAGGTCTGATCCAGCAAGGCTTGCTCGGCCGCCTGCCGTGACGCTTCGATCATGAATTCCGTGCGGGTTTTGCCGAAGGTGCGGGCCGCCTGGTCGATCAGATCGCGCACGTCCTCGCGCACGCGCAGGTTCACGGCGCGCAGCGGCGGGGAGGCGTGGTCTTCTCTATTCGTGGTCGGCATCGACAATCTCCGGTCTTGCCTCAATCATATCATGCGGGCTACACAATGTGTATTCGATTCTGTCGATTCGGTAGAGGCAGGATCGACATATGGCAGAGCGTCCGCGTAACCAAATCGACAAGTCCACCTGTCGACAAGTAAACAACGCCGTCGCGTCGTCGCCGAGTCGGGCTCGAATCGAGGGCGCGCGCCGTGCGTACGGCAATCCTAAAGCAAAAACATCAGTCCTGCCAATGGCATAGAAGCAGGCGTTAAGCATAAGGCGTTGCTGGCCGGCAGCAAATCAGGCAGGCTTGGCTCTTGTCACGGGGATTCGCCCCGGACTTCGGTCAGCCAGACAAGGAGAATGGACCCGAAAAACTAAAAGCCCGCCACCAGGGCGGGCCTTTGAAAGACATTCCGGGCGAAGG
>JBOGCN010000032.1:0-28779 GCA_050689115.1 Segnochrobactraceae bacterium EtOH-i3 | reverse complement strand
AGATCAGCGAGAGTGAGATAGGATTCTCGGACGGTCGCAAGATCGCTCTGGAGCTGAACCGCGCGAAATTGCAGGCGCTCAAGGGCCTGCCGGGTTTCGGCAATTTCCAACTGCAGACCACTGATCTCACGCTGGCTTTTCCTGGCCCCCTCCTCCTGTTGGCGACATAGATCGCTGATCACTTGACTCATGGTGTCAAAAGTCTGCTCACGCTGCTGCACGATCTCAAGGGCGCGCAGGACCCGGCCCAGACGCATGTCGGTGACGGAGCGCTCGTCTACCTCCCCGGAACTGTGAGCAAATGCCGCAGCGCCGACTCCGGACCGGATCGGGGGCAACGGCACCTCACCAACAATGAGGGTCCCACCCCGTACGACGTAGCCGCACGCCTGCATCATGTCCCCGGCAATCAGCCAGATGGCATTGATCTGACTATCGGACAGGGGCGCCGGGGTATTCGACGCCCGGATGTCTGCTGCCGGCAGGATCATGACGTCAGCCTCCGCCGCAGGCAGGGGGGCGCCATCACGGGCAAGAGCTGCCACACGGGCACCCCACAGTTCCGGTGCGGTCAGGACGTGCTCGCACTGAAGGATCGGCAGCCCACTGACCAGCGCCATACGGACATGCCTTGCCCACAGTCCGGCGAGGAGGCTGGCAAATGTCTCCTCGCTCGGCATGAGACCGGAGATCTCTTCGCCAAACAGGGCCTGGGCGATCGTCCCCAGAAGCGCTCCCCGTGCCCAGGGAGTGGCGCCATCCGGTGAGACCATCGCTGATAGCTCGACCAGGACATGAAACGGATTGCGCACCAGATACAGCCCGTCCGCGCCGGATTGGGGTCCCCAGACAGGAGCGACAATCCGCCTGTCGGTGTCAGTGTCCGGAGAAGGAACCGCCGCAGCTGCGGTTGAACGGGAGCGCGCTGCCAGTTCGAGAGGGCGCAGAACCTGCAGCCCCGGCATTGGCATGAGCGCTGCCAGAAGGCTCTCTGCGCCGGATCCAGGAAAAGCGGAGATCAGAAAGCGGGAGGCATCGGCACATGCATCTGTGCTGCCGTGCCCATCGTGGAGGGTCTCGTCAGGAGTGCTCATGATGCGGGCGGCGGCCGTGTCGGGATCTATGCAGGGGAAAGGCGGCGGACTCGTCAGGACAGGGACATGCAAGTTTCATGGGCTGGCGTCCCTGCCGAAGGAGGTCGGATCTGGCCGCTCGAGAAGACGACGCCAAACTGAGCTTGTTCCCTCAATCGCCCCGAGAGAGCGAGCCCTGGCCTGGCCAGCTTCCGCAAGGGTAGCGATATGATCAGGCGCCTTGAGCAGCGCCTCAATGGCATTTTCCCACTGGCCAGGATCGTTGGCCACCAGCAGACCGTCCACTCCGTTCCGGACCACACCATTAAACGGCATCACATCCGAAAACAGGCCCGCCGCTCCAAGGGAGGCAACATCGAGAACCTTCAGGATTGACTTGCCGCGATTAAAGGGGGTGTCGAGCATGGGAACCAGCGCGATATGCACCGGATTGGCCGCCGTGAAAGCTCCATAGTCGCTCCAGGACATGGGCTTCAGGATCTTGACCCGGGGATGGTTCTTGATCGCAGCAGACTGTGCCCGACGCCCAAATAGCGAGCAGGACACGTTGTCATGCCGCGCCAGGATGCGGCCAAGAGCAGGAAACAGGAACTCGATGTCTTCGTGATGGCTCTCGGTCCCCTGATAGGTCAGATGGATTGTTTCAGGGGCAATCAGATGATCGAGACCGGCCGGAGGCCGCACATAGGGCGGACTGATGAGTTCGGTCTTGGCACTGGCATAACGGGCTGCCAGTCCGGGAGAGGTGATGAGCAGCCGGTCGCAGCGGCGCAGCAGGGGGGCCATGTCGGAAGCCATGAGCTCCACCATGCGTCGCCGGAAATCATGCGGCATGCCCGGTGTATCCGCGGCTGCCGGAATATCGTCATCAATGAGATAGACAACAAAAGCCGGACTTCTCATCAGCCGGTCGATCCAAGCCGGAGATGCCTGACGCGAAATGATCACGACACTGTCGGCAGTCAGCGGAGGCGGCGGCTCCTCGGCATCTTCCGTGATCGTGAACACGGTAATGTCCAATCCCATTTCCTCCAGAACCGGGGTCAGGGGATGGAGCACATAAAGATCGTCCGTGGGAAAGGCCCCCGGACGGATCAGAATGACCTGATCAATTGCCCGTGGGGGAGCACGCCACGGGCCCTCCGGAAATGGCAGAACCATAGCGGGCGGCACGTCCTCAAGAAGCGGACGAGCCGGTGAGTGCTGGCGGATGCCGTGCTTGCGCAACTCCCGGGCAACCGCCCGGTCAGCTGCGAGACTCCAGCCCGTCTCGGCGATGTCGATCCGCGCGAGGTCGGCCAGTGGGAGATCCTCAACCGCCATCCCACGCCGAACCATCAGGACCCAGCCGGACGCTGTTGGCTGGAGGCGCAGCGGATGCACGGTCTCCACCCGCCCGGAGTTTGAGGTGAGGGTTACCATCCGCCCCATGCGACGGGCGCGTCGGATCACCTCCCCCGGAGCCAGTCGCTGAGGCAGAAGTGTGCAGACCGACCCGGCTCCCTCCGAACTGATCACTTCCACCGTCAGCAGGTCCACCTCAGCTGGTAATCGGGCATGGTCACAGGCACCGTCTCCGCCGCCCCACTCTGCGGGACGACCGTTCAGAAGGATGTGTGCGTGCAACGCCTCCCCACCAGCCGGGTCGGAAAAAAGCACGTCGGTTCCGCCATTCCGGATCCGGGCGTGTGATATCCGCAGCTGGGGAATACCCGGAGCATCATCCGCAACACCGGAAGGCCCAGCCAGGAAGGGGCTGTGCAACGTGGGCCACAATGCACACAGATGGGCCTCCCGCCGCCGGTCATGGGCAAAATTTATCCAGAGATGAAGACTGTGGGAGGTGTCCGCGAATTCGGCACCGAACCGGCCCTGTGCGTCCAGGGGCAGATCCGTCCGCCGGCCGCCCTGCCAGACGACAAGGCTGGCATCCCACAGCTCATCCGGACAGGCCGGCGACGTCAGACAGCCCTGCAGATGAGCGCGCCCCGCTACAACGTGCAGATCCGCGACGACAACCAATGGCAGGATGCGCGGCGCAACGGGGTGATAGCGTGTCTGCCAGAGCACCCGACCTGCTGCTGCTCCGCCAAGATTGACGGTTTCTCCCCACGCCGTTCGCCCCCGGAACTGCAGGGCGAGCCGGCATCCCTCGGTTCCGACTTCCACAGCCCCGGTGAGGCGCTGTCCAGGCTCCGGAAAGGCCGAGCTCAGCTCCAGAGGCTGGGGCAGCCCGTCATTTACCTCAACCCAGACCTGGCGCAGGGCACCTCCCCCCAGAATCCCCCCGTCAATCCGGATGGCCCCGTCCTCCACCAAGGAGGCCTCCAACGGCGTGGTCAGCATCACCAAGCCAACATCTGCCGGACGATGCGATAGCCCGGCCACGGCAGATCTCAGGGACACCGCCGTCACGGGCAGACGGCGCCCGTCGAAGATCAGGGAGGGGGGGGCATCGGGATCGGTGCCGACGGTCGTGAGCACAGCCCAACGGGCGCGCCCCTCTGAACTGATCTCGGCCAGCTCAACCATCAGGCTATCTTCGGCTGGATCCGGTCCAGTCGAAGATGTCATCAGAATGATATCAGGCTGCAGACGCGCACAAAGCGACCGGACACGGGCCCGGTGCAGCGAGATCAGACCTGCTTCGGTCGGCAGGGCATCCCGGGAGCCTGCGGGCGCCGGATGCGCCAACCCTGGACCAGGCACATGAACGACCCCGCCCATATCCGCGGACGATCTGTGCAGATCCTGCATGCCGATACAGATGACCTGCTCGCCGGCCTCAGCCAAAGCACGTGCAATCCATTCCGCCTTGTGCGTCAAGGTTGCGTCTCTGGCGAGGTCGAGAACCATGAACCTCATAGATTATACGCAGCCTTTGAAACAATCTGGGACATAGAGAATCTGGATCTCACTCAGCACGAACACTTCCGTGCCACAGCCACATAGGCCCGGATCGTTTCCCGTTAGGCGTCCTGGAAGTCGAAGGGGGAAAATCCCATTCTGGATAGGAACGAAACCTTCAAACTGCCCTCTTGACCAAGCCCAGGACGAACGGATTATCGCTGACAGAGGGGATATTTTCCAGCGTCTCATACGAAGAACCGCGTCCCCCTGTCGCCCCTCTAGCGCCTCACACCGCTTCCGGATCTCTGGTCCAGCCCACGGAAACCAGCCTCGCCAGTTTTCTCTATGTCCGGCATCCGGTCATTTCGCTTGCAGGAGCGCTATGCGTACCAGATAGTAACGATAATTTGGCATTTCAATGAAAATTATCGTTCCTGGTCCTGTATTATGAACCCCTCGCACACTGCCCAATTTCCGGAAACAGGCTTCGCGGACACTATCTTGTCCCAAAGCAACGAAATTTCGCGCCGGCTGGATCTCCTACGCATGGAAAAGTTTCCGCCGGACGCAAAGAAGTCGTTGCGTCATTTCCCTCTTGTTGAAGCAGCCCGCTTTGTCGGCGTCTCTCCAAGTTATCTCAAAAAGCTGCATCTGGATGGACGCGGTCCGGAGCCAGCCCTGACACCGACGGGACGACGCCATTATAGCGCAGCCCAGATGAATGAGCTGCGCAGCCTGTTAGGCCGGGCCCCGCACCGGCAGGATGCCGACAGGCTGCACATGATCTCGGTCGTGAACTTCAAGGGAGGATCTGGCAAGACCACAACAGCGGTTCACCTTGCCCAGTATCTGGCCTTGCGCGGCTTCCGTGTTTTGACCATTGACCTCGACCCCCAGGCCTCCCTGACCGCCTTGTTCGGGATCCAGCCGGAAATCGATAACACCCCGTCCTTTTATGACGTGCTGCGGTATGATGACCAGCGCCGCTCCATCCGCACAGTGATCCGCCCTACCAATTTCCCTGGCCTCGACATCATCCCGGCCAATCTCGAACTCCAAGAGTATGAGTACGAGACTCCGATTGCGATGCACGCTCAGGACCCAACGGCCGGGCGCACTTTCTATACTCGCATTGGCGGCGCGGTTGCCGAGGTCGATGGGGAATATGATGTGGTGGTCATCGATTGCCCGCCGCAGCTCGGCTACCTGACACTGACAGCCCTTGCAGCTTCCACGGCGGTTCTCATCACCGTTCATCCACAGATGCTCGACATCATGTCGATGAGCCAGTTTCTGCTGATGCTTGGTGAAATTCTCAAAAGCATCGAAGCCGCCGGTGCCCGGGTCGAGCTGGACTGGTTCCGCTATCTGGTTACCCGTTACGAGCCGGGAGATGTGCCGCAGCAGGAGATGGTCGGGCTGATGCAGTCGATGTTCGCCCGTCAGATGCTGAAGAGCCCGATGGTCAAGTCGACAGCCATTTCAGATGCCGGTCTTACCAAGCAGTCGCTCTATGAGGTCGATCGCTCGGAGTTCGTGAGCAGCACCTATGATCGTGCCCGCGAGGCTCTGGATAGCGTCAACGGAGAGATTGAGGCCCTTCTGCTGTCAGCCTGGGGACGCACCGGGTAAGCATGCGATTGTCAGCCGTACAAATGGCATATTTTCATAATTATATCAAATAGTTATGAGAGATTTGAGGATTCTTTCGCGATGGCCCGGCGTAACATCTTCCAGAACATCAAGGACACCGAAAGCGCGCCAGCAGCGGAGCGCAGTCCTGTTCCCGGCTATGTCGCCCGGGGAGCGGGACGGAACATGCTGTCCTCCATCGGCGAGCTTGCCCAGCAGGCGGCCCGGGCCAAGGACCTGACAGCAGGTGCAATGGTCACGGAGCTGGATCCTCAACTGCTCGATGCCTCCTTCGTCGCAGATCGGATGGACGACGAAGGCTTTCCCGACCTTCTGGAGGCGATCCGGGCACAGGGCCAGAACACGCCTATTCTGGTGCGCCCCCATCCGGAGGCACCAGGGCGGTATCAGATCGTGTTCGGTCATCGCCGGGTGCGCGCTGCCCGTGAGCTTGGCCGACCGGTCCGGGCAATCATCCGGGACGTGACGGATACCGATCACATTATCGCCCAAGGCCAGGAGAATTCGGCCCGCGCCAATCTGTCTTTCATCGAGCGGGCCTTGTTTGCCGCTCTCCTCCAAGCGCGCGGACATGACCGCGCTACCCTGCAGGCTGCACTCTCGGTCGATAATCCCATGCTGACCCGTTTATTATCGGTCGCGGGACGGGTGCCGGAGGACATTGCCCGGGCCATCGGGCCCGCTCGGGGAGTAGGACGGGACCGCTGGCTCGAGCTGGCCGGATTACTGGAGGCTCCGGAAGCCCTGTCTTATGCCCGCACCCTGCTGGCTATGCCCGAAGTCTCTGCTCTCGCGTCCGAAGAGCGCGTCAGCCAGCTTCTATCTGGACTGAAGACGCGCCTTCGTCCGCGGCGCGTCCGATCCGCTCCCTCACAACCGACCTGCTGGCAGACCCCGGATAGCACTGTCACCGCTGAGATGACGGAGAGTGCGCGGGCCTTTGCGCTTGCATTTCGAGCGCGGGATGGAATCGCTTTCGGGCGCTATCTTGCCGGACGTCTCGATGAGCTCTACGCAGCCTTTCGCTCCGAAGCGGATGGCACGACGTCGGGCAACGACACGCCCGCCCAGGAACAAGAGCGATAAAAAAGCCTGCGCCGGTCTTGTTTAAAATCCATCCTTTTTGAGACGCGGACTGACTCTCCGGTAAATAGGATCTTGAGGGGCTATCCCAAGTCTCTAAACCCGTCTCCAAGAGACTGTCTCATATCCATAGCCACATGACAAGAAAAGAGACAACTCATGCGCATCGGATACGCCAGAGTCTCCACTCTTGATCAGAATCCGGACCTGCAGATCCAGAAGCTGCACGAGGCCGGGTGTGAGAGAATTGTCGTCGAGAGGGCCTCCGGGGCCCGGGCTGATCGGCCAGAGTTCCAACGCGTCCTGCGTGATCTTCTCCGCGAAGGAGATATTCTCGTGGTCTGGAAGCTCGATCGGCTGGCGCGTTCACTGAAGCAGCTGATGGCAACTGCCGAGCACCTGAAAGACAATGGCATCGGCCTTGTTTCTCTCACAGATTCAATCGATACGGCATCGCCCGGAGGCCGGTTGGTATTTCATCTGCTCGGTGCGATCGCCGAATTCGAGAAAGCTCTCATCCATGAGCGAACAGCAGCCGGGCTCGCTGAGGCACGCCGCAAGGGCAGGATTGGAGGACGTCCGCGCAGCCTGTCAGCGAAAGAGGTCGCCGCAGCGCGTACGCTTCTCACAGACGGAAATCTCCCGGCCAAGGAGATTGCAGCCAGGTTCGGGGTCTCCAGAGCGACGCTCTATCGTTATCTCTCTGAGGAGCATAATTCGGCAGAGAGATAACGCACTCTAATGACATTGCGTAATTTCATTGCGTATAGTTTACGTGAAATAATAACAAATAAAATATTACTTACTTATTTTCTTTGCCGTTATTTTACCAAGTGAATGTATTTTACCATTTTCTTCTGCCGTTAGCACGAAATTTGATCCTACTACATCCGCAACAAGGTTAAACTGAAACCCAGACTTTCTTGCCACGGGCAGACTTGGATATTCTGCAACCAACCACTGACTGTTAATAAAACTATTAAGTGTAAATATGATGCCGTCATTGCGTTCGGCACGAAGTACCACATGACTACCATCCTCCGCTAGAATTCCTCCACTGATGACGAAATCAGCCTCCGACCCGAAAACAACGGCATCGGATTGTGGTTCAGCGATGCGGAAGAAAATCCCATTTCCGCGCTGGTCGGGTAGATCTACTAACAGCTCCATCGTCCCCATACTCCCCCCAGGGGCCAGTCGGACGGGATCAATGCTTTTTGGAAAGCGAACAGAAAAGAATGCTTGTGATGCCCTCAAGATAGAAAATGCCGATTCTCCGATATTTTTCCTCACTTCTTTCTCTGATGAGAGAGAGGACAATATATTCCCCAGATTTAATTCAAGAGAAAAACGCTCCTTTGCTAAGGAAAAAATAACTTCACTCTCGTAAGAAGCGGTTTCGTACTTATCTATTATATTTTTTGCTGCATCAAGGCTATTAATAAAGCTCGATCCACGACCAGAAAAGTTAAATTTGGCAAGTATATCAATATTACTATTCATAACCCACCCCTGTCCACCGAATCTATCAAAAATGAATACGGGCTTCTTACGAGCCATTGCCTTTTGTACAGTATGTCCTATTGTAACAACAGCATCGCAACTATCAATTAATTCAATATCTACAAGTTTTTCAGTTTTTCCGGACCCAATTTCTATTATTTCCATACCTTTTGTTTTTAAGGTATTTTTTATAATTTCAATCCGTGCTGATTTACGATTGCTAACGAATAAAATACGACGTAGCACCTTTGCAGGCGCCTGGGCGTCTTGAAACCAGGTTAGCGGCAAGCTGTTCGGAAAGATCGTGATCCGTTTTGTGAAAGCCGCATTGCCCGTCAGTTTGCGATGATGCTCTAAATTCTCGATAGAATTAACTAAAAGCACATCCGCATGTTCTGTCATAAAAGATAATGATTCTATGGGCTCATATGGAGAAAGAGATGACAAAATCAAATATTTATAATTAATTTCGTAATGAAAAATAAGCATTCCAACGACAGGCCAGTGCAATCCCCATATAAGATCTGTTGATTCTGGTATTTTATTTATATTTCTCGGATCTGAAATATTTATTATTGAAACACCTATGGAGGCCATGAGAGTTGCCATAGGTTCATCTACGATCGGAGAGACAACCGTCACTTCAGCACCAGCTGCGATCAGCACGCTGGCAATATCATATAGGACGAGCTGGCTTCCACCAATTCCGCCCATTGTATAATTTGTCATAATAACACGCCGTATAGATTTACTTTTAATAACGGCACGTATTCTATCGATTTCAGGCATAAAATTCCGCCATTACGTTAGTTATACACTATCTTATTCTGCATTTAAAATTAAAAAATAGCAAGTTAATAATTCAATTTAAACATTAATTAACGAAATTGAGATTTTTAAAATCATTTTCCTAAATATTTTTACTTTAATTAAAATCTATTTATACTTTCTAGCGCTTTCTGTTTTGTCTAGTCTTCCAGCAGCGTTTAAACGCTCCACAATATTCTTTACATCTTGATCTGCTTCTCGATCTATCACTAGGACGGCATCCGAAGTTGCAACAATAACTAGATTGCGAACTCCTGCGACTGCGATAGTCGGCCCTTCGCTACGGATATAACAATCTATAGCACCAATATCTATTACATCACCTAATATAACGCATCCGGATGGTGTTTTATTGGATATCTCCCATAGTGTCTTCCAGCTACCAACGTCTGTCCAACCAAATGAAGATGGAACAACTGTAGATATACTTGTTTTTTCCATGAGAGCGTAGTCGATAGATATAGATGGTGAGGCTGTATAAGCAACCTCATCAAGGCGAATGAAATCAGGATCTCTAATCGCCCCCTCAACAGCCTTTCTGGCTGCAGCTAAAACTGCGGGTGCTAAACGCTCCATCTCCGCCAATAATATTTTGGCGGGCATTATGAAGATACCGCTATTCCAAGTATGATATCCATCTGAAAATAGAACTTTAGCTGTTGCTAGATCTGGCTTTTCAACAAATCCATCAACAATATAAGCTCCTTCTAAATTAGAAATAGGTCTTCCTTGGCGTATATATCCGTATCCAGTAGCCGGATAATCAGGTGATATTCCAAATAATACAAATTTTCCGCCATCTATAACCGCGGCCTTTGCTGCTATATCAACAGAACGTAAAAATTCTGCACGATCAAGAATTACATGATCCGCGGGAGACAGTAAAAGAATAGGATCATCATTTTTTTCTAGCGCTAATATAGCTGCAACTGCAGCTGTTGGGGCTGTATTTCTCGATATAGGCTCTAGTATAATTGTACTTTTTTCAAATCCAGTTGCTCTTGTTTGTTCTGCTAGAACAAATCTATGTTGGTATGAACCTATTATTATTGGATCAGAAAATATATTTTTTCCTGATAAGCGTCTTAATGTCTCAACAAGAAGGCTATCATTCCCTTTGAGGGCATGAAATTGTTTAGGGAAATTTGATCTGGACAGTGGCCAAAGGCGAGTACCACTTCCACCAGATAAGATAACTGGGATTATCATAGATACCTCTTATTAGTTTTTATAAATACAGCCCCTATTTAATAAAAAATAGGGGCTGTATTTATTATCAGTCTCTTCCAAATAAGTCTCGTGTAAATAATTTATCGGCTACATCATCCAATTCCGGAACTTGTCTGTTTGTTAATATAACATCAGATTCTTCTTTAAATTTATTGAAGTCTTTTATCACTTTTGATCTAAAAAATTCTTTTTCATTAAGCATAGGCTCGTATATTATTACTTCAATGCCCTTTGCCTTTATGCGCTTCATAATTCCTTGTATAGAGCTGTCTCTGAAGTTATCAGATTCTGACTTCATAGTTAACCTATAAATACCAACTTTATTGGGATTGCGTCCTATAATATGATCAGCAATAAAGTCTTTTCGAGTTGTGTTCGATGTAACGATCGCACTAATAAGTGTTTGAGGAACGTCTTTATAGTTTGCAAGTAATTGCTTACTATCTTTTGGAAGGCAATAGCCACCATATCCAAAAGATGGATTATTATAATGCTTTCCAATTCTTGGATCTAATCCAATACCTTCCACGATCTGTCGTGTATCTAGGCCATGTGTTAGAGCGTAGCTGTCAAGTTCGTTAAAGTAGGCAACTCTCATCGCAAGGTAGGTATTTGCAAATAATTTAATAGCCTCTGCTTCACTTGAGTCTGTCAGTAATACAGGTATATCTTTTATTGCAGCCCCTTCAGAAAGTAAGTCTGCAAATAATTTTGCTCGTCTGGATTTTTCACCAACGACTATCCTTGAAGGATATAAATTATCATGTAAAGCCTTCCCTTCTCTAAGGAATTCTGGAGAAAAAATTATGTTTTCATTTCCAAGTTCTGCTTTTATATGCTTTGTATAACCCACAGGAATAGTTGATTTTATAATTAAAATTGCATCTTTATTAATCTTGCTTACGTCATTTATCACTCGTTCGACACTTGTCGTATCGAACATATTTGTATCTGTGTCGTAATTAGTAGGAGTTGCAATTATAACGTAATCTGCATTTTGATATGCATCGACTTGATCTATTGTAGCGCGCAAATTCAGAGCACGATTTTCTAGAAAATATTCACATTCCTTATCTACAAATGGTGATTTTTTACTATTTACAGCGACAACTTTATCTTTAACAATATCAAACGCAACAACTTCGTTGTTTTGAGATAAAAGTATTGCATTTGATAATCCGACATAACCAAGACCTGACACTGCAATTTTCATCTCTTAACTCCATTGAATTTGTAACTATAATTCTAATTTTAGGATTTTATATTTTAATCCTTTTGTATTTATGTATATTGAAACATGCTAATAGCTTTTGGTTGGGGGCTAAGATTGGATTGAATTTTCCTCTCCTTCGATGGTTCCCCGTGCCTTCATTTCGATAGCACGAACCGTCTTTTCGGGTCAGGTGTCATTGGTAGAGTTGATGGACGGCGAGCGGCTTTAGAGGCTGGTGGCGCATCTCTGGCGGTTTCACGGGACGCTTTCTGGACGATTGTGAGCAGATGGATCGAAAAGAAGAGCCGTTGTCGCGTTGGTTTTCCACAGCACGAGGGTCTCTTAGAGTCTCTATTTGTCTCTTAGAGTCTCTAGAAGCTATATCTAATTGAATAATATGGTATTTTCCAGAAAAATGTAGGCCAGCTTTCCCGTTATGTAGGCCAGCTTTCCCGTTATGTAGGCCAGCTTTCCCGTTATGTAGGCCAGCTTTCCCGTTATGTAGGCCAGCATATGGCTTCAGCCAGTTTGGTTGAAGATTGTGTCTCTGCCGCATAGGGAGCGCAATTGAGAGATGTTTTTATCGTCTTTAAGTTGCTTATGGCCGAATATAGGCCGCATTTCCCAAATCTCTGGACATTCCTGCCTCGCAGAATAGGTTTCTTTCTGGGCTGCCGGTGGACGGGGCGGATAGGGCTGAGCTCAAATCACAGCTCTCCGGGGGATAAGCAGAGCTTTTAACGGGGACATATGTAGGCCGATCGTCCATTAAATTAACAATTAAATCAATATCTTATGGGAATTGAAATGAAAGATCGTCCGCTTTCGCTGGCCGAGAAGAAGCGTCTGGAAAAGTTCAAGAACCGGCGGGGGCGTAAGAATCCCTCCAAGGTGCCTGCGCGGCTCGCTCGGACATCCGCCTTTGCTCCAAAGCGCAGTCGATTAAATACAGATAGTGATTTCGATAGATTATATGTCGTTCCTGGGCATTCTGTTATACGAGTTTCCGGTCGCGAACTCGGAACACAACATAGAGATGCTATATATGCTGTTTTTAGACTCCCATCAAAAAGAGTAATTCAAAAAGTAGATCATAATCTAAGCAAAAGTGGACTCCCTTTTTCTACAATAAGGGAAGTTAATACAACATGGAGAGGCCTTTTGCAGGCAATGAATAAAACTCAACATACAAATAATTTAATGACATTGCTAGATGTATTTGAAGATATAAAGAAAGTTGTATTTACAATATTTGAAGGTGGAGATCAGGAGGCTATTGCTGAGGCTGTACGCGCGCATAATATTGTTGATCTACAGCGTCAGGGAAAAGCTGGTGCCATTGGTTCGCTCATAGACAGCGTTCTTTGGGAGGGGCTTGAACTGGATAGTGAAATTGTCATCCGCTTCGGTGATTGGTCCGCCGAAATGATAGAGCGAGCGAAGCTCGTAAGTCTTAATTCTGACGTACAGTTCGCTTTAAAGTCTGATCATGCCAAGACATTTTGGCCATATATAGATAGCATGAATAATCATAATTATATAGATGAAGATATATTATCTGCACTTGCTGGAAGAAATCTATGGAGTGATGATGAGAATAATATAACGCGCGGTCAATTTCGGAAAGACTGCAAACAAGCATTTGATGATATGGTAAAAGTTGGTGGAATAACTGATTATAAAATAGAATTAATTGGATCTGGCAGAAGAAAATCAAGACGTTACTATTATAGTCATTCACTAAAAACACAATTGGAGCTTTCAATTTGATATTTATATAAAATAAATAGAAATTTATTACATATTATGAATATTTATCTCATCTGATATGGCCTGGTTCACAACAGACACCGCATAGGGCAAGTATCATGGAAGACAAAATTGAGACTGCTGTTTGTGCGGTTGGGGAGCGGCTCTTGGGTTGGCTGACTGCCGTCGCCCTACCGCTCTGGTGGGACAGGGGCGTCGATCGGATTTCCGAGGGATATTTCGAACGTCTACAGACCGATGCGACACCTATCCATGAGGTGCGGCGGTGTCGGGTACAGTCACGACAGATCTACGCGTTCTCGGTTGGGAGCGATCTAGGGTGGTCGGGGGATGCAGGTGCTGCGATCCGGACGGGCCTCTCCTTTTTGACACGTGCCTACACCCATCCGGATGGGACACTTGGCATGACGGCATCCGATGACGGTATGGCCCTTGACCCGACCATAAGCATCTACAATCAGGCCTTTGGTCTCCTCGCCATGGCGCAGGCACACAGGTGCTTTCCTCAGGAAGACCATGTATTCCGGGCGCGTGCTCTTCGTGATCATCTGAGGGCCCGCTATAGCCACCCTCTCGGAGGCTTCGAAGAAAGTTCTCCGCCCTCACTTCCGCTGAAATCGAACCCGCACATGCACATGCTGGAAGCCTGCCTTGCGTGGGTCGAGTTGGACGACGTCCGGGTTGATTCAGGCTGGCGGGATCTGGCGGATACCATCGCGGGCCTTGCTCTCGGTCGTCTGATTGATCCGCAGACCGGCTATCTGCGAGAATATTTTGCCCATGACTGGACACCGATGCCTGGCGAAGAGGGGCGCGTCGTCGAGCCTGGCCATCAGTTTGAATGGGCGTGGCTTCTTGCTCGCTGGGGGCTTCTCCGTGAGCGCGCAGATGCAGTCCAGGCCGCGCGTAAGCTGGCGTACCTCGGAGAGGCTCATGGCGTTTGCAGAGAGCGGAACCTTTGCTATGGGGCTTTGCGTGACGATCACACGGTTCTTGATGCGGTTGCGCGGCTGTGGCCTCAGACAGAGCGGCTGAAGGCGGGTTTCCTGCTTTCGCAAATCGCGCGTTCAACTGATGAGCGGCAATTTTGGCTGGAGCGCGTTTTGTTCGCGGCCCGTGGCCTGGAAGGCTTCCTGCAGACACCCGTCAATGGTCTATGGTGGGACAAATGTCTTGCTGACGGGCATTTCGTGGTAGAACCCGCGCCGGCCTCGACCCTCTATCACATCGTCTGTGCGCTCATGGTCCTTCATGAGCCTTGGTCGGAATCCGGTGCCGTTCAATCGATCCCCTCCCCGGCGAGCGTCGAACGCATTCAGTAGAGGAAATCGGCTTGATGCCCGTCTATTTTCCTGAATGCGAATTTTAAATTAATCTTCCGGAACGCTGTCCCCACCAGAGAGTAGGATTAAGCTGGAGTATGGCTCCCGTTTGCGGGGGACATCAGTCTCCGGCAATTCGCCCATTCCGCCTGCAGCTGAGGTCCCAATCGCCGTGCCCGCTTTTCCTGCACCGACATTTCCTCTTCTCCCGAACAGCTGGGCGTACGAGATACAGCCTCTCGTAAAGCCAACCGGATTTCGAGAATATGATGCACGCTGGCTCTTCGGGACGGAGCTGAACCTGATGGGTGTGCAGGCCCTAGGGATGGGGCTCGGCACCTTACTTGGTGAACTAGGTATTTCTCGTCAAATTGTGACGGGACATGACTTTCGCAGCTACTCCGCCTCTATCAAACTTGCGCTTGTCTCTGGCCTTATGGCTACAGGCTGCACCGTGCATGATATCGGCTTGGCCATTACTCCGATGGCCTATTTTGCTCAATTTCATCTCGATCTGCCTGCGGTGGCGATGGTGACGGCATCCCACAACGAGAATGGTTGGACTGGTGTGAAAATGGGAGCTGCTCGCCCCCTCACTTTCGGGCCAGATGAAATGCGACGACTCAAGGAAATAGTTCTCTCTGCCCGCTTTGATCTCTCAGGTGGAGGATCTTATATTTTTCACCCTGCTATCGCGGATAAATATATTTCAGATCTCACGCAACGAGCCCCGTTTTCGCGGCATCTTAAGGTAGTGGTAGCTTGCGGAAACGGGACAGCTGGGGCCTTTGCTCCTCGCATCCTGTCTGCACTTGGCGCAGATGTTATTCAGGTTGATTGTACGCTAGATTATAAGTTTCCAAAATATAATCCAAATCCGGAAGACATGAAAATGTTACGTGTTATTCGGAATTCAGTTATAGAACATCGCGCAGATATAGGACTTGGATTTGACGGAGACGGCGATAGATGCGGTGTAATCGATAATGAAGGAGAAGAAATATTTGCAGACAAAGTAGGTGTTCTATTAGCAAGAGATATATCAAAAAAATATAAGCACGCAAAATTTGTCGTTGATGTAAAATCGACGTGTCTATACGAAATGGATCCGGTTCTATCGGATTTAGATGCTAATGTTTATTACTGGAAAACCGGACATTCTTACATAAAGCGGCGTGTTCATGAGATTGGTGCACAGGCTGGATTTGAAAAATCTGGGCACTATTTTTTTAATCCGCCGATCGGACGAGGATATGACGACGGAATAATATCTGCGATCTCGATCCTCGACATGCTTTGTCATAATCCCGACCTCTCCATGGCAGATCTAAAGAGATCTTTGCCAAAAACTTGGGGGTCACCGACGATGTCCCCAGCATGCCCAGATGAATGCAAATATCAGGTCGTCGCAGCTGTGACAGATCGATTCCGCGCCCTGCAAGCCAAGGGAGAGCTTATTGCAGGGCAACGCATTGCCGAGCTTGTGACGATAAACGGGGTTCGGGTTGTCATGGAAGACGGGACGTGGGCATTGGTTCGAGCTTCTTCCAACACACCGCAGTTGGTTGTTGTTGTCGAAAGCCCTGTTTCCGAGGCGCGGCTGCGCAATATGTTCTCTGCGGTCGACACTATCTTGCGTGAGAGCCCCGAGGTTGGTCCATACAATCAGACTTTATAGCGGCCTATTCATGGCGCGCACCCTGCCCTATAATCAACACTCTAGGGTCTAGACCCATAAAAAAAGGCTTTGTCATCAGTTGGGTATGTGATTCACGGTCATCCGTGATGAGATCGACATGGATCGCGACCTGTTCCGGCTGTCGGACGAGCAATTCGAGCGGATTTCGCCGCATCTGCCGCGCGACACCCGCGGAAAGCCGAGGGTCGATGATCGCCGCGTGATCAGCGGCATCGTTCAGGTCCTGAAGTCGGGTGGACCGTGGGTCGACGCCCCGGCCGATTGCGGACCGAGGACGACACTCTACAACCGGTACGTCCGATGGGCCCGCGAAGGGTATCTGGGAGCGCCTCTTCCATGCCCTGTCGTCTGCGGCCGGCGCACCGGCTCACGTTCTGATCGACAGCTCGGCCGTGAAGGCGCATCGCTCGGCTTCGGGAGGAAAAAGGGGGGAGAAGGTGCAGGCCGTCTGGCGTTCGAGAGGCGGGCGCACGACCAAGATCCACGCCCTGACCGATACCCTCTGCCGGCCGATCGCCTTCTTGTTGACCGGTGGCCAAGTCGCTGATTGCACGGCGGCTTCGGTACTGCTCGAACGCCTGTCGAAGTGCCGCATCCTGCACGCCGACAAGGGCTACGACAGCATCCGCCGCACCGTCGAGGCCAGGGGCACGATGCCGAACACCCCGCCAGGCGAACCGGATCTGGAAGAACTGCTTTTCGCCCTATCTCTATCGCGACCGCAATGCGATCGAGCGAATGTTTCTGCCGCCTGAAAGACTTCCGCCGCATCGCCACCCCTTACGACCGGCTTGCCGTCAATTTCCTCGCCGCACTCCACATCGCCACCGTCCGTCTATGGATGCGTGCATTCATCAACAGGACCTAGGGATAAGGTGTCACCGAAGAAGCTGGGTGAAGGGAGAGGACTGGGCGCCCCTCCCCTTCAGATCCGAAACGGATCAATTCCAGGTCAGCCAGCCGACGGGAAGCGGGCCCGGATCCCTTCTAGAAAGGCACGCGCATAGGCATCCCCATAGAGCTCGCTGGGCTCAAGGATTGCTCCCTCCGCCCATTCATTCCAGGCATTGACGAAAAGGATTGGCTCTTCGATCAGCCCGGACGTGAAACGCTCGCGCGTGATCGCTGCGGCCTTCCCGACCCATGCCTGGAATTTATCTGGTGTACTACCCACGATAATATGCGCATTTCTGGGACGCCTAGCGGAATTATCCCAATCCGGTGTGACACCAAGATATAATTTGTCTGGCCAATTCTCCGGATTCAGAGATGCTTCTAAAACATCATCGTATCCTTCGAAGTAGTCATCACGAGACGGATCAAACGGCTGTACTTTTTCCGGCGAGATAAGAATCCTCTTTCCTGGTGGTCGAGGAAGGCGATGAGGTGGAAACTGTACAACAAAATCTATATATTCAAGCATAGATGCCGAAAAACGAGGACTGAAAGTGCAGCCAATTGTAACCTCCTCGCCGAGACCTGCCTTCAGATCGCGCCGCAGTTTTCTAACAAATTCAGACGCCTCGGGAATTTGATCTAACTGATAGATCATGAACACTGGGCGACCAGAGATGCGGAAATAGCGAGGATCCCGCATCGCAACAAGGAGATCAGCAAGGAGTCCGGAGAAGGCCTCATCCCCATAGCTTTGGGCGAGCATCACATCATCGCTCTTCCCATCCCAGGCACGCGTCCAGGACTCATTCGCCCAGCAATAGAAAAACCCAACATCTATTTGGGAATTTTCTAAAAATATCTCTATTGGCCGATCAAGTGCGCGCTGAGACCCAAACCGATAATAATAAAAACAAAATGCATCGATACCGAATTGGCGCGCAAGATCAGCTTGATCCTGCAAGACATCGGCACTTCGCAGATCATAAAACCCCATCTTCCCGGGCATCTTGGGCTGAAAATGACCCTCAAAAAGAGGGCGCGCACGAACGACATTGCGCCATTCACTGAATCCAGGCCCCCATAGACTATCGTTCAACGAGGTTGGATGAAACTGGGGCAGATAAAAGGCAACTGACTTAAGTTCCGTATTTTTCAACATGTTAAATCTCATTTATGAGCGCAAGAATTTGGTGGGCTCTGCGATCAAAAGAATGATCTGACAAAATTTGCTTGCTCTTATCCAAGCGCATCTTATCGGCCGGGGCCCAATCTTTTATGTGATTTGCAAGTTCGACAAGCTCTTCCGCCGACCCGACGGTCTTGACATGATCGCCAAAGATATCAGCAATACCCTCTACTTTGTCGCTTATTGCCACGCCGCCACAACCAACTACATCATAAAGTCTATTCGATATAATTCCATGTTGAGCCATACTTGACCAGTGATCGTTTAAAACAACTCCAGCTGATCTATAATACCCGGCAAGTCCAGAATTAGGAAGATAGTATCCCTTCACTGTCTCCGGTGAGAGATATGGCTCCCAGTCGCGACCATACACCTCGAGGGGAAGGCCATTATCGAATGCATCCATGATAACATGACGATGCTGTCGACGTGAGTTACCAACAAAGAGAAGTTTATTCTGCAGTTCAGGAAAAGAAATTCCGGACTGGAAGCCAAATCTGGACGGATCTGTCGCCTGTGGGAGAACAGGGCAGGTCATATCGAACCGACGGTACATTGCTTTTGCAACTCCATCGGAACTTGCAATAACCATGTCGACTCGCTCAAACTCAGCAGCAGTCGGTTTTTCTGGATGAGAAATGACCCATACCAAATTAATGGCATGTGGCACAATCTTTATATCAACGATACCGCGGATATGCAGAACAACATCCTGCTTCTCGGAACTTTCACCCCAATGATCGCGAAGACAAATGGTCGGTGTCTGCCCTGCGGCGGCAAAAGCCTGCGCGAGGCATTCAGCATAATGCAAATCTCCCCAATTATATTTTGTTTCATTATCTGGAGCGGGACAATTAATTTGAATTCTCAATCCACCAGGCCTGGTGCGGCGGGAAATCAAAGGCAGAGCTTGCGGAGACAGATGGACGCTGTTGTTTTCGACGCGAATGAATGAGCGCAACGATCTCGGCTTCCTGGGAGCATCAGGATCCGTATCAATCACGAGATTGGATGGGAAATGGATGGCGGTCTGGAAATATTGCTGCTCCCGCCGCCGCCCGGCTTCTGTCCCGTGAGGAATGACCCGTCCCTGGGCCTTCAGGGCGAGGTCGAGAACGACCCGGGTCGAATCCGGATCGACGTCCCAGCTCCGAATAACAAAATCGCTCATCGCAGCTCCGAGGCTGAGCAGGAAATCAAAGCCTCCCATGCGATGAAAATATTCGGCATCAATCAGGACAGGGAATTGAGACGCACCGACGCCAGTTAAATAATGGATGTCACGTGGGCGCTGCTGTTCGGACATCACGGGGATCAAGCCATCCCCGGATCTCGAAATTGTAAACAGGCCTGCGCGGATACAGTCCTTCTCGTCGACTAAAACAGGGAAGGTCAGTGGACGCTGCAGGCGCTTCCCCAATCCAATGAGGCGCGCAACTTTTGCCGGCTCATAATGGGCCTGACTGCTCCAGAACAAATAGCGCGGCCCCTGGGCCAGCCGGACGGCAAGGGAAGCCGCCGGGGTATCCATGAACGACCTGGGCAGATGAATAACCCGGAACCCGGGTACCCTGCGTGAGAGAGCAACCAACTGGCCCGTCGCCCGATCAGAAAGTGCGTTGGCAACCACGATCAGCTCATGACGGCCCCGCTTCAAATGATGAAGCGCAGTCCATAGATCCCCTTCCAGGACAATTTCATCATGTCTATGTATTGGCCATATGATTGTTGCTTCTGGAGTATATTCTCGGGGCGATCCAGTCGTATAAATTGACAAATCTATCTGACGAGAGGCGAGTCTATAATAATCACCAACTAATTCATTTGTCGTTATGCGATCTATGTCGCCACTATCATCAAGATAATTACATCCAACTACGGGAACATAATGAGAATGGCCAAATTTTTCACAGCTTCTGTAAATAAAATCCCAGTCGACACAACGCAAAAGAGTCTCATCAAAGCGTAATCCGGAATCTATGACGCGTCGATGATGAATTAATACATTCATGTCTATGAAATTTTCACGAGACATGATTATCTGATCAAATTTCTCACCTCTATATCTAATGGTTCCATTTGGAGAGAATATACGCAATGCAGCATGCGCCAACGTATGATGAGTATTTGCAATTATATTTCCAAGTAAGATTGTAATATGATCTGGAAGCCACGTATTATCGCTATCCAAATAAGATATATATTCTCCTGATGCAGCCTCAAGACCGACATTACGGGCAGCAGAGACCCCACTTGCGGGAATTGAAATAACCTTTAGGCGAGAATCTCTTAGTGAGTCACCAACGCCACGCGCAACGATCGGCGTTCCGTCAGTCGATCCATCATCAACGACTAGAAGCTCGAGATTTTTGTAACTCTGCGCCAGGACGGATCGAATGGCACTCGAGATAATGGACGCGCGATTGCGAACCGGCATGATCACGGTAACGAGGGGCCCCTCGGGCAGCCCTGCCAAGGTCTTTCGGGCCTCCGAGAGGAGCGCCGGAGTTTTTCGGTCGTCAAATGCTTCATATTGCGTGCGGACGCGTTCCGTGAGCCGGAGAGCAGCGCTATCACTTGGCCGCCAATTGTCGAGATCGCGCTCATAGGCATCGATCTCACGGACCGCTGCGCCGCTCGTCGTGCCGCCAAAAAGTGAGCGAACACCGAAGGGAAGGGGCGCTTGATCCGTGTCATCCGCGGTGATGAGAGTGAGAAGCGCCTCCTGTGTGGCCCGCGCAGATGTCGAGAGCGCCGGATGAGGCGCGATCGGATGGGTCATGGTCGCCGTCATGAACGCCTGGAGGCTTCCAAGCCCAGCCGGGGCATTCGCTGCATACCATGTGCTGTGGAAGCGCGGACTCGGACGACGACGCGGCTCCTTTGCACCCTGAACCAGGAAATGGCTCATAGGTGAGACATTTTTGAGAATAACGTCTTGATTTAATAGGCTATAATAACGCGTATCAAACAGTGGCGAGACGGCGAATCCCCGCATCTGCCCCTCTGTCAGATAGTGCATCAATGGACCTAATAATTCAGACGCATATCTATGCTTTTTTCTATACCATTTTGGATCGAATATAAAATTTGGCTTTTTGTAATTGCTTTCTCCGTATGTGAGATAATGGACATCATCACCATCACGATAAACGGATTGATCTATGTACGGATAACTAGATATTTTTCGCGCCTTGAGCATTGTGCTCACATAGCGAATGCAATCGAGCTTCCGCTCACGCGCAAAAGGATGTGGGGCTGGAGCGGACGCATCTGTCGTCGAAAGACAATAGGCAAGCGGCGATCGCTCCCGTTCTTTCAGGGCAACGTCGTCTGCGCTTTGATCCTCGCGAGGGACCATCTTGCCGATAAAGAATGGATTTGGCTCGCGCCCGATCGCCCAGCCACCAAGAACATAATCAAGCCACGGCGAGTCATCTGCGCCAAGGTCGTACCTGCTCCGATACCAGTCCGCCCAGAATAGAGGATGGTGATGCTGGCTTGACGCATTGCGAATAAATTGAATAAAATTATAAGCTCTTTTATCGCCTCCCTTTGTTTCCGGTATAAAAAATAGTGGATGCGGTGTATATCCTCTATTTCTTCCGTCAACAATATAATGCTCTGCCGGATCCATACCTTTTGGAATAAATTCTCCATACTTGGAAATATAATGACCTCTATCAAAGAACCGCATAAGAATTTCAAAATCTGTCAGGTTTGCCAAAGTGCGCGTGTCAGAATCTATCGGGCGCAGACTGCTGAGCCAGAGTTCTGATTGAGCAAGGCTTCGATCTTTACCCCAAATCAAACGTGTAATACGTTCATATTTCGGGTATCTGCGCGCAAAAATATCTGGATCAAGCCGAAATCCTAATGTGGCAGCAAGATTAGATAAATCTGTTTCTATAATAACTGATGATATTTTATCGCTGAATGTAATTATATGCCGAAGAGAAACAGATCTATTTTCTTTTCCACCCGCTGCAAAAATCTTAGATAGCCAATGAACAACCGTATCCAGAGGAATTTTCTGAGCAAGCCGCGCAAGATCCGGAATACTATGGATAGAAATGGTCGACGGATGCATAAATTCTAGCTTGATATTATCGACCTGTATAGTATGAGGTCGCGGAACAGAAAAATAATAATCTGGAAATCTAATTGCCCGGAGCTCAGGTGGAATAAATACCTCTTTTCCACTTTCAAGGTCCGTCAGACGTAAATTTTTCGATATGGTACGATCAGAGTTTGATTTATCGCTTATCCGAAGCCGCGTACTAGAAGGCAGATTAATAAGCATCTTGTCGATAGCTAATTCGACAGACTTTGCCTCACCTTTTTTATTCAGAATAATATCAATTTGTCCAATATCATATCCAAATAATTTAACTGCCAAATTACGAGAAAATACACCAGAATTCATACGTGTGGGTACACATATCAATTTCCCTTGCCCATCCGAATGCAAAATACCCGGAATATCAAGAATGTCTCTATGGTTCTGGGTGGACCCTAGTCCAATGATACTAGCCAGTTCGTCCGCCTCGAAAAGGGGACGACGATTTCGTACGGACCACGCCATTTCTTCCCCGGAAATGGCGTGCTCGATAGAAAATACGCTATTGAGCGAATACTTCTTATCACCAAGCTCCTCAAATGCGATCAGAAGCTCCCGATAGTCCTCCATATCCAAATTAATCTTCAAATTAAATCCGAGCTTTGTTGACGGATCCAGTCCATGTGCATTGCTGACATCCTCCCTCGTGAGGGAAGGGCAGAATGATGCCACATACCGACCTAAAACCTTTAGCCGGAGCGGAACTGGATTTACAGGGTCCGTCAAATCGAAGGCCCATCCAGAAATTCTATTATTCTGGAAAAAATCAATACAGCTAATAAAATTAGACACTGGCTCAATATCTTTGATATTATCTACTCTGCAGGCTGGTTCATTGTCTAATAGGAATATTTACAAAGCTATCGGCCGCAACCTCAGTTCATACCACCATGGAGCCACTGGCGAAGAGCGGCCAGACCGGCATTTTTAGATTGAAACTCATTTAGATAAGCGCTGATGACGCCTCGCTCGAGATATGCCGTTACCGAAACGCTATCTCCCTTCACCGCTCGCTTCAACATCAGCCTTTTGGAGGACGCTCCATCGAAGAGCGTCGCAGATGCGTGCCGAGGCGAGGCGCCGCCTCGGCACGCCCATGACATGAAAATGCGCCACGCAGGGAAGGGCGCCCTCCCTGCGTGGCCTGCCAAATTTGCAGCGACAGATTTTATAAAAGTCTATATCACGAATAGAATTATATTCTATAATATAGAATTAAAATATATCCCATGGTGGGAATCTAAAATTCATTTCCTTAGCAGTATCCTTGTCCCATTGATTTCGCTTGAACATCAAATCGAAACTATCGTCTGTTTTTCCAACTTCACGCAGATGGTCTGTTGCTTTTTGAAGTTTATGAATAAAATATGAGTCTGGAACATAAAACATTCTATAATGCGTCATGTTCCTCATCATGTCAGAGTACACTCGATCTGAACGATAGTGCCTACCGTATTCAGCATCGAGCGGCCCAATGTCTTCAATTAGCTCACGTTTTATATAGACAGCAAAGAACGGAGCGTAATTCATTTCTAGAACGCCGCCGTCATGGAATACTGGAACGTTCGTCAAATTTCGATGATGAGATGAAATATTGACATCGCAGTTCCTTGTTTCAGTCGCGTAAGGTACGTGTGTGCGTAATGTTTTTGTTCCAGCGGGAAGGATCTGACGCGGAACTGTCATGCCGGCATTGGGTTGACTGAGACAGACCTCTTGTAATCTCTGCACGGCTCCGGGCTGCGCGATCGCATCGTTATTGAGCAATAGAATATCACTATCGGGACGAGAAATCTCAATTCCTCGATTTACGGCGTATGTGAAGCCATAATTCATATCGAGAGGAATAAATTTAATGCGTCCTATCTCCGATTCGGAACGGAGGTACTCTTTAACGGCAGCAGATGAATCATTATCGACGACGATGATATCAAGCATTCCATTCCAAGAACGCTGATGCAGCGCATCGATACAATCACGAATATCATCAAGTGACTGCCAATTTGGAATGATAACGCTGACCGGGCGCACCAGGTCACGCCTGTCGAGCTCGGTCAAGCGTTCCTTCTGACGCAGTTCAAATTTTTCGCGCAGAATATCTAGATGCCCGATATGGCGGGCGTCATCCGTAATCGCATTGTCTGTTCGGCTATAATAATAGTTGCATAACAACATAGGAACAGAATAAACACGCCCGACTTCGGTAGCGCGCAATATCAGATCCCAATCAACATATCGGCGTAAACTCTCATCAAAACCTATTATCTTATCCAAAAAATCACGACGATGAAATATAATATTATTATCTATGTAGTTTCTATTTTCTAGAAGAGAACGATGAAGATGTCCGTATCGTATCGCATATGGTTCTGTGGTGTTTCCACTATAAAGAAGAACACCAGAATATATCATATCTGCTTCTGGTAAATCGAGGAAGGCGCCGACATGGGCTGCGAGGAACCGGATATCCCAAGTATTATCGCTATCAAGATAAGCGATAAAATCTCCTTTTGCAGCGCGTAAGGCGGTATTTCGAGCGACGGTAACACCGCTGTTCTCTTCCAGCTCGATTAGCCGGATACGCGCGTCGTCGATCCCGCGCACGACCTGCACGCTGTTATCGCTACTGCCGTCATCAACGACGATCAGTTCAAAATGCGGATAGGTTTGGGTGAGGACCGAGGCGATCGCCTCCCCGACGATGCCAGCCCGGTTGAACATCGGCATGATGATGGACACCAAGGGCTGCGGCTCTGCCGCCACCCCTTTGCGAGCCATCCGGTTAGCAATGTTTTCCATGACTGCAAATGCCCGCTTGTCCTCCTCGACAAAGGGGCAGAAGATTTCTGGCTGCGTCATCGACGATTTCAGGAAGCCCTGGAAATCCCAGTACTCCCGCTTCGGCTTTGTCCAGGTAAAGGTCTTGCGCGCGATCTCTGTCCCCGTGAGCTCGTCTATCAGGACAACCTCATGAGGAAGTCCATCGCAAACGCTGCCGGGCACGGACACCTGGAATGCATGCCATCCCTGATTAATGCCGTGATTTTTTAGATCGGTCCGGAATCTAGCGGCGACAAACGGAATGCGATGGGGGCCGATCTGCAGGATGCCCTGTCTTGCGCGTTCGTCACCGACGAGCGCCAGCCACCCACGAACGAAAGTCGCGTTCGTCCCGTTGATCGCTCCTCTGGGCGTCCACTTCCGGACAAGCGCTTCCGGAAACACGATCTTGCGCAGCAGATCGGTAATTGAGTCCTGCTCGCGTGCCCCAGGCACCGGAAGACGGGCCGGAACGATCTTGATTTTGTCCGGGATGCTGACATCGCACAACATCACGTTGCCCTTCTTCAGGGCAGCCGTCATTCCAAACAGTCTCTCAGCACTATGGTTGAGAGTATGCTCATCGACGCCTTTAGCTTCTGTTGCATCAATAGATGCTATTGCATCACGTATATCTGCGAAGATGGATCCACGGATCCAGAAGCATGTTCCATGAATAAATCCCCAAGATTCCTTTAGATAATCAAATTTCTCCACTATACCTGGGAATAATTTACCAATTAAATTATCCTTTTGCCACATATAATGGGGACCAGAAACATATAACTGGCTAGCGCCAGCTAGAATCAACTTCGGATCACGATTGAAGACATCGATCACCTTCTCGGCCTGGGAAGCCGTTCCAAGCATGCCACGCAGGAGAGCGTGCCGCCAACGATCCGGCTCGTTCTCTCCTTTCTTGCTATGGATCTTGCAGAGAATATCATAGCGCGTCAGGTCGACAGCCCTGTCGAGCTCAACCATTGCTCCGATATCATGTCCCGTATTCGGGACCTGTACAATTTTTGCTCTGGGCAGAGCAGATGTTATCCGAGAGATATCCTCTTCACTAAAGCTATCAGGACACGTCACATACTGGTCAAATCCAGATGGGAAATTGGAAGCGTATTGTGACAGATCAGGCAGGACATCCAGATGGAAAGCGTGCACCACCAATGCCGCTTGCCCTTGGTTACGGCGTGCCTTACGTCCCTTTTGCCCCCCCCAGGTGAGAAAATCGACAAGTGGGATCGTTTGCTTTAGCTTTTCTCCCGCACACTGCTCAATGTAGTATCTTGTATCGAACAATGGAGACGGATCAAAATTCTTTAATCCACCTATATTAATATAGTGAATGAGTGGATCAGAGCCATTAATTCCGGCTTCCGGATGCTGTTTCAGATACCAATCAGCATCAAAATACCCGCTCTCTGAAATAAGAGAGTAAATGATATTTGGGTCGCTCTGGCCGGACATGACGCCGATCCAGGCTTCCAGGGCCTTGTCTCCCGACAATTCGGGAGCCCATGAGGACGGGGGGCGAGCGATCCTCGAGACGCTCTTCAACTGCTCACTGATCTGTCGATCATCTGGCTTCAGCTCGCTCGCCCGCTTGAAATGACGCCGCGCCAGAGTTGTCAGATGGAGCTCACGGTAGATTTGTCCGCCGATCAGATGCGCTTCGATATCATCCCCATCGAGGGCAAGCATTTCCTGAATAACAGGAATTGCTTCCCATGCGCGACCGATATCCCGGAGAGTCTGGCTGCGCCTCAGCAGCCCATCGCGATAAATCGGGGTCTTGGGCGGTAACTGCTCCCAGAGCCGGATTGCGTCCGTGCACCGTCCTTCGGAGTGCGCGATCCTGGCCAGGAGACTGATTGCAGGACCGTAAGACGGCTCAATTGCCCGAACGCGCTCGCAGTAATCGATTGCCGTCTGGATATCCTCGCCGCTGAAGGCCAGCCGCGCGCGCGCCCACAACGCATCGACAGAATCCGGCTGCCACTGAAGGATCCGCTCGATGGCCGCGACGGCGCTTTCCGAGGCCCCGCTTCGCTCAGCGGCTCGGACGATCTGCAGAAGCGACCAGACGACAGCGGCCTCCGCAAGCTTGAGACTTCCGATGAAGTCGCCGGTATCAGCCCGAACCTCCAGGCGCTCGCTCGGCTTAAGCTCCAGCCACATCTTGTCCGGGATGGCGAGGTCGAAGCCGCAAGGCTCCTCCTTCTTCGGGGCTGCCTTGGAGGTTGAGAGGTTGGCGACAGCGCTCACGATAACACGCTCGCCCTGCAGGAGGCGCACGGTCACCGGGGTCTTCGGATCCCACGGATGGCGTGCCCAGCCATGCACATGGCCACGAGAGAAACGCTCGAGTTCGCCTTCGATGAGGGTTTCCCGCGGCGGGAAGGTAATACGGCGCTCATGTAGCTGGGTCCGGGTACCGTTTAGCTCCATGGCATAAAGGATGACCTTGCGCACCACAGCTTTCTTGGTGGGAAACAAGGAAACCGGCAGCTGCTGGCGCAAGCCGTGTGCGCCACCTGGAAAATCGGCGCTCGCATCGGAAGCGGCCTGCGCCTGCGCCAGGGTCGGAGGAATCTCCGTTTCATCCACGGACAGCATGACCCGCAACGGCACAAGGGGCTGTGCCGGATTCCACGCCCAGGCGCGCAGAAGACGGCTTTTCAGATTGAGAATACGGCCCTGCATAATTGTCTTCCGTTGAAATGGTGTCGCCGAAGTCTGCGCGGGCACTTGGGGTTGCCTCTGTCGCATTGTCCGGAACGACACGGGGGATCTGTAAACATGGTGGGTGTGTCGGCCACTTGATCGGCCTAGGAGGCCGCTCTCCGGCGAGAGATCAGCCCGCAGTGGCCTCCATGGTAAACAGGGAACAGGGGGGCCTGTTGTCCTGGGAGTATGGCAGAGGTCGAGAATATCCAGATATCTGGATACCTCCGGTCGAGGGGTCTGTTCGCGGCATCAAATGACGCAGTCTCCCGGCCCCGTTCGGCTTACTGTCCAGATGACCGTCTCCTGACATGTGCCGGAGGCGACCGACCGGGGGAGGGAGGCGCCAACGGCAAACCGTCATGTGTCTGGAGCAGACTCTTCCGTAGGCGGAGCCGAGCGGGCGGGTTTTGAGACCACCATCAGTGGCAAGACAGCAAAATCCTCTATTCGATACAGCGCTATCCGGGGGGCGATGAGGAGATGGAGCAGCGCCCCTTCGTCTACCTGAGACAGAATGAATGCAAGGTGATTGTCGCCCGCCGCAACGGCGTGTTTCAGTCTACGGGCTCTCCCTCCGCTGGTGTAGGCAACCACGATCGGCGGCAGAGGCGAGTCATCCACATTGTCTATGGTAACAGAAAGCAAAAAACCCCAGTTGAGCACCTGTTTCTTGGGTAGAAAAAAACTGATTTTTGCTGGAGTATTTCTTGTCCTTCCGATCTCAAGATAATCTGATCCCAAGCGCACACACTTTGCTGAAGGCGGAATAACTTCT
>JBOGCN010000040.1:0-10219 GCA_050689115.1 Segnochrobactraceae bacterium EtOH-i3 | reverse complement strand
ATGCAGCGAGGCTGTCCGAGAATGCGCCAAGGTCATCGTTGAGCAACGCCTGCCTGGAAATACCAAAGATCCTCGCAAACGTCTCGACCTTGAAGACTTCCTTCGCTTCAGCAACGCTACCACGAGTGATTTCGCCGTGCTCAGAAACCTTTTCAAGGCTCGGCATCTCGGAGAGGCGGGCGACAGTGATCGCGCGGAAGTCCTGCGCGGTGCGCTTGCGGGCGAGAACCTTGAGAGGGCTCGACGCCGCCTCATAGCGATCGGCGAGCACTCGCCGGCCAGCCGCCGACAGGAGCGTCGGCAGGTCCGAGACGGCATGCAGGCCACCGGATCGCCGGGAGAGCCAACCGCGCGCCCCGCCGTCCCGGTTCGTCGCGAACGCGGTCTCTGCGGCCCGGCTCCGGGAGCTCCAGTCCACCCGCACGCCATTCGCCTGCGCGAGTTCGTTGCCAATCTGCAACAGCGACTGTCCGGCCAACTCGCGGGCCCGGCCCTGGGGGGCCGGGCCGCCCATCCGGGCGACGAGGGCGTCGACGACGGCACGTTCGAGCTCACCGGCCGCGCGGTCGTTTCCATAGCCACCCGGATCGAAGTGGCTGAAGGTCTGCGGCTGGGCCTGATCCCGCCGCGCCATTTCATTGACCAGTTCGCGATGGAACGCGCCATCATCGAGCCCCGCGGCGCGGGCGAGGAAGTCCGCGCGCTCCTGGGCGTCCTGGAACCCGATCCGGGCGATGCGGTCACGGTCGGCGGGCGAGTAGTTGCGGTTCTGGCTCTCGTTGGGATTGGTGTTCGGCATGTTGATGTCCTGCTGATAGGGAAGGGCGCGGGTGCGCGAATTGGGATCGGCGGGGACAGTGACGAAGGAAATTTCCATCGCTTCCCAGTCCGTCACGCGGACGACCGGGACGCCGCCGGGCACGTCTTCCTGCTCTGTTGCGATCACCCGATAACCGGCGCTCACGTTCTTGATGATGCCCGCCCTGATGTCGGCGACGATGCCGGCGCGCTCGGGGCGCGCCGTGAGGGCGAGCCGGGCCACGACTTGCCCGTTCTCTATCCGGGCGGATCCCGGGATGACCGCGCCGATCTGGTCGGCGAGCGACCATGCGGCGTGACTGTCCAGAACCGGGGCACCAGCGTTCAGGCGATCTAGGCGGACGGCGGACGGCGAGATCACCAACACTTCGTCGAACGGCCCGGCAGGATCCCGACGGCGGACGGGCGTGGCCGTGGCGATCACCGCTTCAACGGTGCCAGCCGCCGCATCGAGCGAAGCCGGGGCGATGGCGCCGAGGGCGCGGCGCATGTCAGCGGGCATCGCGCACGGCCTCCACCTGGGCGGACCGGGTCGCAAACGCGCCCGGGCCGAACCGGGCCTTCAAGCGCAAGCCGGCCAGCAGCTCCGACAGCTCGCGCGCCAGCTCGGCGACGTTCAACGTCGACCACGTCGCATACCCGGACATGCCGTCGGACGGTGTTTCCCCCATCGCAACAATGGTCTGTGCGCCGTTCTGGACGAAGTTGACGAACTTCCGATGGGGGCGGCTTTCCCGGCAGGCGATGACGTCCCCGGCGGCGGCGCTTGCTACCCGGAAGGAATGGCCCGGCGGGAAGCCCGCACGGGACAGTCGAGCGCCGATCACCAGCACCGCGACGTCGTGCTGGCGAAAACTATAAGGCTCCCCGCCCCGGCCGATGGAGGCGAACGCGCCAGAGAAGCGCCAGCTTCGGATGGTGGCCTCGGGAACACCGAGGACTTCAGATACTTGTCTCGTCGTGAATGTTTCGGTCACGTGTGGTCTCCATCTGTGACGTTTTGCAATAATCGCATGTCAAGATGGAAAATTCAAATAAAGCGTTTTGGACGAACATTTCTACGACGTGCAGGAAATATGCATCCGTCCGTCGGATATTTTCTCACGTCTTGGAAAAGAAAAGGGCGGCACCGCCCATCACGGTGCCGCCCCATTCAGGAAACCGGATCCATGCACTATCCGGTCAGGAAATACTATCCGACCGCGGACGATCATGCAAACAGGTGGTGGCGACCGGGAACGGATCGGGCACGTTTCCATAATGCCGGTTATCCGGCCGCACGGGAGCGCCCGTGATGGGCGCCCCCTGCCCCCTCCGGATCATGAAACGCGCGTCCTGGGCTGCCTCTGGGGCATGGCGGGGCTATATGGCGGCGCCCGTCACGGCCGGCGGAAGATCTGGAACCAGCGGCGGGCGCGTGCCTGCTCCAAGGCTTCCCGGAGTTCTTCGGACCGCGCCTTCTCGGCTTCAAGCAGGGCAGCTGCATGGGCGGCCATGTCTGCGGCACGGCGGGCTTCCGCGTCGGCCCTGCCCCGCTCTGCGGCCACCATCGCGGCAGCGGCGGCGGCCGCATCCTCGGCACGGCGGGCCTCTGCGGCCACCTGGGCCTTTGCCTGGGCGAGCTCGGCGGCCAGCGGCCGAAGGTCGGAGAGCTCCACTTCGGCACGGTCCAGACGGGCCCGGAGGTCGGCGGCAGTGGTCTCAAGATGCGCAATCAGCGCGCGGGCGTCGCTGGTGACGGATCCGGTGATGTCACCCGTGCTGGCGCTGGTGTCGTCTCCGGAGGTGTCGTCGGGGATGTCTCTGGCGGCTTCAAGGCGCTCGACCGGCACGTTCACCCGGGATCGGCCATCGTTGCCCACGGACTTTTCCCAGCGGTTCCGGACCGCCAGCCGCTTCGCCGACGCGGCCGTGATGCCCAAGGCGGCGCCGAGTTCGCTGTACGTCATCGCCCGCGTTGTCACCGATGCTTCCTCCCGCGCTCGCTGGTGACGTCGCCGGAGGCGTCCCGGGTGGTGTCACGGGCGGCATCATCGGGGATGCGGGTTTCTGAAGCGTTGCGGCGGGGAGGGGCGGGCAGGGAGCCCGCCCCCCATCGCGTCATGCCAGAAGCCGCACGTCCCGGCGGTCAATCGCGATGCCGGTCCGAAGCTCCAGCAGACCAGCGCGGGACAGCGTGGCGAGAGTGTCGGCGATGACCTGCCGGGACACGTGGGCCGAAGCCTTGATGCCGGACAGGGACACGACGCCGGCGCCGTCCGGGACCTGCTCTGCAATCGCGAGGGCGACGCGCCCCGCGGCTGGCCGCGTGTGGTACCGTGACGACACCCGTGCCGCCCATTCCTGCGGATCGCGGGTGACGTGCTTCTCCCCCTGGCCGGTCGGCCAGTCCGGCCACCAGACCGGCAAGATGAGGGCGTCGTCGCCAGTGTCCTCGACATGGGCGACGGCGGGCTTCACGTCGCGGTCAACGAACATCGAGAACCTCCCGGCCGGCGGCGGCGCCGTTCATGGCGACGATGAGGCGGCCCATGGCGAACCTGATTGCGATGTCCAGTTCCGCGGCGAGATCGGGCCCGGCGCCGATCCGGGCATCATGGATCCGGGCAAGGGAGGCTGCGCACTGGGCCCGCACCCGGCCGGCGAGATCCGGATCGGTGGTCAAACGGTCGGGCAGGCTGTCGAACTCACGGCGGACCTGGCCGAAGACGACGGCGACCAGCTCGGAGGTGGCCGCCAGCATTTTTGCTTCTCCGGTGGTCAGTTGTTCGTCAGGTTCCATGCTACCTATCTCCATTGAAAACGTGTGGAAACTGGCCTGAATTTTATCTTAAACCGATGATTTTTAGAATACCTTGGGGAATGCTTCACGCAAGCAAAGTCGAAATCGAAATATACCATTCAGACCGAAAGCCCGGGGGTGGGCTTCCCCGCAGGGGC
The DNA here is from genome assembly GCA_050689115.1 of Segnochrobactraceae bacterium EtOH-i3. GTDB lineage: Bacteria > Pseudomonadota > Alphaproteobacteria > Rhizobiales > Segnochrobactraceae > JBBSSF01. Next base: position 6,460 of record JBOGCN010000040.1, on the reverse strand, counting down.
CCCGGGGCGCCGGAAGTACCTAACCCGGGGGGGAGGGGTCAGCCCCTCCCCCTGACCACGCCGAGGATCGTCAGGCGTGGCCGCTGATGCGCGTTGCTGGTTGGCGGGTGTTGGGGTGCCGGATTGCGCCAGAACGCGCCTGTGGCCTTCCGTGGGGCGGACGCGGTGGTGCATGTCGCGGTCTGGCCGTGGCCGGTGCTGCATCACCACGTGGTCAGCTCTTCAGCTCTGATGTGCCGGAGGGGGCGGGTCCTGATGCCCCGCCCCTTCGATCACCATGAGGTGGTGTACATGGTGCCAGAACTCGCCGGTGGATCTATCGGACGCGAGGGGCAGGGGCGGCGCCCGTCTGGCCCTGCCGCACGCACCCGGGTTCCGATAGGGCACAAGGCCGGAGCTCCCCTTCGCGTCCGATGACACGGTGCCGCCGGGCTGTCCCTGCCGTGGAGCGCCACATCCCCGCCGAGATCATCGCCGTCTGCACCCGCTGGTGCGGCCGGCCCGTGAGGGGCCGGTGCGGGCACATGCTGATGGACCTGGGCGCGTGGGCGTGTCCGTCTCAGGTGGTGACGCTGTAGCCGCCTCCGACCGCCGTGTTCGATCCCCCGCGGGCGTGGTGCAGCCGGGTGCCGTGTCAGGCGGAGCCGTCGCGGATGCCGGGTCGGTCGCCGGGCCTTGGGGGCCCGCTCCCGCCCGGACGGACGCCGGATGCGGTGAGACCGAAAACGTGTCACGCGGAAAGAACCCCTTTAGGCGTGACGCCTCGGAAGTCTCACCGCATTGCGCCCCATCGGCACCCGGCCCTATCCGGCTCCGGCCCCGGCGTGTGCAGGGGGGGGGCTTGAGGCCCCCCCCCACGTCGGCCCCACGCTCACCGCCCGGCACAACCCGGGTCCATCCCCGCATGCGTTGCGTTGCATCGGGGGCCCCCTTAAGGGGGGGCCCCCGATGCAACGTCGCGTCCCGGACAGGGGGAGACCGTCGAAAATGATGCAACGGCGCGGGCGCGCGGGGGAACGCGGCGGACGGAGGAAACACCAACGGGCGCAACATATTGCCGGGATCGGAGGGCGTTGCGTTGCATTCGGCGTTGCACGATTTCGGGCTATGCAACGCAACGCCAGACGGGGGGCGAGGCCGGCGGGGAAGGGCCGATCGGGACCGTTGCGTTGCATGGGTTTCTGACTTGCAACGTGCAACGCCGGAGGATCGGGCCCGGGGACAGGAGGCTTCCCGGGCGTTGCGTTGCAATGACCGTTGCATGGTTTTCGGCCGGTGCAACGCAACGCCAAGCGTCTGGCGGAGAAGGCCGGAAGAGCAGGATTTGAACCCGCGATCGGCCGGACCTGGCGCCTGCCTGCGGCAGGGTTAGGCGGGCCTATGTGGGCCCGCGTCCGTGCTCTTGGGCGTCTGCGCTGTGGCGCTGCGGATAGGTCAGGAAGCCCTCACGCAAAAACACCCCGTAACGATCTTTAAAAAGACCCTAAATTTATATTTTTCCGAAAAAACTGCTTGAAACTGCTCAAAACGGGTGATAGTGAAGCGAAATGGATGGCTCGAGACGTCCTGCCCGCCCTTTCATGTTACACAACCATGGAGTGCTGTGATATGCCAACCCCCTTGCTTCCACCCACGGATTCACCTGATTTCCCAATCAAGCTCAAGGAGCTGAGAGAACTAGCGGGTCTGAGTGGCGCCGAGCTTTCGCGTCGAGCGGGCATCGCGCCCACAATGGTGCCTCGCTACGAGAGCGCCACACGGGCTGATCGACATGTACCGCGTCCGGATACCGTGAGAGCACTAGAGCGCGAGCTGCTATTGGCGCTTAAAGGTGACGATGGCAGTAAATCTCTCGCTGATTTCTCGCTTGATGAAATCCTATGTGAGCTAAAAAATCGTGGTTTCACGATATCTCTTACATTCCTTAAATAAGATGGCTGTATGATTGAAAAAAGTCCAAGGCAGGCCATAAAAGCCAGCCTTGGACTATTATGCTGCGATCGCGAAGGACGTGGGCGCCACGCGCTCCGACACCTTCAGGAACTCCATGGCGACGATCCGGGCTTCCGCGTCGAAGTCGAGCATGACGCCGGGCGCAACCTCTTCCGTGTCTTCGATCCGGCCTTCGGCGAGGCGGACGAAGAGGGCATCGGCTTCGGGATCGTAGCGGACCTGGATCATGTCCGTTACTTCACGGCCGTGCGCTTCTTGCCGGACACCTTGTGGGGCCTCGCGAAGGGCTGGCGGATCCGAAGGCGCCCATGAGGCGCCTGTTCCGCCGAGGGCGTGGGCTGCCCGGATCCATGTCGTGTCATCGGAAACGCGGCCAGCACTTCCGCCGGCAGAACATCTTCCGGCCGGCCAGACCTGGCGAAGTCCGCCTCGGTCCATTCCGGATTGGCGCTGTCGATGATCGGCATGTCCGGATCACTCGGCAGGGTGATGGTGTCCGTCATGCCCGCGGCCGTATCTCCGATCAAAGTCATGAGCCGACCGGCGCGCGATCAGGAAGGCAACGGCGCCGAAGATCAGGGCAGCGATGGGGAAGCCGTACGTCAGCAAGATGCTGTCCATGGATCAATCCTCGCTTCTGAGGAACCGGAACAGGACATGGGCTCCAACATGCAGGACGGCTGCAACGATAACCCATAGAGGCGTCGGCGTCGCCGGCCCTCCGTTCACGAATGGCAGAATAAATGCGGCACCGAACGTCGTCAGGCCAATCGCGTTCATGGTGCTGGCAGCCAGCTTCACGCGCTCGTTGTTGCGCTTCGCGGCCAGACGCCGTGCCCGATCGTCTTCCGTCACAATCTTGGATCCATCGAGAAAAAGGCGCTGCCGGGGTCTGGACTAGGCCAATGGGTCGCCCTAGCGTCTCCGGGCCGGCAAATCGCCGGTGAACCATGCCGCTGAAAAGCGAAACGGCCCCCAAGGTTGGCGCCTTGGAGGCCGTCAAAATCAGGAAGGGTGTCCCCAACCATCGCAGGCGGGACGCTCGCACAAGGTCCGGAGGCTGTCAACGGCCATCGGCCATGATTGCGCAATCAGCGGCGCCATAAGGCGCCCGCAATGAGCTACGCCCTACAGGTCCGAGAGACCCTTGCAGTCCTTCCCCGCCCCGACCGGCTGGCCCTCGTGCCCAAGCTGTGGGGCGATGCCCTGGCCGGCCGGCTCTCCGATGGGGAGGCCGAAGCCCTTGTCGAGCTGGCGCAAGGCGGGGCCCCTGAAGGCCCCGCCCCGGCCCACAGGCGCCCGCTGATGCGCGTTCCCAAGCGGCCGACCCCAAGATCCCCTGACCGCGAGAAGAGCATCCAGCGGCGCCGCACGATGGCCATGTCGGGCGCGGTGCCGGCCAAGATCGCCTCGGCCTTCACCATGGGCGAATGCTCGGTGCTGGCGGTCATCGCCCGGCAGGTGCAGAGGCTGGGCTCCTGCACGCTCTGCATCGACGCGCTGGCCGCAATGGCCGGTGTGTGCCGCCGTCTGGCGCAGCAGGCCATGCGCCGGGCGGAGAAGGCCGGGCTGCTCCGCATCGAGGAGCGCAAGGTGCGGGCCTTCCGCCACATGCCGCACCGGATCACGATCGTCTCGGCCGAGTGGTCGGCGTGGCTCCGGCTTTCCCCGAAGCAAGGGTGCAGAAAACTGCATCCAACTGATAACCAACATATTTTTTCCTCCGGCAAAGCCTCCGGAAACGGCCAGAAGAGGCCGGCTTCGCCGGCCGAAGGGCACCGAAACTGGAGAAGCGGGAAGGGCGGCGGATCGCCGCCACTGGCGAGCCGGTGATTGAAAGTTTTCCGCCCCCTTAAAAAAAATCGACAGGCACCGAAAACGCCAAACGAACCAAGTCACTACACGGCAAATCCGGTCAAGGATGTCTGGCGTGGCGCCCTCTTGGCGAGGGGGGCGAATCTTGCCAGCGCTTGACCGATACCGGCAAACTGTCCGGGAGGGCAGAACCGGCGGGGGCACCGATGAACGCGCGAACAATTGTGTTCGGCGAAGATCGGAGGTCCAAATGCCCGAAGAGAAACGCTTCTATTCCGTGACGGAGGCGGCCGAAATGCTCGGCCTTTCCTCGCAATCTCTTTATGATTCCCACAAGCGTGGCCTGATCCGCTTCGGAAAACTTCTCTCTCGGTTTGTGGTTCCCGCTTCGGAACTTCGACGGATCCTGGCGGAAGCTGAGGGCATCGAGCCGGAGGGCGCGGAATGACTTGTGTCGTCAAGCTCCAACGGCCGGCCAGCATGGCCCGGACCGCGCGGGCGGCCGCGCCTGCTGATCTGGCTCCCGTGCTCGTTTTTCCCCTCGCCCGCTCCCGGCGGGCCGTGGCCTGGGCCGTCGCGAAGATCATCGCCGCACCCCGCGAGAAGCGCGCCGATGTCGCAAATGAGATAGCCAACATCCGACGCGACCGGCTCGACGAACTCGGCATCGCCGAAGATGTCCGCGAAGCCGACGTGCTGAAATTCTGGCTCGCCATGCGTGCGGCGCTGAAGGCGGAGGCCGGAAACCATGACCATGGCTGATGCTTCGCTGTTCGACGCCTTCGCCGACGACGTGCCCACGGCGCCCAAGAGCCAGCCGGCACCCCGACGGTCCCGGAAGCCGGCCGGCCAGCCGCGGACGCGCGCCCCCGAAACCGATCCGGACGGCGGCCCCGAGGCGCTGCCTGTGTGGTGCCTGGGGGACCCGGACCCGGGCGCGGATCGCGCGTTCGTGGTCGAGGGCCTGCTCGGCCGCCGGGAGACTGCCCTCCTGATCGGAGCGGCATTCGCCGGCAAGTCCGCGCTGGCGGTGCGGTTGGCGGTTGACGTGGCCAGTGGGCGGCCGTTCCTCGGGATCGGGACCGCCGCGAGCCCGGTCCTCTACGTCTCCGCGGAAAGACCCGACGAGACCCGCCGCCGCCTCACGGCGGCGGCGGCCGGCATGGATCCGCCCCCGCCGGTCGCGGTCGTCGGTGGGCTGTGCGACCTCATGGACGAAACCTGGCGAGCCGGCTTGGGGCAGGCGGTCCGCGACGTTGGCGACAAATACGGTGCGTCGGTCGGCTTGGTCATCCTTGATACTTTGTCACAGCTTATCGCCGGCCGTGACGAGAACTCGCAGGCGGCTGCATCGGCTGCCGCCCGTGCTCTCCAAGAAATCGCGCTGGCAGGGCCGGCCGTCTTGGTGCTTCACCACCCGTCTCCGGACGGAAAGCGGTCGCGCGGATCTTCAGCATTTCCCGGAGCCGTTGACACAATATTTCGCGTGACCGCGAAAACTGGGAAGACGGAGGCGACGCTTCACCTCGACGCGAGCAATCTCGGGCCGTCCGGTGGGCGCTGGCCGTTCACTTTGGATGTGGCCGGCGGCGTGGTGGTGGTGGCCCGCGGCATCGAGGCGGACGACGCCCCCCCGCCCCGCGCTGGCCGCGCAGACGAATTTGCGGCGGTGTTTCGCGAATGCTTCGCGGCGGTCGCGCGGGACGGCGCCGCGGACCGCAAGGCGCTCGGCGTGGAGCTGCGCAAGCGACAGCCTGATGCGAACGCGGCCACGTCGCGCTCGTGGCTGAAGCGTCTCCGAGACGCCGGGATCTATCACCAGGTCGGCGAGCACATTTTCCTCGGCCCCGACCCCAAGAAATCGGAGGCGGCGTTGTGAACATTCGTGACGAAGCCGCCGAAGTTGTCTTCAATATTTACGGTCTACGAGGCGACCGTGAAGAAATGATGCGGGCGGCGGCGAAGCTGGAATGCGCATTTGCGGATCTCGAATATCACCGATCCTTGCTTCCTGATGCCAAAGGCCGGGTTAAAACTTGGATATGGCGGCCCTGGGACGGGCTTGTCCGGAGAACAACGTTCCGATGAACAAAAAAAGGGGCCCTCGCGGGCCCCTTTTCTATTCAACTGTCGGCAGGTTACGCCGCCGGGGTCCAGTACGCTCCGCGGCAACCGGTGATGCCGGCGCCGAAATCAAGGACCGCCCGAATTTCCAGACCCAACACGTCCCAGCCGTCGCGCTGTTCGATCTGCGGGCCTTCCGCACCGCTGAGATAGGCATAGCTCAAGCATTCAGCGGCGGACGGATCCGAGAAGACACGGAAGCCAAGCCCGTTCATCCGAGGATCCACCAGCAGGTTGAGGCGGAGACCTTCCGGAACCGCATCGGATGCCTGCGAAGGATAGAGAGTTCCGAGAAGCTGTTCCGCCACAGTTTCGAGATCGCTGCCGACGACGAGGTAGCGGGGCGGAACGTTCAGCTTGGTCTGGCCGTCGAGGCCTACCGCATCGCGGATCCCCTGACGCGCGGCGCCGAGAGCGGTCACGGAGAGCGCCGCACCCGACGCGGCGCGGTTCTTGTGGTCCGCATGGAAGAGCGCCTTGCCGTCGTCCATCGTCGCGCCCGCACCGGCGTTCGCGGTGAGCAGGCCCGCGAGAAGGTTCGCTTCGGTATCGGCGGCGGCGCGTCCGA